>JBATVK010000055.1:0-144163 GCA_049671725.1 Acidobacteriaceae bacterium
GCATCCTCTGCTCCGCGGCGGCTGCATCGCTCCTGAGCTCCTGGGCATTGCTCGCCGTGTTGTCCTGGAGCAGGGGCGTTGAAGCCTGATGCGAGGCCGCTCCCTTCCGGGTGGCCCCTTTCTTGCCGCTGCCGCCGAAGAACGCCGCCACGATGACCAGAAGCGCGACGCTGACGTAAAGCCACGGTTTCAGATTCTTCGGCAGCACACCCTTCGGATCGGTTTCGGCCTGGTGCAGATCCGCAGTGGCAGGTAGCGTGCTCTGCGTGTTTTTCATTGGCTCCGGCATACGCGCCTCTTTTATCCCTTGCGCGAAAAGTCCATCTTCTTTTTACCCAACTCGACGTAACCGGAGTCCATCACTTCCGGGATGATGTAGGTGCCGTTTTCAAGCTGATAAGTGACAAGATTCGGTTTTCCGTCGCGCATGTCGTAGACAGAAAACTTCTCCGGCGCATCGGTCTTGATATAGGTGAACTGCTTGTCGTGATAGATCGCCTCGATGTCGAACGGCGCCTCGTTAGCGTGGAATGTGTAATCGAACTGGAGCGAAATGGGATAGGTGCTCCTGTATTCATCGATGGTTTGCGTGATGTGGGCTTCGAGCGCCGCGAGCTGCTGCTTCGACTGGTCCAGTTGCGCCGCTGGCACAAACTCCGGCGGATCGTTAGCGGCGACAATCGAGGATTGGTCGGCCGGGTGGATGATTACCTTCAGGTCCGGCGTCTGATCTGTCTCCGACACATCCTGCAGCGTGAACGAATAGATGTCGCCCTTGTCTGTGATTAGATTCAGATTCGAGGCGATGCCGGCCTTGGCGGGATGGACGAAACAAAGATTGCCAACGATGTTCACGATCCAGAAGTCTTTGTCGCCGACCGCGGCCTCCATGATCTTTTCGGCAGGTGGCAGCTCGATCAGCGTTGTGTACCTGAGCTTGGCGTGAATGGGAACGATGTCTTGAGAGTGATATTCGACGGTGCGCGCGGAAGCATTCTGGGCCTTTGCTGAAAGCGAGGGTAGGATCAGGGCGAGGCTGGCGACGAAAATGAGTGTGCGGTTCATGCTGCTGCTCCGTGGTGAATCGGGGTGAGTGCGCGGGTCTGCCGGCGCGGCTCGAACGGATGCTCGTCGGCCAGACGCCGCAGGCCATCGGGAATGCCGTAGCGGGCGAAGTATTCGCGCCGCAACAGGTTTTCATTGGCGCTGTTGGCTGCCATCCAATACCCTACCGAATCGACCTCAAGGCTGGTCTTTTTCGATAACTGCGGCTGGCAAATGATCATCTGACCCGGAGGGATCAACCCGCCGATCAGATCGATCTTGGTGTCGTTCAAGTGGAACGCCTCGCGATAGAGATTTACGTCCATCTCGGGGTTGGCAAGGAATATCTTGGTCGGACAGCTTTCGGCGACGATGTGCAACAGGCCCGATACCTGCAACTCCTTGACCGACTGCGTGGCGAGGATCATGGCGGCCCTGTGCTTGCGCCACGTTTTCTCGGCCTGCACTATGTAGTTGCGGATGGTTTCGTTGCGGAAAAATAGCCATGCCTCGTCCATCAGGAACATCTTGAACGTGCCCAGCTTTGCCGGATCGGCGATCTGGTTCGACGCCCGATGAAGGATGTAAAACAGCAGCGGCTCCAGCAGCTCCGGCGCATCGCCCCAGCCACGGAAGTTGAATGTCTGAAAATCCTTGAATGTGAGAGTGTCTTCGGGATTGTCGAACAGGAATCCGTATTGGCCGGCACGGGTCCAACGATAGAGGCGGTCTTTCAATTCGCCTACGATGCTGGCAAGGTTCGAGATCGTGCGTTGTCCTGGATCGAGCACATAGATGCGCCCGATGGCGTTCCAGAGTTTCTGTTCCTCTTTGAAGTCCATCCGGTAGCGTTGATCCCGGCCTTCGATCAGCACGCGGTAGAAGCTGAACAGGAATTGCAGATTCTCCGGCGTCGGTTCCAGCGCAAAGGGATTGATCGTGAAATTGCGCGACTCGCGGCCGACATTGAGGTAGGTGCCGCCAAAGATCGCTGTAACGGTCTCGTAGCCGCCGCCGATGTCGAAGATGTAGATCTGTGGGCGGTACTTTTGCGCGTTTTGGATCAGGAAGACACATACGAAGGTTTTGCCTGAGCCTGTCATGCCGAGAATCAGCGTGTGGCCTATTTCGCCGCAGTGCAGGTTCAGGTAGTAGGGTGTTTGGTTGTCGGTTTCCATCACGGCCAGGTATTCGGCGCGCAGGTATGCGTTGACTCTTTCGCCGGGCAGGATCGTGAACAGGAAGCTCAGGTCGGCGTAGTTGGTGTTCAGCAGATACAGCCTGCGCAGATTGAAAGCGTAATTGCCGGGCACGATGGCAAGGTAGGCGTTGATCTGGTTGTACGTTTCGGCAATCAGCGCACCGTCTGCGTTGGTAAAGACGCCCGCGAATTCGCCCACGAGTGAATCGAGCGCTTGCCGGTCTTTTCCGTAGAGCACAATGGTCAGCGAAAACTCACCGAGCTGTTGGCCGTCGCCGAGCGCGCGCAGGCAGTCGCCCAGATCCTCGATGTCCGCCTGTTTCGACTCGTCCACGAGTACATCGCGCGGGTTGATCTTGGCCGGGTCGTTGCCGAGCTGCGAGACGAAGCCGGTCTTCGAGATGTTGAAGTGCCGGCGCCGTTTGTTCACTTCCTTGCGCGCCGTCGCGGGCGGCAGCGGCATCCATTCGGAGACCGCAATGAAATTGGCGGGAATCTTCAGCAGCGCGTCGAGAGCCAGGGGCCGTGTTTCGCCTATGGCCTCTTTCACGGTCAGTATACGAACGTAGTCTTCTCCCATGCGAAGATGATCGCGTTCCGGCGCGAGCAAGGAATTGACGATCTGATCGCATAGGAATTGCGAATGTTTCGGCTCTCCGGCGATACGCCACCCGTCGTAATTCACCAGGCGCCGGAAGAATCGGAACTGGCCCTTCGAGTCCAGCACTTCGATCCGGACGAAGTCGGAAAGCTGGTGCACGAAAGCCTGTACGCTTTGTTCAAGGCGCGCCAGGTCACGCTCGATCTGCGTCCGCAGCAGAATCTTCATGCCGTGGTTCGAGAACTGGGTCTTCAGCTCGTTGAGGCCGCCAGGCGGATCATGGAACAGGCGCTGAAGTGCGACGCCTACGCCGGTCTTCGACCGCGCGCCTTCGAACAGGATGCAGTAATAAATCTCGACCTCGAACAGCCGGTCGGCCTTTTCTCGAAAGTGCTCCCGGCGGCGGTCCTGGCCGGTCTGCACGATGGGATCGTCGTAATTGGCGAACGGAATCTCCGGGTTGTTGGTCTTGAAGAGGTATTGGTAGACATGGAAACCGGCTCCGAAGTTTTTAAGCGCCGCCTCAAGGCGCTTCACGGCATATTCCTGTTCGCCGTAGTCGAGGCTTTCGTAATCGACGCCCCTGACGCGCAGCACCATGCCCAGATCGCCGCTCTTGGTCAGAAACGCGGTCTCGTTCCAGAAGCCGTACAGGTTGATGCGGTCGCCGAAAGCGGCGGCATCCTTCCACGATTTCAGGATCTTATCGAGGCGCAGCATCAACGCACCTCCACATGCGGACGAGTGTGTTTCGCAGGGTCGTAGCGCGTCTTGTACCGCTCCGATCGGGCGAGAATCTTCAGGAACGCCGGATCGGTGTTCGTTACCCAGTGGCCGAACGCGAATCCGCCAAGGAACACGGCGATTCCGGCCAGCAAACTGTTGAAGAGATTGAAGGCGCCGACCGCCGCGACGCAGACGAAATAGAACAGCGTCCTCTCGACGCCCAAGTACGTGAGGGGCTTGTGCAGGCTCTTAAAGACCCGATTTCGTCTGCGAATTGTCGCGTTGGTCTGCATGGCAAGCCCTCACATTTCGGCAACCTTGATTGGCGATCATCGCTGGTTTGGCACGGTCCGCGATCAGATGCCCCAAAGCCAGCTCAGGACATTGGCGGCGAGCACGGCGATCCCGGTCCCGGCCACAATGCCCGCGAGATTCCGCTTGGCGCCCGGATCACCGTGGGCGAACTGGTAGCCGCCAAGGACAATAGCGATCAGGCTGGCGACTTTGGCGACAGTCCCGGTGAAGAGGGTCTGCAGCGCGGTGAATCCGGTATCGAACGGAGAGCCACTCTGCGCGAGCGCCATTGCGGGGAAGAGAACAAGCAGGAAGAACAGGGTGATGGATTGACGGATTTGGCGCAGCCATCGCCACGAGGCGAATTGGCGCCGCAGGATGGACGGGGAAAGGACGTTCACTCGGCACCTCCAGCGGCCCGTTTCAGGCCGCGTTATGCCGCAAAATTAGGCCGAATCTCAGCTTCGTGTCCAATAACTTTTGGTATTTCCGGAATAACTTTTTGGCATGAAGAGGGGATTTGTGATGGAGATTGCGAGGTGAGTCTCGGTGCAAATGGAGGTCAGGTTGTCTCTTCCAGCGAGGCGACAAAACCTGGCACATTGACCCGCAGCCTAGATAGCACGTACTGCAACGGCTCCCCGATAGCCGCGGCCTGTGCTTCGAGCGTCGCTACAACCTCAGCCGGGGCTGCGGCATACAGGTCGCTGAGAAATGTGGACGGACCGATAGCCGTGATGACGTGCGGTGTCAACGAAGTGGGCGGGAAATCTTTTCTGTTATATGTGACAATCGCCGTCGCGCGGGCATGTACAGCCGCCGCCAGCACATGACGATCCTTTGGATGATTTGTCATGGAAGGGATCAGATTCTCATAGCCTTCGATCCACGCCTCGGGGAAGTGCCGCCGGATTTCGCTTTCGCGATGCAGCGTCTTTTCGGGCGAAAGACCGAAGTCTTCACGAAGAGTCCGATTGACCTCATCCATGATTTGATCAGACCATTTGGGAATATAGAGGTGCGGGCCGGCGGCGAGGCGGAGCAACGTGTCCGCCAATGGCATTGGGATGAGAACACACGCATCCAGCACGACGATGCGGGCGCCTTTCACTCGTCGGAGCCGCCTTCCGGCATCGCGTTGCGCTCATACAGTCCGGCATCATGCGCATCGCGCGCCAGCCGGTCCAGAGCCGCAAGGCGGTCCCGGTCGCGTTTCCGGCCGTACTCCAGAACATCGCGAAGGTAGACGCGGCGTTGGTTGCCGACTCGATGGTGCGCCATCGCGCCAGAGTTAAGCAGCTTGATGAAAAAGGGACGCGACATTCCAAGGATGTCGGCGGCGCGCTGGGTTGTGACGACCTTGTTCTCCGGGACGAGGGTGACAGTCTGGCCGTCAGACATGAACCTGACCGCTGTCCTCAGAACCTCAAAAACGGTCTTGGGCAGCTCAATTCGTTCCCCGGACGGGTTGACCAGAGCAGGGACGCCACGATCCAGCAGCCGCTCGACTGCCTGCACCTGTTGCTGCTCTGAGTCAGGAAGTGAAACTGTCTTTTGGGTCCCTGCTGCCATAATCATTCATTCTATCGCCAATTCGCAATACTCGCAATACTCGCAATTTGCGATCAGCAGCAATCGTATTTCTCTGCGCACGACTGCGAAAACCCCTCATATGAATGCCTCGGATGGGAATCAACCGTTGACCGTCAGCCAAGTCACACTAGGGATGAAAACATTAAGATCGTCGCCTTGGAAGAGGCAGCGGATTCCAGTCCCCGTCGTCCCCGACCCAATCTCCCAATTTGCGACTAATTTGGTCCGATATCTATAATCGAGGCTGTGCCTGCAAACCTGGAGATGACATCGCGGTCTCTTTCCCGAACCAGACTGCTGGTGCGCGCGGCGCTGGGTGTGGCTGCCGTCCTTGTCGTTATCGTCTTGATTTGGCAGGGGATAGCGGCTTCTGGAAATCCCAGCCCGACGGCCGATCGTCCAGGTTCTCTGGCCGGAATCCTCGACATCGCTGTCCTCGTTTTCCGGGAAGGTCTGGAGTGCGTACTGGTTCTTTCGGCTATCACGGCAAGCATGATCAAATCCGGTCAACCCTATCAGCGTCCGGTGGCCGTCGGGGTCGCGGGAGCGATGGCAGCGACCCTGGCTACATGGTTCGTCGCCGTTGGCATCGTCGACGACCTGACGAAGAGCATGAATGCGCTCTATGTCCAGGCGGGCACAGGTCTGCTGGCGATCTTCGTCCTCCTGGTGGTGATGAACTGGTTCTTCCACAAGATCTATTGGACCGGCTGGATATCGCGCCACAACAAGCGGAAGCACGAACTTCTGGAGAGTGCCGAAAGCGGCGCCACATCTCAGCGGCGCGTCCTTTTGGGAATGGCCCTTCTCGGCTTCACCTCGTTCTATCGCGAAGGAGTGGAGGTTGTTCTATTCCTGCAAAGCTACCGCCTGAAGTTGGGCGGTCAGCCGATCCTCTACGGAGTCCTGCTTGGCCTTCTGTTCACCGGAACCATCGCTATTCTGACATTTCTCGCGCACCAAAAATTACCGTACCGGAGAATGCTCGTGCTGACCGGCGCAATGCTGGGTGCAGTCCTGCTGGTGATGGTTGGCGAACAGGCGCAGGAGATGCAGGTGGCGCATTGGCTGCCTACTACGATGATCCCGTTCCTCGCGCAGCGAATTCCAGCATGGATGGGGCTCTGGTTTTCGGTATTTCCCACCGTCGAGACGCTGACTGCCCAGGCCGTTGCCGCGATGGTCGTGCTCGGGTCTTATTTTGTTGCCCGCAGATAGATCAGCAGCATCCGCAGCTCTCGCCCCGCATGGCTCGGCGCCCTTCGATGATAAGAATCGGAAGCGCGGCAAGTGCTGCCGCTGAATCGACCCAGCGGATCTGAAAGAGGGCGTTCAGGCCGAGGCCCGCCAGAGTGATCGCAGCCAGGTAAGCGCATGTCGCAGATTGCACCGCGTCCGCAGCCAGAGCACGGCTGCCAGTAATGTTTGCCGTCCTCCGCTTGAACCATGCCAGCGCTGGCATGACGATCAGCGCGGCAATCGTGATGCCAATGCCTGCCCAGCTTGTTTCCGGCTTGGAGCCTCGCGAAAGAGCCATGATTGCAGCGGCTGCAACCACTGCGGCCAGGACGAAAAGGAGAATTCCAGCCCAGCGGGCGGCTCGCTCCCTGGTGAGCGGGAACGATGGAAGGAAAGAAAACAGAGCGACAAACGCGGAGAGCAGCTCTACAAAGCTGTCCGCGCCGAACGCCAGCAGGGCCGTACTGTGCGCGGTCATCGCAGAGTAGAGCGATACAGCGCACTCTGCTACCATCCAGGCCAAAGTTATGCCCTGGAGCCAGAGAACAGTCTGCGGCAACCTCGATGCCGTGGCGTCACAGGGCTCCGAGCCGCGGCTGGCAATCGGAACGGATCGCTCCATGAATCTCATTCTCTCAAAGCGCTACATCGCGTGTCCGTGGTGATGCGCCGTGTGATCGTGACCATCGGAAGGCTTTGCATTCATCATCCTCAGCATTGCGGGGCCACCGGTTTGGAGAAAGCGAATGACCAGCACGGCTGCGAACGTCAGAAAGACAATGTTGAAAACGGTTGTGTAGTTCCAGCGAATCGCCGCTTCAACAATCTCCGCATGTCTCTGCTCCGGAATCAGGTGGAGGGCGCCGAAGACGAGCTCCACGGCAAGCGCAGCCAGAGACATGGAAGCGTAGAAAATGACCAGGAGGAAAGCGCTGATCTTTAGTCCGTAGTACTTGCGGTAAATGTTGAGGATCGGGAGAATGATGAGGTCCGCGAAGAGGAATGCTACAACGCCGCCAAAACTGATGCCACCATTCCAGAGCACGGCCGCCAATGGGACATTGCCGACGGAACAGACAAAGGAAAGGATCGCAACCATTGGGCCAACGGCCGGTCCCCACAACCTGGCCAGGAAGGGATGACCGCGGAGAAAGAATGCCTGCCAAAAATGCTGTGGCACCCAGCCGGCCAATGCGCCGGCAATCAACAGTCCGCCGCCGATGTCAAGCCACAGCGAAGCCCAATCCATCACGAAAAAATGGCTGATGGCAGTGCGCCCTTTGCTTGAGTTGATTCGCTGCCAGATGGTTCCTTCATGCACGGACATATCCATGGCGGCATGACCTTCCATTCGTCCTTGCAGACCTTTCTCAGCTTGACGGCGTGCTGCCTCTACCAACTTCGGAGTGAGAAATACCTTGAACAGAAACACGAGAATTACGATCATCAGCGGGCCGCCGATGAACTCCGCCAGTGTGAATTGCCAGCCCATTAGTACGGCTAGGAGAATGCCCAGTTCCAGCACCAGATTGGTGGAAGCAAACTGAAACGCCATCGCCGCTGTGAAGTTTGCGCCTTTGCGAAACATGGACCTGGCAAGCGCCACGGCAGCATACGAGCAGGACGAAGATGCCGCACCCAGCCCGCTGGCAATCGCAATCGTTCTCGGTGAATCATCCGGCAACAGCCGGCTCATCTCCTCCTTGGAGACGACAGCCTGAACCACAGCAGAGAGCGAGAAGCCCAGAATGAGTGCCCAGAGAATCTCCCAAAACATGGCAAACGACATCGTGAGCGCATGACCGATAGCAGCGAACATCAGCAACCTCTCCTCAGAAATGGATGCTTCTACGCACGCAAATACACAAAAACCTATGGAGCCGACTGCACGGCGATACGACGATCCGCATTTGGAGCGGGTTCGAGTTTGCCCCTGCGCAGTTGCCGGCGCTTCATCAACAGGAAGAACACCGGAACCAGGATCAATACGTGAATCGTGGACGTGATCATGCCACCCACGATGGGTGCGGCAATCGGCTTCATCACGTCCGAACCAATTCCGGTCTCCCAGAGGATGGGCGCGAGCGAGAGAATGACGGCGGTCACCGTCATCAGTTTGGGGCGCAGGCGCTGGACGGCTCCGTCGATGGTGGCCTGCATGAGATCGGCTTCAGTGAGAGGCGTGCCACGCGCCAGCCGGCTCTCCAGCGCTTCGTGGAGATAGACCACCATCACTACACCGGTTTCGACGGCGATTCCAAAGAGCGCGATGTAACCGACCCAAACAGCGACGCTGAAGTTATAACCCAGAAGCCACTGGAGCAGGAGTCCGCCGGACATTGCATAAAACGTGGGCAAAATAAGTACAGTGGCTTCCGCGGCTGACTTGAAGACGAGATAGAGCAGGAGAAAGATCACGAGGAAGACGATGGGCAGGATGATTTCCAGGCGCCGTTTGGCGCGGATTTCGAATTCGTACTCGCCCGCCCAGTGCCAGGTGTAGCCGGCGGGGAGAACCAGCCTCTGCTGCAACACGCGCGTGGCACGGCCGACAAAATCGCCGTAATCGCTGCCTTTAATCGTCAGATAGACATAGCCGGTAAGGGCGCCGTCTTCGTCGCGGATCATGGCCGGACCGCGCGAGAAGAAGACGCGCGCCACTTCGCCGATGGGAATCTGCTCGCCGGAGGGTGTGGGAATGAGCGCCTGCGAGATGGCCGACGGATCGTCGCGGAAATCGCGCTGATAACGGACCGCGATGGGAAAACGCTCGCGGCCCTGAATGTTCTGGGCGATGTCCGCTCCGCCCACTTCCGAGGTAATCACGCTCTGCACATCGGCTACGGCGAGTCCGTAGCGCGCGGCGACGGCACGGTTCACATCCACATTGAGATAGAAACCCTGTGAGACGCGCTCTGCGAAGACTGACGTGGTTTCCGGCATGGCGGAGAGGACCTGCTGCATCTGTGCCCCGATGTCCTGGATGCGCGCCAGATCCGGTCCCTGAATTTTGATGCCGACGGGTGTCTTGATACCGGTCAGCTCCATATCCAGCCGGTTCTCGACGGGCATGGTCCAGGTGTTGACGAGACCGGGGAACTGCAACTTCGCATCCATAGCGGCGATGAGCTTGTCGTAGGTCATGCCGGGACTCCACTCGGAGCGAGGCCGCAGCATGATCGTCGTGTCGAACATGTCGAGCGGCGCATTGTCGGTCGCCGAATCCGACCGCCCAACCGTTCCGAAGACCGTCGCCACCTCAGGGAAGGAATGGATGATGCGGTCCTGCTCCTGCATGAGCGAAACGGCCTGTGTGATGGAGATACCCGGCAGTGCGCTGGGCATATACAGGGCTGAGCCTTCATAGAGAGCGGGCATGAACTGGCTTCCGATGCGGAAATACAGGGGAATGGTAGCGGCGAGGAAGGCGAGATTCAGAGCAATCACCAGTTTCCAGTGGCGCAGGCACCAGCGCAGCACCGGCAGATAGAGCGCCTGGGTAATGCGCGCCGCGGGGTTCTTCGACTCGGGCCGCAGCTTGCCGCGAAGGCAGAAGGGCATGAGCGCGGGCACCAATGTGATGGAGAGCAGCGAGGAGAAGACCAGGACCAGGGTCTTGGTCCACGCCAGCGGCCGGAACATGCGCCCTTCCTGCGCCTCCAGCAGAAAGACGGGCAGAAACGAGACCACGATGATGATGAGTGAGTAGAACAGCGCCGGGCCTACCTGCTGCGCCGCGCCAACAAGGATCCGCCGGCGCTCTTCTCCGTCTGGCTCTCCCGCGATATTTCGCTCGGTCAGATGGCGATAGCCGTTCTCCACCATGACGATGGCGGCATCGACGAGCACGCCAATCGCAAGCGCCAGTCCTCCCAGCGACATGATGTTGGAGCTGACGTGGAGGTAATACATGGGAATGAACGCCGCCAGCACCGCGATGGGCAGGGTGAGGATGGGCACGAGCGCCGAGCGGAAGTGGAAGAGAAACGCGATGCTGACCAGGCTGACGATCATGGCTTCGAGCATCAAATCGCGCTTGAGCGTGTGAATCGACTGGTTAATCAGCCAGGAACGATCGTAGGCCGTGACGATCTCGACACCCGGAGGCAACGAAGGCGCAATCTCGTGGAGTTTGGCCTTAACGCCGTCGATCACGGTGAGGGCGTTGCTGCCATAACGCATCACGACGATGCCGCCGACGGTTTCCCCGTGGCCCTGCCAGTCGGCAGCGCCACGGCGCACGTCGGGGCCGAAAGCGACGGTGCCCAGATCGCGGATCAGGACGGGGGTGCCGTTCCTTGTGGCAACGGGAACATTCTCGAGGTCGGAGAGCGAGTGCAGGTAGCCGAGACCACGGATCATGTACTCCGCGCCGTTCATGTCGAGCACGTCGCCGCCCACTTCATTGGTGCTCTGACGCACGCGGTCGATTACCGTCGCAGCGGAAATGCCATAGGAAAATAGCTTGTTGGGGTCGAGGTTGACCTGGTACTGGCGCACGAAACCACCAATGCTGGCCACCTCAGCCACGCCGGGTACGGTTTCCAGCTGATAGCGCAGATACCAGTCCTGGAGCGCGCGCAGATCGGCGAGCGAATGCGTGTGGCTGCGGTCGAGGATCGCGTACTCATAGACCCAGCCGGCGCCGGTGGCGTCGGGGCCGATGGCTGGATGAACATTCGCGGGTAGTCGCCCCGCGATCTGCTGCAGATATTCGATCACGCGGGAGCGCGCCCAGTAGAGATCCGTGCCGTCCTCGAATACGACGAAGACGTAGGAGTCGCCGAACATGGTCTGCGCGCGCACGCCTTTGACGTGGGGAGCCGAGAGCAGCGCCGTCACGACCGGGTACGTCACCTGGTCTTCGATCACGTTGGGCGGCTCGCCCGGCCAGGAAGTATGGATGATGACCTGTACGTCACTGATGTCGGGCAATGCGTCGAGCGGCACGCGCCGCATCGACCACGCCCCTGCCAGAGTGAGCAGAATGGCCCCCGTAAATACGAGGAATGGGTTGCGCGAACACCAGTCGATAATCCTCGCGATCATTACATGCCTCCGCTGGCCGTAACGCTGAGCTGCTTCGTGGCCACGGTCTGGCCATTGCGGACCACGACGATGGTCACCTGCCAGGTTCCGCCGGCTCCCAGTTGCAGCGCACCCGCGTAAATGCCCTGACCTTTATCGGCCAGGGTGGCGACTGCGCGCATAGCGCCCATGCCCATAGCCGGCATCGCCGGCATAGAGAAGGTTGCAGTGACCTGAGCGCCGGCTACCGGCTTGCCGGCGGCTCCGGTGAGCTGCACCTGCACGGTGTTCGCACCTTTGCGGGGAGTTGCTGGCTCAGTTGTCAGGCTGATCTCGATCGCCTGCGGAGCGGCTGCGCCCGATCCGTTTGCGGCTGGCTGCGGGAGCGGTGAATACGATCCCAGCGCCGCCTGCAGTTGCGCTTCGGAGTCAACGAGGAAATTGGCCGAACTCACGATACGATCGCCCGCCTGCAGGCCCTTCAGCACCACAACGGAGTCGTTGAGCTGAAGCCCGGTCTGCACTACGCGCGGTTCCAGCTGGCCCTGGCCACGATCGATGAACGCGATCTCGCGGTCGCCGGCCTGCAGCACACCGGAGGCGGGAATGACCAGTTGCCGGCCAAGCGGAACGTCGATGTTCACGTTGACGTACATACCGGGCTTGAGCACGACGTCCGGATTGCGGAAGACGAGCCGCACGCGCACAGTGCGGGTAGTGGGATCGACGTCGGGCAGAATCTGGTCGATGCGGCCATAGAACGTGCGGCCCGGATACGCATCCACAGTCACCTGCCCCGGATCACCCGGCCGTAATCGGCCCACGTCCGTCTGGAAGACGTTGGCATACACCCACACCGTCGAGAGGTCGGCGATGGTGTAGAGCTTCGTGTCCGGTTGCACATACGCGTTGGGCAGCGCGCTGCGCTCGGTGATGTACCCGGAGGCGGGCGAATCGACAACCATCTCGCGCTGCACCTTGCCGCTCTGCTCCAGGGCTGTTATCTCCGTCGCCGGCACGTCGAACTGGCGCAGCCGTTCCGCCGCGGCCTGCAGCAACCAGCCGCCTTCCTGCGTGGCCATACCGTGTAGATCCGGCGAGAATGCTTTCTGGTTTTGCTTCGCCAGCAGGTATTCCTGCTCGGTGCTGACGAGGTCGGGGCTGTAGATGGTGAAGAGCGGCTGCCCCTTCCTTACGTATTGCCAGGTGGCGTTGGCGTAGACGTTCTGGATCCATCCTGGAAAGCGCGTCTGCACATAGGCGAGCCGCTCCTCGTCGATATCGACATTCCCGGGGACCTGCAGGTGGTCGTTTACGTCTTTGCGCTGAACGACGGCGGTTGTCACGCCGATCTCCTGCAACCGCTGCGGCGAGAGTTGGAGAGGCGCAAGCTCGGGATTGCTGCTATTCTGCAACGGATCGGCGGATGCCGCGGGTTGCGACGAAACAGCCGGCCCCTCGGCAACAACAGGAGCGGCCGGATTTTGAACCGGCACGGAATTGTTCCTGTGCAGCGTGACATACGCCAGCCCTGCGGCCAGCAGGATGCACACAGAGAGAGCTGCGAAGAAGGGTTTCCGATACGTACGCTCGTTCATTGCTTTTCCTCCTGTGTGTCTGGCGATGCGGTTGGCTGCGTCAGATCGACGGGTGCGCCGACGGCCAGTTCGAGGTCCGCGAGGTGCCTGTTGAAGTCGGCCAGCGCCTGGAGACCGTCCAGGTCGATATCGATGACCGTCATCTGGCTGTCGAGCAGATTGAGAAGATCGGTCTGGTTGTTTTCGTACGCAATCACAGCGGCGTGCAGCGTCGCCTCCGCCTGCGGCTGTAGCGAGTCTTGGTAAAGCGCGGCATAGCGCTGCGCTGCCCGCGCTTCCGCCAGCGCCTCCTGAATCTGGCCGAAAGCCTCCGTCCGCAGCGCGGCCAGCTCGGCATCCTGCTCCGTTACCACGGAATCCGCTACGGCAATTTCCGCGTTGTGTTTCCGGTGGTCGAGCCAGGGCAGGCTCATCGAGCCTTCGACCATGTAGGTGTTCCGCATACTGGCGGTGGGCGGCATCAGCATGTACCCCGCCGACACCGTGAAATCCGGGGTGTAAGCTTCCTTCGCCAAATGCTGTTCCTGGCGGCTCTTCACCGCAGCCGCCTCGGCTTCCAGAAGATCGGGGCGGACATGGAGCGCCAGTTGCTCCAAGGTCAGCTCCGAAGGCAGTGCCGACGCCACGCCGTAATCGCCCTGCACAGCGAGAGGCGTGGCGGGATCGCGGCCGAGCAGCGTATTCAGCCGCGCGCGAGCCACGTCGGCGTCGCGATCGAAGCGGATCAGGTGCTCGGCGAGTTGCGTGAGGGCAAGCTGCGCCTTCAGCAGATCTTGCTGCGGCACTTTGCCCACCGTGTAGCGAATCTGCGCCGCCGCGATGGCCTGGCGCGCGATGGCAACGTGCTCGTCGTGGATACGGAGCTCATCCTGCGCCTCCAGCAGATCGTAGAATGCCTGGCGGACCTGCACTTGTACCCGCAGCCGCGTCTCGGCCAGCTCGTCCTTCGCTTCCGTCACGCTGGAATCAGCAATGCTGGTGCGAAGGGCGCGCTTGCCGGGACCGGGCAGCGCCTGGGTGACCATGAACATGTTTTGCGCGGCGTTGTAATTTTGCGGCTGATTCAGCGGCACGCCCCATCCGCGATACATTGCCTGTGGATCGTCCAGCGCGCCGGCTGCGGGAACGTGGGCTTCAGCCGTTACGACGCGCCGCACGGCAACTGCGATCTCAGGATTCCGCGCCAGCGCGATGCCTTCCACATCGTCCAGGGTCAGCAGCGGGCCGGTCGGTTCGGGCGCGTGCTGGTCGCCGATCAGCGCGTCCAGATCCACGAAGCCGGAGGGCTTCGGCGCAGTTTGGGCGTAGGCAGCCGCGCACAGCGCAAGCGTGCAAAGAACAACAGTCAGAGCTTTCATCACTTCCTCGTGAAGGTTGGCAGTTCAGGGCGCGGTCATGCATCTCCGGAGAGACGCACGCTGCCTCAGTGAGCGAGGAGTGAAGCTAGATTCGAAGGATGGAGTTGATACCGGGTGGCGACGCCGACGGAGATGCTCCCGCAGCGAACAAAGTCGCGCCTGTCAGGACGGGCGGGGCCGGTGCTTCCGCGCGAATGGGAAGCTGCGCGAACTGCACCGTCTGATCGGGAGTGGAAGCTGAACCAGGAGGGACTGCCTGCTCGGGAGCGTGTACCTCGCAGCAGGTATGGTGCATGACCATTGCCCGTGAGCAGCAGTTTCGCGCCATGCCCCGGCAGCAGGCAGCTTCCGCTGCGGAGGTAAGACTGGCCAGCGCGGGCATCGCGGTCCAGAGAACCGCAACAGCCAGCAACACGAGCGCGCCTTTTCTACCCACACGCATAGTCTAACCTGAGTCTCCGCTATCAGGATCGTCTTCGCAGCCGTGCGCCGCTGTGATTGAAATCACAGTGCCGAGGATCGCCTTCCTCTTCCGTGCACTGAGATTATGGCGTCGATCCTGCGGGATCAAACGACAGGAACAGCACCGGGCTACCGGAGAGGTTGCGGATTTCGAGGGTTCGATAAGGGTTCGATAATGGTTCCCGAGGGAGCCAAAACGCACTTATTGAGGCCAATCGTGCTTTGTAGTTTCAATCAGTTACGGTCACTCGGGTCCCTTTCACGAGACTCTCAGCTTGCCGAGGGAAGAGATTGCGTTTGCAAGAAAAAAGATGTATTTTTTCTTGCAAGGAAAAATGACGCCAATGGCGCAATCGATTGAAAATAAGGCTCTATATCGCATCCGCGGAACAGGAGAGGGATGGGCATTCTCTCCGCGCGATTTTTTGGACCTGGGCAAGAGGAGAACTGTCGATTCCGCCCTCCATCGGCTCGTCCGGAAGGGAAGCATCCGGCGTGTTGTCCGTGGCGTCTACGATTACCCGTGCTTCAGCGAGTTCCTCAATCAGCAACTCAGCCCCGATGGCAATCAGGTCGCAAGAGCGATAGCGCGCAAGTTTCGCTGGAGAATTCAACCCAGCGGCGCAACCGCGCTCAATCTGCTCGGGCTGTCTACTCAAGTGCCGGCGCGCGCCGTGTATCTTTCGGACGGCCCGGACAGAGTTTACGAAATCGGCAATTCAACGCTGGCTTTCGAGCACACGGCACTGAAAGAGGCGGGGGTTAAGCTGAAGGAGAGCGGCCTGATCGTTCAGGCGTTAAGATCGCTTGGCCCGGAGCGGATTACCCCCGAGGTCATCTCGAAGATCCGGGCGTGGTTGCCGAAACCGCTGCGCGGCAGGGTCCTGGCTGATACCAAAACAGCTACCGGCTGGATCTACAGCGCAATTCAGCAAATTGCTCAAGAGGACGGTCCCCGTGGATAGGATTGCTGCCGGCCAGGCCGCGCAAAGGCGAGACCTGTTTGGCGAGTCGGCGCGACGGCTCGAAATGAGCCCGGCCATTGTAGAAAAGGACTTCTGGGTTTGCTGGATCTTGAAGCGGCTTTTCGCGGAGCCGTCGCTGGGCGATCACATGGTATTCAACGCATTTTCCAGGTGAGCCATATTTTGGGCTATACTGATACCAGTGAGGTTGAGTATGATTACTGCGCAGCCCATCGCTGAAATCCTCGGACTCGGCACCTCGGTTCGCTCCATGCAGGAACTCGACAGCGCCGTAAATGCGGGCTTGCCGAAAAGGTCGCTGGTTCTGCTCTCCTCGCGCCTGTACCGCGACACGCGGGCCGCCAGCGCGTTCAAATTCAAGGTCATTCCGGCGGCCACCTGGAAGCGTCGGCAGAAGCGCCTCTCGCGGCAGGAGAGCGAGCGGATCGAGCGCCTTGCCCGCGTGCTTGCTTTTGCCGAATATGTTCTCGACGACCGGGACGAAGCACGCCAGTGGATGAGCGCACCGCACAGGGAACTCGACGGCAACACGCCGCTCGAAGCCGCCCAAACTGAAATTGGAGCGCGCCGGGTTGAGTCCGTCCTCAACAAACTGTTGTTTGGATTGCCGGCCTGATGGATGCTTATCGCATCGCGGATTCCCGCTATCCAATTTTTGACCCGACCGGCGCCGCGATGTATGGCGGACGATGGAATTCCGCAGGCAAGCGGGTCATCTACGCTTCGGAATCCTACGCTGCCGCGATGCTGGAAGTGCTGGCGCACAGGAATGCGCCGACGCTTCCGAAACATCACAAGGCCGTTCACATCTTCATTCCAGCCGCTGTCACGATCGAGACTGTCCTTCCAGGCGACCTGCCGGGCTGGGACGAACAAGACGAGCGCATATCCAAAGAGTTCGGGGATGCCTGGTACGACTCCAAGAGAACGTCGATTCTCAGAGTGCCGAGTGTTGTGACACATGGGCCTGAGTTCAATCTGGTGCTCAACGCGACTCACCCGGATTTTCACCTTCTTCAAGCTGGGGAACCGGTACCAATAATCTGGGATGCTCGGCTTGCCAAATAACTTCAGCGTCTAGCCGCAAAGCGGCCGTACGACGAAATCCGCTTTCAGGCTAACGGATGATAAATACGCTGATCCCGGGTCAGCAGAAGCAGGATGCCGCAAGCCACTGATAGCAGGTACCATCAGATCAGGCACTTCAAAAAATCAGTTGATCGGACTGTGACGCAAACTGTGACGTTCGATGTGACGCACCACTCCGCAAGTTATTGAAAACAAAGCAAAATGCTTGCACGAATTTACAAGTCCATTTGCGCGGGCCGTGCTCGTTATAACTGATTTTGAATCAGTCTGTTAAGCCCCAACGAGGGGGCCGGTTTCGCGATAACTCTGGATCAGCATATCGGGGTTCGAATCCCTGGGGGGCAGCCAATTAGAATCAACAACTTGCTAGATGTTCTCTTCCTCCTCCTTACTTTTGTTTGGTTGCGCAGGGTTGCGTTGTGTTGCGTCGTGGTTGTGGCGTCGAACCGGTCCGCCCAGGAAATGTCGGCCCCTGGAACCAGGTGACCAGAAACGTCAACCATGACCTGGATCGAACTGTAGCCCATCTGCACTTTGATGTACTTCAGCGAGGCGTGGTCCTGGATGAGCAGGCTGCCGAACGTATGGTCCAGGCCGTGAAAGGGGGGCTTCCGCAACCCAGGCCTGAACAGGGCTGCGTGCATGGGGCCGACCGCAATGTTGTTCGGCTGCAGCCGAGTTCCTGCCTGTGACGGGAAGACCGGATCGTCAGCGATGTCAGCGCGACCGCGACCCCCCACTCCCGGGCCAGGTCATCCACGGTGCGCACGGAAGATCAATTTCCAGACCCTGGTCGGCGTTCGGCGGATGATCGAAGGCCCCATGACGAATCGTCCTGAACGGCGAACGCATTCCGCACGACGGGAGCTCAACAATGGCGGATTCTCCAGGTACTGTACCTGCCATGACACGGCAACAGGACCTGTTCTGACCTCTTGTTTGAGGAACACTTATCCTGATCAGACGGGGACCGTACTGTAACTCCCTTGCGCATCGCTTCCCGAGGCAAATCCAGTAGGTTACTAACGGAGTGCGAACCACTGGGATCGTTCCTGGAGCCGCAGGGAGTTCTGTATGTGGCTGAAAGCGTTCAAGGCTCTCGCAAGCGGCCGCCTGCCAGGCCGACGCGTAGGATGGTGCCTGGCCTACGCAGCAGAAATGGAGATGTGATTGGATATTCTGAGGGGATTTGCCTTGCTCGGCCTCGTTGCGGGATGCGCCCTGAGGGTTGAGGCGATGCCGCCGGCTGCATCGCCGGCCGGGGACACTCATCCCGTCACTGCCTCAGCGGCAGAAATGCCATCCGCGCAGCCGGCGGAGCAACCAGTCGACGAACCGGTGGCTGATCCACAAGCGGAAGTGGTGGTGGGCAAGGCCAGGTTCACGGTGCTCACTCCGCAGCTCATCCGCATGGAGTGGGCGGCAGACGGTAAGTTTGAAAACCACGCATCGCTGGTATTCCTGAACCGCCGGATGCCGGTTCCGGAGTTTTCGAAACACGTAAGCCATCGCGGCAAAAGGCTCGTGATCCGCACCAGCGCATTGAAGCTGTCGTACTCCGCTGCCGGGGATGGCCGCTTTACGCCCGAGGATCTCTCGATCGAGTTGAACGTGGACGGAAAGCCGGTGATATGGCACCCGGGACTCCAGGACCCGGAGAACCTGCGCGGCACCACCCGCACCCTGGATGGCGCTCTGGGCAGCAAGACAGAAGAGAAGATCGGTCCGGGGCTGGTTTCGCGTTCCGGCTGGGCGCTGGTCGATGACTCGACGCGGCCGCTGTTCGATTCAGCCGATTTCCGGTTTCTGCAGGGAGAAGAAAGTCCCTGGCCGTGGGTGATGGAGCGTCCCGCGGGCGAGCGCCAGGACTGGTATTTCTTCGGCTATGGACATAACTACCGCGAGGCGCTCGGAGACTTTGTGCGAGTGGCCGGCCGCATTCCTCTGCCCCCCCGATTTGCTTTTGGTGCGTGGTGGTCGCGCTACTGGGCCTACAGCGACCAGGACATTCTGGGCATCGTCCGGGGCTTCCGCGAGAACGACACGCCGCTCGACGTCTTCGTCATCGACATGGACTGGCACCTGAGCGAGAGCCAGCTGAAGGCCAAGGGATACGCGGCTCCACCGGGAAGCACGCTGGGATGGACGGGCTACAGCTGGAACAAGCTTCTCTTTCCCGATCCGACGCAATTCCTCGACAAGCTGCACGCGGCCGGGCTGAAGATCAGCTTGAACCTGCATCCGGCTGACGGCGTAGGGCCATGGGAGACAGCATATCCGGCGATGGCGCGCGCCATGGGCATCGATCCCGCCACCAAAAAGACGGTGCCTTTCGACATCACCGATAAAAAGTTCGCCATCAATTACATGAATATCCTGCACCATCCGCTGGAGAAGCAGGGAATTGACTTCTGGTGGCTCGACTGGCAACAGCAGCAGACGACCGCGATGCCTGGAGTGAGCGCCACCTGGTGGCTCAACTACGTCCACTTCACCGATCAGCAGCGCGAGGGCAAACGGCCTCTGCTGTTCCATCGCTGGGGTGGGCTTGGGAATCATCGCTACCAGATCGGATTTTCCGGTGACACCATTTCGGTGTGGCCGTCGCTGGCATTCCAGCCCTGGTTTACGGCGACCGCAGCCAACGTGGGCTATGCCTACTGGAGCCACGATATCGGCGGTCATCTGCCCGGATCGGTCGATCCTGAACTGTATACCCGCTGGGTGCAATTCGGCGTCTTCAGCCCCATTCTGCGCACGCACACGACCAAGAATCCCGAGTCGGAACGGAGAATCTGGGCCTATCCCGAACCCTATTCCGCAATTCTGCGCTCCGCCTTTCAGCTGCGCTATGCCATGCAGCCCTATCTTTATACGGAAGCGCGCCGTACCTACGACACCGGCGTAGCTTTCTTTCACCCTCTCTATTACGACTGGCCCGAAGACGACGCGGCTTACACCAGCAGGAACGAGTACATGTTCGGAGACGAGATGCTCGTGGACCCCGTGGTCGCGCCGGCCGACAAAGTTTCGGGTCTCGCGACGGAAAGCGTGTGGCTGCCTGAAGGAGAGTGGATCGAGTGGCCCACAGGCAGACATTTCACCGGGCCAGCGACGGTGGAGCGCAGCTTCTCCATCGATCAGATTCCGGTCTATGTGAAGGCTGGCGCGATTGTGCCCATGCAGCCCCCCATGCTCTACACGGGACAAAAACCCGTCGATCCACTCATCGTCAACGTCTGGCCTCTGAACCCGGGAACCACGTCCGACTATTCGGTGTATGAGGATTCCGGCGTCTCGGTCCAGTATCAGTCCGGCGTCTTTACGCGGCTGCCGATCCATGCAGGGCAGACCGGCGACACTCTCAGGGTGGAGATTGGGCCGGTGCAGGGCAGCTTTCCCGGCATGCTGAAGACTCGCGGATATGAGTTGCGTTTGCCGGCCGACTGGCCTCCGGCCTCCGTAACCGTGAACGGGGTCGAGGTCCGGCAGGCGGGGCCACTCGGCAACGACGGCTGGAGCTATGTCGGCAACACGCTGACGACCGTAATTCCGGTAGTCGCCGTCAGCACCTCGGAGAAGGTGACCATCGAAGTGCGACGCGCCGCCGGCATGACTGCGCGCCGGGGAGAACTCGATGGCTTTCCCGGGGAGATGACGCGGCTGAAGGGCGTCTACGATGCGATGCAGGATACCGAGCCCGCCGGCGACCCGCCTGACATCCTTGTGGATGCGGTGCAGTCGGGCGACAGACTCGGCTATCATCCTGAAAATGCCGCGCAGGAGATGGCCCATTTCCAGGAAGTGCTGCCCCAGGCGCGTGCCGCGGTCGCCGCAATCGGCGCGACGTTTGCCGATCACCTGGAAGAACGCATCCGGATGTACTCGCCGCAGCGCTGGATTCCTGGTGCGCTCGATGTTCCGGCGCTGAAGAAGAGCCGCATGGCGGCCATGGATAAAGCTGAAGCGCTCATGCTGGATGTGGGTAAGTAGAATGTAACCGGAGCCACAGGGCCGGCGCAGAGGCACGGATGCTGTCTCTGCCGGCTCAGAAGCCTCCATCTACCAGGTCTGCACGGCGACGATGTCTGCGGAAACCGGAGAGTCTTCGTCGACCTTGACGTGCATGACGATTTGAAGATTCCTCTGGCTCCATCCGGCAGGCGCGGTATTGGCAAAGGCGTCGATCTGCTCCGGGCTGCTGAGGAAATCGCTGGCAGCTTCGGTGCCGTAGTGGCCAATTCCCGCAGCGGTCATCATTGACTCTCCGCCATCAGGTCCGAGCAGGCGGGTGATGATGGCATGGTCGTCAGTGGTCGTTCCATCGGGCCGGACATGCACCGCCCAGGCGCGCTTCCTGTCGTAGCTGTCTCTGATGGTGCTTCCTCCGGCGAAGTTGACCCTCAGCGGGTTGGTGACACGTAAAGTCCGGCTGTTGTTCAATGCGCCGATCAGGACGACCGGCGCGGACTGCAGGTCTCCCTGCGAGATATCTCCCCCATGCGATAGAGTGTGGCGCGGACCTTTCTCCAGTTCGATTTGCTGCATCCCGCTCCCGACAAGATCGCGCCAGGCTCTCGACCGGCTCCTGGCCTGAGCGGCCGCTCCCATTCCGGGTGAGCAGGCGCATGTACGCAGCAACTCACGGCCGCAAATATCTCGACTACATCGACCAACATTGGTGGGAGACCTCGAAGTTTCTCTACGATCGGCACCGTCATCTTTATTACCGAGACAAAACTTATCTGCACGGACGGCGATCAGGTGCTGGACTTTTATGCAAACGGGCGGCCCTTCGGACTTGATATTTCCGGGCGCAGGCGCCGACCACGACGACGCGAGAGGGTTACCTTTCCAGAAGGACGGCTGCGGACCGCGGAGGCAGGTCGAGCGTGCCGGAGCTCAGGGATGGATCAGGATTTTCGGGTGTGACGACAGCCAGCCTTCCCGCGTTGGGCAGATCGACGGTAGCATGGATGGAGCGTTGCGCATCGTTGTTCACGACCACCACGGCGCGCTTGCCTGAGGCCGCGACAAAAACGGAGTGTCGAGCAAAGCCATCGGAGTGAATGGTGGCGCCGAGCGAATCGTGGAATTCTGCATCCCACAGGAAATCCCTGTAGCGTTCGCGCAGCGCGTCGATTTTCCGGCCATAGGCAACCGTCATGGGAAAGTTACTGAGCTTGCCTTTGAAGTTATAGGGTTCATAGCTGATGATGTAGCGGTTCATCAGAATGAGATTGAGCATTTCGCGGTCGTCGAAGCCGGTGACGGCGACCATCAGCGGCGCATAGGAGTCGATATAGCGGTTGACCGCGCGCGATCCGGCATCGATGCGGAAATAGGAGACCGGGTAATGCTGCATCAGCCAGTCCTGAGGGCCTTCGCCGGCGAATACGAAATCGGGATCGATCTTATCGGCGGCCGCGCGCAGCATGGCGGCGACAGGCATATCTCCGTTGTAGATATATCCCGGAGGGACATAGCCGTGCGTGGGGCTGAAGGAGTATTCGACGGGGCCGTGATGGCAGACTTCGTCGTAGAGCCATCCGGCTGAACCGAGCGCAAGGATCTTCTCGAACTGCTGCGCAGCGATCCGCTGGTAGGCGGGGCAGAGAAAATCCATGATCTGACGGCGATGGTTATTAATGCCTGCCAGCTGGGTGGGCGTGAGGTAGCTGTAGCCGTCCGTCTCGTACGGGATCTGCCAGGGATCGGTGCACGTATATTTGCAGAGCTCGGTCCTGAACCACTCGGTGGTCATATCGGCCCAGCTGAGCTTGGCGAAGAGGATCATACGGACGCCCTTGCTCTGGGCGTAGGCGATGGCGTCGTGCAGTTCCAGCCAGGTGCCGAGCCCGGGAGAGATGTCCTGGGCGGGATCGCCGCCATCCTGGCCACCCTTGTTCCAGCCCACAAGCTGAATGGCTCTGACGCCGCAGGCAACGCATTCGTCGATGTAGGGTTTCAGATCGAGATAGGGGATGCTCCAGTCCTGTTCGGGAGTGTTGATTTGCAGTTGCTGCCAGGAGTGGACGTCCTTCACCCAGGCGGGAACGGCGGGATTGCGGAACCAGTTGGCGCGCCAGCGCTTATAGACGTCGATGCCGGCATGCCAGTCGCCGCTGTAGGGTTCGAAGGCAACGGGGGCCAGCTTCTTTTGAGAGCGAGGGTGAGCAAAGACGAAATGGCAGGTTCGGAACTCCAGACAGACCGGAATGCCGCCGATGGAATCCTGCGCGGGGACCTGATTGTCGATGGAGTCCAGCACGCCGGGGTGCTGCTCGAAGGTGAATTGCAGGAGGTACGGCTGGGTGGGATCGTGCATGGCGGTGTAGAGGCCCTGCTCGGGCGCTTGAAGCAGGCAGAGAAGGCTCTGCTTCGAGTCGATGGTTCTGAGGGGGCAACGCACTCCCCAGTAGCCGTGTTCATTCCTGAAGGTGGGGTGAATTTCACCCCCGACCAGATTGCCGTACCAGAGGTGCTCGCTGTTGAGCGTCGACTCGGGGGAGGGGGAATTCAGGTCGCCCAGATAGGGGTAATCGATCGTCTCCACCATCAATGGGGAATTGTTGATCAACTCGGACTCAAAGAGCAGCTGGCCGCGGTTCAGGGAAACGGTTGCGTTGAAGGTGATATCGAGGACGCCGCCATACTGGCTGACCAGGTCCCGCCACTGGAGGCGAATCTGACTATCGGAGACCTTCTGCACCAGCGTCGCTCGCTGGTCCTGAGGCAGGACAAAGTTGTCGCGCCGACCGGGCAGCGGGGCGAACAGGCGCAGAGAAAGCCCAAGCTCCGGCCGCCGCTGAATGGTCCAGCCGGAAGTCTTGCGCACGAGCCGGGTTAGCGCGCCGGAACCCCGATCGAAAGCGACAAGCAGGACATCGTCTTCGAGAAGGACCTCGCCGGCGGCATTCGCCGGACCATCGGTGACGCCTGGGGAGTCCGATTGCGCAGGGGCATCGGGCGATTCAGCGAGTGCGCCGAGCGCGGCCATGCCGGCGAGCTTATTGAAGGTCCTTCGGTCCATGGTTCTGTTCTCCTGGGTGGAAATTCCGCCACAGGGTTGAAGCGCCGGGCGGGGTTGGGCTACGCCGATCGGGGCAGGGGCCACTATAGCGGCGCCTCAGCAGCGATGTCGAGTGGCTGAGGATGGCAACGTGAGAAAGCGGCACAACGTGCGTGTACGTTACCTTGATTTGACAATGCGGAGTCGTCGTCGCGCGCTCCTGAAGCGGGATTGCTGAATCAGGCGACCTCCAGTCTTCTCCTGCCCATATCGCTTCGTTCATCGCTTCCAGCCACGGCCTGTCTGAGACATGGTCAGAAGTACCCAGCTAACTTATTGGTAACAAAGACCTGTGCGGCCCTTGACAGACGTAAAACGGGGGGAATAGAGTCCATACCCACGGTAACGTAAACGGGCGCGGAAGTCCCCAGAACGCCGCGATCCCGGTTCCCCAAAACTGAGAAAGGACGTGGTGCAATGGTTCACTCCAGGAGGCTGCATCATTTTCTGAATCCGGTCGGTTTTCCGAGGGTCTCCCTCATCGCCGCAGCGCTGGTGTTCTTTGCCGGGTCCGTCATCGGCCAGACGAACCAGGGAACCATCGCAGGCACTGTGACCGATCCGCAGAGTGCGGTGGTGGCCAACGCGCAGGTGACCTTGAGCCAAACCGCCACGGGGCTGGTATTGCAGCGTACGACGAATCGCGACGGTCTCTACGTCTTCTCGCCGGTTGGCATCGGAACCTATTCGCTCTCGGTAACAGCTCCCGGCTTTGCGACCGTGAATCAGACTGGGCTGACGCTGAACGTCAATCAGACCCTGACCATAAATTTCACGCTGCATCCGGGGAATGTTTCGCAAACGGTGACCGTACAGGGCGGAGCGGCGCAGCTGATGCAGACCGAAGAGGCATCGACCGGACAGGTGATGAGCTCGCGGGTGATCAACGACACGCCGCTGGCGCTGCGGAACTATGTGTTCATCGCGCAACTGGCGGCGGGAGTTACAGAGTCGCAGGGATCGCGGGGCGAGGGCCGCGGGGACTTCGACGCCAACGGACTGCGGGCGGAGCAGAACAACTTCATCCTCGACGGCGTGGATAACAACAGCAATCAGGTCGATTTCCTGAACGGCGCGAGCTTCGTTGTAAAGCCTCCACCCGATGCGCTTGCAGAGTTCAAGGTGCAGACCGGCGATTATGACGCGGAGTTCGGCCACTCCGCCGGGGCCGTTGTCAACGCGGCGATCAAGAGCGGCACCAACCAGATTCACGGAGATCTGTGGGAATACATTCGGAACAATGACCTGGGCGTGGCTCGCGACTTTTTCAACACTCCGCCCCAGACGGAGCCTCCCTACCATCAGAATCAATTCGGTGGAACGCTGGGCGGCCCGTTCTGGAAAAATAAGCTCTTCTGGTTCGCCGATATCGAAGCGCTGCGGGTGGTTTCACCCTCCAACGGCACCTACACGGTCCCGACGGCGCTGATGCGGCAGGGCAACTTCAGCGAGCTGCTCAACACAGGTCTGACCGGGCAGAGCAGTCCGATCACGCTGTACGAGCCCGGATCGGGCGGCGCCACCCCGCTGACCTGCAATGGGCAGGCGAACGTGTTCTGTGCGAATCAGATCGATCCGATCGCTCAGCGGTTGCTGAATCTGTATCCATCGCCGAATAGCGGGGCGGTGGGACAGACCTATAACAATTACGTGGTGAACACCAGCACCGGGGACAACACGGTGCAGTGGGATGCGCGGCTCGACTGGAATGCGAGCCAGCATGACCAGGCGTTTTTCCGCGCAAGCTACTTCAACGAGCGCGGCACCTATAACCCGCCCCTGGGCTTAATTCTTGACGGCGGCGGTTACGGGGGCGACGGATCGTTCGTGAACATGGGAGAGAACTACGATCTGAGCGAGACCCACGAATTCGGCCAGAGCCTGGTGAATGAATTCCGCTTTGGCTATAACTGGGGCCATCCGCAGTGGGTGCCATTGAGTTACGACACCAACGTGTCGGCACAGGAAGGCCTGGGAGGGATTCCGTACTCGCCCGGCAACGGCGGCTTGCCCAGCACGTCCATCAGCGGAATCAGCGGCATTGGCGGACCGCAGTGGTATCCGGCCATTGAGTACGAAAATGTCTTTCAATTTCTCGACGATGTTACCAAGGTAGTTGGCAGGCACACCATCAAGATGGGTGTGGACTTTCAGCATGTGCGTGTGGCCACTACGGCTCCGATTGCTCCCCACGGGGCGTATAACTTCAGCGGCTTCTATACCGGCGCGCCGGGAGTAAGCTTCACCGGCTCCGGTGTGGCGGACTTCCTGGCCGACAGCGATGCGCCGCCGGGGGCTGCGGCGGGGTCAACGCCGGGTTCGATGAGCTCAGCGGAACTGACCGCGTTTTTCAACATCGATAACGTCCGCTGGTACAAGGCCGCCTACGCTCAGGACACGTGGAAAGTGACGCCGCGACTAACCCTGGACCTGGGTCTTCGGTACGAATACTTCCAGCCCATTGAAGAGCGACACGATCACCAGGCGCTCTGGTATCCGACCTCCATCGCTCCGGGGGCGGGAACCTCCAACTATATTCTGGCTAACAGCCAGAAGAGCGATTATCTGGCTCCGGGCTTTCTTACCCTGCTGGGGATGGACCATATCAACCTGATGTATACGGGCACGCGCTCGCTGGTGAAGTCGCAGTACAGCCAGTTTGCGCCGCGGCTGGGCGTCGACTGGTCGCTGAACAATCGCACCGTGATCCGCACCGGATTCGGACTGTTCTACGGGGGGCTCGAAAGTATCGGAGGAGCCCCGAATCTGGGCTACAGCTATCCATTCCAGTATTCGGTGAACTTCTACGGCCCCTCCTGCGCGCTGGATTCGAACAACTGCCAGAGCATCGGGCAGACTTATGGGATCAACCTCGCCAACGGATTTTCCACCCAGCCGGGTTGGAACAACGGCCTGGCGAACGATCCGAGTCCGTCCACTCCGGGACTGATCGGGACGCAGCCCACCTACTACACCCCCTATACGCAGCAGTGGAATCTCTCGGTGGAATATGCTCTGTCGAACACCATGACGTGGACTGTTGCCTACGTGGGAAACAACTCCCGCCATCTGGAAGGATTCCCGGATCAGAACGCGCCGGATGGGCTGGTGGGCCCGAGCGACAATGCGAATCACGACCGTCCGGCCCCGGATTTCGGCGGGTCGCAGTTCGATATGCATGAGGGAATCAGCAGTTACAACTCGCTGCAGACGACCGTGCAGAAGCACTATGCGAACGGGCTGTCATTTCTGGCGGATTACACATGGGGACACGCGTTGGACGACACGGAGACGCCGCTGGACGGGGGATCGAACCTCTATCGCATGCCGCTCAATCTGCCCATGCGGGCGGAATTCGCAAGTTCCGACTGGGATGTTCGCCATCGTGTCAGCTTCAACGGGCAGTACGACCTCCCGTTCGGCCTGGGCAGACGATTCGGGAACCAGAGCGGGTGGGAGAATGAAGTCGTGGGCGGGTGGTCGGCCGATCTGGTCTTCACCGCGCAGACGGGCGAGCCGTTCAGTATTACCCCCAATAACGCCGGGGCGAACGGAGCGAATGCGCGGCGGGCTATTCTGGTGAGCGATCCCTTCAAGGCCGGAGGGTCGGCCAATCCGACCAATCCGGGAACCACGTGCGCAGCCAGCACGAAAAACATTACGCACTGGTTTAACCCCTGCGCGTTTGCCAATCCGCTGCCGGGAAGCGATATTCCTGACACCCAGACGACAAGCAACCCGGCGGGATCGCCGCTGACGGCTCCCGGCGCAGTACTGCCCTATGTGGGATCGGCACGCAATCAGGTTGGAGGTCCGGGATACGAGCGCATCAACATGTCGCTGTTCAAGAACTTTCCGACGCATGAGAGCCAGTATCTGCAGTTCCGCGCCGATGCTTTCAACCTGTTCAACACGCCCGCCTTCAACACTCCGGGCGGGGGAATCAGTTCTAATGGCGGGCAGATTACCAGTACCCATAACATGGGCCAGTTCACTCCCAATTCACGGTTCCTGCAGCTTGCCCTGAAGTACTATTTCTAGAAAGCCGGGCACCGTGGGAATTGCATCAGTCCCTCCTGCCTGAGCTCGGCCCGGGTTCAGGCAGGGGTACGGTTGATTCGCAATGAATCTGCGGGAGCGGAAATGGCGGCATCCGGCGAGCGGGAGAACGGCGCTGCGATGCCGTGATCTTCTGCAGCCAGTGCTGTTGCTCCCTCTCGGGATCGCGCTTCTTTGTCCTGAGCTGTGGTCGGCTCCGGTCCCCGCGCAAACTCAGGAAAGGGTTCTTTCTTCAGCCGACCGTGCGGCGCTCCATCAGGCGCTTGCGGATGAGGATGCGGGCAGACTGCGGCAGGCGGAACCGGTGTTGCGGCGGCTGGCGGAGCGGTATCCGGCGAACGACCAGGTCAGCGAAGCGCTGGGATTGCTCTACGCTGAAGGCGGCGAGATTACGCAGGCGCTGCCGTATCTGCGGCGCGCCTGCCGCGATGCGCCGCAATCTGCCATCGACCATGCAAACCTGGGAACCGCCTGGCTGAAGCTGGGACAGGCGCGCAGAGCGTCGGCTGAACTTACGGTCGCAGCCGGTCTGGAGCCTGGCAATGCGCAGACGCTGTCCGCGCTGGGGCAGGCGTACATGCTGCTGCAGCAGCCGGCGCAGGCCGGCGATGCGTTTGGCCGCGCCGCGGCGATCGAGCCGGACAATCCGGATCTTCTCTATAACTGGGCGGTCGCGCTCGCCGACCAGGCAAAGCCGCAGCAGGCCGTCGATGTGCTGAATAGGATTCCTGAAAGGGAAATGAGCGACGCGGCGGAAAGCCTGGCTGGCGAGCTCGAAGAGAAGCTGGGCCACTTTATGGCCGCGGTGGCGCACGACCAGCGTGCCGCCCAGATGAATCCCAGCGAAGCAAACCTCTATCTCCTGTGTGTAGAGTTCCTGCGCCACTGGGCGTGGGACGACGCGCGAAAAGCTGCCGAATTCGGCGCAGCCAGATATCCGGACAGTCTGCGCATGCGCCTGGCGCTTGGCGTGGCTCTGTATGGAGACAAGAAGTTTCAGGACGCAGCCCGCGTATTCGCAGGACTGTTGCACCAGCATCCGGACAACAGTATGGTTGCGGAAATGCTGGGACGGACCTGCGAAGAAGTCGAGGGCGCCGACGCGAGCTGCCAGCGGCTGGAAGATTTTGCCCGAGGGCACGCGGACAATCCCGAAGCAGCGGCTTACGCTGCGCGGCAGATTCTGGAACGGCCTCATTCAGCCGCCGATCTGGAGCAGGCGGACCGCCTGCTGGCAGAAGCGACAGCGGCCGATCCCCGCAATGGAGACGCGTGGTACGAACTGGGGCGCGTGGACGCGGAGCGCGGGCTGTGGCAGCAAAGCGCGCAGGCGCTGGAGAAGGCAACCGCGCTGCGTCCGGAATTCGGTCCTGCCCATTTGCAACTGGCCACGGCGTACAGACATCTGGGGCGGCTTGCGGATGAGAAACGGCAACTGGCGCTCTTCCAGGGGTGCACGCAGCAGGAGAAAAATGAAATCGACGCAAAGGTTCGCGCCATGACGGTGTTTCTCGAGCGAAACCAGTGAGCGGGTTCGCCGCAGATCTACTGCCCGCTGGGGATGACGGCAAGATTGTCGAACTGCGTGCGGTTCCAGCCTGAGCCGATGCCGAACATTCCGTGGGAGTGGGCGCTGTCCTCAACGGAGGCGAGCTGCCGGTTATCCAGACACGCGATGATTCGCTGCCCGCGGAATGTGAGCTGGAGGTGATGCCACTGTCCTTCCGTGGGATCGATGCGGCCCTGGGCCAGAGTGCGGGTGACCTTTCCGTACCCGGAATTCAGCAACTCCCAGATGCCATCCGCATGGACGCGGAATGTGTAACCGCTCGGCAGGCGAGCTTCGCCATTGCGAAAGACGTCGGCGGAATCGATGCGCCCGATCAGCATGGCGCTTCCCGTCCCTTCAATGCGTGCATCCGCGTCGATGGTGTAGTCCCTCCAGCCGATATCGCCGGCCAGCGTCCACGGATCCGGCAGCGGTCCCCAGGGAATGGGGCGCTCGGTAATCACCTGCTCCAGGCATTTGCCGGAGCGCCCATCGCAGTCGCGAAGTTCGAAGGCTCCATCCTGATCGGAAAGGAAGCGCGGCGCGCGGTGCAGAGGAGTGTCTTCGAAGTTTTCGTGATAAGGAAAAGGAAACGGCGCGGAAGCGGGAGGCTGAGCATCGCCTTTGTGCTGGCCGGTGGTCGTGGTCAGGGAATAGAGCGAATCCGGATCGAAGGTGTAGGTGAACGCTCCATCCCGAACCGGCAGGTCGGCGACGTGGTCGAAAGTGCGATGGCTGTTGGTCTCCCACACGTGCACGGTGCTCCGCGACAGGCCGCCGGTCACGACGAAGCGCACCGTCTGAGGATTCTTCGCATCGATGGTCTGAAGGATGACGCTCCAGTTGGAACCGTCGGTCGATTTCAGGGCGACATAATCTCCCTTTTCGGGCAGGTAGCCGCAGGATTTCTCGAGATATTGCCAGCCGGGCTGCGCAAACTGCGTGGTATGGGCCGTCGCCCAGATCGCTCCCTGGACTTCGTAATGACCCGACCAAGGCGTATTGGCATACATGAGGCCGGAATTCGGCGCGGCCAGGATGTCGTAATACGACGTAATCGGGCTCCAGATCTCGGTCGCGGTAAATCCCCCCTGCAGGTAGTTGTCGTTGTACAACTGGGCCAGAGCGCGGCCCCCTACCGACCACTCGCGGGAAAGAATATAGGAGGCGCTGGATTGAGGCTGATCCTCGCTGGACCAAAGCGGTTTTCCGATGAGCAGGGCTGCCGGGGGCGTCGTCACCTTTCCGTGGACGCGCGGGTAGTGCACGGAAACCACCGCAATGGCGTCACGCAGAGCCGGGTCCTTTGCCATCGCGCCGAGAATCGTCCACTGATCGACGTCGTTTCGCGGATACTCGTCGCAGCAGACGATCTTCGTGTCCAGATGGTGTTCGTCGAGGACTCGGCGCAGTGTCTTGACGTATTCGGGGCTCTCGAAGTGCTTCTCATTCCAGATCCCGGTGTAGGCAATGTTCAGGCCCCAGGCGGTTTTCGCTCCTTCGATGAAGTCCGCCACATAATTCGCCATATCGTCGGAGTAGAAATTTCCTCCGCCCACCCAGCCAGGCGCTCCCCATGCCAGGGTGTCCAGGACGATCTTCGGATTGCGCCTGCGAGCTTCGTTCATGAGCCACCACTCATATCCGCGCGTGTAGTCGTGGTCGAAGCGGGTGCGCATCGAGCTCGGCTCAGAGCCGTCCGTGGAGTTGACGTCGCCGCCAATCTCGACCTTCAGATGCTGGAGCGAGGCTCCGTAGTCGGGTTTGAACAGGTAGTCGAGAATCTGGCTGCGGTAGGGCTCGGGATAGTCGATCAGCAGGCGCGATGAGGCTCCGGCGCTGACGGCGCCGATTCCGTCGAACGTCCGTCCGGGGCTCGTACCGTCGAGCAGCACCTGCTTCTGAGGATTTTGGGCGCTGAGCCCGGGTTGGGCCAGCACGAACAGCGCGGCAATACCCAGCAGGCAGATTTTCTTCATTCCGGTTGCCTCTCGAATTCCTGGCGCGAAGCGGAACATGACGTGTACGTTAACGTCCGCATCGTAGCCGTTGCGCCCGCGCTTTGTCAAAATCGTTTCCGCGGCTGCCGCAAGCGCGTCCCACCCTCGCGCCCGGCCGGCATCAGGGAGATCGTCTGGCGCCTTTGCATCTCCATCGGCACCGTTGCCCCCTGAAGGGGTTCGCAGCGACGCTCGCAACCATCGCACCACCAACTCTCGTTGCTGCCCCCGCTCGAAACTCACGGGCAGCCAGAGGCCGCCTGGCGCGAGAACTCTGTCGCGTTGCTGGGAGCTGGAACGCGGCAGGCGAGCACCGCTGCTTGACAATCGTCCGGCGATTTCACTAGCCTTCGAGTCCGGTAACGTACACCCCCTGGCTTAGCCCTTCCTGAGTTCCGGGATGCGATTTTACGCTGACGCAAACCGCGCACGGCAGCTCCGATATTCGACGCGAGGGTTAAACGAATTGCACGATTGCGGCGCTCGTACGCCTGGCCTGAGCCGGCGAAACTTTCTGCGAACCTGCGCGGGCGCCTCGCTTGCCGCCATCCCCGTCCTGCAGAGCTGGGGCGATCGCAGCCCGGCTTCGAGTACGGAGGGCGGCGCCGCAGCGGGCACGCTTTCCCTCGACCGCGACTGGCGCTTTGCCGGGAAGATGACGCCCGCGGCTTTGCAGGCCGGATTCGACGATGCGAACTTCCCCTCGTTCGCGCTGCCTCATTCCGTCACCCCGCTGTCGTGGCAAGGATGGGATCCGGCGGTATGGGAGGACCAATGGGTCTGTCGCCGCACGTTCTCGATCCCGCCCCGGTTTCGTGGCCTGCGCATCTTCCTCCACTTCGACCGGGTAATGGCCGGAGCTTTGCCGGTCCTCAATGGTCATCCTCTGCCCCGGCATCTCGGCGGTTTCCTGCATTTCGAGCATGAGATTACGGACCTCATTTCCGATGGCGACAACCTTCTTGCCGTCGGCGTAGACGGGCGTTGGCTCAATGCTCCTCCCTCAGGCTCGCCCAGAGGTCCCGCGTCTATCGATTACCTGCTGCCGGCCGGGATCTCCGGATCGGTCAGTCTGCGGGCCGTGCCCTCGCTCTTTCTGAGCGACGTGTTCGCGAAGCCCGTCGCGGTTCTCGATGCGAGCCGCCGCCTGGATGCCATGTGCCGGGTCAACGCAGCGGCCCACGCCTTGCCCGCCAGGATCAGCCTGCAAGCAGAGCTGCTCGACGGCGACAACCTCGTGGCGCGAGAGTCGCGGAGCGTCACACTCGACCACCCGGAGCAGGAAGTTGTGCTGAGCCTGACCGGACTCGAGCGCGTGCAATTGTGGTCGAATCGGAAGCCGGTTCTCTATAACCTGGCAGTGACCCTGCTCGAGCACGGCCACCCGCTCCATCGCTTCACCCGCCGGATCGGCTTCCGCGACGCGCGTTGCGAGGTCGACGGCTTCTTCCTCAATGGGGAGCTTCTGCGCATCTTCGGGCTCAATCGCCACGAACTGTATCCGTACCTGGGTTTTTCCGCTCCGAGCCGGTTACTGCGCCGCGATGCTGAGATCCTGTCTCGCCGATTCAACTGCAACATGGTGCGCTGCTCCCACTATCCCCAGTCGGAAGCTTTCCTCGACGCTTGCGATGAACTGGGCCTCATGGTCTGGGAAGAAGTCCCCGGCTGGCAGTACATCGGCGACGCCAGCTGGCAGGACCTGTTGCTCCGCGATGTGGAAGCCATGATCCGCCGCGACCGCAGCCATCCCTCGATCGTGATCTGGGGTGTTCGCGCCAATGAATCGCCGAATGATCCGCAGCTCTATCGCCGGACGCGGGAGCTCGCCCGCTCACTCGATAACTCGCGGCCCACCTCAGGCACCATGACGCCGGATTCGAAGAAGACCTGGCAGACGGATTGGCATCAGGACGTCTTCGCTTTTGACGACTATCACTCGGCGCCGGACGGCAGCGTGGGCATCGATCCCCCGCTCCCCGGCGTTCCTTACCTGATTACCGAAACGGTGGGCCAGTACAGCTACGGCGGCAAGGGGTTTCGCAACATGTACCGGCGCGCCGGCGATCCGGTTCTGCAACAGAAGCAAGCTCTGTATCATGCCCAGGCCCACAACAAAGCCGCGAGTTTTCCGCGTTGCGCCGGCGCCATCGCCTGGTGCGCGTTCGACTATGCCAGCCTGGACAACAGCTGCAACGCTGTGAAATGCCCGGGCATTGCCGACGTGTTTCGCCTGCCCAAGCTGGGCGCCGCTTTCTATCTGGCGCAGGTCGACCCCGCGGTTCGGGCGGTGATCGAGCCGGATTTTTACTGGGACTCCACGCTCGGCATGCCTTCTGGTTCAGCCACGGGCGCAGCGATCTTCTCAAACTGCGATCGGCTTGAAGTCTTTGTCGGCGGCAGACGCCACGCCGTGGTCCATGCCGATCGAGCTGGGTTTCCGCATCTGCAGTATCCGCCCTTCCTGGTCGACTTCCAGGATCATCCGAGCGGAATGCCCGATTTGCGCATCGACGGATACCTCGGCAACATTCGGGCTCTCTCCCGCTCCTTTTCTGCGGACCGTTCCCTGGACCGCCTGTGGCTGCAGACCGACGACCCGGAACTCGAGCCCGACGGCTCCGATTGCACACGGCTGGCCTTCGGAGCCGTGGATCGTCTCGGCACGCCGCGCGCCACCGCGGAGGGTGCGGTTCTGCTGCGCGTCGACGGTCCGGCAGTTATCGTCGGCGACAATCCTTTTCAACTCTCCGGCACCGGCGGCCTGGGCGCCGTCTATTTGCGAACGACCGATGGAAAAGCCGGGACCGTTCACGTGAGCGCAGAACATGCGGAGCTGGGCCGGGCTTCTCTGCAGCTGCAGGTTCGTCGCAGCGGATCATGACCATCCGGGAGTGCGGCGCGGATCCGAAATTGTCCGGGTCCGCTGCTTCCGCTTTCGCAAACCTGCAATCCGGAAAGAAGGTGCTCGGTTGAAACGTTCAGCGCTCGTATTTGTTCTTGCTGTCCTGGTTTTCGCGGCAGCGCTTGTAGCCCAGCAGACGCCCCATCTGGTCGAGCAGAACGGCCGCCACGCTCTCATGGTCGATGGCGCTCCCTTCCTGATTCTCGGCGGCCAGATCAACAACTCCAGTTCCTGGCCCTCCACCATGCCGGACGTCTGGCCGGTGATTGAGGGCATGCACGCCAATACAGTGGAAGCGCCCGTGTATTGGGAACAGATGGAGCCGCGGCCGGGCCAGTTCGATTTCTCTCTGGTCGACATGCTCGTCGATCAGGCGCGAGCGCATCACGTCCACCTGATTCTCCTCTGGTTCGGAACGTGGAAGAACGGCGAGATGCACTACGTTCCCGAGTGGATCAAGACCGATCCGGCGCATTATCCCCGGATGATCGACGAACGCGGCGAACCGATCCAGGTGCTTTCAGCCAATGCCCCGGCCAACCTGCAGGCTGACCAGCACGCGTTCGCCGCACTCATGCACCATCTGCGCGCAATTGACGGGACGCAGCACACCGTCATCATGATGCAGGTGGAAAATGAATCGGGCGCGATCGGCGCGGTTCGCGACCACTCGGCTACGGCTCAGAAGCAATTCGAGGGGCAGGTTCCGCGCGAGGTCCTTGACGCGATGCACAAGTCTCCGGGAAGCTGGCCGGAGGTCTTCGGTCCCGACGCGGACGAAACCTTCCAGGCTTATTCCGTGGCCCGCTACATCAATGCGGTGGCCCAGGCAGGCAAAGCTGAGATGTCGATCCCGATGTACTGCAACGTGTGGGTGGAATATCCTCGCGGCTACAGCATTCGGGGGCGTCAGATGCCGGGATTTGACTACCCGAGCGGTGGGCCGCAGCAGCCCATGATCGATCTCTGGAAGGCGGTCGCTCCGGCCATCGATATTCTTGCGCCCGACGTATACACGGCGGACCGCGCTACCGAAAAAGAATTGATGGATACCTATGCGCGCGCGGATAACCCGCTCTGGATTCCGGAAACCGGGCTGAGCGACGCCTTCGCACCGATTCTCTTCTATGCGCTGGGCCGGGGCGGCATCGGCATCTCTCCGTTCGGCACCGACCAGACCTCATGGACTCTGCAGCCCGGGCAACTGCCCGAAGCTCACGCAGAGAACTACGCCCTGCTGGAACCGCTGGACCCCGTGATTGCCCGGCTGAATTACGAAGGCAAAGTGAAAACCGCGGTGGAGGAAGTGGGCAAACCGGAAGAGACGCTTTCCTTCGGAGACTGGACTGCGCTGGTTGGATTCGGATTTCCTCAGCGCGACGGGGAGCAGCATGCTCCCGGCACCAAGGACCATCTGGGCCGCGCCATCGTCGCACAACTGGGCCCCGACACGTTTCTGGTTACCGGCATCGAGTCGCGGGTGACGTTTTATCGGGCACCCGGAGCCGCCGGGCACATGCAGATTCTCCGCGCTGAGCAGGGTACCTACGACGGCGAGACCTGGAAACCGCTGCGCATCTGGAATGGCGATCAGACCGATCGCGGGCTAAACTTCCATCACGAGCACCAGATCGTTCAAATCCACCTGGGTACCTACTGAAGGACAGAGCCGGTCCAAATCCCCTCAGGAGATTTGTCCTTAGTGACGAAGCGGAAGTCATTCACTCGCAGAGCAGCACTGAAGGGCATCGCATCGGCAGGAGCCATTGCGCTGGCCCATCCGGACCGTTCATGCGCCGAGGAGGCGCAGATTCTCATCGCCGGTCTTCCCGTGGAAGTTGCATTGACTGCCGTGAGCCCGAAGACAGTGCGCGTCACCGTGCAGGCAATCGCGAACGGTGCGCCTCAGCCGCTGACGCAGGATGGCGCTCTTGTCAAAGACAGATGGGGATTGCCTTTTGCGCGCCTTCGCGAACTCTCAGGTTCGCGCAGTTTCAGGAGCAAAGGCCTGGAAGTGAAGCTTTCACCAAATCCACTGACGATCCGCGTGGAGAGGACAGGTGGCCGCCTGATGCAGGAACTAAAAGTCGATACTGCATCGGGCAACCTCAGCTTTCTTCTGGGTAAGGGACCGCTGCTTGGACTGGGTCAGGGTGGACCGCAATTCGATCGTCGTGGAAACCTTGACCGGATGAAGAGCGGCCAGGGTGGCTATGAACTGGGCACCCATGGTTCCAGGGTACCGATTCAACTGCTGATCGGCACCTCCGGATGGGGGTTATTTGTGCACCATCCCCTCGGCGCGTTCGACCTTACCGGTGAGGAAGGCCAGGTGCAACCGCCCGATGGGCAGGCGACGCTTCCACTGGATGTGTTCGTCATGGATGCGGAAGATCCGGCTACCCTTCCGAGCGAATATGCGAAGATCACGGGCTTTGCGGAAATGCCTCCCTTGTGGTCGCTCGGCTATCAGCAATCGCATCGAACGCTGGGCACGCCTGAAGAGATCATGCGGGAAGGCAAGACCTTCCGGGACAAGAAACTGCCCTGCGATACCTTGATTTATCTGGGAACGGGCTTCTGTCCGGAGGGGTGGAACACGGACAACGGAGAGTTCGCCTGGAATCCCAGGGCATTTCCGGACCCGGCCGGCGCGCTGGCAGAGTTTCACGAAGAGCATTTCAAGGTAGCGCTGCACATCGTGCTCGAAGGCCACCATCTCACGGGCACGGTCACCGATCCGTGCACCGCTCCGCCTCTGCCTGCCGGGCGCCTGCCCGACGGCCACTGGCCTCCCGACCGGCAGGTGAGCTGCTATTGGCCGGCGCACAAGCCGCTGGTGGAACTGGGCGTGGATGGCTGGTGGCCCGATCAGGGCGACGGCTTCGATGCGCCATCCCGGTTGGCGCGCAACCGGATGTATTTTGAAGGCCAGCAGTTATACCGGCCCAACCGACGTGTCTATGCGCTGCATCGCAATGCCTACGCCGGCATGCAGCGCTATGCGTCATTCCTGTGGTCGGGTGATATTCAATCCCGATGGGAGACGCTGAAGACCCACGTCCCCAACGCGATCAACACCGGTTTAAGCGGCATTCCTTACTGGGGCACCGATATCGGCGGCTTTGTTCCCACCGAGGAATACACCGGCGAGTTGTACGTGCGATGGTTTCAATTCGCCGCATTCAATCCACTCTTCCGGTCCCATGGACGCGACTGGCATCTGCATCTTCCCTGGGGCTGGGACCTGGGCGACATCGGGTATCCGGAGACGCGCGATTTTCATCCCGACCCAGCCGAGCTGCATAACAAGGCGGTTGAGCCCATCTGCAGGAAATATATGGAGCTGCGCTATCAACTGATGCCGTATCTTTATACTGCGATTCGGGAGACCTGCGAGACCGGGCTGCCGGTGATTCGCGCCCTTTGGCTGCATTATCCCGAAGACCCAATCGCAGTCGCTTGCGGAGATGAATATCTCTATGGCCGCGACATCCTGGTCGCTCCTGTAATCGAAAAGGGTGCGACCTCGCGCTCGGTGTATCTTCCCCGTGGGACATGGTTCGATTTCTGGACGCAGGAGAAACAGGAAGGCGGACGCGAGATCACGCGCGATGTCGATCTGGCCACGATTCCACTTTATGTGCGTGCCGGCGCGGCACTGCCCATGGGCCCGGTAAAGCAATACACGGGTGAACAAATGGATGACCCGATCACGCTATGGATTTATCCCGGAGCGGATGGGAATAGCTCGTTCTACGAGGACGATGGCGAAACCTTCGACTATCGCAAGGGACAATTCATGCACGTCGATATCGAATGGAAGGATCGCCAGCGGCAGATTAGTCTGAAGCTGAGAAACGGCTCCCGGATGTTTGCGCCCGATCAGCGGCATGTCCGCTTGCGTGTGGCGCGAGAAACCACGCATCGGGAGATCCTCTTCGATGGCCAGCCCATCTCAGTAAAACTGTAAACCCACTGCATGGCTGTGATCTGTGCGGCGGCCGCCCCAGAGGACGCATGATCGTCCCAGACGCGCGCCATCTTTGCAGGTGTCAGCGTTGGTGCGGCGCGCATTTGTGCTGTCGAATACCAATGGGTAGTCCTTTTATGGCGCGGATCGGCATAACGGAACGCATCGCGTGAGCGCTTCAACGATGATCTGCAGATTAAGCCTTTCGATATTGGACGCATAGGCCGCGCCGTGAACGAAGACGATCGTCTGGGCCTGCTGAAGATCATCGCGCGGCGCAGCGGCCATATTGTTCGCGCAAGCATTGTTGGCGACGGGCGGCCGAGGCCATCACGGAGATTTCCGTCGCCATGACCCACCGCCGGACCCTCCGCGACTTGTCATCGGCGGTGCATCGTTATCCCACTTACTCAACGGGAGTGCAGTTGTTGGCTACGAGCATGGAGGTGAACGCTCGTTTGCCGGGACCTCCGGCAAGCTGATCCGGGGGTGGCGGCGCCATGGCGCTAACTGGACTTCGGCTTTGCCCGCTGGGTTGATCGGTGGCAGCCCAGCATTTTTCCTCAGATCGAACTCCGCTCAAGCCATCGCGTCCTGATGTGTAATCAGTGAGCGGAATTACTACAAAAACGCACTAACAGCAGCAAAACAGTTGCAAACGATACTAAATGTGATACAAACGGTGCATATCCATAACGAGGTTGCGCCTCGCTTCGCGGCTTAGGGAGCCACCGCCGCGAGGTGGAGCGGCGCAGCCCGCAGGAGTTGCCCGTGCCCCACTCTTCTACGGTTTGTTTACCCTCTCGTTCCTTCAGGAGCATTTCCCGGCTTTCGGCAGGATCGCGAAGAGACTGGCGACGGAGCATGATCGTCGTAGTCGCAGCCACCCTGTGCCTCTGCGGCGCGCCTATGGAGGCTCAACCTGCGGTGATTGCCTCGCCTTCCGCTACGGCACTGAAGTTTGCGCCGATTCCAGCACATACTTTTGGCGATCCGCCATTCGAGATTTCCGCGACGTCAGCCAGTTCGGGAGCAGTGACCTACACGGTGCTGACCGGACCGGCTACTCTTTCCGGCAACGTGCTGACGATTACCGGCGGCGGAGATGTAGAGCTGTTCGCAAAGCAGGCTGCAGAAGGCGCCTATGGGCCAATGACAGCACGAGCGCATTTCCTGGTGAATACGGCGACTTCCAAAACGATGAGCTTTACCAGAATCGGGAATGTCATCCCTTCGGCGATCGATTCAGATACGCCCAACTTTCTTTTTATTGACAGTAACGGGCAGTTTTTTCTCGAAAACGCAGTCAGTCAGTACGATCAGGTTCCAGCCAATCATGTCTGGGATTTTTACACCGGAACTAATGCGCAGACCTCCGACCTCAAGCACTCCGCAGGTCATTCGCAGTTCAATACTCAGGCGATGTGCGAGGCGGGCAATCCTGTATACAGAAAGCTCTATGCCGTACCAGGAATAACTCCAGGTAAAGGCGCCTACGCGGATGGGAATTTCTGCGATGCGATGGGGGTCTGGGTGGATCCGGATACGGGGAACTGGTACACGATCGTACACAACGAGCTTTATCCCAACATCCCTCGCATCGACGTGATTTCGTATGCAATCTCGAGCGATCACGGTAAGACATGGACCCTCGAGGCGCCGATCGCCACGTCTCCCTATGGGGTGGGGAATAAAAAGGACGCTTATTACGACTACGGCGAAGGCGATCCCCGGCTGGTAGTGGATACAAGCACCGGTTACTTTTATATCTTTTACAACAGCCGAGTCATGACGCCGTCCGGTTCAGGTTTCAGCTCCCATGAGTGGGAGCATGTGTCTCGCGCTCCGATCAGCAGGAAGATGGCGCCCGATTCATGGGAGAAATATTATGACGGCGGTTGGAGCCAGACCCCTGGAATCGACTGGACCTGCGATGCGGCAGGACCCGCACCCTGCAAACCGGGAGCAGCCGCCAGCGCGCTCGGAAGCAGCATTGGCCCTGACGGCGATCCCACGATTCATCAGGCCTTCGTGCAGCCGGTTTCCAGACAGACAGCAAAGGATCTCGCCACTTACACCAACAGCCTGTTACACACGGCAAGTGTGTCGTGGGATGTCTACCTGGGGAAATATATCGCCTTCGCGGAAGACAGAACTCTTTCGACAATGACCGGCCATGACGACGATCCGGTCGCTACGATGAAATTTTATGTCAGCGACGATCTCAGCACCCAAAAGTGGACGTACGGGGGAGAGATTCCGTACAGGAATTCTTCATGGTACCGGTGGATGGTCGATCCGGGAAGTCTAACGTCTTCGAAGACGATAGGGAGTACGTTTCTCGCCTACTGTGCGGTTAACTGCAGCAACGCGAAAAACGATTCCGAATACATCAAGGTCTCCGTTACCCTCAATCCGGGTGTTACCCCTCCCGTCTATTATTCAGGTGCTGGTGGAGTTCAGAGTGCGACCAATACATACCTGATTGGCCATCCCGGTGTGAGGACGAGGGCCAGCCATCGCAATGCCGCGTGGACATTTGTTCCACTTCCACAAGACGGAGGCTTCTTCAATATCAGGCAGGGAGCAAAGTACCTTGGAGTCGCCGATGGCGACGCAGGTCGCGGATGGGGAGCTTCTGTGAGCCTTTCCACTCCAATCCCGCCCACCGGTGGAGCGCCTGCGATGTCGCGGCAGCAATGGTATTTTGAGCAGATCAAGGCAATCGGCGGTGTACCGGTATCCACCGCCGAATACAGGCTGATTAACAGATACAGCGGCCTGGCACTGAGCTTCAGCGGCAAGACTCTTACCGCGTCGAACCTCAGCAAGGCAGTCACTGCGCCAATCCGAGACTGGGACGCAACGCCGTCAGAGGTCTCATCCGCGGCGGTCAGGATATGGAAGGCCGCCGATCAGGAGCTGATCTTTACCGCTCCCGATCGCAGTAATCGATAAATGCGTTGGTACTGCGTCTTCAGCGGGGGAAAGACTCAGAACTCGGATAACAGCTACAGCCGCGCGCCGGTCTTCCCGGCATAAGGGCGAAATGCGTCATTGGCGAGCCCAGGCATTGGGTAGAGACCAGATCTGCGTTTCGAGGTTATGCCCGCATGCCTGAACCGTCAGCCCCTGCGACTCGCTACCCGTGAGGCACAGGCGATCGCCACGGTTGATCAGGTTACCCAGCAGAGAGTAGCGCCAGCGCTGCACGGCGCCGGGTGCGCACGGCTGAAGCGCGACCTTGCCACCTGCCGCGGTCAGGCACTCCCCGGACGATTCGAGAGCGCCGGCTGGAGTTACCATCCAGGTTTCTGTGTGCGAACCGGAACAAGCCTCGACGCTCCCCGTGGCCGCGAGACAGAGCGTGTAACTCTCCGCGTCACGATGCCGGCCGGAAGCGATTCGCGTGATGAGACCCATGCGGGCCGGAGCGCCGCAGGCAGCAGCGGGACGGATCTTCCAGATGGCCGTGTCATGCGATGCGACCTCGGCCTGCAGGGTCGAAGACGGTGGCGCATCGGCGCCACTCCAGAGATCGCGAGCAGAGAACCGGCAATCCGGCGGAGAGAACCCCAGATCGGCGGCATCCAGTTCGATATGCAGGGGGGATGAGCTGCGGTTCAGCACGGCGACAGCATCGTTACCGCCGGCGAGTTGCTTGAACAGCACGTCGAAAGCGGGCGTGCGGCGGATCAGCGTGGCCATCCTGCCCAGAGGATCCTGGTCCACGGACAGGACGGCGCGGTTGCCAAGAATAGCGATGGCCGCGGGGCGGAGTCTGTTCAGATCCGAACTGAGGATCAGCGGAGCAGACATCATGGACCAAAGCGCCAACTGACTGTGGGTTTCAGCCAGGGTCAGGCCGCTGTCGCCGCCGATGATGAAATCCGCATCGTTCCAGTTACCCGGTGATTGAAAGCGGCCTAGGGGAAGGTTGTAGTCGTAATTCCACAGGACGCTGTGAAAGCGCGGCGCGTCGGGCTTTTGGGAGTTCCAGGTGGCGATATCGGAGCCTTCTCGCCATAACTGGCCGTAATCTCGAACCCAGGTCAACACGTCATACCAATCCGGCGTACCCTGGAAGTAGGCGGGCGCGGATTCGGAAAAGACGATGGGGCGGCCGACACGCTTGAGCGCCGCGCTTTCTGCCTGATAAGCAGCGCGGTAAGCAGCGTTCTGGCTCTCGCCTTTGGTGGCATAAACATTGCATCCGTCGAGCTTGAGATAGTCGACGCCCCAGGAAGCGAACAGCCTAGCATCATCGAGAAAATGCGCTTTGCCGCCTCCGTCCGGCTCGCCGGAGCCGGCGAAGCCGCCGCAAGTTTCCGTCCCGGCATCCTCGTAAATGCCGAACTTCAACCCCAGGGTGTGAACGGCCTGAACCACCGGCTTCATCCCCCGGGGGAATCGCTGCGGATCCGCCTGGAGGTTTCCATGGCTGTCGCGGGTCTTCTGCATCCAGCAGTCGTCGATGGTAACGGTGTTGTAGCCGCGCGCCGCGAGACCGGTTCGCACCAGTGCCTGCGCGTTCTCGAGGATGGTTTGCGCCGTGTAATCGCACTGGTAATGGGCCCAGTCGTTCCATCCCATCGGCGGGAGCGGAGCCGAAGTGTCGGTGTGGCTGGGCGCGCTGGCGAAGCAGGTGGGAGCAAAGAAGGCCCCGAGGATCAGAACCAGGAAACAGAATGCAGAGCAGCGGCGCAGGCGGGAGACAGATGCGCGCGCCGCGGAGACAGGAATATGGAGGGCACCAGGCGCGAAGGAGAAAGCGGTCGTCCTGGAAAACAGCGATCTTACGCGATTCATCGAATATCCTTTCGGAATGCTGCGACGCACGGTGTTCGGCTGGCCGGGCATCATCTTACCGCCAACGATGCCAGAGGCGGCAGCGAAGCAGTTTGCGGAACGGCCTGGCTAACGCTGCTGCCGATACCGTTTCGGATGCTCTGGTTGAGCGACGCGAGGTCCACACGCGCCTGCCAGAACAGAGGGTCGGCGTTAATAGCCTGCTGGAAATACCTCCTGGCCAGATCCGGATAGCCTGTGATTTGTTCGGCGACTCCCGCGCGCAGGTAATCCTCCGGCGTGGAGCCTGGCTGATCGACGGCTTTCTCGCACCGGCCAAGGAATTCCGCCGCTAACTCAGCCTGGCCAAGCTTTTTGTCGGCGAGAGCGGCGTACACCGGACACTGGGAATCACTCTCGTCAACATCCGCGGCTGCTCTCGTCCATGCAGATTCAGCCTCAGTGTCCGTGCCCTGCGCCTGAAGCGCGACACCGAGCCAATAATACTGCTCCGACAGATCGGGGTGGTCGGGCTCGCCTGTACCCAGGTTTTCGGGATACTGCATGGCGGCGCGAAAAGCCTCCGCTGCCCGCTGGGGCCGGTGCTGGTCGAGCGCCCGCTTGCCCTCTTCGATGTTTGCCGAGACAAAGATCTCGTGGAGGGCGACCCCGCCTTCCCAGGGCTTGAAAACGTGATTGGCCAGCGAGGACAGGGCTTGGTCGTAGTCGCCCTCCTCGATCATGAGAACGGCACGCTGCGCACGCACCGTATCCTGATTGAGCACCGCAGCCGGAGCGTTCCGGAACAGGTCCTCGCGGGCGGCCGTATTTCCTTCCTGCTCATAAATCTCATCCAGGTCTGGATACAACCGATATTGATCGGGGCTCAGCCGGATTGCTTCGGTGTAATAGGTGGCTGCCTTCGCCGGATCGTGAGCTACCTGCCATTGATACAGGCCGAGATTGCGCAGGATAACTGAGTTATGAAAGCCACCCTCGACCGACTTCTGCCAAAGAGTAGCTGCTTCTTCGTAGCGGCCGTGGGCAAACAGGAAGTTTCCCAGTGCGTACTCGGCCTGTGGATTGGCCGGATCGTGCTCAAGCACCTCGCGCAGCACTGAAACATCCGTGAGCCGATTCGGAAAGCTGCCTGTGGCAGGAGACTCAGCCGCTTCTCTGGAACAGGTCTCTGCTTGTGACGGGTTTCCCTCATGCCAGGCGTTTGACGCGAGATAGAAATCGATCATCGGCGACTGCCGGTCAGGCGGTACGCCGGCTTGAGCAGCCTTCAAAACCGCGTCGGAGGATTGCCATGCTCCAAGGCTATGGTACCAGGCGGCGACGGCAAGATAGTTCTCCGGATCCGAGTTAATAACTTTCGTCCAGGGGGTTTCGGATGGCGCTGCGGCGGAATTGACTGAAGACAGCCCTTGCTGGTCCTGCGCCTCTTCTGCGAGAGCATACGGCAGCAGCGGCATGATGTGCGCTGCCCGGGCGGAATCCGCAGCTGAGGCTTTCGCCTCGCCACCGAGGCGTTCGGCAACGGCAAGATCGGCAAGAGCTAACGCATCCTGGGAGTTATAGTCGAGAGCGCGCTTCAGCAGCGCGGCAGCCTCGCGGTAATCTGCCTGCTGAATCGCGATTTCGCCGAGCTCGACAAAAGAAGGAGCGGGACGCCCACCATAGTGGATGGATGTCCAGAAAGCATCCTTCGCCAGATCCAGGCGCTGCTGAGCGCGATCGATGACTCCGGCGGCATATTCGAGCGATGGATCGTTGTCGTCGCGGTTCAGAGCCTCTTCAATGAGCCGCTGGGCTTCCTTGAAATCGGCTGCCCGGTAGTGGTACCAGGCCTCTTTCAACAAAGCCGGGGTATAGTCCGGATCGCGCTCGAGCACCTCATCGTAAGTCCTCATAGCTCCCTGGAGGTCGCCAGTCTGCTGCAGAAACTCCCCCCGCAGAAACAAGTCCTGCGTGGGTGTGTGCGGCGAGTCCGGAATCTCTGTCCGGAGGCGGGTACCTGCGCGAGGCGCGAAGTCAGGATTGCCATCGAGGCGGGCCGCGGCCGACCAGCGCAGAAGGGTATCGCCGCTCGCATTGCGGATTTCTATCTGCAGGTTCTTCTTTGCTTCCGCGACGCTGGGCACAGTTACCGTCCAGCTGGAAGTGTGCAGCGGTACAAAATGAATTCCCCGCCACTGCATTGATACGTTCTCGCCATCCTTGACGATGAGGCTTGCGTCAGGAACATCCTGGACCGGGCTGACCTCCACCAGAGCTTTCCTGGCCGCAGGTGCGTTGTCCGGATAGACGACGTTCAGCGCCATGGCCTGCGTGGCTTCGACAAAACCATTCTTCAAACCTCGGACAGGGTACCAATACTCCGTCCAGCGCTCCACCCTTCGCGGCTCCATGAATTCTCGAGATCCCTGGGTGTAAAAGCGTCCACTCTGGATCTCGTTATAAGAGCCATCGTCGTCGGAAAGGATCTTATCCCAGATTTTTCCGCTGGGCGCGGTGCCCCAACTCCATATCTTCTTCCCTGGGTCCTGCCGGAAATCGGCTACATGCACTACGCCATAGCCGCTCTGGCGATAGTAGACACCGAAGAAATTGCGATGGACGTCGCGCCCGAAAATCGCCATGGCCGAAGCCACATTCCTGTACCAGCTCTGATCGACTCCATTCCACACCGGCCAGCTTTGCACAATGGCAAAGGGATCGTCGCTGATCGTCTCGCGCATCGGATAAATGTACTGGAGGTCGTCGGTCGCCTTCACGGCGGTATTGGTCCAGAACAGATACAGGTGCTCCTGCGGAGTTGAATTGAATAGCGTTACATCCTCCTGCACTCGGGCCGTGTCAGGACGCAGGGTCAGCGCAATCTCCCAGTGCATGTTTGAGATCCAGTCGACGGCGCCGACAACCGCCGTGGCGCTGCCGTCCGAGTTATGCCGCAAGACCGATTCCACCGGGGAGACGGTATCCATGGTGTGTGCATAGGGGAAGCTGAATTCCATTCCACCCGAAACCCAGGCGCCCCGCGGCCCCACCAGACCGTACTTGACGACGTGATTCCGATAGAGCACCTCACGGCGATCGACCTTGTCGTAGACAGAGTAGACGTGCCCGCCTAACTGCGGCAATATGATGATCCTCAGATACTGGTTCTCGAGATAGATCGCCTGATAGACGTCGGGAGACCGCGTATCCGTCAGATCGTCGAGCATCGTATAAGGGTACACGTCCTTTGAGCTATTCAACGGAAAGGCAGGATCGGGATCAGGCGGCCCGAGTTGATAGGTAGGAATCGTGATTGTGCCGCGCCATGCCTGAACGGCCTGGGCGTGGAGGCTCGAGAAACTCAAAGCGCAGGCGGCGGCAAAAGCGACTGCGATGCGCGCCGTGACGGCTTGCGGCCAGATCAGGTATCGGCCCAGGTATCTCCTTTGCCTTCTCTGTACACCGAAATTGCGGTTCATTCCGCCTCCCATCCGGCAAAGACGACCTGTCGGATCGCCGGCCTAATTGAGGGATGTGTGCTGCAATGTATGTCCTTCAGTCATCGGGGAATTCCGTATCATGGGAAAACTTACGGACAGATTTAGGCCAGCTTGAGATATCAGGCTATTCTGTCCCGCCACCAGATCTCGTTCTCTCGCCGGATATCAACTTCGGCAGGTCCACATGGGGGACCCTGCCGCCTGCAGGGCGGGTGAGTTCAGCGCCGTATGCGATGGTTTGCGCCGCAAAACCGCCGTTGACCAGATAAAACCTGCCTCCCCTGACCCCTGCACCGCGATCCACACGATCTTTATAGATACCCACCGCTGTATCCGTAAAGCGTGCATCGGTCAGTTCAATCCAGCGGCCATCGGTCGTCCTGATCCACTGATTCCCAAACTGAGCCAGGCGCTCCAGCTGTCCATTGGCTCCATCGAAATCTTCGTTGAAGGAGTAGAGATGCCTGAGATATTGTCCGTCTTTTGGCGCTCGAAAGCTGGCGATCAGGCCCCATTTGTGCCTTTCAGGAAAATAGAAGTAAGCCGTATATATCGTCGACGCGCCATGTGGTTGGGCGTGCACAAGAAAACGGTAGGTTCTTCCCGTCTTCCACGCATATACCAGATGGCTGTGCATGCCCGTTCCCTCATTGCCGAAGCTCCCCGCAACAACGCCGGCGCCCTTTTGCAGCAGTTGCACGCGGTCATCGGACGAAACATTGCCGCGATCCGCAGATTCCGTTCCGGCATCCCACACGGAGAAAATAATGCGGCGTTCTGTGGGGCTGTTCACCTGGATACCAAAATAGCCCCGTGAGAACCCACACGCCTCGTAATAGGACCAGATCGGATCCTTCTTTATGGTCACCTCGTTATAAAACCATTCCGCCTGCACTCCGGCGGGGATCGGAAATCTCAAATGCACCGACGGGGCCCCACGCTGCGGGGTTAGATTGAACAGCGCGTCCGCGGCAGCGGGACCCTGCAATTCGAGCGCTGCGATGTTGGCGAACACCGGTCCCGATTTCGATAACCCGGTCAGTGCAAATTTGTACGCCCCGGCGCTTTTAATCTGTGCCGTTCCAAACGGCACGGTGATCGGAGTCGCGCCTCCGTTGACGGTCCTGGCCGCCACCCGTTTGCCATTGACCCTCAGGAGCAATGTGGATCTGCTCCCCCCCGGCACCTGAAGGCGCACAGCGATTTGCAGGTCTCCTCTATTGCGGATCTGACCATACCACGCAACAGTAGCGCCCGGATCCGACCATCCCGTGACCGGTTGATTCGCGGAGATATCGAGGCTCTCGGGATTAGGCTCGGAATAGGCGGTAAATCCGGGAATGTCCAGATGAGGCGTTGAGCCTGCTTGTGCCGCGAAGCAGATCGGATTCACACAGAGACAGAGCAGGAGGACTTTCACCCAAAGCCGGCAGCCTGACCTTCTCATGGTGCTCCAGTACCCAATACGATGGCGTAGTCCCTGACGGCGATGGAGCTTGCCAGCAAAGGCTATCGGTTTAGGGGCGGCGCTTATGCCGAGTTGTCGCCCGGCCAGCGCAGACCGACGGATTGCCAGGACTCTGCCGCACATGCAAAGCCGGACGGATGACTATGATGACGTGCTCCGGAGGTGTGCAGCCCCCGGAGCGGTCAGGTTGGCTAACGAACGGCTTGACTCACCAGAGTACCTTGACGCCCAGTTGACCATAGCGCGGGTTATTGCTCTGCCCGTAGGTGAGTATCTTATTCACCGTCCCGAAGTTGGTGTCTGTAGGGTTCATGTCCACCTGATCATACCAGGTGGGATGATTCAGGACATTGAACTCCTCCATCCGCAACTGCATGCTGACGCGCTCAGTCAACTTGAAGTTCTTGGACAGGTTACTGTCGATCTGGAATGTCCCGGGTCCGCGAATCTGGTCTGAGTTCGCCTGGGTCGTAGAGGGAGCGTATGGCGCTACCTGTTGCCAGGCAACGTTCCCCTGACATGAGGCTTCCGTCTCTCCATTGCCGGTGAAAAGCTTGTAGTAGCCCGGAGTCGTGGGCGTGGCATCATTCCACAGCTCGACGCACTGATTCACTCCCTCGTCGATGATATCCGATGTGCTGTGTTTCGGCTTCATGCTCCGGATGTTCCCGACAATGTTGTAGCCCGTGTCCAGACCTACCGGCTGGCCGGTCTCCGCAAAACTGTCCGCCGCCAATTCCCATCCTCCGATCACTGCGTCCAGAGGACGATTCATATCCGATAAATATTTCATTCCGCGGCCAATCGGGAAGTCCAGCACGCTGGTCACCGTGATGCGATTCTGCCGGTCGGTTCCCGCGATAGTCCGAACGGGGATCAAATACACGCCGTCTGTATACCCTCCCGACTGCATTGTCTTTGACCAGGTATACGTTGCATTCAGCTGCTCCCAGCCGAGACGTTGCTGGTAAGTAGCCTGCAGCGAGTTATACCAGCTATGTCCCCAGTTATTCTGCACCTCTTCCATACCGCTGAATTCCGGATAGGGGCTGGCAAGATAGATATTGGGAAGTTCTGTCGATGTCTCGTAGCCCCCGACAAATCCCGGCACACCATAAAAGGGATTGGGCGCCAAATTTTCGCACTGCCCCTGTGGATAGGGGTTGGACGCCGTGCCGAGGGTTGCATTGCAACTCCTGTAAAGGCCGTAGTTCACATCCCTGTCGCCGTAGTTTGTATCGAGGCCATACCCTCTGCTCAGCACGGCGCTGACATCGAGCTTTCCATCCTTCGGAAGCGCCTGCTCAATCCCCAGAGAGCTATCGATGACCGACGGGAGCTTGTATTTAGGGTTGGAGTAAACCACATACTGCCCCAGATAAGTCTGCAGACCCTGTGAAGCTCCGGGGATCGCTGGAATTCCCTGCGGAAATGGATTGCCAAGGTTGTCCGGATAGTACGTGCGGCCACTGTCAGGAGAGTTCGTATATACCGGATTGTTGGTAAATCCGGCGGACTGCGGTTCGTCGGGGGGGCTGAGAACAACCCGGCCCGCGCCGCCGCGAATGACAGTTCCAGGAAGCATCAGCCACGCGAAGCCGAGCCTCGGCTGCCACTTCGTGTAGTCGGGCGCCCACGGCCGGTTGGTCCCCGAAGTGGTCGGAAAGGTGATTCCGCCCTTCAGGATGCCGAGACCCGCCACCTGAGAACTGATGGGATTGGTCGCGTTGAAGTCAAAGCCGGTATCCAGCCAGTTATGCCGCGCCGTAGGTGGCAGATTCAAGTCGTAGCGAAAGCCAAGGTTGAGAGTCAGCGTGGGAGTGAGCTTCCAGTCGTCCTGGACCCAGGGAGCGTAGTAGTGCCAGGTGTAGTAAGGGAGATCCTGATTTTGGACCTGGACGCTATTGGGCTGGCCGAGCAGAAAATCCAGAACCGCATTGCCGCTGCCGTTCTGCGAGAGCGGAGTGCCGTTCGGCAACGCTGCGACGTCGTTCGAATCGTTCTGGTCCCAGTATTCGGAGGTCGCGATCCCGTTACTTGTGAAGGCGATGGTGTTGTCATATTGGAATTCCTGCCACAAATGGGAGTCGCGGTAGTCAAGCCCAAGGCGGATGTTGTGCCTGCCCTTGTTCCACGTGACCACAGGAGACACGTTGTAGCTGTCGTCCGGCATATAGTAAAAGTCCCTGGACATGGCCAGCCAGTTGTTATATCCATTGCCGGTGCCGGTGCTCTGCTGCTGCATATTGAAGTTCAGTTCGGGGAAACCGAGCTTCAGAGGAAGCTGGTTCAGCAGCGAGGAGGAAAATCCGAGCTGCGCGGGATTATAGTTCAGGTTGGCCGCAATTGGGCCGTCAGTTCTCCAGTAGCGCTGATAACTGAAATGGATGTCGGAGATCAGGTTGCTGCGGTAGGTATGCACCCAGTCGAGGCCGGCGTTCATATGGTATTCGGTAAAGGTACTGCCGTTGAACCATGGCACATTCGCCGGCGTGTTTGGCGAGAACGAGGGATTATAGCTGCGGATCCAGCTTCCCGACAGATGATCTCTGTTGGTGAGAGCATGATCGAATTTTACAATGTAGTTCTGAGAGTTAGAGGTCGCCGGAATGGTATCGATCCAGATCGACTCCCAGGGCAGTTCGCCAGGGAAACGGATGGTTGTCGGCGTAGCGGCTGACAGCATCATGTTGACCATTTTCACGGCGATGGGGTTCAGAAGATTGGGATCCACCTGGTTATAGTGTCCGTTGTACTGGAAGATCTGCCGGGTGGGATCGGCGGTGGTTGCCGAAAATGGGTTATAGACAGGCATGAGGGCGCCGGAGGGATCGACAAAATCGGAGAAGTCGCCGGTTGCCCATGCTGCATTGGGAATATCGTAAGTCTGAAAGGTCGGGAGCACCTCTTTGAAGCGCTCCAGGTTGAACATGAAGAAGGTCTTGTTCTGCCCGTGATAGATGTGCGGTATATAAACCGGACCGGCTACTTCAAATCCGTACTGGTCCTCAGTATGCGCAGGGCGGGGCTGGTCAACATAGTTGTTTTCCCAGCTGTTCGCGTCCATGTAGCCCCGCTTGGCGAACTCGTACACGGAACCGTGGAAGCTGTTTGTTCCCGATTTCAGGTCCATGCTCACCACGCCGCTGGAGGTGCGTCCGTACGATGCATCATAGGGATTGGTGACGACTTTGAATTCCTGGATGGCGTCTACCGACGGCACAGTAGACGGACCATTCGAGTACCAGGGGTTCGAATTATCCGGCATTCCGTCGATCGAGTAATCCGTGTTCTGCGCGGGTGTGCCATTCACCGTAAAGAAGGAGATGTTGTACATATTGTTCGGCACGCCTTCAGATCCGGTCCCGGCCTCGTCCGTCACGCCCGGAATATAGTCCATCAGCGACAGGGGATTGCGGCCATTGAGCGGGAGCTGGGTGATGGTTTTGTTGTCCACCACGACGCCGCGGTCTGCCTGTTCCGTGTCCAGGCCGACCTTATAGCTTTGGCTGTTGACGGTGATCTGCTGTGTAGTGACTCCAACCCGCAGCACAAAATTTGCTGTCTGCACCTGGGAGATGGTTAAAACCACCGGGGGATAGGATTCTTTCATAAAGCCCTGCATTTCGGCTGAAACCACCAGCCTCTGCGCCGGGGGCAGATAGGACACAACGTACACGCCTACCGCGTTCGTCTTCACCGTGGTGACTTGTCCGGTGTCGAGGTTGCGGACAGTCACGGTTGCGTTGGGGATTACTGCATTCGAGGAGTCCGTGACAACTCCTGTAATCGCCGCGCGATATTCCTGTCCCCAGCAATGGCCCGTGCCGGAGATCGCAAACAGCACAGCGAGAACTATGCCACACTTGCGCCAATCCATATACATGCCTCCAAAATGTTTGCCTGCGCTTGAGCTGCGTCATCGAGAGGGCTATTGGGGACCCTCATACAGTCAAAGTCACAATAAACCACTATAAAACGAAACTCTAGTCATAATAGGGCAAAAGTGTCAACAGGAAAATGATTCAGGCTTCTCGCCGCGTTTTCACGCACGCTCCGCCCAATCGCACCCGAAAGAGATCGGGACGGCGGTTCCCGTGATCCACTAACCGGCCTGGAAGCAATGGGATACGGCGATGCATAGTATTCGCAAGTTGCTGCATTGAAACGATCACATTCGCGCGAGCCGCCTTCGCCATGGCCAGACCGATGCTCCTGAGAAAGTCGTTCAACCCGGCTTACCGGCCTGCGAGCGCGTGTGAAGCCGGTTTCAGCGCGAGTTCAGCGCCCTCGGCTGGATTGTCGAGAAAGCAAAATCGTCGACGATCCGTAGTTCGGTGCTGCCTGGGCCAAAGGCAGCGTCGCTGATCCGGTGAGGCGGCCGATCCGTCTAACGGCGGGAGGTCTTTACAGAGGTCAATTGTGCGCGCCTTCGTGCTCAAGTTGTAGTTGCCTGGCTCGGTTCGAAGAAATAATCCGGCACTGCTGCCGCGGCACCTGTGCCGATCTCCGCATGCTCTGGTAGCCGCGGCCGCATCTCGCATTGCACCAAGTTCTTCCGTTTTATTACGATAAGGCGATCTCTTGAACGCAGTCTCCGAAAGCCCTTGCCTGCCTGAGGCGGATCGCTCGGGAAGAAGTCCGTCCGGTGGGCCCGTTATCTCTACTGCTGCCATCGGCCTCCTCATTCAGTTCTGCGAACATGGCGCTGATAACGTCGATAGCGCGAAGAACGGCGTCAATCCGCTCCGAGGTTACCGGCAGAGCGTGCGACCGCAATTTGTCGAGCAGGTCTTCGAGGTCGTGAGCCCACGCGACCAGATGCGCTGCTTCCAGAAAGCCCGCGCCACCCTCGATGGTATGAAAGGCGCGGAAAACAGAAGCGAGCAGATCGTCATTTCCGGGATCGGTCTCCAGCCGTAATGTATCTTCCTGCGCGCCCTGCAGCAGTTCTTTTGACTCGACCAGATAGTCGCGAAGAATTTCCAGATCCATGACGGCACTCGATGCTTGTATCGGCGCGGAAGAAAGCAGCATTAAAAACCAATTGCGCGGCCAGGCTGGTGAGACGTCGATTTTTGAATCACTGGTCGACGCGTGACAGTGCCGGGGCTGAGTTCAGCCGAGCCGGATCTGAGGCAATGTTTCTGGCGCTGGCTCAGGGATATTGCTCAGAGACTGCTTCCGTAGAACCGGTGTCCTGCAGCGGCTCACGACATTGTTGAGCAGTTTGCGGGTCTTTCCGCGCCGGGTCGCACCCTCGCCGCAGCTATGTCACCTGGAAGGCGAGGCGTTGGGTGGAAAGCAAATCGGCTGCGGCGAAATGGATGATGTTGCCGTCGATACGGCCAGCGGAGGAATGGCGCAGAGGCCGGCCATCGGGCGGATGAATGTGCACGGCCAGATCGCCGGCGAAGGGCTGCTCGAAATCGATCTCGACCTGCCAGGAGCGGTCCCCTTGTGCCACCGTAGACCAGCCAAGACGCCCGAAGCGCGTGGGACAATGGCCCACTCGAATGCGCTCGCCGGCGGCGAACCAGTGCTTGGGCGCGCCTTTCTGAAGATGGCAGAGGTCGCGGTTGCCCTCCTCGTAGCAGAGCAGCCAGCGCAGGCCCATCGAGGCCTGCAGAACGCTGTTGACGACGGCGGACCAGCCATAGCGGCTGCCTTGTTCGGGCATGCCGCCAGGGACCCACGCATCTTCGGGGGCGTAGCGATTTCCTGAGTCGGCTGCGTAGCAGGTAAGCGCGTAAAGCGTGAGCAGAAACGGACGGTAATCCTGCTGGCGGATACGGACGGAGAGCGTTCCGTGCGCCATAAAGTTCGAGGTGCGCTGCTCAGCCCCGTCGGTATTCAGCCCGACAATTTGCATCCCGGCCAGTTCGCGGTGGCGAAGGTACCCGAGGTCGAGTTGCTCATCGCCCCAGTCGGCGGTAAACCAATCCATCATGAAGCGGTGATTTTCGTAGCTTTCCAGCTGGTGAGGATCGTGATGGGTATCGCCGGGCGTGAAAGGGGTAATGCCGGCCTGCTTCATTTCCGGCGAGCAGCGGCTGAGCGTGATGCGGAGCGATTCCTGGATCAGGCCGCGCATTTCGCCGGCGAGAGTCTGGTAACGATCACCGAGAGCCTGCCATTCGGGGCGCTGGTGCTCGCGGGCGGCGCGATGCAGGCAGCGCGCGTGTTCGGCGAGGCCGCGCCAGGTCCACGTTGCATTCTGGAAGTAATACGGATGGGATTGGGGGAAATCGTCGTGCGGATCGCCGAGATCGGCTTCCGGCGAACCCCAGATGAGGCCGTGATGAGGGTCGCCGGGAGGAAAGGTCTGCTTGCTGTACTCGTAACGCCCGAGGACGAAGGAGATCATGCGCTCCAAAGTCGGCAGCCTGGCCGAGAGAGCGTCCGCGTCGCCGTTGTAGTCGTAAGCCCGGGCTGAGTTAGCCAGAAAGACTCCGGCATTGAGAGGCGCTTCCACCTGATCCTGAGTGTTATAGAGGAAGTTGCCGTCGGGCAGGATGTAATGATCGAGGTAGTACTGAAAATACGGCTCAACTTCGGCGGTCAGGTTCCATAACTGCTGCGCCCAGACGAATTCGTAGTGGGCCACGGGAAACAGGGCGTGGCTGCGCTCAGGAATCTTCGTATAACCGCCTTCGCCGATTTGATAGGTGGGTCTGAGCCCGCGATAACTCGCCCGGGAGAGAGTGATTCCGGCGCGCGCGGCGTCGAGCAGCCACTCGTCCGGAATTTCGACGGGCATGGAATTCTCATAGAAATCGTGCCAGTGATTCCAGATACCGGCCAGGGCCGAGTAGAATTCTCCGGCTGAACAATTGAAATATCTCTGTGTCTCGGCTCCTGTATTTCCTGAAGCGTCATCGGTGCAGCGAACGCGCCCCATCATCCGGCCGTCCTCGCCCGGCGTAACCAGAACCATGCATTCATAACCGGCCTGGTAGTCGGGATTCCAGACACCGACGTCGGCGACGGGGAGATAGCCCCCGAGCAGAGTGCGCTTGCTGTAGCCGGGCAGATATTCGTAGATCTGCGGATTGCCCCCGGGGAGCATCGAGGTGGGGTCGAAGGCTTGCCCGTCCATGTCCGGAGCCCAGGCAGACTCGTCTCCGGCGATCCATTCGCGGCTTCGTCCGTCGGCCTGGAGAAACACGGAGCGAAGCGGGCCAGCCTGCTCGTTTCCGGCGAAGGTCCAGCCGATGTATTCCTCGCCGAGAGCGGCGACGTTTTCGTAGCAGGGGTCTTCGCTGGAATGCAGGATGTAGTTGCCGGAGACGTCGGGTCCGGGAACGTAGCGGGCCGTGCGGCGCAGGCGAACGGCCTCCGGGGCGCGCACGGGACGAGGCCGGATGCTGGAGAGCTGTCCCACGATTTTGGGAATGCAGGCGATCACACCACGCTCGGCGGTGACCAGGGCGATGGCTCCGCGGTGGGTGACGTGCTTTTCAAAGACCGCGGTGGCGGCGCCGTTGAAATCGGAGACGGCGAGCAGGGTCCAGCCATCGACGGAAGCGCCCGTGCGCAGAGGGGCGGCGGAGGCATGGCCGGCGAGCTGCACGGCGTCGTGGTGAACGGCGGTCACCAGCGGAGGGTTAGCCAGAGCCTCGCGCTCGCCGGGAAGAAAGAGGCTGTATTCGTTGTCGATGCGCTGCGGCGCATCAGTCGAGGCATCCTGCGGAGAGCCGGCAAGCGCGCGCGCCATGGGTGCGAGGCGGGCCACTTCCAGGGCAGCGGCGGAGCTGAGGCCGTACAGAAAACTCCGGCGGTTACAGTGCAACATGCGCGCTCCATCCTCCATTGCCGTGGCTCACGGCGTCCGCGTCCCGCCAGCCGAGGCCCACGTCTTCCAGTTCACGGGATTGGCCAGTATCCGAATCATGACCCTCCCAGCATCGGCTGCGCGCTCCTCACCGGCTACGCCGACTATCGTAGCGGGGAGGCAAACGGCCGCGCATGGTTCATATGGTCTACCCCTCGATGAACTATTGCGGCGAAGTCAGTCGTGCATTTCGATGATGCCGCGGTGAATGGCGACCGTAGCCGCTTCTGTGCGGTCCGAGACTTCCAGTTTTTCGATGATGCTGTTCACGTGGTTGCGGACCGTATTGCTGCTGATGCTGAGGGTGCGGCCGATCTCCTTGTTGGTCAACCCCCGCGCGAGCATTTGCAGCACTTCCAGCTCGCGCTCGGTGAGACTGCTGCGCAGCATCCGCTCGGCGAGCCGATCGGCAATGGCGCGCGGGAAATAGCGCTTGCCACCGTGGACGGTGCGAATGGCATCGATCATCTCGGATTGCGGAGCGTCCTTGAGCAGGTAACCCTGAGCTCCAGCCTGGACGGCGCGATAAATGTCCTCGTCCATGGCATAGCTGGTGAGAACGATGGTGCGAATGGCGATTCCGGCGCGGCGGAGCGCGTGAAGCGTGTCGAGGCCGTTCATGCCTGGCATGCGCAGATCGAGCAGCAGAAGGTGGGCAGACCGCGTGCGGAGCAGTTCCAGGGCCTCTTCCCCGCCGGAAGCCGAACCGACCACGTCGATGCCGGCCTGCGTGCCCAGCATACTGGCGAGACCGGCGAGAACGACCGGGTGATCATCCACGATAAATATGCGAATTGGCTGCTGCTCGGCCATTGGTCCGGTGCTCCATCATGATTTTCCAGAGAAAGCCAGGCAAGGCCGCAAAGCCGAAGCGAGGCGGCAGGGGCGCATCCACGCGGATCTGCGTGCCCGCGCCGGGACGGCTGCAGATGCTGAACGCGGCGGAGACACTCTGAGCGCGCCGGCGCATGCCGCGGATGCCGAAACCGTGCAATCCATTATCCGGCACGAAGCCGATGCCGTTGTCCTCGATGCCCAGGCTGACAGAATTCCCATTGAACGACAGGCGCAGCGTCAGCACTGTCGGATCGGCGTGGCGCACGGCGTTGGCGACGGCCTCCTGTCCGATGCGATAGAGCGGATCCGCAATGCGCAGAGGCACGGGCCGGACATCGCCCTGACGCTGAGCAATCACCTGCACGGCGCTGCCCTCCACCATGCGGCGGGCGCACTGATCCAGCGCCGCAAGCACGTCTTCTGACTGCAGCTCTTCCGTGTGCAGCGTGGCCAGGCTTCGGCGGGCTTCCTCGTGGCTGTGACGAACCAGCTGGCTGGCAAGCTGAAGCTGCTGGCTGAGAACTGGCATGCCGTCGGGAAGTCCATTGCGAATGGCCTGCAGCTGAAAGCCGATGCCGGCAAAACTCTGCGCCAGGGTGTCGTGCATCTCGTGCGCCAGCCGCGCGCGCTCCTCCAGAATGGCGCGCAGGCGCCAGTTCTCCACGCGATGATAAAGAGCAACCGCTCCCATGGAGAGAAGAAACACCACCAGGGCAATGGCGAGTACATGCCGGGCACTCCACCAGGGCGGCCCGGAGACGACGTCCATATCCTCGTTGGAGCGCAGCAGGAGCACGAAGGGGGTCAGATTCCTGGCGAGAGCGGGATCGACGACGCAGATGCCGCGCACGCGCAGAATGCTGTTGCGCCTGAGGCGCGCGAGCAGGGAATCGCTGCGGCCGGGATTGAGAATGGCCCGGAACGATTGGGGCCCGTCCTGCAGTTCGAGCGCCAGAGTGTTGCCCGGGCCATGTTCCCAGCCGGTCAGCAGTCCCCGCATCTCGATGAAAGTGGCATCGTACTTGCCCGTGGAGGCCTGCGCCGCGGTTACGGAGAGCGGCGGCATGGGAGTGCGCTCCCACAGCACCCGAAGGGTGGCGTGGTTCAGGATCGGGCTGAATTCGCCCGGATCGACATCGCCGGAGACCTCCACTTCATCGCCGACTTTCAGCAGCGGGCCACTGGGATTCTCCACATAGGCTCCGCCGGTCGCGTCCTGAACATAGAGGCGGGGCGTGGTGAGGACAACGACACCCCGGATGGTCGCGGCAGCGGGCTTCGCGAAGAAACGAAAGCGAAGACTGCCGATGGTGCTGATGTTGCCGCCGGGCAGCGTTTTGGCCTCGTTCTGCTCACTGGCGCCGGGAGGGGCTGGAAGTTCAGGCTGAGGCGGATTGCTCGCAGCGGTTTCGCCCTGGGCAGGCGATCCCTGGAGCATCGCCAGCAGATCCTGCCGGGTTGCGGCGCGGACTACGACATTGCGCCAGATGCCTCCGGCAGAATACGAACGGAGACCGATACGTCCGGAGCGAATGCAGCCGGTGTCATCGATGTTGAGGGAGCTGCGGAAGGCGTCGCCTGAAGCGGTCACAGCAGCCGCGATCCGGCAATCGTAAGCCAGAAGCTTGAGGTGATACCAGTGAAAGGGACGGACACCGTTCGCAACCGGGACCTGGCGGCTGGTCTCCATCCATCCGTGGTCGGCGCGGCCCAGGACCAGAGAGTTGTCGATGGTGCGCACGCCCGCGTAATAACCGCTGTAGGCGTTTACACCTTCTTCCTCGTCGGACGAGCGAATGATGAGCCCGGCATCGCCGCTGTCGCCAAGCAGGTAGACATCGGCTTCCACCGAGTAGTTGCGCCAGTAAGGGGAGCCGGTGAGAAGCTTGGCTCCGCGCTCGTCGGAATCGTTGCGCATCATGCCGTGAACCAGTTCCCAGTCGCCTCCCAAAGCCCGCCACTCATCCGCGTTGCCGGAGGCAAACGAGTCCCGATAGGGCAGACCGCGGAGCGGGCTGTGCAGCCATGCAAGGGTGGCGGCGGATCCGAGAGACACCAGCGCGACCGCGGCAAACCACAGCCAGCCCGAACGCAGGCGCCCTTTCATCGGCTGGAACTCCATTTCCACCTGCCGAGGGTCCAGTCCTGCGAGTACATCCAGCGCACCTGAGCGGAATCGATATTGGCACGAGTAATCATCACGGGCGGGACGGCCACTCTGGCCGGAACCGATCTGCCCTGGCGGGCGGCCTCGATGGCCTCCACCGCCTTCTGCCCCATCAGGCGAGTATTTTCCAGGATCACGCAATCCAGATTCGAGTTGCGGTTGAAGACCGGCCAGCCTGCGACATCGAAGCCAATCACCCGAACCGATTGCCTGTCGGGCATCGAAGTCAGCGCCGCCATCGCCCCGTCGACCGACGGGGACATGAGGGCAACAATCGCACCCAGATCGGGATGAGAACTGATGGTTGTCTGGGCTATCTGCTGCTGTTGCGGAACATTGAAGGACCCCATTCCGCGGGCGACAATGCGAATGCCGGGATCGTACTGCGCCAGATACTCCTCAAAGTTTCGCTCGCGGATCATGATGCCCACGAAATCCGGATCGATGCCGAGCACGGCGACGGTTCCGCGCCGGTGCAGCAGCCCGGCTACCCGTTGCGCGGCCATGCGTCCCGCGGCCACGTCGTCGTTGACGATGTAAGAGAGGCCATCGCCGGGGGGGATGGGCAGGGGTGAGCCGATGATGACCGCGGGGATGCCGTGGGCCAGGGCGCGACGCACCGGGCTGATGAGGGATAACGCCTGATCCGGAGCCAGCACCAGTCCCTGGAAGCCGCGATTCACCACCTGCTCGACGAGACCGATCTGGGCTTCCACGTCGTCTTCGCGGGTCGGAGCATTCCAGTAGATCGCCACGCCGGCCTGGCGGGCAGCCGCTTCTGCTCCCACATGGGCAGCCTCCCAGATCATCGCTCCGTCGGTTTGCGGAATGACGCCGATCACCGGGCGCCGGGACGACGAGCAGGCAACCAGACACAGGCAGACAATGGCGGCCAGCAGCGAACGAGCGGCTCTGCTGGCGCCGGCGCGTTGGCGGAGGGGAACCATGGCAGGGCGAATGGAGTTTAAGCCGCGACCCCCCGCGCAATCAAGCGCGCATCGAAGCCTGGTGCAATTGGACTATATCGGGATGGTTGCATTTGCTCATGCGCATGGTATCTGCGAGGTCGTAGCGTGGGGTGCGGTTATCAGGCACGGCGGAGTGCGGATCATTATCGTGTCCTGAAGCGACGCCGCCCCAGCGGCCCGGCATCATCCTGCTCTACGGCATTGTCGAATTTTCTCGCTCGCCAGCGAACTGTTCTCAGGAGGCACCTGTGAAAACATGGAGGCGCACCCTCTTCGCCGTCCTCGCGCTGCTCCTGCTGCCAGCTATCCACTGTTACGCGCAATTCAACGCCAGCGTGCAGGGCACAGTGGTGGATCCGAGAGGATCGGTGGTTCCCAATGCGCCGGTGGCCCTGATGAACACAGATACGGGTGTGCGGCGGACGGCAGTCAGCGATGCGAGCGGCATTTATCGTTTCGACAGTCTGGCGCCGGGCAACTATACCGTCACCACAACAGTCCAGGGATTTGCGCCGACCACGATTGCTTTCACGCTGACCACCGATGAAACACGCGACGTCTCGCTCTCGCTCAAAGTGGCCTCGGTTTCCTCAACGGTCCAGGTGACCGGGCAGGCGCCGTTGCTGGATACCTCGGACAGCCGCCTCGAATACACGCTGAATTCGACAGCACTGTCGGACCTACCCATGCCGGGCCGAAATCCGACTTCGGAGATCAGTGTGACACCCGGAGTGACCGGCATTGGGATCGCCGGGCAGGGCACCAGCGGGTCGCTGAACTTCAATCCGGAAAACTATGTGGATTACAGCGCGAATGGGCAGGGCCAGAACGGCAACCAATACGTTGTCGACGACATGGACGTGACCAGCACCATTCGCCCCGGAGTGCTGAATCTTACGCCCAACGTCGATGTGCTGCAGGAAGAAACGGTGCAGACCAACACTTACACAGTGGACTATGGGCGCGCCGGCTCGATCCAGACGGTGATGACGACCAAATCCGGAACCAACCAGTTTCACGGCCTGGCCAGCGATTACTACACATCGCAGCAGCTAACGGCGCGCGGAGAGTTCGGCGTGCCGCAGCCAACGCCGCTGAATCCCTACCACAGCGACAACATGTCTTTCGCGGTGGGCGGCCCGTTGATTCCGCACAAGCAGTTTTTCTTCTTTGCCGGGTACGAGCCTTACCTCTCGCTGACCTCGAACGGCACCGGTCTGGTGGGCTTCGAGGATCCTGCGTTTGTCACTTTTGCCCAGTCTGCGGAGCCTAACAGTCCGGAAGTGGCGCTGATGGCCAAGTACCCGGTCGCCGGGGTGGTGAACACCCACGTCAGCTCCACTGCCGGACAGCTCTATGGCAACACCCTCTCCACGCCGAGCGCCCAGGCGGCCTGTGCCAGCGGGACGGGCACCATTACAGCGTACGATGGTCTTTCCGTGCCGTGCTCGCTGCCGGTCTTCGATTCCGCTAACTGGAACTCTTCCAGTTATGAGAACGCTTACCAATACAACATTCGTATCGATAAGTACTTCAAAAACGATCGCGTGTACGGCCAGTTCTTCCGTGACAACATCTCGGAGGGCGGACCAAGTCTTCGTCCGGCCTTTGCCGAGACCGATGTGTATCACACGTTTTCCATCCAGGGCAACGAGACGCATACGTTCTCGGCAAACACGCTGAACGAAGCGATCTTCGGCTATCGCCGCATCGAGGGCATCACTCCGCAAACGGGGCTGTATACCGTGCCCATCGTCGGCGTGAATCAGCTCGGAAACGGCTGGGGTGACGGCTTCGCTGACGGAGATTACATCCAGCACAGCTATCACTGGCGCGACGTGCTGACCCACATAGCCGGCTCGCACAGCTTTAAGGCGGGATTCGAAGCGTGGCGCAGTGACGACATTGCCCTGTTTGCCGGTGCCTACGATCAGCCGAATCTCTACTACAACAACATGATCGACTTCATCGCCAATAACCCCTACAGCGAGTCAGGGGTATCGTACAACCCGGTAACCGGCGCCTACGATCCGGCGAATTACGGTTACAAGGAGACGACCTTCGGCGCCTTTGGCGAAGATACCTGGAAAGCGACCCGCAAGCTGACCCTCAACTACGGTCTGCGCTACGACAACTTCGGGAACCCTTATGTCGCCCTCGCGGGAACCGTGCTGGCCAACTTTCACCTGGGGACCGGGTCCACCTTTGCCGATCAGGTTGCGAATGGGGCCATGACCCAGCAGTCGCACGTCTTCAACAACGACATCAACTGGGTGTTCAGCCCGCGCGGAGGCGCTGCCTACGATTTGTTCGGCAACGGGAGATGGGTGGTACGGGGCGGCATCGGACTCTACCACAATGAATACACGCTGGGGAACGCTGAAAATGGGTTGAAGGGCAACCCGCCGGGTTATGTTGAGCCGACGTTCTACAACAACGGGTCGACGGCCGCTCCGATCTTCAGTTACGGCACCCAGAACACCGTGCCCTTCGGGTTCGCGGTGCCGGCGTTTGTGGGCGCTCCATTGGACGCCAAGGGCGGCATTGCCGGTTCTCAGATCGGCGTAGGCGCAACGGACGTGAGCCTGGCCCCGCAGTCGACTATCAACTGGTCGGCGCAACTCGCGCATCAGCTGACCCAGAAGCTTGTGGCCAGCGTGGGTTATGCCGGCACGCACTCCTGGAATCTGGTACTTGGCGGAGAGAACCCGGGGAACACCAGCTATGGCGTCGATGTGAATATTTTCCCCGGAAACCTGATTCAGAATCCGGCCTTCAATTCGAACGGCGTGTGGACGGGGGACGGGATACAGACGCGCCTGAACACCAGCTTCGGTTCCATCACCTATGCGTTCAACGGCGCCCACGCCAACTACAATGCTCTCATCCTGGCCGTTAAGGGACGATTTGGAGCGCACGGCTTTGTCACCGCGTCCTACACGCGCTCGTCGGCCATGGACGACTGGGGGAATTACCCTGAGGGGTATGTCGCCAGCGGAGGCACGTCCTTTGATGTCAATCAGTGGTATAGCCCCTCGGCTCTGAACACTCCCAATCGTTTCTCACTGGGCTGGAGTTACGAGATTCCCGGGATGTCCAACGGCAACGGCTTTGTGAAGAGGCTGACCTCCGGTTACACGCTGGGCTCGACAACCATCCTTGAATCGGGTAACCCGTTCTTCGTCGATAACACGAACCCGCTGGCTCTCGTCGACACGGCCGGCGTTACTGTGACGGAGTCTAATTACCAAAGTGAACTCAATGCAGGTCACTTTGCCTATGCGCCGAACAGCGGCAACTATGCCGCGGATGGCGATAACTTTAACGTCCCAGACGTCAGCAGTTATAGCCAGAAACACAGTCGTAAGTCGTATCAGTATACCGGGGTCGTGGATTCCGGTGTTATCACTCACTCGCAGTTTGCCCAGCCGGCGTTCAAGGCCACCGGCGCCGAGGGCAACGAGAAGCTCGACCAATTCAGCTATCCCGGCTACGCGGACACCGATCTGAGCGCGATGAAGACCACCGCCCTCACCGAGCGTTTCAGCCTGCAGCTGAGGTGGGATATTTTCAATCTGTTCAATCGCGTCAATCTGAACCCATCCAATTTCGACAGCAACTACGGGGACGCCAGCGCGTACTTCGGCACCACGGACGGGAATCTGCCCGCCCGGGACATGGATTTCGCGGCGAAAATCACCTTCTGAGTCGCCGAAAGACCGCCCCCGGGCGCGCTCCGCGATTGGCGGAGGAACGTGCATACAATGAGAGTCGGCGCGCGCCACCCATGGCGTCCCGGCGCCTATGGGGAAGTTTCACCAAGGGGCAGATGTGAGGTTTTATCGTGTTCCGGCAATTTGCCTGTTGGTCTGGGCCGCCGCACTCTCATGCCTGTCGCAGGGTCCGGCCCCGCAGGACAGCATTGGCACGATCCTCTCCGCGCTGCGCGGCCACGACTTCCCGGAAGCGCTGCATCTGAGCCAGGCCGCGCTGGCTGGGCACCCCGGCGACTACAGATTGTGGACCCTCCACGGCATGGCGACCGCTGGCATGGGCAAGCCGTCGTCGGCCCTCGACGACTACAAGCATGCGCTGCGCCTCGAGCCCGGCTATCTGCCCGCGCTGGAAGGCGCGGCGCAGACCAGCGTTCAACTCCGGCGCCCGAGCGCGCGACCGCTTCTTATGGAGATTCTCGCGCAGCGTCCGGACGATCCCACGGCCCATGCGCTGCTGGGGATCGTTGAATATCGTGCGGGCCATTGCGCGGATGCGGTCGCTCACTTTGCCCAGGCTGCGCCCGTCATCGAGGGTCAGCCTGAAGGGCTGACGGATTATGGGGCGTGTCTCGCAGCGCTGAAGCGCAGCGACGATGCCGTGACTGCATTCGCGCAGGCGTTGGCATTGGATCCCGAACGCGAAGAGGCGCGGTTCAATCTGGCGCTGGCGCAGTGGGATGCAAAGCGGCCGGACGACGCCCTCCAGACACTTCAGCCGCTGTTGCAGACACAGGCCAACGATCCGGATGCTCTGGTGCTGGGGGCGGAGATTCTGGAATCGAAAGGCGAAACGGCGCAGGCGGTTCCGCTGCTGCGGCAGGCACTGGTGGCGAACCCCAGGGATCTAAGCGCCTATCTTCAGTTTGCCCTTCTTTCCTACGATCATTCTTCACCGCAGGTCGGCATCGACATGGTGAATTACGGCCTTCGACAGATGCCACGCGAGCCCCGGTTGTACCTGGCGCGCGGTATCCTGCTCACGCAGCTCGGCCAGTTTGGGCGGGCGGCGGACGATTTCGAGACGGCGAACCGGCTCGATCCGAACCTGCAGTTTCTCGGCGTAGCCGAAGGACTGGTTGAGTCGCAGCAGCACGATCCGGCCGAAGCTCTGGTGAAATTCCGGGCCGCGGTCCGGGCGCATCCGCGCGAAGCCTACGCCTGGTATCTGCTCGCCGAGGAGCTGGCGCAGCAGGATCAGAAGCCAGGAAGTTCTGCCTCCGCCGAAGAGCTGGCGGCGGCAAAGAAGGCGGTGGAACTGGATCCGGCGCTGGTGCCGGCGCACGACCTGCTGAGCACGTTCTACTATCAGAGCGGCCAGAAGGAACTGGCGATCGAACAGAGCCGGGCGGCGCTGGCTCGTGATCCAAACGACGAGCAGGCCGTCTATCATCTGGTTTTGGCTCTGCGCGGGAGCGGCCACACGGAAGAAGTTACCGCGTTGGTGAAGCGCCTGGTGCAGCTCCAGGCCAACGCCCAGGGCCGTGAAACGGTGGGCAAACGTTATCGCCTCTACGAGAGCGTGGGGCCAACAGCAGCGAAATAAAGCGGTGAACCAGACATACGAGGAGGGAGATGTGCGGTCCAAAGGAACCTCGTTCGTCACGATCGTGCTGGTGTGCGTTGCGGCGGCGAGTTTGCTTCTGCGCACAGCCCGGTCCTCGCTGGCTGCGGCCGACTAGCTCCAGGCGGAGGGCGTGTGAGTTCGTCCGGAAACCCGATGAGAAAAATTCCGCGCCGCCGATGGGGCATTGCCTGGCTTCTGGGCCTGGGCGTGCTCATCAACTACTTTGACCGAGTCAACATTTCTGTCTCGCATCATGCACTGATCGCGGCGTTCGGAATTTCCGACGTCACCTTCGGCTACCTGCTGGGCGCGTACAACTGGACGTACGCGCTCTGCCAACTGCCGATTGGAGTGGTGATCGACAAGCTGGGCGTGCGCCGCGTTGGCCGCATCAGTACCCTGCTGTGGAGCCTGGCTACCTTTGCCACGGCGGCGACGCCCAGCATCGGCGGATTTTTCGGCGCCCGACTGCTGCTTGGCGTTGGCGAAGCGCCCACCTTTCCCGCCAACGCGAAAGCGATCGGGAGCTGGTTTCCCCAGCAGGAGCGCAGCTTTGCGACGAGCCTCTTCGACGCAGCGGCCAAATTTGCTCCCGCCGTGGGGGTGCCGCTTATCGGGATTCTGCTGCTGCACGTGGGCTGGCGCATGAGTTTCGCGGCCACCGGACTAATTAGCTTCCTCTACTTTGTGCTCTTCTTCGTCATCTATCGCGAACCCGAGGAAGATGCGGGTCTGACGGCGGAGGAGCTTGCGCTGATCCGGGCAGACGGCGGTAGCGACGCTGGCACGGCCGAAGCCAGGGAGCCCCTTTGGTATTTGCTCAGGCAGCGAAAGGTCCTGGGACTGGCGCTGGGGTTTGGCTCTTATAACTACGTTTTTTATCTGCTGCTCACGTGGCTGCCCAGCTATTTTTCCGAGTCTCTTCACATCAACTTGTTGGATTCCTTTGTCTATTCCGGTGTGCCGTGGATGGTAGCCACGCTGACCGACCTATTCCTTGGGGGTCTGCTTGTGGATGCGCTGATTCAGCGCGGATGGAATCAGAGCCGCGTCCGCATGACCATGCTGGTGGCGGGCACGGCGATGGGTCTGGGCATTCTGGGGTGCGGCTGGGCGCACAGCGCTCCCGCGGCTCTTTTCTGGATCAGTCTCTCGATTGGAGGGCTTTCTGCGGCGGCGCCGGTGGGATGGTCGATTCCTTCATTGATTGCTGCCCGAGAGAGTGTGGGACGGGTCGGCGGCATCCTGAATTTTTCGAACCAGATCTCCGGTATCGCGGCTCCCATTGTGACCGGCTATCTCGTCTATGCGCGCCATGCCTTCACCATGGCATTTGCTGTCGCGGCCGCCTATCTCGTGATTGGCATCGGCGCGTATGTTCTGTTGCTGCGCAACGTGAGTCCGATCAGGACAACCACGGCCTAAGTTCCGGCCTTTGGAGCCACCGTGGCTCGTGTCGAACCCGTGGAGATACCTCCGTCGACGAGCAGCGTCTGGCCGGTGATGTAACGGCTGGCTTCGGAGGCGAGAAAGACGATGGCTCCGTCGAGATCGCCGGGCAGGCCGGGGCGGCGCAGCGGGATGCGATCGATGAGGTAGTCAAGCCATTCCTGATTCTCGAAGAGCACCTGATTTTGCCGGGTCCTGAACCATCCTGGAGCCAGACAATTGACGGTGACGCCATGCGGACCCCAGTCGTCGGCAAGACTCATGGTGAGCTGGCGAATGCCGCCGCGGCTGGCTCCATAGGGGGCAAGGCCGGCGAACCCAAAGACGCTGGTCACGGAACCGATATTGACGATACGACCGTATCCCCGGGCGATCATGCTGCGCGCGATTGCCTGGGCCACAAAGAAACTGCCGCGCAGATTTGTATCGACGACCAGGTTCCAGTCGTCCCAGGTGACGTCGAGAGCAGGCTTGCGAACGTTGCATCCGGCATTGTTCACGAGGATGTGAATCTGCCCGAAGGCGGCTTCGGCTTCGGCGGCCATTTTCTGAATGCTGGAGATCTCACGCACATCCAGCTCAAGAGACAGGGCGCGGCGGCCGAGCGCGCGGACCTCGGCTTCAAAGTCCACCAGCGACTCACGATGGCGGCTGGTGAGAATCAGATCGGCTCCGGCTTGCGCCAGGGCGCGAGCAAACTGCTGGCCCAGACCGCGGCTGGCCCCGGTTACCAGAGCCACCTGGCTGGAAAGGTCGAAGAGGGAATCGCTCATGCATTCGCCTCCGGCCAGGGAGCCAGCACCACTTTCATCAGGTTCGGTTCATGGGCATAAAGACGCCGGAACCACTCCGGTCCCTCCGCCAGCGGAGCCACCGCGCTGATCAGCGGCTTCACCTGAATCTCCCCGCAGCTGACCTTCTCGATCGCCTCCGGATACTCTCCCGCCGACGCGGCTGTGCCCTGCAACCGCAGCTGACGGTTCACCACGACCTGCAGAGGCAGCTCAGCCTTTGGGCTGACGTTGCCGATCAGCGTTACGGTGCCTCCTTTGCGCACGGACTGAATGGCTGCCTGGACGGTTTCATTCCGGCCCACCGCTTCAAAAGCGGCATCCACTCCGCTTCCGGTGCGGCGCGCAATTTCTCTGCACAGATCCTCTCCGGAAAGGCACAGCGTCTCGGTGGCTCCCAGGGTTTCGGCGAGCCTTAGCCGGGTGGCGTCGATATCGGCGATGAGGACGCGCCCGCAGCCCGCGGAGCGGAGGGCCTGCAGCGTGAGCAGCCCGATCATTCCGGCGCCAACGACCAGCGCGCTCTCTCCGCGGCTCACTTCGCTTACCTTCACGGCATGGAGCGCTACCGATACGGCTTCGAGCATAGCCGCCTCCGCAAAGGTCATCTGCTCCGGAAGCCGATAGAGGACTCGTTGCGGCAACGCAATGAACTCTGCAAACGCGCCATCGCGGCGATAATCCTGGCAGGAGACGCCGATGACCTCGCGGCGATCGCAGAGATTGATCTCGCCGCGGCGGCAGAAAGGACAGTTCCCGCAGGAGATCGTCGAGTCGAAAGTGACACGATCCCCGACGCGGAATGCCGTCGCATTGGCGCCGGTCGCAGCCACTGTGCCCGCTGCTTCATGCCCCATCACAATGGGGGGAATCCGCCGCCCAGAAGAGCCATCGTAGCCATGCACATCGCTGCCGCAGATCCCGCAGGCGGCGATCCGAATCAGCACCTCGTCGGAGCCGGGCGAGGGAGCGGGCACTTCGGTCAGTTCCAGCTCCCGATACTGATGAAGAACGAGCGCCTTCATGGAAACCAGTGTGACACAGCGCGAGCCAGTCGGAGGGAGTAGTCCCCGATGCCCAGCAGGAAATCAGGGCCATGTTCCCTCGCGGTGTTTCGGCGCCAGATTCGACATCAGTATCATGGCCGAAGCACCTCCAGGAGGAATTCCGCTTCATGCCAACGACTGATCTCGCAGCTTCGGACCGCCGGCACCAGATTCACTCGCTGCACCACCCCAGCGACACCCAGGATGCCGTGCTCTGCGTGAGCGGAAAAGGCATCCGCGTCCGCGATGCCGAAGGCCGCGAGTATATCGACGGCCTCTCGGGACTGTGGAATGTCAATGTGGGCCACGGCCGCGCCGAGCTCGCCGAGGCCGCGGCGGACCAGATGAAGACCCTCGCGTATTTCTCCGGCTATGCGGGATCGGCGACCGTCCCCTCGATTCTGCTGGCGGATCGGTTGATCGAACTCGCCCCGGAGATGGCCGCTGTCTTTTTCTGTTCCGGCGGGGCGGAGGCCAACGAATCGGCTTTCAAGACCGCACGTTACTACTGGAAGGTGCGCGGCCGGACCGGTAAGATCAAGATCATTTCGCGCATCCACGGCTATCACGGCGTCACGCTCCAAGCGATGAGCGCTACCGGGATCGCCGGCTACTGGAAGATGTTTGAGCCGCGCGTGCCCGGCTTCCTGCACATCGACACCTGCTACCCCTACCGCCAGGAAGCGACCCAGCCAGGCGAGACCCCGGGCCACGCGGCAGCTCGCGCGTTCGAAGAAGCCATCCTGCGCGAAGGCCCGGACACCGTAGCCGCCTTTATCGGAGAGCCGATTCACGGCGCGGGCGGCATCATTTATCCGACCGACGACTACTGGCCTCGCATCCGCGAAATCTGCACGCGCCACAACGTACTGCTGATCGCGGATGAAATCATCACCGGCTTTGGAAGAACAGGCCGCTGGTTCGCGCTGGAACACTGGAAGGTCCGCCCCGACATTCTCTCCTTCGCCAAAGGCGTCACCTCCGGATACCTGCCTCTGGGCGGCATCATGGTGAGCGCTGATATTCAGGAAGCTCTGGATTCAGTGGAACCGGCGAACCGATGGATGCACGGCTACACCTATTCCGGCCATCCCGCCTGCTGTGCCGTGGCGCTGCGCAATATCGAAATTCTCGAGCGCGAGAAGCTGGTTGAGAATGCGGCGAAGATGGGAGACATCCTCCTGCACGCTCTCGAGCAGGCCCTGGGCGATCATCCCCACGCCGGCGAGATTCGCGGAGGGAAAGGACTGTTGGCTGCTGTGGAATTTGTCCAGGATCGCGCCACGAAGAAGAATTTTGCCGCTGCGGACGACATCGGGGCGCGGCTGCGGACAGAGATGCGCCGCCGGGGGGTGCTCACGCGAACGCGGCCTGCGTCAGGCGCGCATCCGGCGCCCGGAGACCAGCTGTTTTTCGCGCCGCCGCTCATCTCTACCGAAGCGGATATTCATGAGATGGTCGACGCTGCGCGCGAATCCGTGGCGGCGGTGCTGGGCGCCTGATTCCAGGCGGGCCGGTCTGCGGTCGAATCAGTCGCCGGCCGCAGTGTTGCGTGCGGAGCGAGCCGTTTCCAGCCGGCTCTGTGCCTCTTCGAGCGCGAGCGCGCTGTAGCCGGTTGCGGCGTCGATCATAAAGCGGCCCTGGCCGCTGGCAGGATCGCGAAAGCCGTTGAGAGAGGACGCCCACCAGCTGCCGTCCTCCGCCTGGTGCCGCTCAATCCAGGCCAGCCCGCGCTGGAGCGCGGGATCGCTCGCTTCGACGCCTGCCTCCTGCATCGCCACAATCGTCAGCCCCGTTGCACACCCGTCGCTGATGTCTTCATCGTTGGCGCGCTTCAGAAATTCCAGAAAGGTCTTTTTGGCGCCGTGCTGCGGATCGAGCGACGGCAGCGACCAGCCCCCGTCCGGCTTCTGAAGCGCCGCGAGTTGATGCAGAAGTTCGCTGCGCTGCTCGGCGCTCAGGAGTCCGGGCATTTTAGCCGAGGCCCACAGAACATAAATGCGGTTGAAAATCGGCTGGCCTGCATAGCCCCGCTGCAGGTATTCGCGCATTTGCTCGACCGATTTGCGCACCGCGGGATCGCCGCTATACGCATCGCCGGCCATCCCGCTTGCCTGCGCCATCATCGCCGCACCCTGATAGGCCGACTCGGACGATTCCCAGGGAGCTTCGTGGAAGTCCTGCCAGAGCCAGCCTCCGGCGTCCGCGCCAGTTTTCTCCTGGAGCGCCCATGCTTCATCGAACGCCTCCCGGGTTACCGGGCCCGGCGATGCGGGGTTTGGTTCGTACGACTCCAGAATGACCGCATTCAGGACAGCCTCGGTCGCGCGCGAGGGCTCAGCGTGTGCCGGATCAAGGTAATACGGCTTGACGTGCGGCCAGTCCCTCACGCGCTTCTCGATGTCGGACAGCATCGTCCTCTCCATCGGAGTGAGACTGGCCTGGTGCAATTGGGCCCGCAGCAGAGGCCGAACCTGTGCGTAGGGCAGCACGGTGTGGCACGAAGTGCAGACGGTTCCCTCGTCGCGCTGTGCGTGCGGCCACTGCTGCCACCACACTTCGCGGCTGTCGAGGTAGGTCGCCGCAGCCGCCGGGCTCCACTCATGGCGCAAGGCGGAGGAAGCAGGAGGAGACGAAAAACGCACGTGTATCTCGGACCAAATGGCGACGCCGCCGATTCCGATGCCAATCACCACCGCTGCGAATAAGAGCGCTCGTCTCATGGGTTCTGTCTTCCGCGCACAGGATCAGGCAAAGGATCTCTCTTCGAGCCGCCCCTGCCCGGTGGGCGACATGGCTGCCGATTCTCGGCTGGCAGAGCGATGGGCTTTCTGTGCGAGCAGGTACTCCAGCCAGTTGCGGTAGATCGTTGTTGCCGTCGCATGCCAGCCGTTTTCAATACCCGCTGCAGAGAATAATCCCGAGAGACGGGCCAGAGTTTCTTCTTCCGGCAGCCGATGCGCCTCGCTGCGGATATCCTGGAGGGCAGCCTCGTCTTTGGGCGCCAGCATGCCGCGCGGCGTGCCCGGCCAGGCCACCGCTTCGCGACGCAGATAACGCAAAAGGTCCCGGCGGTATTCGAGCAGCAGCGTATCGGGCTGATATTCCGGATGGCCCTGGAAAAACAGGAAGAGACTCTCTCCCTCTGCATGGCGCAGGAAACAGTCGACCCCGGCATCGCCTGCCAGTGCCAGCACTTCATATCCTGCGCGGGTCAGGCCATCCTGCGGAAGGCCGTTCCACCGCGAATGCGGCATGCGAAAGCGCTCCGGAAGATGCGCAACCAAAGGGTGATCCGAAGCTCGGGAACAATCGAACACCCCGCAATGCTTATGCTGGCTGCGCACTCGCTGAATGCCATTCAGGTGCAGCACCGCCGCGTGGGCCGCGAGGCACGACCAGATCGTGGAAGCGGTTCTCTCCCGCGACCACTCCAGCACCCGCACGAAGCTGTCCCAGTAGGGCTCGTCGCGCAAATCTGCTGTGAGCGGCTCTCTTCCGGTCACGATCAGGCCGTCGATCTCGGTGTCGAGCACGGAGTCGATTCCGACATAGGAACGGCGCAGATGGGCTTCGGCCGCTTCGCTGCGCGGAACTGAAGGCATGCGGCAAAGCAGCAGCCGAACGCCGATACCGGCTGACGCCGCACTGAGCAGCATGCGGAACTGTCTTTCCGTGGCCTCCAGCGCCGCATCCGGCATATTGTTCAGCAGCCCGATCACCAGCTCGGGCCTTGAACCATCGGCAGAACGGGCCCGCAGGCCGCCGCCCGCTTGCTGTTGTTCCTTTTCGCTTTGAACCAGGACAGGCACAGGAATCACCTCAAAAATTTCACCGAAGCTGGAACTTCATCATCAGGCCTTCGTCAGCGCCTGATCGAGATCGGCAACGATATCGTCCACATGCTCGATGCCGACGCTGAGTCGAATCATTTCCGGGGTCACGCCGGCGCGGCCCTGCTCCTCTGCTGACATCTGGCGATGGGTGGTCGATGCCGGATGGCAGGCCAGCGATTTCGCATCGCCCAAATTCACCAGCCGCGTAACCAGACCCAGCGCATCGTAGAAACGCACCGCCGCGGGATAGCCGCCCCGGATTCCGAACGCCAGCAGCGAGCACGACCGGCCGCCCAGGTATTTCTGCGCCAGCCCGTGGTATGGATTGTCCGCGAAACCCGCATAGTTCACCCATTCCACACTCGGGTGATTGCGCAGGTACTCCGCGACCGCGCGCGCGTTTTCCGTGTGACGCTCCACGCGCAGGGCCACCGTCTCAATTCCCTGCAGCAGCAGAAACGCGCTCAGCGGCGCCAGCACCGCGCCGTTCACGCGCTGGTAAACGCTGCGGCAGCGACCGAGGTAAGCGCCCTTGCCGTAGTGCTCGGTGTAGATCATCCCGTGGTACGACGCATCGGGGGTCGTGAGCATGGGAAACTTCCCGGCATGATCGCTCCAGGGAAAGTTGCCGCTGTCGACAATTGCGCCGCCCAGCGTGGTGCCGTGACCGCCCAGAAATTTTGTGAGCGAATGAATGACCACGTCCGCCCCGTAATCGATGGGCCGCAGCAGAATCGGCGTGGCCACCGTGTTATCCACCAACAGCGGCACGCCATGGCCGTGTGCCACCTGGGCCAGCGCCTCGAGATCGCAGATATTGCCGGCCGGATTGCCCACGCTCTCGCAGTACACTCCACGCGTCTGCCCGTCGATGCACGCCTCAATGTCCCCGGGCTTCTCAGACGCTGCAAAGCGCACGGTTACGCCCTGACGGGGCAGCAGATGCGCAAACAGCGTGTGCGTGGTTCCGTAAAGTTGCGGAACGGAAACGATGTTGCAACCGATTTCGGCGACGTTGGAAACGGCGTACGAAACCGCAGCCTGACCACTGGCAACGCAGAGGGAGCCCAGACCGCCTTCAAGGGCCGCGACCCGCCGTTCGAGAACATCCGTGGTCGGATTGCCGATGCGCGTGTAGCGGTAGCCTTCTGTCTCCAGATTGAAGAGCGCAGCAGCGTGGTCGGCGCTGTCGAACGCGTACGCCACCGTCTGATAAATCGGAACGGCGACAGCGTGGGTCGTTGGGTCGACCTTGTATCCGCTGTGAATGGCAATCGTCTCGGGCTTCATCGCGTTTTGAGAAACACTCTCCTTGTCATTCCGTGGGCAGCTATCTGCATCGCGCTACCGGAGCGAGTCGACCCGGTTTCTGTTCCGCGGCCACTCGCGTGATTTGCTCGACGACCTGATCCACATCCGCCTCGGTCGTCTTAAAACTGGTGATGCAGGCGCGCACCACCGAAGCGTTTCCGAGCCTCGCTTCCGACATCCAGGCAATCTGTCGCTCGCTCAAACTCTCCAGAAACGCATGCAGGTCGAGGCCATCGCGGGTAAAGCAGACCAGCGGGAGCGGGGTGTTGTTCACGATCGTCCAGCCCGAAGCCGCCAGGCGTTCGCGCAGCCGGTTGCCCATGGCCGCCTGACGCTCGATCGCTGCGGCTTGCCCCTCCTCGCCCTGTTCGGCGAGCGTAAGGAAAAGCTTCAGCCCGGCAAAGCGCCGCGACCACTGCACCGAATGCGTATACGGATCTTGTGTATCAGCGCCGGCCTTTTCAGGCATGTAGCTGGCCTCGGCCCGAAATGCGCGAGCGACGGTCTCAGGGTGTCGACAGAAGAACATGCCGCATCCCATGGCTACGGAAAGCCACTTGTGCGCGTCGCAGGTGATGGAGTCCGCGTGCTCGATGCCGGAAAGATGAGAACGCAGCGATGGCGAGAGGATCGCAGCTCCACCCCACGCGGCGTCAACGTGCAACCAGAGTTGTTCATCGCGGCAGAACTGTGCCAGTTCGGGCAATGGATCGATGATCCCGGCCGCAGTAGTACCGGCGGTGCCGACCACCAGAAACGGTGCCAACCCGCGCTGACGATCCTGCGCAACCTGGGCAGCCATAGCGCTGACATCCATCTTCAGATCGCGGCTCGTCGGGATCGTGCGCAGCGCGTCGCGTCCGAGGCCCGCCATGTGCGCGATCTTGCTGAACGAATGATGTGCCTCCGCGGAAATGTAGAACACGGGAGCATTCGGCAAACCACGCAGGCCTTTCTCGCCATACTCAGGAAATGCATGCGTCAACGCCGCGACGACTGCGGAAAGGTTCGCCTCCGCGCCACCGCTGGAGAAGCTGGCAGCGGTTTGGGCGGGCAGGCCGAACTTGCCTGCGAGCCATGCCAGCGTGTGCCGCTCGATCTCGATCGCCGCGGGTGAAGTCCGCCAGGCAGCGAGCTGCGGGTTGTAAGTGGCTACCAGCGTGTCGGCAACCACCGAGGCCAGCCTCACGCTGGGATTGAACAGCCCGAAGTAGCGAGGATGCGTGACCTGGACCTGCCAGCGGCGCAGCATCTGCTCCACGTCCGCCGCCGCCTGCTCCAGCGGCACGCTGCCCTGAAAATCGTACCGCGCCAGATGGGCGCGAATCTCCGCCGCGCTCGCCTCGGGATAGATGGGACCGCCGTCGATGGCAGCTTCGGCAGCCTGGAACTCGTTTTTGAGCCGGTCGATGAACATGCGTTCCTGAAGCGCTACAACCGCTCCGGTTTTCCTCTCACAGCGATCCTCCGCGTCTCTTCCAGCCACTTGCGCAGCCAGCCTAAAGGCCGGAGTTTACAGGCGGACGTCTCCGCTCTGGATTCGTTCGTACACAGATCGGTCGAGCGAATCCAAAGTCTGCGTCTCCGGGTTGTCGAAATAGAGGGCATCGGAAATCAGCTCCGGGTTGTAACCCTGCTTCACCAGCTCCGCTTTCGAATACTTAAAGGTTCCTGTCACGTCGCAATGCTCGCGGAAGCGCAAGAATGCCGGCCGCGCGTAAGACGCCAGCGATGCGGCCATGTAGTCCCGCAGCCGCGGCAGGTCGGGCTTTCCCTCGAGCGTCAGCGCCGCCATCCCGATGCGCCCATCCGCGCCGGGCACCTTCACGCCGTACACGACCGCATGTTGCACGCCTGGGAAACCGCACAGCGTCTCCGCCACTTCCGTGGTCGCGACGTTCTCTCCCTTCCAGCGGAAGGTATCGCCGACGCGATCCACGTAGTAGAAGAAGCCTTTCTCGTCGCGCCGCATCAGGTCGCCGGTGCGCACCCACACATCGCCCGGCTGGAAGACGTTCCGCAGCAGCTTTTCTTCCGAGGCCTGCGGATCGGTGTAGCCCTCGTAGCCGCTGCCCGTTGGCGAGGTTTCGTTGAGCATTCGAGCCAGCGCTTCTCCTGGCTCGTTCGCCGCACACGGAATGCAGAATCCCTGCGCGTCGCGGCGGGGCAGTTCGGTCTCCGGATCGAACCGCACCAAAGCAGGCGCCAGCCGATGCGCCAGGTAAGCAGGCACGCGGCCGATGGAGCCGGGCTTCCCTTCCGCATTGAAGAGCGACAGCCCTCCCTCGGTCGAGGCGTAGAACTCGAAGATCGCGGGAATCCGGAACCGCTCTTTGAACTCGTTCCACACATCCGCGGACATGCCGTTGCCGCACGCGACTCGTACGCGATGATTGTGCTCGCACGGCCCCGGCGCGGCATGCAGCAGATAGCGGCAAAACTCGCCGATGTACTGGAACATCGAGCAGTCCCACCGGACCAAATCAGCCCAGAACCCGCGCGCGGAAAAAGAGTCGCGGATGGCGACGCTGGCTCCGGCCACCAGAGCCGCGCCCGGCGCCAGAACTCCGCCCACGCTGTGATACATGGGCAGGCAGTCGTACATGCGGTCTTCCGGCTGCACGCCCAGCATCGCCGCGAACCACTGGCACCACTGCAGAACGCGTCCATGACTCACGCGCGCCGCTTTGGGCAGACCAGTCGTGCCCGAGGTGTAGATGTACAGCGCCACGTCGCTCAGCGTCACGTCGGGCTGTTCCGCCGTGGCCAACTGCTCGGACGGCAGATCGCGGAGCCGCGCGTCGATGCGCGGGAAGCAATCGTCGTCGGCCCCATGGATCCAGATCTCCGGCTCCGCGTCGGTGGCGGGCAGCGCGGACAGCAGAGCCTCCCGGCATTCGCCAGCCACGATTACATGGCGCGGACGCGCGATCTGGATGCAGTGAGCCAGCGACGAGCCACTGAGATTCGTATTCAGCAATGCCACCACGCCGCCGGCCGCTGCAATGCCCGACCAGCAGGCAAAGTATTCGGGGCGGTTCGTCATTAGCAGCGCAACCACCTCGCCCTTTTGGATCCCCTGCTGCCGGGCCCACCGTGTGTAACGGTCAGAACGTTCCGCCAGCTCGCCAAAGGTGAAACTCTCGCGGTCCGAAAGCAGAGCCGGGATGTCGGGGAAATGAGACGCGATGTCTGCAATCACCGTGGACAGCAGACGCCGGGGATTTCGTGCAATCGAGGAGGTCGATTCGAGCGCGCGCAGCCACGCGCGCGACGCCTTGCCGGCCTGGAGCGGAGCGACGCCCGCTGTCTCTGTCATGCTGTGCTCCCCGCATCCACCGTGATCACGGTTCCCGTGATGTTCTTCGCCCCGTCGCTCAGCAGAAACTCCACCGCGCTGGCCACATCGTTCACATCGGCCAGCCGGCGCAAGGCGCTGCGTCGAACGATTCTCTCGCGCTGCTCGCCTTCGAGGCCCGAGGTCATCTGCGTGTCGATGAACCCTGGAGCCACGCAGTTCACATTCACGCCCATGCGGCCCACTTCCCGCGCCAGGGAGCGGGAGAATCCGGTCAGCGCGGACTTGGTCGCGCCATACACAGCCAGGCCGCTGTATCCCGTGAACGCCGTAATCGAGGCAATGCTGACGATGCGTCCCGCTCCATCGCTCATCATGCCGCGAACCACGGCCTTCGTTAGAACCATCGGCGACACCAGGTTGACCTGCACCATCTGCTCGATCTGCGGCGTGGGCATCATCGCCAGCGATCCGTCGAAACTGATGCCGGCGCAATTTACCAGCCCGTAGATCGGCCCAAACTCTTTGCGCAGTTCTGAAACCAGCGCCGGAATTTCGTCGATGTGGGACAGGTCGAAGCTGCGAAACGAAAGTGCATTCTGGCCCGCGCTCTCCGCCTGGGCGCGCAGATCAGCCAGCTCCTTGCTCTCAGTCCGCGCCACCGCCAGGACGCAATATCCGGAAGCCAGCAGCCGCGATGCGATGCCCAGCCCCAGCCCGCGGCTTGCTCCGGTCACCAGAACGTTACGCATTCCGGCGCAGCACTTTCCCGGATTCCGATAACTCCAGCGCCGGTACGATGTTGATGGCCGCGGGTACCTTGTGCGCGGGCAATCCTTCGCGGCATAGCTGCAGAATGTCGTCCTGGATCGACGGAATATCGCGTTGCTCGCCCGCGCTGCTGTCTCTCAGCACCACATCGGCCGCTACCAGCGCCCCGGTGATGCGGCTCTTCTTCGCGCGCACCACGCACATCTGCACCTCAGGATGACGGCTGATGACAGATTCGACTTCTTCCGGGTGGACCTTGAGACCGCCGACGTTGATGACGCCGTCGCGCCGTCCCTGGAAGAAATAACGGCCTTCGCGCACTTCCAGCAGGTCGCCGGTGTTCACCCACCCGTCCGATTCTTTCAGCCTGGGCGCGTTCTCACCGAGATAGCGGCTGGCGTTGCCGGCAGAGCGGATGCGCAGCGTCCCTTCACGGATCGAGATCTCGACGCCGGGAACGCTCATCATCGCGTCCGGCGGAAAGCCGGCTGCCCCGTCGTCCACTTCAAACGCCAGGCCCGCCTCCGTCGAAGCAAACGCGTGCACGATGCGCGCCTTCGGGAAAGTCTCGCGCAGGCTGTTCAGAATGGTCTGATCCGGTGCCTCTCCGGAGAGACGAACGTATTCCGGATTCAAATGGTGAATCGAAGGGCTCATCAGTGCCCGGCGCCAGTGAGACGGCGTTCCCGATATGTGCGTGACCCCCAGTGAGCCTGCGCGCGCCAGGAAATCTCCGATCGACTCACCGGCCCCGCCAAGAAGCAGAGAGCTCTCGGTCAGCAGCGCGCGGAGCAGGATCTGCAAACCGCCGTAGCGGCGGATGTCGTAAAAGGTGCTCCAGACGATCGGCCGACTCGACGAGCGGCCGCGGCGAAAGCCCGCAGTAAGACTCGCCAGCGTATGCGCAACCAGTTTCGGAGAGCCGGTGGTTCCCGACGTCAGCAGCACCCACTCCGTTTCGTGGTGTGACCGGCCGTTCCGGCTTGCCGGGGTAAGATTGCGGCTACAAGGGCTGAAGTAGAGCGACCGCGGCCCGCTGAAATGCGTCACCTCGCGGTCGGATACGATGCCGTCCACCTCGGCGAGATCCATCACGTGCGGAAGGTGCTCCAGCGGCAGATCGGGCGGGCAGAGCACAACCCGGCGCGCCACACCATCCAGCTCGATCAGTGCGGACGCGGTGGTCAACTGCCCCTTGGTGGCCAGCAGCACCGAGCGCCCCTGCAACTCTTCCGCACGGCCGTAGAGCGCCGATCCGGACAGCAAATCCCCGAGGGCCACGCATTCATCCGCTTCCCGCACGAACAGCCCTTCGGGATTACCCGCTTCGTGGATCGCGCCTGCGAGATTGGCTACTTCCAGCTGAGAGGTTGTCATACATCGCGCCTCATTTCCGCACTCCTGCGCGCGGATCACCGCTCCGCGCGCTCGCCGCCACTCTCCGGCTCCCGGGGCACGCTGGTTGGCCTGGCCGCAAGAGGCTGGAGATGCCGCGAAAACAACTTCAGCGAAACATCCTGCCGGAAGGGAATGCCGCATCGCGCAACCGGAACCGCCGGGTTTCCCTGGACAACGGTCATCGGCGGCACCGATTGCGACACCACACTGCCGGCCTTGACCACCGCTCCCCGCCCGATGCTGATGCCGGGAAGAATGATCGCTCCCGGACCGATAAAGGCCTCCCGCTCGATGCGCACCCCACGCTGTTCCTTGAAGTGTGCGATCACCAGCGCGCGCATGCTGATGGCGACGCCGTCCTCGATCACAATCAGCTCCGGACGCGCCGTATCCAGCACCACGTCGTAGCCGATCCAGACTCCCTTGCCGACCTTCACTCCCCGCGCGCGGTGCAGAAAGACGCGGAGGCTCCGCGCTCCCGGCAGCGTGCGAGCGAGGATCTGCAGGATCCGGTCCAGCGTTCCCCGCAGAATGCCCTCCTGCGGTTCCTGCCAGTCGCCCACGATCGCGCCGGGTGCCGCAGGATCAGATGCCGCCGGCCAGAAAGCAGGTTCCGTGCCCGTCGCGCGGGAAGTCCCAAACCCCGCGTGCGCGGCTGGCTGGGGCTGACAGGAATCGGCCGCGGTCGACATGCTATCGGCTCGATCCTTCGTACAGGCGAACGAATTCCCCGAAAGTGACGGGAAACAGAACATCCTCCGCCGCGAATGGATCCACACCGAGCGTATCCTCAAGCCGCGTTACTACCACGGAGAAGCAAAGGGAATCGAGCCCGGACTCGAGCAGCGGCAAATCGTCGCTCAGGATCGCCAGAGCTCTTCCGTGCTCTCCCGCAACTTTTTGGAATTGGTCGGTGATGGCAGAACGAATCGTCATCGTTTCAGTGTCTCAAATGTCGTGCCTGTTCCAGCCGTGCTGAAAACTGCGGCCGACCGGAATTCAGGATCCGTACTGTTACATTTGCGGAGCAACCTGCGCAAGGCTCTCCGCACTGCCGGCAGACCCCGCCGCCAAACTTCCTCAAGCTGCTGCTGCGGTTTTCGGCCAGACGATCTGTTTCAGCAGATCGCGCAGCAGGTACACACCTTCCATTACGTCGGCTCCCGCCGGAAGCGGAGCGACCGCCATCTCCGCCCACAGCGCCTGATACAGTCCCGCGGTGTGCGCGATGTCGCAGACGCCGTGGACGTCCGTGTACTCCATCTCCTTCGACCCCTCCTCCGTGGCCAGGCTCGCCAGGAAGGGCATGAACTTCTGGATGAAGCCCTCGAAGAAAGCCATGCTGGCCAGTGATTGCACGCCGCAAAGACGGCCCAGGAACAGCCGCATCTTCGTCAGCTCGTCGTGCACCGCCAGCGCATCGCGATCGGTTGGGAAAGCGTCCGCTTCCATGGCGAACTTCCGCATCATGTGTGGGTGAGCGTCGCGGGTTTCCTCGTGGAGGTTCTCCAGGATGATGGGCCGCGCATCCTCCGCTTTCGTGGCCAGGAACGTCGCCGTCATCCAGTAAATGAAATTACCCTCCAGAACCGCCGAGTAGCGTGCGATGATGCCCCGCCGCTCTTCGCTCGTCAGTCGGCGAGGATCCGGCAGCGCTGCGATCAATTCGTCGATGATCGCCTCGATCGACTTCCGGATAGCTGCGTGTTCCGTTATATCCGCAACCAGAACATCCGTTTCTGCAATGCTGCTCATGGCAAAGACTCCTTCCAAGGCGAGTAAGGGGATGCCGGCAGGCAAAAAGGCTTGTCGTTCATCGCCGTTTTAGGCTTCTCCGAGGCGCGTCAGGCGGTAACCGGGGACCGCGGCCGCGGAGATATCAAAGAGGTACTGGGTGTGACTCTATCGATCGGGCGGTCACATCAACAATCCCCCATAGGTAACTAATCTTTGGGTCAATCGTAATTAGCCCGTTCGTTGTAGTGGGCGGGAGTGTGTTGTATATGCACTCCGTTGGTTTGCTGCGGCCGTGCTTCCGTCCCCTGGACGCGATTCGATGTTCGCGCATCGGGCGCGATCGAAGCTCAATGAAGATGGGACGCTGGGACCACTTAATCTGACTGGGATTGGTGTCGGCTCAGCCTCAGAATTGTCCCTGCATCGGCAAGCCGTCCTCTTCCGTCTTCACTATTCCGGGAGCTTGACGACTGAGGATCGCCGAGGCATGCGCTATCTTTGCCAGATATGTGAGATCCCGAATGCCGCTCGGCTCTTCGCAAATACAAACCGACTTCAGGGGACCGACGGAGATCATGTGCCGTATGATAGGCACGATCCAGGGCGCAATTTTCCGCTGTCGTTCAGGATCAGCTCGCGAAACGGCGAGATCGTCGCCACCACGATCGTGGCGCGGGACTGCTATGAGAAAAGGGTTGCGCGCCCGGACAACAAACCTGGTCCTGATGCTTCTTTGCCTCGTCAGTCTGAGCGCACTCGTGCGTTCCCAGAACTCTCCGGCGGCGCGAGTGAACCTGCAGGTGATTGCGGTAGACACGGCGGAGCAGGCACAGTCCGTTCTAACCCGCCTGAGGAGCGGCGTGGACTTTGCGGCGGTGGCGAAGGAGGTTTCGATCGATCCCCATGCCTCCGGCGGCGGATATGTGAATGACGTGGATCCCGCGACGCTGCTGCCACCGTTGCGGGCAGCGCTGGCGGCGATGAAGCCGGGCGACATCAGCGCGCCCATCGAGGTGGCGCGCGGCTTCGTCATTCTCAAACTGCTGTCGATCGTCCCCGCGTCGAACTCCGCGGGGCCCGGTCAGGGGATGGGGCCCGATCGCAGCGCCGCAGGATCCGGGGCGGGCGCGATTCAGTATCCGGCGGACGTCGCGGGACAACTGCTCGCAGACATGCTTTTTGACAAATATCCCAAGCCGAAGGGCTGGGAGCAAAACCTCGAAGAAGTCTGCGCCATTCGCAAAGCCTCGCTGGCGAACGGAATTGCCGGGCTGGAACAGTCGCTGGCCGCGCCCGAGGAGGCGCAGAAGCCGGCCGTCGATCAGATCCAGACCCACTATGCCCTGGCCCAGCTGGAGGCTTACAAGGGCAACATGGATGGCGCGGTAACGGAGTTTGAAGCGGCCTACAAGCTGGCTGTGGCGGATGTGCCCGCGGGCGTGCCGCAGCTCACCGAGGTGCTCGGTGTAGCGTATCTGCATAAGTCTCGGATGGAGAATGGCATTTTCACGGCGCCTGGGGATCGATGTATTTTCCCCCCGCACGGCAGTGCGTGCTTTGCCCACACCGAGGATTCGCAGCAGGCCATCAAGTATCTGACGAGGTATTCGCAGCTGAAACCGGAACCACGCGACAGCGTGCAGGTGAAATGGCTGCTCAATCTCGCCTACATGACGCTGGGCGAGTATCCATCGGGTGTCCCCGCCGAATACAGGATTCCACCGTCTGTCTTCGAATCCAGCGAAAGCGTGGGCCGCTTCGAGGATGTCGCGCCCGGGGCCGGGCTCAGCTTTGTCTCGATGGCCGGCGGCGTCGCCGTGGACGACTTCGAGAACAACGGGCTGCTCGACGTGGTGGTGTCGAGCTACGACGTATGCCAGCCGCTGCGATATTTCCACAACAACGGAGACGGCACCTTCACAGATCGCACCGCGCAGGCGGGGCTCTCCGGCGAACTGGGCGGACTGAACATCATCCAGGCGGATTACAACAACGATGGGTGCATGGACCTGCTCGTCCTGCGCGGCGCGTGGGAGTTCCCGGAGCGCAAATCGCTGCTGCGAAACAACTGCAACGGGACTTTCACCGACGTGACCGCGCAGGCGGGTCTGGCGGAGCCGGCAACGCGCACGCAAACCGCGGTCTGGGCCGACATCAACAACGACGGGCTGCTGGATCTGTTCGTCGGCAACGAAAACGGACCGAGTCAGCTGTTCCTGAACAAGGGTGACGGAACCTTTGAGGACATATCCCATTCGTCAGGAGTGGATCGGATCGCCTTCACCAAAGGAGTGGTCGCGGGCGACTACGACAACGACGGCTACATGGATTTTTATGTTTCCAATCTGTATGGCGGCAATTTTCTCTATCACAACAATCACAACAACACGTTCACCGAAGTCTCAGAGAAGGCAGGCGTACATCAGGCCAATGCGCAGAGCTTCGCCACATGGTTCTTCGATTACGACAATGACGGCTGGCCCGACCTTTTCGTGACCGGCTACTACTTCTCGACCGATCAGACCATCCGTAATTATCTGGGCCTGCCGACCAGCGCTGGAACCATGAAGCTCTATCGCAACCTCGGCAACGGCACCTTCCAGGATGTGACCGTACAAACCAGACTGAATCGGATCAACACACCTATGGGCGCCAATTTCGGCGATCTCTTCAACGATGGATATCTCGATATCTATCTGGCTACCGGAGGTCCGGAATACGGTGCGCTCACTCCCAAGATGCTCCTGCGGAATAACGACGGGAAATACTTTGCGGATGTCACCGCGTCATCGGGGACGGGAGATCTGGACAAAGGCCACGGCGTCGCCTTTGCGGATCTGGCCAACAACGGACAGGAAGACCTGCTCGTCTCGATCGGCGGCGCCACCCCCGGAGACGCGCACGCATTTCGCGTCTTCGAGAACCCCGGTAACCATAATGACTGGATCACCGTGAAGCTGGTCGGCGTGAAGTCGAACCGCGCAGGCATCGGCGCGCGGATTAAGGTGACGGTGGAGAATGCGGGCCAGGGAATCCGCTCGATTTACCGTACTGTCGGCAGCGGGGGGTCCTTCGGCGCCAACCCCATCGAACAGCACATTGGTCTGGGCGGGAAGGCCCGGATTGTGGACCTCGATGTGTGGTGGCCGGCCAGTAACACCCGGCAGCAATTTACGCGGGTGGGCGTCGACCAGTTCATCGAGGTCAGGGAATTTGCAAAGGATTACACGCGTCTGAAGCGGAAGTCCTTCGTTCTGGGAAATTCGCGAGCCTCCCGGACTTCGGCGCGGTCAGCCCTGCCCTGAGGATGGCCGCTGCTGACGCGGATGCGACTCCCGCGGCGACGGCTCATCGCGCAGCCGGGGGGAACAGCCGCAGGACCTGCGCGGCACGAGCCTCGTCTCCAGCTTGATCTGTCGCGCCTGCTCGGGCCTGGCCGGGTGGGTCGAATCGCCCGATTCAAGCAACTGGTCGAAGAGGGCCTCGGCTGCGAGCCGCGCGATTTCCTCGATGGGCTGCTCGACTACGCTGATCGAAGGACGCAGAGTTGCGGCCAGCTCAAAATCGTCATAGCCCAGAAGCGCGACGGAGTCTGGAATCGGCACTTTGAATTTCTGGAGCGCTTCGAAGGCAAAAATCGTCGTACTGTTTTTCAGCGTGAAAATGGCATCGGGAGGATTAGCCGCCGAAAGCGACGCTTCAATCGCGTACTCGGCGGACTTGTAGTCTCTGACCGAGGTGTCGAGCATCGGCTCAAGTCCGGCAGCTGCAATGGTACTTTCGTAGCCGAGTATGCGCTCGCGAATGGTATAGAGCGTGCTTTCCCCGGTCAGGCAGAGGATCCTCCTGTAACCATGCTCCAGCAGATGCTGGGTCGCCATGTTCGCCCCGCGGAAGTTGTTCGCCACCACCGAAGTGACAAACGAATGCGCCACGGGGCGATCGATGGCCACCACCGGGACCGAAAGCGCCTCGAGAGTCTGGCGCAGCGACTGATTCTGTGAGTTGGCGGGCGCGATAATCAAGCCGTCCACGCGCTGCCGCATCAGCAGATTCACGTTTTCGATCTCGGCGCGCGGATCATTGTGCGCGGTGACCACAATCAGGAGCGAGTCGTTCGCGCGGGCTACTGCCTGGATGGCTTCGGCGCACTCTGAGAAGAAGGGATCGGCAATGCTGGGAATCACCAGACCGATGGTTCGCGTGCGATAGCCCTTCAGTGTTCGTGCCGCCTGATTCGGGACATACCCCAGGCTTTCGATGACGTGGCGTACCCGAGCCAGCGTTTCCGGGCTGACGCGCTGACCGCCGTTGATCACGCGCGATACCGTCGTAGTTCCGACGCCGGCGCGTCTGGCGACCTGGCTCAGCGTCGGGAGGGCTTTCTTCCTGCTCATCGGCCCTCAGACTACCAGAGGATCAAATTGCATTCAGCGGATGGGCTTCCGTATTCAACACCGTTCGGGACAGATCGATCCGGTCCGGGTCGGCCAGCAGCAGGTAAAGATATTTCATGGTTTCGGCAAAGAAGTAGCTCTCCATGTCATCCCGCTGCGTCTTTGTGACCACGCTGCTCAGCGCCGCATAGGCGACGGGCGTCTGGCAGTACTTCACCAGGGCATTGAAATACGTCATTCCCATCTTTTGATAGCGCGGATCGCACGTGAAGTAATAGAGGTAATAGGCGGATTCGATGATCTCCGGGCGCAGCTGATAGCCAGGGCTCAGGATCTTCATGTCGGAATAATTCAAAAGCTCCGGCTCGACCCCCGCGAGCGTCCACATTTTGTAGCAGGAGTCCTCCAGGCGCCGCGCGCGGTCGAGATCGCCGGAGAGCGCCAGCTCCCCGGGGAAAAACGCGGCGAGAGCGCCAAAGACTGTGCCGGTCCGGGCGCCGGTATTCATGTCGGCTTCTCCGTACCAGAAGCCTGTCGGCGTATCGTCCGCTACATAACGATTCAGAGTGCCAACGCTGGAGAGCCACATGCGCTTGCAGTCCTGGTCGCCGAACAGCTTCCACGCTTTCAGCAGATACTCGTAATAGGAATCGCTGCCGCCGCCGATATTGCTGGTGGTGCCGGTCCATGCTCCAGTTCGTATGTTGATCTCCGATCCGATCAGTCCTATGGCCGACCGCCGGTCGTAGATGGCCACTACCGCTTTCTTGGCTTTCTCGTAGTAGATCGGATTGTGCGTGAGGCGGCTTAGGATGCCGAACTCCAGCAGCATCGTGCCTACTTCGGCGGGATTGGTATCTTCACCGCGCACCGCCCCGGTCTTCAGGTTCACTTCCACCCAGGGCATTCCGGTGGGCGAGTTGAAAACGGGCATCAGCCGGCGCGCCAGGTCCTCAGCGAGTTCCAGCAGGCGCTTGTCTCCGGTTAGTTCGTAGCTGCTCAGCAGGCCGCCTTCGAGGCGGATAGTAATCTCGAAATTCTTGGCGTAGATGTCCTTGTCGAACGAGAGCTGTGTGTCAATTAGCTTTCGCGTCTCGTCCGCCTGTGGGTCGAGCCCCATCAGAATCATCGTGTCGAGGGCGTCGACCGGCGTCATCTGCAGGGAAGTGCCATACCAGTCGAAGGGCTTTTTGCTCAGCGGCCGCAGTTCGTCGTGGCCCCATGCATAGCGCCGGTAGCCACTCCAGGCATGAAGGAACTCATCTCGCACACGCTCTGCCATCACCGCGCGGCCGGGGTAGGCATTCGCGTCCGCGAGCGCGTCTTTAGGTTTGATCATGGCGGAACTTCCGCCTGCCAGGAGAGGGAAGTTCAGCAGAGCCAGCGCCAGGATCGCCACCCGGCGTCCGGGGGTGCGGGAAGCCTGCATCGACCATTCCTCCGGATTCGGCCAATAGCCGGAATCACGAAATTTCCAGTACAGCAGCGGGCCGCGGAACCTGAAGAAAGCCGGGGGCGGATCGCGTTCATCAACAGTTCCACCCAAAGTGGTGCTTGACAGTCAGCCTTTGGGCGGGCTAAAGTTCATTCCTAATAATTGGAAACGATACCATCCCCGGGTTACAAACGACAATTTCATTGGACAAGCGACGCCGCTGAAGACGGCTCACGGGCCAGTTCTACCGACTTAATCGATATCTCTTTGAGGAGGCCGGTTCTATGCGCATCATTTTGAGGGGGCAGCTCGCTTGGGCGAGCATTCTGATTGCTGGAGTCATCTTTGGGGCTTGTGCGCCATCGGCTTGGGCGCAGGCGCTCAGCGGAATTAACGGCACGGTGACGGACACCTCCGGAGCTGTGGTCCCAGGCGCGAAAGTAACCGTTACCAACGATGCCACGCAGGTCTCCAACCGCACGGTCACCACGTCGGTGGGGGAATACCGCGTCACCGATTTGATTCCCGGCGTTTATACGGTCAAGGTGGAAGCGGCGGGCTTCGCGCAGTTCGTACTGTCCGGGCTCCACATCGATGTGGGAACAGTCGAGACGGCAAATGCGACGCTGAAACTGGGATCGACCACCCAGGAAGTCCAGGTGACCTCGCCAGCCATCGCTCTGGAGACCGCTGAGCCGAGCCTCGGCACGACGATCCCACGCGAGATGATCGAGGAACTCCCCGAAGAACTGGGAAACACCATGGGTGGGGTCGGAGCGCGCGGCCGTCAGATTGACGCGTTCATGTTCCTCGCTCCCGGCACGCAGGGCGGGGAGTTCAGCCATCGCATCGATGGCGGCGTCGACTTTCAGAACGAAGTGGTTTTCAATGGCATCCCCGCCGTGCAGTCCGAGACCCAGGGTTTCCAGTCCAACATCAACCCCCCGTTCGAGCTGGTCGATCAGTTCAAGGTTCTGCAGAATGTCTTTCCTGCGCAGTACGGTCTTGCGCAAGGAGTTGCGCAGTATCAGTTTGCCTCCGGCACCAACGCGCTGCATGCCGACGGGTTTGAGATCATGCGCAACGACTACTTCGACGCGAAGGGCGCTAATCCGCCTCTGAACGCGACCACGGGCGCGCCGATGACGCCAACCGACAAGGAAGATAACTGGGGCTTCTCCGTCGGCGGCCCCGTGATTTTGCCAAAGATCTACGACGGAAAGGACAAGACTTTCTTCTTTGTTAGCTCGGAATGGTACCACCTGAATCAGGCGATTACGGGCAACATGACGGTTCCCACGCAGGCCATGGTTATGGGTGATTTCAGCGGGTTCCCTCAGCCTATTTATGTGCCTTCCGGGCCGCTTCCTTCGGGCTGTACTCCGGGTGCGGCTCCGGGCCAGCAGTTTCCGGGCAACATGATCCCTTCGGACTGCTTGAGCACGATATCGAAGAGCCTGCTCTCCCTGATTCCCGCGCCTACCACTTCGGGCTACGTGAACAACCTGAAGTCGCAGATCAACTCGGCGGAGACCCGGCAAACCTCCTGGGGTTTCAACATCGACGAGAACCTGACGACCTCGCAGACGCTGCACTTCAGCTACTGGCGCGACATCTACAACACACCCGCATTCGATCACCCCGGCTACTTTAATAACGAGCTCTCCGCATTGAAGACCGAGCCTCGGCTGGGTACGGGCATTTTTCTCACCTACGCCAAAACCTTCTCGCCCAACCTGGTGATGACGGCGGGCGCCGGGTGGATGGGCGAGATCAACAACGAACTGAATGCGCACCTCGGTGAGACCTTTGCCGCAGTTCAGGCGAGCAAAATCCTGCCTACAATCAACTTCAACGGGTTCGACTCGCCAACAACCTGGGGCGTCAACTCCGGCGGCGAAACCAACTCCACCAACCGCAAGCTCGGCCTCAGCTTCGCCAACAACTGGCTCTATAACCATGGCCGACACACCATGAACATCGGCTTTGAGGTGCGCCGCTCCTACCAGGACGACGATGAGTGCCAGGAGTGCGGGGGCCAGTTCTCCTTCGACAGCATCACCACCAGCAACGGCGACACCAACAGCGGAGACCCGCTGAACGAGAACAACACCGGCAGCGCGTTTGCCAGCTACCTGCTGGGGACGGCCGATAATGCGAGCCGCCAGTTCGCCATCGAGAATCGCTTGCGCAACCTCTACTTCGCGCCGTACTTCCAGGACGACATCAAGATATCCCCGAATTTCACGGTGAACGCCGGTGTCCGCTGGGACGTCGCGCGGCCATTCACCGACGGGACAAAAGATAACATCGTCTTCTTCAATCCTTCCGCGGCGGATACGTCGGCCGTCAATCCGGCTACCGGGCAGTCGCTCGATGGAGGCGTGAGCCTGCTGGGAACCTGTTCGGTTTGCGTGGGATACAACCGGGCGTCCGTCGACTGGCATGAGTTCAGCCCGCGTCTCGGATTCGCCTGGCAGTGGAACAGCAAGACCGTAATCCTCGGCGGCGTGGCAGTCAATCACCTTGACGGAGGCGCCTTCGAATACGGCAACAATAAGGTCGCGGTTAACTATGGGAATCTCCTGACCGGCACCTTCAACATCCCCTCCAGCGGCACCAACGTTCCCGCGTACGGTAACTGGGATGTGACCACCATGCCGGTGCCTCCACCCACTCCCTTTACTCCAGGCCTGGCGGACGGCTTCGGGATCATCTTCGAGTTTGCGAAGAACACCGGCGGCCTTCCTTACATCGGCAACTACAACGTCGGCATCCAGCGCGAGTTGCCGGGTGACATCCTGCTCTCCGCATCCTATGTAGGGAACCGCGTGCTGCATATACCATCGCTGCTGAACAATCCGGATCAGCTTAGCCCGGCGGTTCTCAACACGCTTTGCCCGAACAACGCGGCTAACTGCGTGCTCGGTCAGGCGTGGACCTCGCCCGCAGCCCAGACTGTGCTGCAGTCGATGGGCTATGGCCAGGCGGGCGGCTACTACACGCCGTACGCAAACTTCATCAACGACTACGGGTCAGGGGTCGAGTTGGGCCAGGCGCTGCGTCCGCGTCCGCAATACGGATCGATCTACAACGACTTCGAGAACGCTGGCGTCGCGAACTACAATGCCCTTCAGATGCAGCTGCAGAAGCGCTTCACCAACGGGCTGACCTATCTGGTGTCCTATACCCTTTCCCGGACCATGTCCAACACGGATTCAGGCTTCGGCGAGTTCAATGGCGGCGCGCTGAATACCTACGATCAGAAGGCCGAATACCAGATCGCCAGCAACGACCAAACCCATCTTCTCAGCATCAGCGGCGTGTATGAGTTGCCCATCGGAGCCGGCAAAGCCGTGGCCGGGAAGAACAACTTTGTCGACAAGGAGGTCCTGGGCGGCTGGCAACTCAGCGGCATCCTCAGCTACCAGAGCGGGACACCTTTTGGCATCGGCGCAAATGGCTGCCCGCTGCAAAGCTATAACTACATCTGCAATCGCTCCAACCTCGTTGCCGGACAGGCCATCGACCTGAACTGGAACAATTATTACAAGGGCAAGCCGGTGTTCAACACCGCAGCATTCACCGATCCGGGGCTGTGGGCCGTGGGTAACTCACCGCGTAACCTGGTTACTCTGCGCAATCCATGGAGCGATGGCGAGAACCTCGCCCTTGCAAAGCACCTGGTCTTTACCGAGCACGTGGTTGCCGAGATTCGGATGGAGTACTTCAACATCCTGAATCGTATGCAGGTATGCGGCTCCGGATCGACAGACACCAATGTGAGCGACACCAGCAGCGGCACCTTCGGATTGGACGATTCCGGTTATCCCGGCAATGCGTCCGCCTGCCAGGGCAACATTCCGCGCCAGGGCCAGGCGACCTTCAAGCTTCGCTTCTGATGCCTCCCTCCGGAGCCGCCGATTCTTCGTGTCGGCTCCGGAGTTTCTCTCTCTGCTGCGGTTTCTCGTCCTCGCCCCGGCGCCAGCCGCGCCTCTATCCGCTGAGTATGCACTCCGGCACAGCGGATGTAGACTGATGCCACTGCGCCCTATGGCTTGCTCCCCGCTTTGCAATCGCTTCCTACGGCTCTGCGCAGCAGCCTTGCTTCTGCTTCCCGCCGGTTTTGTCTGCACTGCGCAGCAATCCTCTGCATCTGGCGATGCCCGCATAGACCAGCTCTATGCGGCCGCCAAAGCGGCGCAGGCGCGCGGCGACCTGGACGAGGCGATTCGCGATTATCAGGCCATGGTGAAGGACGATCCGGGGCTTGCGCCGGGGTGGAATAATCTCGGCCTGCTCTATTACCAGCAGCACGACTACGCTCACGCCATCCCGGCGCTCCGCGAGGGGCTGCGTCTCAATCCGCAGATGACCACCGCTGACGCGCTGCTGGGCACGTGCCTTTTCGCCACCGGGCGTTACGCGGAGGCGCGCAAACCTCTCGAGAGTGCGCTGCGCGGCAATCCGCAGGACGATCAGGTGGAGATGATCCTGGCGCGCACGCTCATTCACCTCGGCGACGATTCCGCGGCGGCGCAGCACCTGCGGGCGATCACGACGCGCGATCCGCGGAACCAGGAAGCCTGGTACCAGCTCGGCAAGCTCTACCTGCGCCTCTCTCAGGATTCCTTTGCCAAAGTCGACGAGATCGATCCGAACTCTGCGCTCGCCCATATGATCGCCGGCGAAATCGATGACGGTATGAAGAATTACCAGGGCGCGCTGGTCGAGTTCAGCAAGGCCGTCCAACTCGATCCGCACCGGGCCGGCCTCGAGGAGGATCTGGGGAATGTTTACTGGGAGATCGGCAACTGGGACCGTGCGCGGCGGGCCTTCCTTGCGGCCGTTGCCTCCGATCCAACGGACTGCACGGCGCGCTGGAAGGCAGCCAATTGTCTTCTGGAACAGCACGCTTCCGCGAACCAGGCGCTGCAGGAGCTGAACCAGGCGGTTCAGCAATGCGGCGATCTCATGCAGGCGCGCGTGGATCGCGCTCGCGCCCTGATTCAGCTTGGCCGCCCCGCCGAGGCGCTGTCGGATCTGCTGACCGCGGAAAGGGCGACGCCGGATGAGCCCTCAATCCACTTCTTGTTGGCCGGTGTCTATCGCGCGCAGCACCAGACCGGCGCTGCGCAAAAGGAGCTGAAGATATATGCCGATCTCCAGCAGAGCGCGAGTGCCAAAGTGGCGCAGGAGGCCAGCGAAGCGGAGGCTGTGAAGAACTCGCCACAGTAAGCACCGCTTTCATCCGCACATGGCGCGCGCAATCAAGCCTGACCGCCTTGGGGGGAAGGGAGATCGCTGGCGATCAGTAGTACGGGTCTCTGATCGGAGAAGCGCTCAGCTGGCGTTTTCCGGGCGATGGTTCAGGTCGATGCCGAGTTGCTGGCATTTTTTATAGAAATGGCTGCGCTCCAGGCCGAGCGCTTTCGCTGTGTTCGTTACGTGCCGATGGTTGCGTTCGAGTTCCGCCAGCAGCGTGGCGCGTTCGAAGGCAGCTACCCGGCCGGCGAGGGGACCATCGCCGACGGCGGAAGGTGTGCCTGCGGCGTCAGCCACTTCGCGAGCAGCCGGGAGCGCTTCCTCCACCGCGGCGAAATCCACCGGGTCGCCGGCCATGAGCAGCAGCCGCTCCACGGCATTGCGCAGTTCGCGGATATTGCCGCGCCAGGGCAGCTCCTGCAGGGCTTTCACGGCCTCCGGTGCGAACGCGATCGGCTTCCATCCGTTCTGCGTACAGATTTGCCGTGCGAAATGCTCCACCAGCGCGGGAATGTCCTCTTTGCGCGAGCGCAGCGGCGGCAGGTTAATGGGAAACACGACCACACGATGATAGAGATCGCGGCGGAAGCTGCCCGTTTCCACCATCTCCTCCAGATTGCGGTGGGTGGCGACGATAACGCGGACATCAACGGCCACCGGCTTGTCGCCGCCGATGCGCTCTACCTCCGATTCCTCCAGCACGCGCAGCAGCCGGGTCTGCAGCGTCAGAGGCATGTCGCCGATCTCATCCAGAAAGAGTGTGCCGTGGTGCGCCTGTTCGAATTTACCGATGTGCCGCTGCGCCGCGCCAGTGAACGAGCCTTTCTCGTGGCCGAACAATTCCGACTCGATCAGCTCGGTGGGAATGGCGGCGCAGTTCAGCGTAACAAAGGGCGCCGCGGCGCGCGGGCTCATCTCGTGGAGGGTGCGCGCAGCCAGTTCCTTGCCGGTACCGGTTTCGCCATAGAGGCAGACGCGCGTCGCGCTGGCGGCCACGCGCTCGATCTGGGCCATGACGCGGCGCATCGCTTCGCCCGTCCATACCAGCTCGTGCCGGCCTACGCGGCGCCGGAGCTCGCGGTTCTCGGTTTCGAGGCGCCGGAGCCGCAGCGCGTTTTCCACGGTGAGCAGCAGCTTCTCGGTGGAAAGCGGCTTCTCCAGAAAATCGAGTGCCCCCAGGCGCGTGGCGCGCACCGCCATTTCAATGTGGGCCTGGCCGGACATCATCACCACGGGCGCAGTCACCCCGGCGGCGCGCATATCTTCCAGCAGCGCCAGACCGTCGCGTCCGGGCATCACCACGTCGGAGAGGATCAGGTCGAAGGGACGCGACTTCGCGAGTTCCAGGGCACGCGCGGCGTTGTCGCAGACGGTGGCGTCGTGGCCAGCCAGGCGGAAGGCGCGCGACAGGGACGCCAGCGTGTTGGCCTCGTCGTCGACGATCAGAATGTCGGCCTTGTTCATGCGCTCACCTCTCCAGCGATCAGCGGCAGCTCGATCACGAAACGCGCGCCGCCGTTTTCGCCGCGTTCCACGCCGATGGTTCCATGATGATCGGCGACGACCGACTGCACAATGGCCAGGCCGAGTCCGGTGCCGTGCTGTTTGGTGGTGTAGTAGGGAGTGAACAGCCGCTCGCACTCCTCGGGCGTGAGCCCCGCTCCGCTGTCGGCGACGGAAAGGCGCGCTGCGTCACCGTGGCGCGAAACGGCCAGGGTGAGCGTTCCTCCCTCCGGCATGGCGTCCATGGCATTCAGCGCCAGGTTGGAAAGCGCGCGGTGCAGCAACTCGGGGTCGGCCGAAACCGGCAGCGGCTCCGTATCGACTACCGTGCGCAGCTCGATGTTCTTTTCCCGGAGCGCCGGCTCGTAGAGCGCAGCCACGCGCCGCACCGCATCCCGCGCATCCATCTCTTCTGTCTGCGGTTTCGGCATTTTCGAGAAATCGCTGAATCGTCCAATGATCGTTTTCAGATTCGCAATCTCGGCCTGCAGCGTCGCGGCGCTCTCGGCAAAGACTTCATCGAATTCTTCCTGGGGCAGCGCGCGCGCGCGCAGCATGTTCTCCACGGTAATTTGCAACGGGAAGAGCGGGTTCTTGAGCTCATGCGCCAGCCTGCGGGCCAGTTCCCGCCAGGCGGCGACGCGCTCGCTCTGCACCAGCCGTTCGCGCTGCTCCGCGAGTTGATGGGTCATGCGATTGAAGCTGCCGGCCAGCGCGCCCACCTCGTCGCGGGAGCGAATCTCCACCCGCGTCTCCCAGTCGCCTGCCGCCACCTGGCTGGCTGCGCGCGCCAGTTGCTCGATGGGCCGGGAAACGCGTGCCGCAATCCACAGGCTGGCGGCCACGGCGATCAGGATCCCGATGCCTGCGCCTCCGTAGGCGATGGCACGGATATGATTCTGCACCTCGACCATGCCGCGGCGCGAGTTGGCAACGACCAGAACCGCGAGCACCTGTCCGTTCGCTCCTCGGAGTGGAATCGCAGTGGCGTTGACGCTGTCTGCGCGGCGCGCTGTTGGATACACCACGCCGCTCGAATTCCGTCCGGTGGTTCGTGCCTGGTCGATGACCTGGCGGAAGGGTGCGGCGCTCACCGTCGCCGCCATCGGGCCGAAGAAATTGCCGGGATCGAAGCCGCTGGAGAGATTGCGATAGAGGGCCACCTGAGTTCCGGCAGGGACGGGGAAATCCCGCAGCGTGGAGGCATCGAGGGCGCGGCCACCCACCACGTACAGAGGTTTTGCGGAGCCCTCGACGGCGCGCACCGCGAAGAGTCCGATCTGCGATGTGCCGTCCGGGAGGTCCTCCTGCTTGAGAAAGGCGGGCTGGCCCGCGGCGGCGATGGCCGGCTCCGGATAGCCGAAGCGCGCCGGCCACTGCGCGGAGGAAATAATGCTGCCGTCGCTCGAAACCAGCTCCAGGTCGTCGAGTTGGTATTCCTGGGCCAGGCTGCCTGCCGTGGTGACGTACTGAGCGGAGTCCCCGCCATTGGCGATCTCAAAGGCGATCCGCCGCAAGGCATCGCTGGACGCCAGGCGATCGACCACGGCCGCGGTTTCACCTGCGCGCTGATCGAATTCGCGCTGGAACTGACTCACCAGCGCGGCGGTCTGCTCGCGGTCCATCTCCTCGAAGACGCGGCGCACCCGCACGGAGACGGTCCAGGCGACACCGGCAACGATGCCGACCACGGTGAGCGAGAACATCAGCAGCAGCTTCTGCCGGAGCGTCACTTCGGTCCCTCCAGCGACGCGTCCGCCAGCAGCGGAGAGCCGTCGGCGGAAAGGCGGAGGCCGCGGACGTTCGGTCCAACGGCCCAGGCGCGCGGTAGCCACAGCAGCGGGATCACGGTCTCGTTCCGCAGCGCCTCGCTCTCGCTCCGCCACAGCGAAACCGGATCTGTGCCGGCAACGGTTACATTTTGCGCCAGAGCCTCCAGCATTTGGTCCAGAGCCGCCCGAGGCGCGAAGGCCTCCAGGTGCACCAGCCGCAGCGCGAGGTTTGACGGTGCACCCGCAGGCGCCATGCTGACGCTGAAACCAGCCTCGTGAAGATTCAGCGCCAGGCGTTCGGCTGCCAGCTGCAGGGCACCGTCCCCGGCGGGCGCGCTGAAGGTCGCGGCCGGCGAACTCGCTCCGCCACGCAGAGCGCGGGCGCCGTTCAGGTCGCGGCTGACCGGAAAAAGAAAGGCATAGCCGCTGAGCGCCTGTGGCAACAGGCTGGCGGCGATCTCGCCCTGCTTCTGGAAAATGACGTTGCAGAGCGCTTCCCGATCGACGGCAAGCGCGGCGGCCCTGCGCATCGCCGGATCCGCAAACGCCCCCTGTGGGGCCAGGGTCAGCACCAGCAGGTCAACGGGCGGCGAGACCAGCATGCTGAAGTGCTGCTGCTGCGCCTCGCCGAGCTGTTGCGGCGGAACCTGGACGACGTCCGCGCGCCCAACGCTCAGATCGAGCCACTGGTCGCGGATGCCGCGATGCGGAAGAATCTCGACGGAGTCCAGGAAGGGCCTGCCGCGCCAGCAGTCGTCGTTCGCGGTCAGCGTCAGCGCGCCGTTGGGAAAACCCGCGACGCGAAAGGGGCCGGTTCCCTCGATCGTGCCGTCGGCACCCCGACGCGAGATCGCGAATCGCGTCTGCGCCAGCAGTTCCGGGAGGTCCGGCATGGGCGTGCTGGTGGTAATGACAACGTCGGACGCTCCGCCAACATAAACGGCATTCCAGGGGCAGTTCGCCGGCGGGCCGCCGGTCGACGGGTTAGGCGACGGGCCGGTTCCGCAGGAGGCGGCCAGCGACGCGGCCGCTGCATCCGCGGTCAGCGGCGTGCCGTCCTGAAAATTCACTCCGGGGCGAAGCCGGAACTCCCAGCGCTGATCCGAATTCTGAGCGCTCCACTGCACCGCCAGCGATGGCTGCGCCTCGCCGGAATTTCCGGTAACGGTAAGGGTATCGAGCACCAGCCGCCGCGCCAGACCGTCGGGCGTCCAGGCGTCTCCCTCGATCTCAACGCGCACCGTGCCTCCGTAACGCGGGCGTGTCCGCGCGCTCGCCGCGAGCGCCGCGCACAGCAGGATGACGCTAATCGCAGCTCGCCGCAACACTCCACACCTCGTATCCTCCTGAAGCCGGCCGGCGCACGATCGCCATAGCGCGATCGCCGCTGGCCGCCGGCCAAATTGCCATCACCGTCCCCGGGACTGAAAGCGGCTCGCCGGCGGGAAGCGCCTCGCGGCCGGAAATCGAATAAGCGCGCAGGCTGTCGCCGGCCGCAGCGGCGCCCGAACCCGAGACCACCACCACGGAGCCCGGTCCGCATGCGGATCGCACTGCCGCCAGGTCGCTGCCCCAGTCGCCGGTTCCGTCGATGGATTCGAGCTGCTGGTTCTCGACGAGGACGGCGTTGCCGTCCACGTCGTCCAGCAGCACGGCGGGTCCGCCGGGCCGCGGAATCTCCGCCGCCTCGTAGAACCGGGGAAGCTCCATTCCGAAGCCCGGCGCCAGAACTCCCGTGAAATAGTCACGCGCTGAATCGTAGAACGCTCCCTGCGACGCGGTGATCGGCCAGGGATCGTCGCTGTTGGCGCAGCTCAGCGCAATCGCCGTACCGTCATTGGTTCCCCGGCAAAGCATGCCTGGCAGCCAGGCGTCGAAAAGATCGTTCTGCCCGGCAATCACGCGTCCGCGCAGATCGCGCGGCGCAGGATGGTCGTAAGGAATAGCCAGGCTCTGCGTCTCCATCCAGCCGGACTGCGCCGCGCCAGGCGCCAGCGAGGCTGTGCTTTGCGCGTAGACCAAAATCTGCGACGGCTCCAGCACGATGAGCCGCTGCTCACCACCTGCCGAGAAGATCTGCGCATCGAGCACGGGATCGGGTTCCGTAATGAGGACCGTGCGTCGCAGGGTCAGACCGGAAGCGCCGGGCGACGACGGTACTGCGCTGTCCAGCTGCACCGGCAACATGGCCACGCGGGTTTCCGTACCTTCCTCGACTTGCGCAACCCAAAGTCCTCCGCGCAGATTCTGCGAGAACGTGACGCGAACCAGCGTAGCGCTGTTGGTGCCCCCGGGAAGCACACCCAATCCGCGCAGATCGTGTTCCAGCACCCGGCGAATCTGCACAACGTCCTCTCCGTTCAGGCTGGAGCGGTTGTCGAAGATGAGCTGTACCGTCCCCGGACCCGTGAGCGACGCGATTTGCCCGGCGAGAGTGGCCGCGGGCTGTTCCCACGTTGCCGCGCGCGCAGCCGGAAGCGCAAATGCGACCGCTGCCGCTGCGACCAGGAGCCGAGAATAGAAGTTCATTGGCTGGGGCGGATTATATCGCGCGCTGTGCATCGTTCCTCCCGTCCCGGAGCCGGCTGCCTGTTTGAGCAGCCGGCCCGGTGGCGCTGCGGTTCCGATCCTCCTGAGCCTGTCTCCGACAAACCGAAGATCGGCGCCCCGCGTACTCCGTTTGCGCCGGCCCATTAATTTGAGGGCGCAGCGCTTCCGCCTGGTGCAGGCTGCTGAGGATTGCCGCCGAGACCTCCGCCCAGCCCGCGAAACAGATCGTTGGCGAAGAAGTATTTGCCGTCGGACGGAACCATGACGAGCTGGATTTTGTCCGAGAGCCGCTCGGCAATGATCTTGTTGATGAGCAGCGGCGACTGATTGAGCAACTTGCCCTCGGCGGCCATTTCCGCGTCGGTCGCGGCCGAGGTCACATTGATGCGGGTGGCCTCCGCCTGGGCCAGCAGATCGCGCCGCTGCAGCTCCGCTTTGGCGTCGATCACCTTGGCCTGCGCGGCGGCATCGGCATTCTCGATCGTCGCCTCCTTCTGCGCCTCCGCCTCCAGTTTGGCCTCCTCGATTTCCTTCTGCTTCAGCGGCAGCGTATATTTCATCGCGTCGGACTCGCCTTTGGCCTCGACCACCTTTGCATCCGCGTCGCCCTCAGCTTCTTTTACCTTCTGCCGCGCGTCGGCTTCCGCCTGCAGCTCGGCGATCCGCACCTGCTTCTGCTGCATGTCGGTCTGCACGGTCAGCTCATCGTCCTGTTGTTCCTTGAGCAGCAGATTCTGCAGACCCTCCGCGTACTCCGGGGGCAGGACGATATTGCGCAGCATCACCTCTTCCACCAGAATGCCGTCGCCGCCGAGCTTCCGGGTGATAGTGGCAGCGGCGTCGCTCCGGACTTCTTCGCGTTTCGAGCTGAAGATTTCCCGCACCGTGTAGCGAGGCGTCAACTCGCGCCAGGCACTGGCGACCACCGCAGGCACAATGCTTGAATCCACGGGCTGCGGCAGGTGGTTCTCGATGAAATCCAGACGATGCGGGTCGAGGCGATAGCGCACGGTGATGGCCAGCCCGATATTCAGGCCCTCCTCTGACTGCACATCGAGCGGTTGCGGCGCGGAGACCGTCTTTGCGGTTGCCTCGTTCAGGCCCGCGGGTGGCGCGCCGGCCGTGAAGAGGCGGTCGCGCAGGTCGAACTGCTGAACGCTTTCCACCAGCGGCACGATGAAGTGAGCGCCCGGATACAGCGTCCCGGGCAGGGTTCCGCGCATCTGGCTGATTCGCACCCCGCCCATCCCGGCGGGAATCACAACGATGCTCCCCGCTGCCAGCAGCGGCAGAACTGCGAACACCGCGAGGGCCACCGCACGGCTCCAGCGAACCGGCTGGGGCTCAGGCGGCTCCGGCATTCCTTCTGCGCCGGCAGCCAGCTTCCGGCGGTAGTCGATCCACATCCACAGGTCGTACAGCGTGATGGCGATTGCGGCAGTCAGCAACAGCACTCCCGCGGCGTTCAACAGGTATTTCAGGGCAAGCATGGCCGTTCTCCTTCTTCGTTCCGCTGGTTTTGCTTCTTGTTTCCCAGGGTTGCCGGCCGCCGGGGGAAGAACAGCCGGACCAGCCCGCCGAACAACAGCTCTTCCACCAGCACCCCGCAGGAAACGCTCAGCAACAGGGCGCCGACAACGCTCAGAATTTCCGCAAACAGTTCCATGGCACGCCTCGTTTCCTGGTGATTACCGGCTCGCCGGAGAGGTAAGCTCCGCCCCAGGCGCCGTCTGTGCCGGAGCCGTTTCCGGGGTGTTCGTTGCCGCCAGCAGCGTAGCGGCGGCGTTGTGCGGGAGCGCCGGCTGGCCGAAGAGCGCCAGCGTCTCGGCATCCCGCTCGCCGATGATCTCCACAGTGTCGCCGTCGCGAACCTGGGCAAAGAGCTGCTCGAGATCGCGCCGACCCAGGCGAATGCATCCGTGCGACGCCGCCCGGCCGACGGACCGCGGATCGTTCGTGCCGTGGATCCCATAGCCGGCAATGCTGAGTCCCATCCAGCGATTTCCCACCGGGTTCTCTGCTCCCGCAGGAACCACTCGGCCATGGTGGTAATAGGTCGGATTCGTAACCCGATCGACGATGGTGAAGGTGCCCGTCGGACTCGGCGTTGAGGCCTTGCCCACGGCAACCGGGTACACCGCCGTGACCACGCCGTCTTCTACCAGCGCAAGCCGACGGTCCTCGAGGCTGACGACGATTCTCCGGGTGACGGCCGGGTGCACCGGCGCTGCAAATGCGGCTTTCGCCATCGCGGCGGTGGGCACGTTCTGAGCTGGCGCGGTCAGGGTCGACGCAAAGAGCGTCAGGAGGCTCATGGCGGGGAGGATCGTCACGGTCAGTCGGCTGTTCATCGGGCACCTCGCTGAATTTGCGCTGCGCCGCGATACAGTGCACTGGGCGTGCCATGAGCGACACGCATAGAAATCAGCAACTTACAAGGTGTTGTTGTGCTGGGCGCCGTGTTGCCGCGAACACAGTTGTGTCAGCAGAGACACGCACTCCGGAGCCTCGCCAGCAAGCCCAACACGAAGCTTCTGCTGATGCTCAAAGAATCTCGCCCGGCGGGCCAGACTGAACTGCGGTCGGTGTGCCGGCTGTCGCGCCAGGCATCGGGAATGCCAGGAATACACCTTGCATCGCTTTCGCCGAACGTTCAAGAGGGGCGGTTGATGGGACCAGGTCAGCATAACGGGAGCGAAGATACCGACTAATCAGCTGCCGAGTACTGAATAGAGACCGAAAAGCGGGCATGTCGTTAGGTTCGCGAGCCAGCCCTATCGCTGCCTGAATTCCTGAATACTGGCCGACTTCTCGGTATCCATGCGTAATTCTGCCAGCTTGTCGGGTCAACAGCTCCGCAGAACGGGACGCGGCGTGATTCCGCGGAGGCCTTCCGATCAGCGCGGCGACTTGGAATCTGACGCCCTGCGGCGTGGCTTGCGCCGGGCTGGCTTCTTCGAGGTCATTGAGGAGACGAGCCGCTCCAGATCGGCAACGCGCTGCTTCAGCTCACTGACGTGCTCGGTCTCCGGCGGCGCGCCGGCAACCGGCGCATCGCCGGGCGCAGTTGCCGAGCCGGGTTGACCCCGTGGGACAAAACCGGGGCTTGTGAAGCCGGGATGCAACATGCCGAAGGGATTCACTGCGGGGGACATGGCGCGGTAGGTGTCCTGGTAGAGATCGAGCATCGCTTTCATATAGCCCAGCGCGGTTTCCTGGCTGGCCCGGCCGGAAGTGACGATCATCTGCCGGAGCAGGTCGAGGGGGAAGGCCGACTCGGGAGTTTTGGCATCTTCGATGATGATCTGGGTGAGGATGAGACGGGTAATGTCCTTACCGGAAGCGGCGTCGACGACGCGGACGTCGTGGCCGTCGCGGAGGAGTTGGGCGACCTCTTCAAGGTTGATGTAGCGGCTGTTGGTGACGTCGTAGAGACGCCGGTTTTCGTACTTCTTAATCAAAATGGATTTTGGCGGCATTGCGGCCCCCATTTTACCCCTTGACATTCGGGGCGGCGCGCGTAGCATGAAGATATGCTGCATTGCAGCACACACTGCAGCATGGGAAGGCGGAGGAGAGTATGAGCGCAGCGCAGAAGGTACGGGAGCCGGCGGCGGTTCCGGAGAGGGAGAAGGTGGACTGGACGAAGTTCATCACGAATCTGTTCACGACCGGAGTGGGGCGGATTGCCGAAGTGCAGAAAAAGAGCATCGATATTGCGACACAGCAAAACGCCGAAGTTCTGGAAGTGTACGAGAAGGCAATCGAGAAGGTTTCGGGCGGGCCGGGCCTGTTCATGCTGGAACTGCAGGGGAGCGGATTCGAGCGGTTCGCGGAGATTCAGAAGGCGACAATCGACCTTTTCGTCGACCAGAGCACGGCGTTTGCGGACCTGGTGAAGGATCGCATCGCGACGGCCACCAAAGTGAACGAGGAAGTGGACACTTTCGCGAAAAAGTCGATGGAGCGGGTGATCGCGATGCAGAAGAAGGCGCTGGATCAGTCGGGGGTGCAGGCGAAGGCGGTGATGGAGAGCTCGAGCAAACAGTTTGCCGCAGGCAACGCAATGGGGACAGTGGCTGAGACGATGCGGCGCGGGGTGGACGCGATTGTGGATGCCCAGAAAGAACTCCTGAACATCGCGGTGCACTGAGGGCGGGGGCAGAACCTCGCCCTGAGCAGTGACCGGGGCCACAGCCCGCCGGGCCGGGCGGGACTATGATCCGTGTGGCCAATGAGGAGGTGCCCCTGATGGCAGAGACTCAGGAAACGACCTCGAAAACTTACAATCCGTTCGAACCGTTCCGCGACCTGCGCGACGCAACCCTCGATGCGGTGGCAAAGGCGATGGTTGAGGCCGTGAACACCGAGGCCTACGCGCAGGCCACCGGCACGATGCTGGAGGGCTACCTGACGGCAGTGGCTCCCTTCCGCGAGGCGCTCGGCAAATCGATGCTGCAGGCGCTGCAGCAGCTGGAGCTGCCGTCGCGGCAGGAACTGGCGGCGCTGGCGGAGCGATTCACCAACATAGAGATGCGGCTGGACGACATGGATGCGAAGCTGGATGCGATCGGGAAAGCGCTGCGCCCGAACGGGTCGATGCCGCAACCAACCCACAAAAAACAGGCCACTGAACCCGAGCCGGTTGCCGCCAAACCGGAGGCGCAGGCGAAGGCGGCCGCAAAACGGGCAGGGGCACGACGGCAGACTGCTCGCCGCCGGGCCAGAAGTCCACAGAGGTAGACATGGAACCGGCTTTCGCAGCATCGAATGCGGCGGCTGGATTCGCGAAGCGGCTGAGCCTTTTCAGCCGCGTGCTGACGACGAAGGCGCTGATTGCGCAAACGCCCAGAGACCTGGTGTGGGCGCTGAATAAGGCAAAGCTCTACCGGTACAGGCCGGCGGTGGATGCGGAGAAGCGGCATCGTGTTCCGCTGCTGCTGATCTTCGCAATCATGAATCGGCCGTCGATTCTGGACCTGCGCCCCGGACACAGTTTTATCGAGTTCATGGTGGGGCGCGGCTTCGACGTATACCTGCTGGACTGGGGCGCGCCAGGATACGAGGACCGGCACCTGAAACTGGACGACTACGCGCTCGAATACCTCCCTCGCGTCATCCGCAAGGTAAAAGCAATCGCCGGCGTCGAGGAGTTCAGCATGCTGGGTTGGTGCATCGGCGCGATCCTGACCACCATCTACGCAGCCCTGCGGCCCGACGAGGGACTGCGCAATCTTCTCCTGCTCACTGCGCCGCTGGATTTCTCCAATCATACCGGCGTCACCTTTGCCCGCTGGACGGATGAGCGCTGCTTCAACGTCGACCTGATCCTCGATACTTTCGGCAACATGCCCGGCGAGATGATCGATTCCGGGGCGAAAGCGCTGAAGCCGGTTGAGAACTACATCACCAACTACTGCAAGCTGTGGGACAACCTGGACGACCCGCGCGCGGTGGAGTCGTGGCACGCGATGAATACCTGGGTCACGGACAATATCCCCATGGCGGGCGCGGCGTACCGGCAGCTGATTGTCGAGCTTTATCGCCACAATCGCCTGATCAGGAACGAGCTGATCGTGCGCGGTGAGCGCGTCGATCTTGGCAGGATGCGGGCGAATCTATTGACGGTGATTGCGGAGGGAGATCACATCACGCCCCCCTGCCAGTCGGAGACGCTGCTGACAAAGGCAGGAAGTCGCGACAAGGAGGTATACCGGATTGCAGGCGGCCACATTGGAATCATGGCCGGAAGCGGCGCGCCCAGGAGCACCTGGCCGCACCTCGAGGAGTGGCTGAGCGCCCGCTCCGGGTAAGGATCGACGCGAAAGCTACATATAAATTCCCCCATTGATATTGATTTGCTGACCGGTGACATAATCGCCGTCGCAAATCAGGAAAGCGGCGGCCTTCGCGACTTCCTCAGGCTGCGCGAACCTGCCCATAGGAATGCGCGTCAGGATCTGGTCCTGGATGTCGCCGGGCACCGCGGCGAGCATATCCGTTGAGGTGAACCCGGGCGCAATGACATTGGCCGTGATATTGTGCTTCGCCAGTTCCAGCGCCAGCACCTTGGTGAATGCAATTATTCCGCCTTTGCTCGCCGCGTAATTTGCCTGACCGAAGTTACCGGCCTGTCCCGAGAAGGAAGCGATATTCACAATGCGGCCATACTTGTGCTCGATCATGGAGGACAAGGCGGCGCTGGTGCAGTAAAAGATGCTGTTGAGGTTGGTTTCGATGACCTGCAGCCAGTCAATGTCGGTCATCTTGCGGATGGAGCGATCGCGCGTGATGCCGGCATTGTTGACGAGAATATCGATGCGGCCGTAAATCTCGAGCAGGCGCTGGACGATGCGGCGAGCCTGCTGACGGTCCGAGACGTCTCCCTGCAGCAGGCTGGATTGGCCGCCTTCGGCTTCTATGTCGTCCCGCAGTTGCACCGCGCGCTCGATGCTGTTGAAGAAGTTGATCGCGACGGTTGCTCCGCGACTGGCCAGCTCCCGGACAATTGCGCGCCCGATTCCGCGGGAGGCCCCCGTAACCAGGGCGACTCTGCCTTCCAGGGGCCGGGCGAATGAGATTTTCCGTTCGAATGAGGGCTTCGGTTCGAATGAAGGCTGTGTTCCAATCAAATTTGCGGTGTCCATGGCATGAGTCCTTTCTCTGCTAGTTCACGCTCTCGAAGATGGCGGCGATACCCTGTCCTCCGCCAATGCACATGGTGACCAGCGCATACCGGCCGTTGATGCGGCGCAGCTCGTGCAGCGCTTTCACCGTGACGACGGCGCCGGTCGCTCCCAGAGGATGGCCCAGGGAGATGCCGCTGCCGTTGGGATTGGTCCGGTCGGGCGGGAAGTCGAGTTCGCGCCGAACCGCGAGAAGCTGTGCTGCGAATGCCTCGTTGAGCTCGATGACATCCATCTGCTCGGTGCTGAGGCCGGTGCGCTGGAACAGCTTTCGAACCGCAGCCACCGGGCCGATGCCCATCACGGCAGGTTCGACGCCGACGACGGCGTAGTCGACCAGAGCAGCCAGCGGTTTGAGACCGCGTTCCTCGGCGGCGCCGCGCTCCATCAACGCAACGGCGGCGGCGCCATCGTTAATGCTCGATGCATTGCCGGCCGTCACCGTGCCCTCAGGATCAAAGGCCGGTTTGAGTCTGGCGAGGTTCTCGAGCGTCGCATCGGAGCGCGGCTGTTCGTCGGTCCTGAAGGAAACCGAGCCATTTTTCGTTTTGACTTCAATGGGCACAATCTGGCCGGCGAATTTTCCGGTTGCGATTGCCTCGTTCGCACGGCGATGGCTTTCGACGGCCAGCTCGTCCTGGTCCTGGCGAGAGATCCCCCACTGGCGCGCCACGTTTTCCGCGGTGATGCCCATGTGTACGTTGTCGAAAGGGTCGGTGAGCGACGCGACCAGAGCATCGACGGCGGCTGCATCGTTGAGCCGCGCACCCCAGCGCATGGTGGGCAGCCAGTAAGGGGCCCGGCTCATGGACTCGACACCACCGCCGATAGCAGCGTCGGTGTCACCGTGGACGATAGCTTGCGCAGCGGTGAGGATAGCCTGGAGGCCGCTGCCACAAAGACGATTCACGCTCATGGCTGCTGTTCCCACGGGAATGCCTCCGCGCAACGCGGCGACGCGGGCAAGATATAAGTCCTTTTGATCGGTATGAATGACGTTGCCGAAGACCACGTGGCCGATGTCATGGGGGGCTAAGCCGGAGCGTTGCACGCTCTGGCAGACGACTTTCGCGGCTAGTTCGGTGGGAGGAATGTCCTTCAGCGCTCCGCCGAATTTGCCGATGGCTGTGCGCACGGCACTCAGGACGACAACTTCACGAGGGGTCATGAGCTGGCTCCTTTCAGGCTGGTCTCAGTCGCGGCCGGATGCAGAAGCAGGGCCGAGGGTCTGCCAAAAGAGGCAGTACCGCGGCTGGGCCGCGATCGAGAGGGGTTGTTTCGAGTGTTCGGGAAGCCCGCAGTCGTAACGAACGCCGCTGCGGGCGATGATGGAGCGATCAGGCGCAGCTCGACCGGGAGTCCTGCTTCGCGATACCGGGCCGAAAAGTGAACATGAGAGCGCATGATGGGAACCCCACCGGAGAAGGTGATCGAAACGCGGAACGTGGGGGCAGCGATCCCCTCCAATCGTAAGATTGAGGCCCGATCCGCAACGGCCGAGTATTCTGCAGGAGGGAAAAAAGCGTGGAGAAGTGAACGATGGCACGCGGCGGAATTGATTGCAGTCTAGCCCTTGTTGAGGGGTCGAATAAGGGATTGCGCAACCGGGCACCGAATTGTTGATGCAATGGAATGCTGCCGTCTCAACCGCTGGAAGCATCCGCGATCCTCCTTACGACATCGGCTGGTTCAGAACTGAGCCGAGCCAGTCGGCCGCTTTGGACGCCACGGTGAGAGTCCGTTCGCTGGCATCTGCTGTGACTACCGTCACAGCACCGCCTGGCGGATTGTGCTGTTCTGAGGGCCACTTCTGAATCACGTGGCACGCGACCCGCCCCCGGAGGCGACTTATGCCGACTCTTTCAGAGCACGATTCCCACATCCAGGAAAGACCGCATCCCAGCTCCCACGACTGTGGCCAGGAGCATAGCCTCGACCACTGGCTCGAGGTGTATTGGCTCGTAGAAGAGGACTACCTCTTCGCCAAAAGCGCGGATTGCGAGTCGCACGCCGGCGAAGCGGAGATGAAGGAGCATCCGGCTAAAAATGCAGTCCACCACCGCAAATCAGTACTTCGGCGGTGACATAATCTGAGAGCGGCGAGCAGAAGAACAGGACTGCTCCTGCTGCTTCCTGCGGTGTCCCCAACCGGCCCAGCGGGCACGCGCTTTTCACCGATTCCAGCAACGTTGGCTGCACCCCCAGGCGGATCTGGTGTCCGTGCATCTCCATGCTCGCCCCGGGCGCATTCAAATCCTGCACGAGCCGCGTCTGGATCAGGCCAAATCCCACCGCGTTGACGTTGACGTTGTAGCGGCCCCACTCCTTGGCGAGGGTTTTTGTCAGGCCGATCACCCCGGCCTTTCCCGATGAATAGCCGGCTTGGCCGGGATTGCCGTCTGTTCCCGCGATCGATGTGATGTTGACCACCTTACGCATGATGAGCTGCCCCGCGGCGATCTCTTTCTTAGCCGCCTCTCGAATAAACGGGGACGCGGCGCGGAGCACGCGGAATGGCGTGACCAGATGAATGTCGAGCATCGCGAGGAACTGCTCGTCGGTGGTCTTCTGGATGACATTGTCCCAGCTGTAGCCCGCGTTGTTCACGATGATGTCAATCGACCCGAAGGCGTCCAGTGTGGCCTGTACGATGGCCGCGGGTGTGGCCGGATCGGTGAGGTCGCCCTGTACATGCCGCACGCGCTCGGGACGGCCGAGTTCGGCTTCCGATTCGCGCAGCATGGCGTCGTCGAGATCGTTGATCATCACGCGTGCCCCGGCAGCGGCCAGGCTCTTTGCGATCGCTCTGCCGATGCCGCGCCCGGCTCCGGTGACGAGTGCGGCTCGGCCCTCCAGAGAAAACGGACTTTCAATTTCGATTCTGGGCTGTTCCTCGAAAATGCCGGTTTCCATTTCCATCACCTGCCACAGAGTTGTTGCAATGCAGCATAATTATATGCTGCATTGCATCGCCAATGCGCTTATCAGAGTTGAGAAGGCCCGAAACTTCCCGGTTGTGGACGTATCACCGGCTGCCCGGAAGCTTCGCGCGCTTCATGAGGATCGGGTTTACCTCCGCGCACCGAGCAGCTCCGTCTCGGAGCCGATGAATCCCCAGGAGTTCCATGCCTCGCCCTGCACTACCTTGCGGAACAATTCCGTGGCCCCGGCCCGGTCGCCATGATAGAGGCGCCAGTTCCCCACACCGTATGTGACCGTGTCGAAGGAGAGCTCGCCTTCGAGATCGTCCGGTCCGGCGGGAGGTGGCGGCAAGACCTCATGCTCAGTCAGCTTTCCCTGGTAGAAATGCAAAAGACGGAGATAGAAGTACAGGTGCGGCTCGGTGTTCCTGACATCGGGAGTGATCCTTGCCAGTGCCTTGGCTGCCTCCTGTTGCTTGCCAGCGCGGCGCAGCGAGACATAGAGCCAGTTCGAGCAGTCGATGAGGCTGTCGTTGGACTTCGCCAGGTCTCGCGCCCTGGCGAAGGAAGCTGCCGCCTCGCCGAACTCCCCGAGGAAGTAATGCGACAGCCCGAGGTGATACCACGCATCGGGCGTTTGCGGAGCGAGCCGCGTGGCTTGGGTGAGATCGCTCATGGCTTTCCTGAACTCGCGCAGCCCCAGTTCGCGGTGGCCGCGCTCGAGGTAAAGGGCGGCGTTATCCGGCGCGAACGCCAGTCCCCGGGTCGCTGTCGCCACGGCCTCTCGATACTGGCGCCGGTTCGCTTCGGCCTGGGAGAGCGCGAGCACCCGCTCCACATTGTTCGGTTGCGCGGCGAGGCTTTTGCGGGCGTCGATCACACTCTGGTCGTCGGGCAGGGCGTAGAGCCGGCGGCCCAGGCCCGAGGTGAGCTCGAGCGCTCCCTGCGTGGCCCCGGCGCCGGTCTGCGCCTGTAACCGACCGGCGAGGCCGGCAAGAGCCGTCAGGCCAAGGACCCAAACCCAGTGCCGGAGTTTCCGCGTCGATGCACGGCTGTGCTTTGCATTGCTCATCGGTGATCTCTCCTGTCCTGAGGAGTCGAGTAGGGCACGAATCTTATCCGCGCGCGATTGTATCGTCCTGGGGCAGGAGGCGCGCAAACGTGGGGGCTGCCGGTGGAGGCGGGCCGACCCATTCATGGAGGGCCTGCGATGACAGGACGCTTTGCCCCCCGCTTCCCCCGGGGGGGAACTTCCGTATGGCCGACAATCCGCCCAGAACGGATCAATGAGTGCATTTCCCTGAAGTCGCCAGTTGAAACGCCAGGAACAAATCGCTTCCGACAAGCCGACTCACCGGTACCGAAATTACTTAGTCGCTTGCACGGTGCAGTCGGTTAATTTGTAGTGCCAGCCTTCGTGATGGCTCTCCCGGTTGATCGCAACCTGCTCCGGTAATTGAAAGCCGTCAACGTTTTGATAGGTGTAGGTGAGGATGATTCGATTGCCCGGCCTGAAATCGCCATCCTCGCCCAGCCTATAGGAGGTCAGGAGGAAGCCCTGGGGGCCAGGACGAAAGTCTGTTTCCCGGCGCTCGGAGGCAGATCCCTTTTCCCCTTCGCTCTGGAGACTCATGTCGCGCGCGAGCGACATCTCAACATCGAAGGTTTGGACCTTGAATTCAAGCTTGTAACCTGACGCGGACGATTCGACGTGAACGGGCGTGCCGTCCGACGGAAGCAATGCGTTGTTACTGGCAACTAACCAGCTATTCAAGCTGAATCGGACAGCGTGTTCGAGGAGGCCTTCAGCCATGCCACCATGGGGAAGCCGCCTTTCTTCATCGTCAGTCATTCCGGAAGACACTGCAGCGTTCTGGCGGCTGACCGTGACGCGAGTGCGAATCGGCTGAATGAGTTTGGCGATCTCCTCGTCCGTGCCTTCGTCGCCGACGCGTACGGCCTCGGTGAAGTGCTGCTTCCAATTGAACTCTACCGCGCAGCTGAAGGATTGGAGATTCCTCCCAAAGGGATCGTCGTATTTCGCCCGGGCTTGCTTCAGGAACGTCGTATCATCGGTTGCTGCCTGTGCATGACAAAACGTTGCGCAAACGCTAAACACCAGCGTCAGGTAGAAAAATCGCATGACGCATCGTAAATCACCAGATAGCGTGAAGCGTGCAGCTCAGCACGGATCGACTGGATTTATGCCTCGCCCTTGCGTCCTTGTCGCAGGCGGAGCGAGACGCGCTTCGGCATGATGAGACCGAGAAGCGCATTCTCGCCAAAATCGATGCTCAGAAGCGCGTCCAGGCGACCCGCGATGAGATTGAGCGCTACCGCAGAACGGAGCGGCACAGCAGCGCGCACGCGGATATTATTCTGGACTTCTTTCGCACCGACGGGGTCGGTCTTCCTCCCACAGCAGTGGAGCCGCTAGGTCAAAATGTCAAGGACGCAGTTCGCAATCAAAATCCGCTGAGACGCCCCACTGTCGTCAAACTGCCCCGGCGTTTGAGCAGCGCCGAACTCTTTCAGCTAACCAAACCGACAATCGAGTGGCGTGAAAGCGAGCGTGAGCTCGGATTCATCGTGCGTTGGCTGGCGAACCTCATCGTCTCGGCGGAGCCGGAACCGGAGATTCGTGAGCGTGGTATGAACAAGGCCCAGATGAGATGGTCTGAGCTCGTGCCCAAAGTCACCCCGGCAGAACAGTACCAGAGACAAGCCGAGCACTATCGTTGGTTATCCGAAGGCCCACACACCCAGCATTGACGCGGTGGCCGCATCCGAGAAGGTTCGTCTCCGCCGCCACACTGCAACATGTTTCGTGAACCCCGGCGAGGGTTTTGAGACACTCGGGCAAGCTTCCCACTCGTCGCGCAACCGGACCGTACGGTCCAGTCATTGCGCTGGACTCCTGAATTGCACCTCTGCCGTTGTCATGCAAAAAGGGCCTCAGAAAGCCGATTCCGCGTAAAATCCGGAAAATCTGTAAAGAGCGGAAACATACTAACGGTTTTATTTTGTTGTATTTATAGGGAGAGCAAGGAGATGTGAAAAAGTCATGGCGGAGAGAGAGGGATTCGAACCCTCGATAGAGCTTTTAAACCCTATAACGGTTTAGCAAACCGCCGCCTTCAGCCTCTCGGCCATCTCTCCGGCTCGGTTGTCGCCAGTATATAGGAAGCGCACAGGTACAGAACGGGAGAATGAGGCTGCCGCGATACGGTCGGGCTGGCGCGGATACCAATCTCTGCATCCCACCTCAGGTGGCTTTTTGGCTACCTGTTTCAGCAGAGAGGAAACTATGACGGTTCAAAACCAGAGCGGCGCGGACGATCGCATCGTAGTAGGGTATTTTTCCGATGGCGCGGATGCCTATCGGGCCATCAATGAGCTGATCGACGAGGGTTTTCGCGCGTCGGAGATTGGCGCGGCTTTTCGCGCCTCGCTGGCCGAAGCGGGACGGCTGGAGAAGCCGGCCGCGATCGGCGGCGTGCAGGCACTGGCAGAACGCAATCCGGCGCTTACCGGATCGGTGGGTGGTCCGGCCTCGCACGATGATGCGGTGACGCCGGCCGGGCTCGCTCCCGGCTCGGGGAACGCCTTCCCGGCGCCGGCGGGTCCTGGGCCGATTCCTGGCGGAGAAATTCCCTCCACGCTGCGGCACGACTTGCCGCACGACCTGCCGACGGACGCACAGGTTGCCGCGGGCGGAAAAGCGCGGACGCCATCGGATGAGCCCTGGAGAAACCGGATGCGCCAGATTTTCAGCGAAGGCTCTGAAAGCGGCAACCGGCGGTCGACGAGCGGCTCGAGCATGAAGTTCGGAACCGGCGAAGGACACTTGTTTGCCGAAGGCCGGTACTCGGAGCCCGCATTTGAGAATTCCTTCGTCGGAATGGGACTGGGAGCGAGCGAGGCGCGCAGCCTGAGCGGCCAGCTGGCGGGCGGTGGCGCTGTGGTGTCGGTGATGCCGAGCGACCGCGCATCCCTGGCCGAGGCCATTATCGAACGCAACCACGGGCGCATCCGGTTCGAGCCGGTAACCCGCCGCGGCGAGCTCTCCGAGGATCCGCGCGTCGAGCTTTATGGGCGGATGCGCAACTATTACCCGGAGGAAGGGGATCTGCGCAAGGCGTCCTGACATCGCCAACACCCTGACAAGCGCGAAACGCCATCGGAGATCCGGTGGCGTTTTTGCTTTGCGTGCGAAGAAATACGGTTGTAAATTCTGATTTTCGACTCCCTGACAGCGAGGACTCCGATCGGACGCACGAAGCAGCGCGGGATGCGGCTGCTGCCTCTGGTGGCGGCGACGTTCTTTATGGTGTCCGGCGGCCCGTACGGCATTGAGGACATCCTCGGCGCGGGCTACCTGAAGGGGCTGATCCTGCTGGTTACGGTGCCGTTCGTCTGGAGCCTGCCGACTGCGCTGATGATCGGCGAGCTGGCCAGTGCGCTGCCCCAGGAAGGCGGCTTCTACGTGTGGGTGCGGCGAGCGCTGGGACCCTTCTGGGGATATCAGGAGGCGTGGCTGTCGCTGGCGGCCAGCATCTTCGACATGGCGATTTACCCCACGCTGTTTGTGCTCTATCTGGGCACGCTGGCGCCGGCGTGGACCGCGGGCTGGCATGGTACCGCGTGGGAACTGGGGCTCATCGCCGTCTGCTGCGCATGGAATCTGCTCGGTGCTCCCGCCGTCGGCGATGGCTCGGTGGCGCTGGCGCTGCTGCTGCTCTCGCCGTTTGCGGTGCTGGTGGTGGTGGCGCTGTGGCGCGGCGCGCATCTGGCCGGGCATCGTGCCTGGCCGGTAGCCGAGGGCAGCCTCATCACGGCGCTGCTGGTGGCCATGTGGAACTACATGGGCTGGGACAATGCGTCGACGGTGGCGCAGGAGGTCGAGCACCCGCAGCGCAATTATCCGCGCGCCATGCTGATGACGATTACCGCGGGCGTGCTGGTCTACGTGATTCCGCTGGCGGCGATGGCGTGGGCGGGGATTGCGCCGGACCGCTTCCGCACCGGTTCCTGGGAGAATGTTGCGTCGAGTCTGTCGGGAGAATGGCTGGCCGTGGCCCTTGTGATCGGCGGAACGTTCATGGCGGTGGGTATGTTCAACGCCCTCATGATGTCGTATGCGCGCCTGCCGCTGGTGCTGGCTGAAGACGGGCTGCTGCCACCGATGCTGGCTCGCAAAAATCGCCGGGGCGTGCCGTGGGTTGCGGTGCTGGCATGCGCAGCCGGATGGGGCCTCGTCCTGCGCTTCAGCTTCGAGAGACTCATTTCGCTGGACATCATGCTCTATGGAGCGAGCCTGATCCTTGAGTTTCTGGCGCTGGTCGTGCTGCGCCTGCGCGAGCCGCAGCTGGAGCGGCCCTTCCGCGCCGGCAATTTCGCCTTCGCCTGCCTCATCAGCGTGGCGCCGTCGCTGCTGCTGGTTTATGCCGCCGTGGCGTCGCGCGGCGAGCGCATGGCAGGCATGCCTGCGCTGCTCTTCGGCGCGCTGATTGCCGCCGCGGGGCCGCTGTTCTTCTGGTTGTCGAAGACGCTCTGGTCGCGCCCCCAGCCGCAGCCGGTGGGCGCGGACTGATGCTCTACCGTTTGGCTCCGGCTTCGATCAGCTTGCTCTCGCGCACCTTGCCTTCGCGCGCTTCCACGAAATTTCGAGCCGCGTACACGACGCGATCGCGCGCGTGACCGGCGTCGTGCCAGCCCTTGATCTCGACTCGCTTGCCCTCAAGGTCCTTGTAAATCGAGAAAAAGTGCGTGATTTCCTTGAGCATGTGCGGGTAGATTTCCGAATAATTCCACACGTCGGCATAGCGGGGGTTGTTACGCCCCACGGCCAGCACTTTCTCGTCGAGAACGCCCTGGTCGAGCATCTGCAGCAGCCCGATGGGGCGCACCTGCATCACGCAGCCGGGAAAGCTGGGGGCGTCGACCAGCACGAGGACGTCGAGGGGGTCGCCGTCGTCGGAAAGCGTTGAGGGGACAAAGCCGTAGTCGCCGGGATAATGCACGGGCGAATAAAGATTGCGGTCGAGGCGAAAGACATGCAGCTGCTTGTCGTATTCGTATTTGTTGATGCCCTCCGCCGGGATCTCGATCACGACGTTGAACACTTCGGGGGCCTTGTCGCCCACGGGCAATTCGAGATAATTCGTCATACTCTTCCAGTATCGCTTAGATTGTGGGGATGCGGGACGGGCCGGAGCGGAGCGGGGAACGGCCTGGATTTATAATCGGGCACAATGAAGGCCCATGTCTACGTCACGCTGAAGAAAACCGTTCTCGACCCGCAGGGGCAGGCGATCCACCACGCGCTTCGTAAGATGCGGTACGAGGGCATTGCAGACGTGCGCCAGGGTAAGCACTTCGAGCTGAGCCTGGACGATGGGATTCCGGAGTCGGCGGCTCGCGCGGAAGTGGAGCGGATTGCGCGCGAGGTGCTGACCAACCCGGTGATTGAAGAGTTTTCATTCCGTATCGAGTAGTTCGGTTGCAGGCATGAATTCCGGGCCGCATCCGGCGGCTGCGGCTGGGTTGTCTCTTTCGCTTCGCGGAGAAGACTATGTGCGGCATTGTGGGATACGTCGGCAATAAGAAGGAAGTGGTCCCGGTGATCGTGGAGGGGCTGCGGCGCCTCGAGTACCGCGGCTACGATTCGGCCGGGATTGCGGTGGGCGGCAATGGCGACGGACTGCAGCTGCGGCGCGCCGCCGGCAAGTTGCGGCGCCTGGAAGAAGTCATCCGCGAGCAGCCCATCAAAGGAACTTTCGGCATCGGCCACACCCGCTGGGCGACCCATGGCAGGCCCACCGAAGAGAACGCGCACCCGCACCGCGACTGCACCGGGCGGCTGGTGGTGGTGCACAACGGCATCGTGGAGAACTACCTCGCGCTCAAGCAGGAGCTGGTCGCGAAGGGTCACAAATTCGTCACCGAGACGGACACAGAAATTATCGCCCACCTCATCGAGCAGGAACTGGCGGGCGCGAGCAGGGCCGGCAAGGCCATTCCGCTGGAGGAAGCGGTGCGCCGCACTGTGCACCGGCTGTCTGGAGCTTTTGCCATCAGCGTGATCTCCGCCGACGATCCGGACAAGATTGTGACCGCGCGCAGCGGGCCGCCTGTGATTGTGGGCGTCGGTGACGGCGAGTACTTCGTCGCCTCGGATGTGCCCGGCATCCTGCACCACACCCGCGATCTCTATTTCCTTGCGGACGGCGACATGGCGGTGCTGACCCGCGCCGGGGTGACGCTGACGGATTTCGAGGGAAACCCGATCGAACGGCCGCTGCAGCGCATCCAGTGGGATCCGATTCAGGCGGAAAAAGGCGGCTACAAGCATTTCATGCAGAAGGAAATCTTCGAGCAGCCGCGGGCGATCCGGGACACGACCCTGGGGCGCATTTCGCTGGATACCGGCAAGGTGTTTCTGGCGGAGATGAAGATTCCCGATGAGACGCTTCTGCAGGCGACGAGCCTTTCCATCGCGGCCTGCGGGACAAGCTGGCACGCGGCCACCGCCGGAAAGTTCATGATCGAGCGCCTGGCGCGCATTCCGGTGGAAGTGGACTACGCGAGCGAGTTTCGCTATCGCGATCCGATCCTCGACGCGAATACCATCGGCATGCTGATTACGCAGTCTGGCGAGACCGCCGACACCCTGGCGGCGCAGCGTGAGATGATCGCCAGGAGCGTGCCGACAGTAGCCGTCTGCAACGTTGTGGGATCGATGGTGACGCGGGAAGCGCAGGGGACGATCTACACCCACGCCGGGCCCGAGATCGGGGTGGCGTCGACCAAGGCCTTCACGGCGCAGTTGGTCGCGCTGTTCCTGTTTGCCGTGCATCTGGCGCAGGTGCGCGGCACCATCGGCGAATCGGAGGGCCGCGCGCTGCTCGAGGCGTTGAATCTGCTGCCGGGAAAGGTCGAGGAGATCCTGCGCACCTGCGACGACGCGTGCGAGCCGCTGGCGCGGCTGTATTCGAACGCGCGCGATTTTCTCTACCTCGGGCGCGGCATCCATTACCCCATTGCCCTGGAAGGCGCGCTCAAGCTAAAGGAAATCTCCTACATCCACGCCGAGGGCTATCCGGCAGGCGAAATGAAGCACGGGCCCAACGCGCTCATCGACGAAACCCTGCCGGTGGTGGTGCTGGCCACTCAGGATGAGACGCATCGCGACTCCGTGCAGCGCTACGAGAAGACGCTCTCCAACATCCAGGAAGTTACGGCGCGGTCCGGCAAGGTGATTGCGGTGGCGACGCAGGGTGATGAGCACATCGGTCAGTTGGTGGACCACGTGCTGTTTGTGCCCAACACCACAGAGCTGTTGCTGCCTGTGCTGGATGTAGTACCTCTGCAGTTGCTGGCGTATCACATTGCGGTGCGGCGCGGCTGCGATGTGGACCAGCCGCGGAACCTGGCCAAGTCAGTGACCGTGGAGTAGGACACCCGCGAAGGCCTTCTTCTTTCTTTTCTTCTTCTTCCTCAACAAGCCACCACTGGGCGGCCGACGTCCCGCAGATGGGATGAAGGGAGGGCCATGGCCCTCGTCTTCTTTTCCTATTGCATTCCAATAGAAAATCGTAGTATGTATTGGTTACCAAGAGGAGAGCAATGGCAGACAAGGCGGATGTCTGGCAGGGAACGCTGGCGCTCATGGTGCTGAAGACGCTGGAGACGATGGGGCCGCAGCACGGATACGGAATCGCACGGCGCATCGAGCAGACCAGCGGGAACGCGCTCGCGCTGAATTACGGGACGCTCTATCCGGCGCTGTTGAAGCTGGAGCAGGAGGGAGCGATTGCGTCGGAGTGGGGCATGTCGGACAACAACCGCCGGGCGAAATATTACCGGCTGACGCGTCCGGGGCGAAAGCAACTGGAGCGGGCAACGCGGGAATGGGAGCAAGCGACGGCTATCGTGGCGAGATTCCTGGAGCCGGCACCGGAAACGCGATAGGGGAGGCGCGATGGCGAAGCTGAGAGCGCATTGGATGCGAATGCGAGGGATGTTCGGCGGGTCGCGTGCGGAAGCGGCGATCGGCGCGGAGCTGGAGAGTCACCTCGCGATGCACATTGAGGACAACGTGCGCGCAGGCATGACGCCGGAAGAAGCGCGGCGGCAGGCGCTGATCCGGCTGGGTGGCATGGAGCAGACTCGCCAGGCCTGGCGCGACCGCCGGACGCTGCCTTGGCTGGAGACGCTGGGGCAGGACGTGCGCTTTGGGTTCCGGATGCTGGGGAAAAGCCCGGGCTTTGCCGCTATCGCGATCCTGACGCTGGCGCTGGGCATCGGAGCGAATACGGCTATTTTTTCCGTTGTGAACGCGGTGTTGCTGCGGCCGCTGCCGTACGCGCACCCCAGCCGTGTGGTCCTTGTGTCCGAGGCCGACCCGAAAGCTGGATTCTCAGGGGCTGGAATGTCCTGGCCGGCCTTCAGCGAGCTGCGGGATCATAATCGCTCGTTCAATGCGGTCGCCGGCCTGGCCGGTCACGCGCTCACGCTCACCGGGCAGGGAGAGCCGGCCGACATGAGCACCGTTGTGGTGACGCAGGATTTCTTCACTGTCTTTGGGACGAAGCCTCTGCTGGGGCGAACGCTTCTTCCAGGCGATGGACAACCCGGGGCGGCGCCGGCGGTGGCGATCAGCGAGGATTTATGGCGCAACCGGTTCGGCGCCGATCCCGGAATCGTCGGCAGATCGATCACCCTCGATCAGCGCAGCTTTACAGTCGTGGGCGTGATGCCGGCGAGCTTTCGGTCGCCGTTCTTCAGCCAGGCGGATCAGGTGTGGATACCGCTGATTCAGGATCCGCTGTTCAGCGGCTGGATGACCCACCCGCAAGCACCGCACTGGATGCCGGTGGTTGGGCTGCTGCGGCTTGGCGTGTCCACGGCTAGGGCGCGGGCGGAAATGGAAGCGATCAGCGCCGGACTGGCCGCAAAGTTTCCCGAGGAGCACGGCTGGGAGATCGGGATCGAACCACTGCGGGAGGCGGTGGTGGGCGATGTGCGATCACCGCTGCTGGTGCTGCTGTGCGCCGTTGCTCTGGTGCTGCTGATCGCGTGCGCGAACATTGCGAATCTGCTGCTGACGCGGGCGACAGCGCGCTCGACGGAGATTGCGGTTCGGGTTGCGGTGGGCGCCAGTCCGCGGCGCATTGCGCGGCAACTGCTGACCGAGAGCGCGATCCTGGGATTGCTGGGCGGCGCAGCCGGTGTGGGCCTCGCGTGGTGGGGAGTTTCCGCGCTCGAGTGGACGCTGCCCGCGGGGTTGCCGCGCTACCATTCCATTCGCGTGGATGGGTCCGTACTGCTGTTTGCGCTGGCACTATCGCTGGCGGCGAGCCTCGCCTTTGGGCTGGCTCCCGCGCTCTTCTCTGCAAAGGGCGACCCACAGAATCATTTGCTGGAGAGCGCCCGCTCGGGTGAGGGGCGCGGCTCGCAGCGCGCGCGCAGCCTGCTGGCAACGGCAGAGGTGGCGCTGGCGATGGTTTTGCTGGTAGCAGCGGGATTGCTGATGCGCAGTTTTATCAGGCTGACCTCGGTCAGGCCGGGCTTTGCGCTGGATCACCTTGCGAAGGCAGAGGTTTCTCTCCCGCGGTTTCAGTATTCCAAACCGGAACAGTGGGTGGCATTCTCGAACCAGCTGATGACGCGCCTTCAGGCGCAGCCCGGTCTGCAGGATTCGGCGATTGCGGCTCCGCTTCCGATTCTGGATACTTCCGTCAGCCTGCCTTTTGCGATTCACGGCAATCCACCGCTGCCGCCAGGCGCGGTCAATTTGGCGGATTACGCGGCCGTGACCCCGCATTATTTCCATGTGATGGAGATTCCGCTGCTGCACGGAAGGCTCTTCGGTGCGGATGACTCGATGTCGACTTTGCCGGTCGCTCTGGTCAGCCAGGCATTCGCGCGGCGATATTTCCCGGGCCAGAATCCGGTAGGGCGGCGCATGATGTTCGGATTTCCCCCCAACGGGCAGGTTTCGCGGGAAATCGTGGGGGTGGTGGGCGATATTCACGACGTTTCTCTGGCGAAGATGCCAGGGCCGATGATGTACGTTCCATTTGCGCAAGCGCCGTTCTGGGGTGGGGAGGTGGTGGTGCGGAGCGCGCTCAGCACTTCCGCCGTTGCGGGGGCTATCCGTGCCGAGACGCATAGCATCGACCGGAATCTGCCGGTCACGGACATCGAGTCCTTTCCGGAAGCGGTGGACGCCTCGGTTGCACAGCCGAGGTTTCGCACCGCGCTGCTGGAGATCTTCGGCGGCATGGCGCTGCTGCTGGCAGCCGTCGGTATATTCGGAGTGGTTTCCTGGTCGGTATCGCGGCGCACGCGGGAGATTGGAGTCCGTATGGCCCTGGGAGCGCGGCGGCAGGATGTGGTGCGGCTGGTGCTGATGCAGGGCGTGCGTCCAGCGCTGGTGGGGGTAGCGGTGGGCGCGGTGGCGGCGCTTCTGCTGACGCGCCTGATGGACAGCCTGCTGTATGGGATTCGCGCAACCGATGCGCCGACCTATGCAGGAGTTGCGATCCTGCTGCTGGCGGTAGAGATGGTTGCGACGTACATTCCAGCGAGGCGCGCGGCCTCGGTGAATCCGATGGAGGCGCTGCGAGCGGAGTGAGCGTCAGGACTGCGGCGCGGGTCGCGTGAGAGAGCGCGTCGTCAGAAGCCCATGATGTTGTAGCCGCTGTCGACGTAAATGGTTTCGCCGGTGACGCCGCTGGCCAGATCGGAAGCCAGATAGACGGCGGTCTTGCCTACCTCTTCCTGCTCGGTATTGCGGTGCAGCGGCGCGCGTTCGGCATGGTACTTCAGCATGTCGCCCAGCGAGCCGATGCCGCGGGCCGCGAGCGTTTTGATGGGGCCGGCGGAGATGGCGTTGACGCGGACGTTCTGCTTGCCGAGGTCCCAGGCGAGATAGCGCACGGTTGCTTCCAGCGCGGCCTTGGCCACGCCCATCACCTTGTAGTGCGGGACCACCTTCTCCGCGCCGAAGTACGTGAGCGTGATGATGGAGCCTCCCTCGGTCATCAGCGGGGCAGCGGCGCGGCTGAGCGCGATCAGGGAATAGACGCTGACCTCGTGCGCGATGCGGAAGCCCTCGCGGGTGGTCTGGAGGAAGTCGTTCTTCAGGTCGTCCGCCGGCGCGTAGGCGATGCAGTGAACGAGAACCTCGATCTTGCCGTAGCGCTCCTTCATCTTCGCGAAGACCTGCTCGATCTCAGCGTCATTGGAGACGTCGCACTGGAAGGGCTCGGCGCCGGGCAGGTCGAGGATGAGCCCCTCGGCTTCGGCGCGCATGCGCTCGTTCTGATAACCGATGGCGAGCGTCGCGCCGGCTTCGTGCAGCTTTTGCGCAATGCCCCAGGCGATGCTGCGCTTGTTCGCGAGTCCGAAAACTGCGGCGACACGGCCTTGCAGATTTAGCATGAGGGGTTCACTCCGAATGAAGAATGGGCGAGCGCGGTGGGTTGCGGGTCCAAGCCATTGTAAACGGCGAGCGCAGCCAGTGGCCGGTAGCGCACCAAGCCGCTGGCCACAGGCCACCGGCGTTTCTTGTGGCGCCGGAACGCCGGCTCAGGTTGGGCCTCAGCCGCAGTTGCAGCGCGAGGAAGCCGGCACTGGTTCGGGCGGCGCTGGACGGTCGTCCGGCGATGCGGGACGGTAGTAGCGCTGCTCGGGGAAGGCGCAGGCCAGGCAGAGCGTCGCGCCGTCGCGCTCGACGAAGCGGTCGTAATTGATCCCCTCGCCGCATTCACTGCAGGCGATACGCTCGCCTTTGTAGCCGGGCATTTCTTTGGGGCCGATGTCGACCTGGACCCATTGCTCGCCGAAGAGGTCGGCATCGTCCATCTCGCGGTAGGCGCGCATCTGCTGCTGGTTCCTGTTCTCGATCTCGGGGTAGCGTTCGCGGGCGCGCTGCTTCGACGATTCCAGCGCGACGATGCGGATGGCGCGGCCGGTGGCGAGGTCGGCGAATGTAGCAGCCATCTTGCCCCAGTCGCGGAACTTGAGCGCGCGCTTGCCGAGGCGGCAACCGGTGACCACGCCGATGGCGTCGGTGGCGCAACGATCGATTTCGATGAAGGTGACGAGGCGCTTGCGGTCGCGGCCGCGGGGATCGTCGATGCCGAGGCGGCGGCAGCCGAGCATGGCCATGCGCACGCCCAGAATCTGTCCGGCGCAAAGATGGCCGTGGGCGACTTCGGCCATGCGGAGCAGGTCGTCGAAGGACTCCATGGATAGATGCTATGACGAACGGGCGGTGGCCGGTAGCCTGTTGCCAGTTCCCAGTCGCCAGTAGCTAGTCCCCAGTCCCCAGTAGCCAGTAGCCTGTGGCCTGTGGTTTGTTGCACGGCTGGCTACTGGGTGTTGTCGCTGTCGCTGTCGTTATCCTCGACGAGCACGGCTGACGCGCCGACGAGATCGAAGCTGACGGCGGCTGCTGCTCCGGTGGGCTGGAAGCTGACTTTGAGCGGTTCGCGCTGCCAGATGGCCGGAGCGCACGCGGGGCTGGGTGAGTCTGAGACGTTCCAGGGAGCGAGTTTTTTTGCGAGCAGCGGACGGCGCGCGGCGATTTGCGCGACGACCGCGAACAGTTCCTTGTGGGTCGCGGTGAGGCCGCAATAGGCGGCGTAATCGCGGAACCAGACGACCTGAGAGACACCGGGATCGAAGTCCGGCAGGTGCAGCGCGGTGATCTTGCCGGTCTCACGATCGATGAGGAGCCACGGGCCGCGCTGCCAAACCCAGCGCGGAGATTTATCCGTGGGCAGGGAATCGTTGAGACGGACCGCGCGGCGCACGGTGAAGCTGCGCTCGGTGACGGCGTGAACGTCGCCGGTGGTCCACTCCTTCACTTTGCCGTCGACGACCAGGGGACGAACGTTCAAAGCCGTCTCATCTTTTTGCGCGCCTGCGGGGTCGCCCTGGGCGGAGTAAGGCTCGCGATGAACGGCGCCGAGTGCGACGGCATGGGGCTTCGATTTGGCGTGCGCGAATACGGGCAGCGCCAGCATCAGGGCAATCAGCAGCCCGTGCTTTGCAGAGCTCATAGGGTGAAGGCTATGAGGAACAGCGGGGGTGCGACAGGTCACAGAGGTAACGGCGGCTGACGCAGGTCACCTGGAGGGACCGCCGGCCACCGCAGTTTCTGTGATGGAGGGCGGCTGGTGCGGAGCCACGATGCTGGCGACGAGGCGCGCGTTGACGAAACGCCAGACGAACAAGCCGAGGCCGGTGAGCACGAACAGCAGCAGAGCGAGGCCGGCCCAGCGCAGAATGGAGCGAGTGCGATGATGTTGCGGGCGCGACCTGCTGACGTTGGTGGCGAACTGCTCCAGGCCGTCGTTGCTTTGCTCGGGATGCTGCTCCTGTTTGGCGGCGAGGAAGCGCTCCACCCACGCGGACTCGTCGAGTCCCACGCTGCGCGCGTAGCCGCGGACGATGCCTTTGCTGAGGATGCCGCCGGGGAGAGTGTCGAACTTCTCGTCTTCCAGAGCGGTGAGGTAGCGCGTGACGATCTTCGTGGAGCCGCTGATGGTTTCCAGCGCGATGCCCCGCGAGATTCGTTCCTGCCGCAATGCCTCTCCGAACTGGCCCACGATCGAAGTTCCTTCCGGCTGAGAATTGGTAATGCAATTACCCTTGCACGAAAACAGGCACCTTCCAAGAGTACATCGGCTAAATGGCCTGTTTTCTTCAGTCCCAACAGAGTACAAAGGTAATCCCCAAACGGAATCCCACAAACTGGTTATTGTTCATGCGGTTAATATACGCCGGACGAACGGAAGGCGCTCGGGAGCGGGTTTGTTAGTCTGAAACTTCCATCGCGAAAGGCGCTGCGCCTCATCCAATCCAGCCATGAATAAGCTTGTCGTCGGCAACATTCTGTATCGTCCGGTGCGCGCCGCCATCAGCGTGTTCGCGGTGGCGATTGAAGTGATCATGATCCTGTCGATTGTGGCGATCATGATGGGCCAGGTGCAGGGCGCGGCCAACCAGACCAACGGGGTGGGCGCGGACATTATCGTGCGGCCGCCGAATGCGAGCTTCCTGAGCGCGGTGGGCGGAGCGCCGGTGCCGGCAAAAATATCGCAGGTGCTGGCGAAGCTTCCCCATGTCACGGTGGCCGCGCCGGTCATCGCCAACTTCAGCATGGGCAATGCGCTGCAGACCATCTGGGGCATCGATTTCAACAGCTACAACGCGCTCAAGCCCTTCCAATTCCTGAAGGGAACGCCCTTCACCGGGCCCGACGACGTGATCGTCGACGACCTGTACGCGAAGAGCAACCATACCCAGCTGGGGCAGACCATCGAACTGCTGAACAAGCACGCATTCCACGTATGCGGCATTGTGGAGCACGGCAAGGGCGGACGAATTTTCGTGCCGATCCAGACGCTGGGCACGCTGCTGGGCACGCCGGACAACGCGTCGCTCTTTTACCTCAAGTGGGACTCGCCGGCGAATGAGGGGCTGATCGAGCAGGAGATTCACTCGACGCCGGGGCTGCAGAATTACGAGACCCAGTCGATGAAGGATTACCTCTCGATGATGACCCCCGACCATTTTCCGGGGTTCAACATCGCGCTGCGGGTGGTGATCGGGATTGCGGTGATTGTTGGCTTCCTGGTTATCTTCCAGTCGATGTATACGGCGGTGATGGAGCGGACGCGGGAGATCGGGATCCTGAAATCGCTGGGCGCGTCGAAGGCGACTATCGTGAACCTGGTGCTGCGCGAAGCGGTGCTGGTGGCGGCAGCGGGGATCATCCTGGGCGTGGTGCTGACGCAGGTGATCAAGATCTTCATGGCGGCGCGGTTCCCGACGCTGCTGTTCCTGGTGACCGACAGCTGGCGCGTGCAGGGCGCGCTGATCGCGCTGGCGGGGTCGGTGCTGGGTGCGCTGTATCCGGCATGGAAGGCGGCGAGCAAAGATCCGATCGACGCGCTGGCGTATGAGTAGCGAGTGGCCAGTTGTCAGTGGCCAGTCCCCGGTTGCCGGTTGCCAGTTCCCAGTTGCCGGTCTCCAGTTTCCGGGGCCTTTGGCTGGTCACGACACCCCCACCCCCCTCACCCCTGGACACCGGCAAGTGATTGAATCCGCGTGGGTTGCCGGAGGTCACTTCAGTACGGTGGCAAGCTCCTGAAAACACGGAAGTTAAAGACCAAAAAGTGGGTGTTCGACCTGCCGACGTTGATGTGCAGTGCGTGGGACCAGGGGTAAGGGCTTCAAGCGGGCGCGGCGGTTGCGCCGGCTGTGGGTGAAGCAGTGATCCTGTCCGCGGATGCTCTCGCTGCGGCAGGGCTGGGCGAAGCGGTTGTAGTAGTGACAACGCCCGGGGGGCATCCAGATGGGATCGTGGCCGGCACAAAAGGGGCGGCCGGGCAGAGCGCGGCGGCCGCAGGGGAGGCTGCTCTCGAGGGCGGTGCAGAAGCGGGGCATGGGGTCCTCCGGGACAGGGGCAGAACACAGAACACAGAACGCAGAACACAGAACACAGAACACAGAACGCAGAACGCAGAACACAGAACACAGAACGCAGAACGCAGAACGCAGGGCTCAGGGCTCAGGGCTGAGAAAAGCAACGGCCAAAGGAAAAAGGCCGCGCGTCGGCGGCCTTTCTTTGAATTTCACTCTATAAGTTCAGGATAGCAGTTCCAGCGAATAACCCTGCCAACTTTGTTGGGGTTGGATGGCGTGTAAGGGTTTTGGAATGAGGGGTGGTTACTTTGGTGGGGAGGTGTGGGGGTTGACAGGAAAACAGCTACCAGCCGTTAGCCCTTAGCTGTTAGCGAGAGGCGATTCGTGCGAGTGGCTGGCGTCGTCTGTGAAAGGCAAGAAAAGCCTCGGCCCTGTTTCGCCTGGTAAAGGGCCGCCAGGCCTGGAAATTTAGCCCTGCTGCTCCCCCGCAACGCCGGTGCGGAAAAGCGGGATTTATGAGACTCCGGAAGGTCCTCCCCTGGGGAACGTGCCGTTTTGCCGGTCGTAGCGATCCGAGGTCTTGCGGGCTTTCCCTGCGGCCTCGTCAGCGATACGACTGATTCTCTTCCTGTCTGTCTCTGAAGTCTTCGAAGGTTCTGACTCGTCCACCTTGGGCGTCTCGGGATTTTCGGATTTGGTTGGCATGATCTTCGCTCCTACTCCTTCGAATAGTTTAGAGCGGATCCAGGGGCACCCGAGGAAAACCGGCCCGGACCAGGGGCACCCGAGTGAAACCGGGCCGGATGGGGTACCGGCGGGTTCAGCGTGAGGCCCTGCCAGAATTTTTGGGTTGGGTACTTTGGTCGGGAGGGGCGGGGACAGGATTTTAGGCTAGAAGCGCTTTTGATACTCGTTGCTGATGCGTATCAGCGCGGCGCCGTAATCGAGAACTGTGTCTCGCTCATCGACCCACTCAAACGGGAACGGCGGTTCGTTTGTCGCTCGGTAGCGCAGGACAAGAAACTCGTCGAAGTCATTCCGGACAGCCTCCAGCCTGTGTCTGGCAGGCTCGGCCTCCTGAATGGGATGCTTGAACGTGCGGCCGTCAGTCCGGTAGCTCCGGTCGCCTTCATACGATGTTGTAATCTCGGCATAATTGATTCCGACAATTGCAACGCAGATGGGATTCGAAGAGCCTGCTCTGAGATTGAAGTTGCGGACCTGATGGACGAGATCGCTCTTCACACGATCGATTTGTTTGATCATGGCTTTTGCCAGAATCTTCACCTCGACACCGATCTCCACGGTTGCGATGGGGCCACGAGCTACCACGTAGCCCGGATCAATTACAGGAGGCACACCGGGAATCAATTCTCCGAGGGTGCCGTCGCCCCGGCGCGCCTCCACTCCCTTTCTCCGGTTCTGGACGTTGAGAACGCGGGACATATCCGTCACAGACAGGACATATTTGTCCGACTTCTTCACCGCGACCAGATCCTCATAGAGGTGCATGGCGACGAAGTCGCCGAGGTTGGAACGACGATGTTCGTATTTCTGTCCCGCGAAAAGAGCTCGAAATTCCTTCAGGAGCCGATAGTCAATCAACGGTAACCTCGGCGTAGCCAGGGCCGGCCATGGTGCGGACGGCGGCGAGAGTCTCGATCCGGCGCCGAGCGGCAGCGAGGTAGGTTGGTTCGATCTCAACTCCGATGGAGTTTCTTCCGGCTCGAATAGCCGCAGCGACGGTGGACGCCGTGCCGAGGAATGGATCGAGCACTGTGTCGCCAGCGAACGAGAACAGCCTGATCAGGCGGTCTGCCAGCTCGACGGGGTAGGGAGCTGGATGTTTGCTTTTCGTCGTGGATGCTCCGGGGAGATCGTTCCATGCAGACCGGAGCCAGCTCTGCATTTCCTCCTTTGTGAGCATGGAGAGAGCCTTCTTCAGTGGATCGACCGAGCGGTAGGTGCCACCCTTTCGCAGCAGGAGAATATATTCCGTGTCGTTTTTTACGATCGCCCCGGGCTGATACGGCTTGCCGTAAAAACCCGCGCCATTTCCCTGTGCTTCTGTTGTTCCATTGGCGATCTTCTGCCAGAGAATCGGCGTCAGACAATCGAGGCCGAGAGTTCTCGCCCGCACCTGTATATCGGAGTGAAGGGGCATGACATAGTGCCGGCCGCCGCGCTTTCTGGGGACGCACACATCGCCGACGACACAGCAGATTCTGCCGCCTGGGACCAGGATCCGCTCACAGTGCCTCCAGACCTTGTCGAGCTCGGCGAGGAACTGCTGGTAGTCCTCAATGTCGCCCAGCTGAGAGCGATTGCCTTCCGCATATTCCTTGAGGTTCCAATATGGGGGAGAGGTGACAACCAGGTGTACTGAGGCGTCTGGAATCCAGTCGAGGTCCCTTGCGTCTCCGAGATGCAGATGATGCGCCGTTTCATCGAAGGGGGCGGGCCAGGGTACGGTTCTGAAGTGATAGTTGGCCTCCCGGTAAGCGCGCAATGCGGCAGGCGTGGCATCGTTGAGGGGCAGCTTGAACGAGACGGGTCCGATGCTTTGCACTTCCACGAACTGCGCCGGGTCCGAGGGGGATTCTTCCCCTCTGAAAGCTCGGAACGCGGACTTTCCTCTGGCGAATGGCGACATTTTCTGTTGAATGGATTGTGGCACAGAATCGACTGGCCGGTCAGCGGATATTGGTCAGGTCTTGGCCGCGGGAATCTCGAATGCCGTTCCGGGTGAATGGGTCAAATCGGAACGAGTGACTGGAATCCCGCGCGGAGCCAGGAAATTGCCGGATTTAACTGCTCTCGAGACCCTCTGAATCCTTCGGGAGAGTCGCACATCTATTGTGTTGACTCCCTGAACAACACAGCTCATTCACAGCATTCAGGCGAGACTGAAGGCGGGTAAAGCTATGTCCCTGAGACCGGTAAAAGAGATTTTGTCGACGAAACCCACGCTCGAGGGAGCTGGGGTGCGTCTGGAGCGGGCGTTTGGGTTTGGGAAGACGAAGGAATTCGATCCGTTTCTGCTGCTGGACGACTTCCGGAACGAGCGGCCGGCGGATTATCTGGCCGGGTTCCCGTGGCATCCGCACCGCGGGATTGAGACCATTACGTACGTGCTGGCGGGGAGCGTGGAGCACGGCGACAGCCTGGGCAACAAGGGCAAAATGGGCGCGGGCGACGTGCAGTGGATGACCGCGGGCAGCGGGATCCTGCACCAGGAGATGCCCAAGGGCGATGAGCGGGGGCGGATGCACGGGTTCCAGCTGTGGGCGAATCTGCCCTCGCGGCTGAAGATGACCGATCCGCGCTACCAGGACATTCCGGCGAGCGCGATCCCAGAGGTGACGGAGGACGACGGGACCAGGGCGCGGGTGATCTGCGGCGAGTTCTGGGGCCAGCGCGGGCCGGTGGACGGAGTGGCCGCGGAGCCGCAGTATCTGGACATCAGCGTGCCTCCGAACACGCGCAGGCGGCTGAAGGTGGAGACGACGCGGAATGCGTTTGCGTATGTGTTTGCCGGGGCGGGGACGTTCCGGGACGCGAGCGCGCCGCGGGCGGTGCTGACGGAGAGCGGGGCCGATCCGAACGCGCAGCCGGTGTACGACGCGGGGAACCACTCGCTGGTGCTGTTCGACCGGGGCGACGAGATTCTGGTGCAGGCGGGGCCGGAGGGGATGCGGTTCCTGCTGGTGAGCGGGCAGCCGATCGAGGAGCCGGTGGCGTGGCAGGGTCCGATTGTGATGAACACGCCGGAGGAGCTGCGGCAGGCGTGGGCGGAGCTGCATACGGGGGGATTTATTAAGAAGCAGGGACGCTGACTGCGGGCGGACGCGCCTGGCGCCGGACGCACCGCCGCTCAGGGCAGGCTCGGGAGCGGGCGGGTGGTGGTGCTGGCCGATTTGGGAACGGTGCTGAGCGTGGCGCGAGAAATCTCTTGAGGTTCGGGGCGGATCGCGATACAAAGGGGCCAACTTTCCGGACCCGATGATTCGCTGACGCTGACGGGACTTTGCCTGCAACAAGTGAGGGCCAGAACGGCGGACGCGGGTGCGCTGCACGAGGTGAGGTGTGCTCTCTGCCCGATGCCGTGTCCTCCTGGCTGCTTCCGTATTGATCCTTTGCACGATGCCACGGGCTGCACTGGGCAGCGATCCATGGACGACGCCGACGCCGCAGGAGCTGGCGATGACGTCGGAGGCGGAAGCGCCGGGCGCGGCGGCGGTGTATCTGGATTTCGAACAGATCAACAACGAAGACCAGCACCAGATCAGCTACTACGTGCGGATCAAGATTCTGACCGAAGCCGGGAAGAGCTACGGCGACGTGGAGCTGCCGTACGACAAGGGCGACCGGTATTCGATCAAGAAGATTGAGGGGCGGACGATTCACAGCGACGGAACGGTGATTCCGTTTACGGGAAAGCCATTCGACAAAGAGGTGGTGAAGAGCGGGTCGCTGCGCTACAACGCCAAAGTCTTCACCATGCCGGACGTGAATGTGGGCAGCATCCTGGAGTACCGGTTTGTGATGCACTACGACGGCGATATCTTCATTGCGCCGCGATGGCACCTGCAGCGCGACCTGTTCACGCGCCGGGCGCATTACTCCTTTGTGATGACCAGCCAGAGTTACCGGCTGGCCGACAGAACAGCGACAGGGGCAGTGGAGTGGAGCACTTCGCTGCCGAAAGGCGCTCAGATCGTCAGAAACAAGGGAGCTTTTGTGCTGGACCTGACCGATGTTCCGGCGGTTCCGGATGAAGATTTCATGCCGCCCAAGGTGAACCTGGAATACAGGGTTTTCTTTTATTACATCGATCCGAGCCAAAAGAACACCGCGGACGACTACTGGGCGAGGCAGGGCGTTTTCTGGTCGGCGGGGACGGATTTGTTCATCAATCAGGACAAGCTGAAGGGCATTGCGGCGAGCCTGGTGGCGGCGGGAGACAGCGATCAGGTGAAGGTGGGGAAGCTGTACGACGCCATGATGCAGCTGGAGAACACAGAATTCACGCGCGCGGAGAGCGAGAAGGAGGAGAAAAAGACGCATACGGTGGTAACGACGGCGGCGGACGTGTGGAAGGCGAAGCGCGGGACGCCGAATCAGATCACGCTGCTGTTCATCGGGCTGGCGCGAGCGGCGGGACTGAAGGCTTACAACATGTATGTGTCGGACCGGGACCTCGAGTTCTTCGACAAGAACTATCTGGATATGGATCAGCTGGACGACGATATTGCGATTGTGGTGGTGGATGGAAAGGAGCAGTATTTCGATCCGGGCGAGCGATATTGTCTGCCGGGCCAACTGCACTGGCGGCACACCAGCACAATGGGGCTGCGGCAGGGGCCGAACGGGGCGAGCCTGGCGGAGACGCCGGGGGCGGGATTGCGTGACGCGCAGACGATGCGGGGCGCGGATCTGCAGCTGGACGCTTCAGGCAGGGTGAGCGGGACAATTCGCGTGGCCATGACGGGCTCGCCGGCGCTGGGGTGGCGCCAAAGGATGCTGGAGACCGATGCAGCGGCGATGGAGAAGGAGTTCGAGGCGGATCTGAAAAGCCGGCTGCCGAGCGGAGTTGACGTGCAGTTGACCAGCTTCGAGGGGCTGGAGGACTGGAAGGGGCCGCTGATCGCGCATTTGACCGTCACCGGCTCGCTGGGGACCGTGATGGGGAAGCGCATGCTGTTGCCGGCAGACCTTTTTGAAGCGGGCGTGAAGCCGCGGTTTCTGCCCGAGAAACGGGAGTTCCCGGTGTACATGGATTACGTTTATGCGGATGAGGACGACGTGACCCTGGCATTGCCCTCCACGATGGGAATGGAGGCGATGCCGAAGGATACGCGCATTCCCCTGAGCAATCCGCAACATCCGGGAGGACTGCTGGGAATCTACCGAGCGGCGTATGAGGCGAACGGGAAGACGATCAGCCTGCACCGCGCGTTTGCGATTGGCAGCCCGATCTTTCCGGCGTCGGCGTACCCGGAGCTGCGGGATTTCTACGGCAAGGTCAACGCACAGGACCACGAGCAGGTGGTGCTGCGCGAGGCGGCGGCGCGATAGGGGCAGAGTCGAGTCAGCTTTTGGGGAGCTTCTGGTGGGCGGCGATACGGTCGAGGATGTCGACGAGGGGAGCGTCGGCGAGGTCGGCGCAGTCGACGCCGTAGATGCCGCGGATGCGGGAGAGGTAGATGTCGGGGGAGTGGCCGATGGAGAATTCGGCGAGGCCGGAGAGATCGGAAACCCAGGCCCACTCGAGGCCGAGGACGCGGGAGATGAAGTCCTGGGCGAGAGCGCCGTGGGCATCGATGCGGACCGTGGAGCCAAAATCGACGGGGACGACATGGCCGGGGCGGGGGAGGGGCTCGCCACGCTGGGTATGGCTGGCTTTGGCGCGCTGAAAGGCATCGGCGAGGCTGGAGAGGGCCTGGTCCGGCGTGTTGCCGGTGCCGGAGAGATGCCAGCCCTGGATGGAGGCCTCGAAGCGAGGGAAATGCCAGCCGTTGCCCAGGTCGCCGGCGGCGGGCGCAAATTCGCGGAGGGTGACAGGGTAGTCGCGGAGCTGCCAGTCGCGCTTGAGAAATGAGAGGCAGTACTTCACCTTCATTCTGAGCTGGCGCTGGTACTCCGCGATGCGGTGGGGGTCCGACATAGCGTGCGCTGAACAGGGATCACTATGCCACAGGAGCGAGGCAGTTGACAGGGGGAATCGCAGAAGCGGCAGATTTTGCACGGAATTGTAAAGATGCCCATGGTGTTGGGGGGTGGGCGCGGTGGCGCTGCGCGTCGTTATAATGAAGAGAGCGAAAGAACCCACGATCTTTCGATCTCGAACTGAAGGGAACACCGCCACATGGCGACCACCAACGCCGGCGCCCCGTCCGCTCCGGCGAAGCAGGGCGAACCAGCCGCAACTCCTTCCAAGCCAGTCATTAACGACTTCAGCATCCAGGTAGCCACGGTCAACGGGTCCGGCTCGCAGTCGGCAAACAGCGTGCTGCTGCGCAGCATCTTCACGATGGGCGTGCCGGTGAGCGGGAAAAACCTGTTCCCGTCGAACATTGCGGGGCTGCCGACGTGGTACACGATCCGGGCGAGCAAGCACGGATACGTGGCGCGCAAGAAAGAGATCGACGTCCTGATTGCGATGAACACGGAGACGGCGCGCGAGGACATGCTGTCGCTGCGGCCGGGAGCGGCGGCGATCTACGAAGAGAGCTTCAACCTGAAGCAGTATCGCGACGACGTGTGCTGCTATCCGGTGCCGTTCGACAAGCTGACGGCGGCGGTCTGTCCGGAAGCGAAGCTGCGCAAGCTGGTCAAGAACATGATTTACGTGGGCGTGGCCGCGCAGCTGCTGGGCATGGACATGAAGGCGGTCGAGGATTCGCTGCGCAGGCAGTTCGCGAAGAAACAGAAGGCGGCAGACCTGAACTGGGGCGCGGTGGAAGCGGGATTCAATTACGCGGCGCAGTCGCTGACCAAGCATGATCCGTTCGTGCTGGAGCGGATGCACGCGACGGAAGGGAAGATCATCATCGACGGAAACGCGGCCTGCGCGCTGGGCGCGATGTTCGCGGGCGTGACGGTGGTGACGTGGTATCCGATTACGCCGTCGTCGTCGGTGGTGGAGCAGCTGATCGACTATCTGAAGAAGTACCGCGTGGAGCCGGACGGCAAGGCGAGCTTTGCGGTGGTGCAGGCAGAAGACGAGCTGGCGGCGATCGGGATGGTGCTGGGCGCGGGATGGGCGGGGGCGCGGTCGATGACGGCGACGTCGGGACCGGGCATCTCGCTGATGGCGGAGTTTGCCGGGCTGGGATATTTCGCCGAGCTGCCGGGCGTGATCTTCGACATCCAGCGCGTGGGGCCGTCGACGGGATTGCCGACGCGCACGGCGCAGGCGGATCTGCTGTCGATCGCGTTTTTGTCGCATGGCGACACGAAGCATCCGATTCTGCTGCCGGCGAACGTGAAGGAGTGCTTTGAATTCGCGGGAGCGGCCTTCGATCTGGCCGAGCAGATGCAAACGCCGGTGTTCGTGCTGAGCGATCTGGATCTGGGCATGAACAACTGGATGTCGGAGCCGTTCCAGTATCCTGACAAGCCGCTGAATCGCGGCAAGGTGCTGACCGCCGAGCAACTGCAGAAAGCGGGGGAGTGGGGCCGGTATAAGGATGTGGACGGCGACGGGATTCCGTACCGGACGCTGCCGGGAACGGACCACCCCAAGGCGGCGTACTTTACGCGCGGCAGCGGGCACAACGAGAAGGCGCAGTATTCGGAGCGGCCCGAGGATTATCAGAACCTGATGGAGCGGCTGGCGCGGAAGTTCGAGACGGCGCGGACGCTGGTTCCGGCGCCGGTGACGGTGCAGACGGGGAAGTCGAAGGTGGGCATCCTCGCGTTCGGCACCTCGGACTTTGCAGTGATGGAGAGCCGCGACCAGCTGAAGAAGGAATACGGCGTGGAGGCGGATTACCTGAGGATCCGTGCGTATCCGTTTGCGAAAGAGATTCGGGAGTTTGTGGCGTCGCACGAGCGGATCTACGTGGTGGAGCAGAACCGCGACGCGCAGATGCTGAGCCTGCTGAAGCTGGATCTGCCGGCGGCGGAGACGACGAAGCTGCGCAGCGTGCGGCACTTTAACGGGCTGCCCATCGATGCGCGCTCGGTGACGGACGAGATTGTGATGCAGGAAGGTATTTGAAGGGCAGCGGCTAGCGTATAGCGTTCAGGAGATCTGAGGGATTTATGGCAACGACGGTTACAAATCCAGGGCCGAAGGTGAACCGGATCGGGCTGCCGGTGATCGAATACCGCGGCGGCAAGACGACACTGTGCGCGGGTTGCGGGCATAACGCGATTTCAGAGCGCATTATCGACGCGCTGTATGAGATGGGCGTGCAGCCGGAGCGGGTGATGAAGCTGTCGGGGATCGGCTGCTCGTCGAAGAGCCCGGCATATTTTCTGTCGCGGGCGCACAGCTTCAACAGCGTACACGGGCGCATGCCCAGCGTGGCCACGGGCGCGCTGCTGGCGAACAAGACGATGATGGGGCTGGGGGTTTCCGGCGACGGCGACACGGCTTCCATCGGGATCGGCCAGTTCGTGCACCTGATGCGGCGGAATCTGCCGCTGATCTACATCATCGAAGACAACGGCGTGTACGGGCTGACCAAGGGGCAGTTTTCGGCGACGGCGGATATCGGATCGAAGCTGAAGACGGGGGTGGTGAACGATCTGCCGGCGATCGACACGTGCTCGCTGGCCATCCAGCTGGGCGCGACGTTTGTGGGGCGGTCGTTCTCGGGCGACAAGAAGCAGCTGCTGACCATGCTGAAGGCGGCGATGGCGCACAAGGGCACGGTGATGCTGGACGTGATTTCGCCCTGCGTGACGTTTAACGATCATGAAGGTTCCACGCGCAGTTACAAATACATGCAGGACCACGAAGAGCCGGTCGGGGAAGTGGGATTTGTGCCCAGCTTCGAGGAGATCGACGTGGAGTACGAAGAAGGATCGAGCTTCGACGTGGAAATGCATGACGGGTCGCATCTGCGGCTGAAGAAGCTGCCGGAGAATTACGATCCGACGGATCGGGCCGGGGCGGTGAAGACGCTGATGGAAGCGCACGAGAACAACGAGATCCTGACCGGCGTGTTTTACATCGACACGCAGAAGCCAGCGTTCACCGATCTGCTGAACATGGTGGACGAGCCGCTGGCGCTGCTGCCGCAGGAGCGGACGAGGCCTGGGAAGCAGGTGCTGGACGAGGTGATGGCGCGGCTGGGGTGAGTTCAGGACAGGGTCTACGGGTTACGGGTTAGGGTTTAGAAAAGCATGGAGACGCCTCGCTGGAAACAGCGGGGCGTTTTGATTTTGGGGCAGATGACGCGAGGCGTTTCTTGCGCCGGGCGGGGCTGCGTGCTACAAACGAGGAGAGCGATGGGCAACGTTTCACACCCCGGTTTGATACCTGCGCGCCTTGTGGGCGCGACGCTTTGTTGTTGCGCCAGTCTCCGCTCCTGTTGATCGCAACGCCGTTCCTCTCCATACAAAATCAAGCATCTTTTTTCGCAGGGAGCTCTCCCCCGATGTCGATTCGCATACGACAATTTTCTCTGGATACATGGACGGTGGTGCTGGCGCTGCTTCTGGCGCTGCTGGTGCGCACCGGCGTGCTGAAAAGCGTGCCCTGGTAGATGACGATGGGGCAGGCGGCGACATTGCGCGAGCCGGGGGAGCAGACGCTGACGATGCGGCTGCTGCGGCTGATGCCGGGCATGGCGGTGCTGGCCGGAGTGGGCTACGCGGCCAGGCTGCTGGAAGCGCTGATGGATCGCGTGGCGGCTGCGCACGGGCTGCGGCTACCGCACGGCGAGTACATCCTGTGGGCGATTGTGCTGGGGATGGCGATCTCGAACACGGTGGGCGTGCCGGCAGTGCTGCGCGCCGGTGTGGCCACGTATGAGTTCTGGCTGAAGCTGGGGATTGTGCTGCTGGGGGCGGAGTTCCTGATCGGGGACCTGCTGCACCTGGGCGGGATTGCGCTGGTGCTGGTGGCGATCGAGATCGTTTTCTCGCTGGCGTTCATGACGATGCTGGGACGCGGCTTCGGGCTGCGGCCGAAGCTGGTCTCGCTGCTGGCGATTGGGTCGGCGGTGTGCGGGGTGTCGGCGATTCTGGCGACGTGCGGAGTGATCGGCGCGGACGATGAGGACACGTCGTACGCGATTGCGGCGATCCTGGCGCTGGGAGTGATTTCGCTGCTGCTGTTCCCGTTTGTGGGGCACGCGCTGCATATGAGCGATCGCTCGTACGGGTTGTGGGCGGGGCTGGCAGTGGACAACACGGCCGAGGCGACGGCGGCGGGAGCGCTCTACTCGGACGCGGCGGGGCGCGTGGCGGTGCTGACGAAGACCTGCCGCAACTCGATGCTGGGCTTTGTGGTGCTGGGGTACGCGGTCTACTGGGGATCGCGCGGGCAGGCGAAGATAGTGACCAACAAGGCGCGATTCCTGTGGAACAAATTTCCGAAGTTCGTGCTGGGATTTCTGCTGCTGTCGGCACTGGCGTCGGCGGGGCTGTTCAACGCGGGGCAGCGGGAGTCGCTGCGGAACCTGTCGCGATGGGCATTTTTGCTGGCCTTTGTGGGGGTGGGCTTCCGGACGAATTTACGGGAGCTGAGACGCCAGGGGGCGCGGCCGTTTGTGGTGGGGACGCTGGGCGAAGTGGCGATTGCGGTGATCACGCTGGGGCTGGTCTGGGGCGCGGCGCGGATGCTTTGAAAGAGTGATCGGAGAGCCGAGATCAGGCAGCAGGTTCGTTGTGCGCGGGGGCGGCGGAGAGACGCAGACCGAGCGCATGCACCACGCGCAGGACGGTAGAGAACTCAGGATTGCCATCGGCGCTGAGGGCGCGATAGAGGCTCTCGCGCGAAACCCCGGCTTCGCGTGCGACATCCGTCATGCCGCGGGCGCGTGCAACAATGCCCAGCGCGTCGGCAATGAAGGCGGGGTCACCGGTCTCCAGCGCGTCGGTCATGTAGGCGGCGATAGACTCGCTGTCGTCGAGGTATTCGGCGGGATCGAAAGGTTTGGTCTTCGCTTTGGTCTTCGCTTTGGTCTTCGCTTTGGTCATGCCGTCTCCTTTGCGAGGCGTTTGGCCGATTCAATGTCCCGGGTTTGCGAGGTCTTGTCGCCGCCACAGAGCAGGATGATGAGCGCGTTGCCGCGCTGGACGAAATAGACTCGGTAACCCGGACCGCGGTGGATGCGCAGCTCGCTCACAGCCTCCCCGACGGGGCCGCATCGCCGGGATTGCCAAAGGCCAGGCGCCGGATTCGGGAGGCGATTCTCGCGCGGGCCTGAGGATCGCGCAGCGCTCGCAGCCACGCGGAGAACGTCGCCGTCTCCCGAATCTCGATCACAGGTTATAGTGTAGCCCAAAAGCTACAGGTCTGCAAATGGGTCTAGTTAGTGGCGTCCGTTTTCTCAGGGTAATCCACGCGCAGGGCGAGGATTTCGTACGGAGTGAAGGGTGCGCTGACGGTGTTGTTGTCGATGGCCAGCCAGCGGCCTTCGGGGGTCTCCATCAGATTGGTTGCGACGGCGCGGGTGGCTCCCGGCGGCACCGTGAGCGAGAGATCGCCGGACTTTCCAGCCCACTCGTAGAAGTGGAATTCGAGAGAGTGAGTGTCCTCTGCCTTTTTCATCGCCGTCAGGACGATGTCGTCGGGGGTGACGGAGACGAAGGAGTGCTCGGCCGGCAGGGCGCCGTCGTGCGCCTGAACCTGCATGGCCGGGAAGGGGAAGTTGAAGTCGTAGCCGTGGCGCACGGTGAGAGCCTGCTGCCACGAGCCCGCATGCGGATAGAGCGCGTAGCTGAAGCGCTGTTCGCCGCGGTCGGCGTTGGGATCGGGCCAGACGGGCGAGCGCAGCAGGGTCAGGCGCAGAAGATTGCCGACGGCGTCGTAGCCGTACTTGCAGTTGTTGATGAGGCTGAAGCCGTGCTGGGCATCGCCCTCGTCGGCCCAGCGCTGCGCGGGGACTTCGAAGCGGGCTTTCTCCCAGCTGTTGTTGCGCGTGGTGGGACGCTGGATGGAGCCGTAGGGAATTTCGTAGGTGGCGAAGGGACTGGTGGCGGAGAGCGCGAAGGCCGCCTTAAGCAGGATGTGGGTCTCGTGCCAGTCGACGTCAGTGGTGACGACGGCCTGGTCGGAGCCGTTCTCGAGAATGATGTCCTGAACGAATTTGGACTGGTCCCAGTGGCGGGTGATCTGAATGTCCGCGCGCAGCGGGCTGTTGTCGATGACTTTCACCGAATCAGCCTGATCGATCAGCGTGGGCGGCTGGTCGAGCGTGCCTGGATCGATGTTCCAGGCGTCGTACTCCTTCGGAGTGTCTTTGAAAGCCTGGAGCTCGTTGCCGCAGGAGCCGGGGGCGAGGGTTTCAAAGCCGGCCTTCTTGTCGTAGAGGCTGGTGATGCATCCGGTTTTGGGATCGACGACAACGCGGAGGTACGAGTTCTCGAGGGTGGTGCCGCTCACGCGGAGATCGCTGGGAAAGACGCGATGGCCGGGCACGACGCGCAGCACTTCGTAGCCGAGCGAGGGAACGTCGCGGGCCTGGACGAGGAGGTGGAAGGTGCTGGTGGCGGCGTCGCGGGAGACGACTTCAGAGGGCAGAACCGTGCCGTGCGAGTCGAGCACGTAGACGCTCTCGGTGGGTGAGGGCATCTGGACGTCGACGTTGATGTCGCCGCTGCGGGACCAGCCGAGCGGGTTGAAGACGAAGACAGGAACGCCGGCGGGGACGCGGGTATCGACGTGGGCGGCGACGGTGGCGAGGGCCTTCGAAGAGATTTCACTGGTGGCCCAGCGGACCTGGGTGAAGTCCTTCTGCGCATCCTGGTAAACGACGCCGATGCCGGAGCCGGCGGCGAGATCGTGAAAGTCGTTGAAGGTGATTTTTTTCCAGGCGTCGGTGAGCTCGCCGCCGGGATAGGGGTCGCCGTCGAGCCAGGCGAGCGAAGCGGCTTTCTCCGCGTCGAGGGTCCACTCGGGAGCCTCGCGGAGATTGCGCTTCATTTTGGCCTGGGTGGTGTAGACGCCGCGGTGAAATTCGAGGTACATCTCGTCATCCCAGGTGGGGATGGAGATTTTGCCGGGGACGGGCGTGGGCAGAACGTAACCCTGGCCGATGGTGCGGTAATCCCAGGTGCGGGATTCAGGCGCGATCTCGGTTTCGACGGTGGAGAAATACGGCTGCGCGGTACCGAACTTCATCTGTGGGACGACCTTGTCGGGCTGCATCCAGTGCAGGCCTTCGTCGAGCATGGCGCGGGTGGGGCCGCCGCCGTGATCGCCGACGCCGTAGAGGTCCATCATCTCGGTCAAGCCGGGCGAGAATTGGCGGGCCTGGGCGAGATCGGCAGCGAGGCGGACCGGATTGAGATTCGTGTTGGCGTAATCGTGCGGGAAGTAGGTGAGAACTTTGCTGCCGTCGGGCGACTCCCACCAGAAGAGCTTGAAGGGCAGCTTGTTGGTGTCGTTCCAGGCCATCTTCTGGGTGACGAAGTAGTCGATGCCGGATTTTTTGTAGATCTGCGGAAGCTGCCAGTTGTAGCCGAAGGAGTCGGGGTTCCAGCCGACGCGGACATCGACGCCGTAGTGCTGCTGATACCAGCGCTTGCCGATCAGAATGGAGCGAGCCGTGGATTCGCCGTCGGGGATGTTCAGGTCGGGCTCGACCCACATGCCGCCGACGACCTCCCAGCGTCCCTGCTGGATACGCTCTTTGATTTGGTCGTTGATTTCGGGGTAGTCGCGGGCCATCCAGTTGTTGTAGGCGGCGGCGGACTGGGTGAAGGTGTAGGTGGGGTACTCGTTCATCAGCTGGAGCGCGGTACCGAAGGTGTCGTGCACGGTGTTGACGGTTTCGGTCCAGGGCCAGAGCCAGGCAGCGTCGATGTGGGAGTTGCCGGTGAGGTGGAGGGTGGCGGTGTCCATCATCGGTTTGAGGGCTTCGAGGGTGGACTGCGCGGCCTGAAGCGACGCGTCGAAGGCGGACTGATCGGACGGGGACGGAGTGGGGTCGTCGAGAGCTTTGAGGTCAACCGCGGCGATGGATTTTTCGAGCGTGGCCTGGTCGGCGGGGATGTTCTGCGAGAGGCTGGGAACGAGGAGCGCGGCGGTGAGGAATTCCTCACGCATGTCTTCGGGACTGGGACGATTCGCGGCGAAGTCGATCTTCATGGGCGTGCCGGCGAAGTGCTTGCGGTCGACGGTGGCGAGCAGCTTGACGGCGACAAGGATGCGGTCACCGGGTTTGGCCTGATCGTCGAGCACGATGGGCGCGAGGTCGTCACCCATGGCCACGCGGCGGCCGTTGAAGTAGACGATCATCGGCATGGGGCCATTGGCCCAGGCGTCGAACTGGAACCAGATGCGCGCGCCGCTGAGGTCGTAGCCGTGCAGGACTTTGGGAACTTCGATCGACTGGCGAAACCACATGGCGTCGGTGGAATAGTCGGTGTTGGGCTGAGCGACGGGCCAGGAGGAGTCGTCGAGGGCGGGATCTTCGCCGTGAGCGACGTTGCCGGTGTGATAGCGCCACTGGCCTTCAGGGAGATGGCTCAGTTCGCCGAGGCGAGTGACCACATCGCGGGCGGAGGGGGACATGAGCTTCTCCGCGGCGGCGACATCGCCGCGGGACTGGGCGTGGGCGAGAGAGGCCAACACAAGAAGCAGAAAAGAAAGCCGCACAGATTGCCTGAGCACGATCGATCCTCCGTGAAACAGGGTACAGCGAACAGGGTACAGGGTACAGACCGGGGAGATGGAGCGGACCCGAGGCAAGGCGAAAATTCGAGGGATTGCGGAGGCGGAGGCGCTGTGTGTCCGAAGCGGTAATTCCGCGAAATCATAGGCAGGGTTTCTCAAAACTGGATATTGCTGGAAAGGTGGCGGGAACGCCCTGTTAAACCTTGTGTTTTCAATGCTCAACGTGGGGGCTGGAGTGGTAGTCGAATTGCATCTATAAAGCAGATTTCCTTCTTACTGCCGCGATGTTCGAGAGAATCTCTTCGCTCCTGGCGTATCTGCTGCAAGACTGGTGCGCCGAATCCTGGATGAACCCAGCGTTGGTCCCGTCCCGACGGGGACGGAGCGAAAAACTGCGGCCGTTTGAAACTTTACCGGAGGTCCACGGATGAGAACTAGTAAGTTTGCAATTTTTTCCCTGCTGTTTGCGTTGCTGCTGACGGTTACGACAGTGAGGGCGCAGAACCAGACGGCGACACTGACAGGTACGGTGACTGACACGTCGGGCGCAGTGGTACCGGGTGCGCAGGTGGTGTTGAAGAACACGCAGACGGGCGCGGCGTATAAGACGGTGACGGACCAAGCCGGACTGTACACGGTAGCGGAAGTGAAGCCTGGACCGGGATACTCGCTGACGGTGACGCATGATGGGTTCCAGACGCTGTCGGTGACGGGGATTTATCTGAATGTTGCCCTGACGCGCACGCAGAACGTGCAGCTGAAGGTGGGCAGCGTGGTGCAGACGGTTGCGGTCTCGGCGTCGAACGAGAACGTGACGCTGGATACGACCGATGCGACGATAGGAAACAACTTCGAAGTGCCGATGCTCAACGATCTGCCGATTGAAAATCGCGACAGCCCGGCGGCTTTGTTCGTGCAGCAGCCCGGCGTGACGCTGGATGGATCGGTGACGGGCGCTCGCACCGACCAGAGCAACGTGACCGTGGATGGGCTGGAAGTGAACGACGATGCGACAGGACAGTTCGGCGCGATCGTGGCCAATGCCCCGGTGGACTCGGTCCAGGAGTTTCGCGGGACGACAGCGGGAGAACTGGCGAGCGCGGGCCAGGGCGGTGGCGGCGAATACGAGCTAGTGACGAAGGGCGGGACGAATCACTTTCACGGCGCGCTGGTGGAATACCACCGCGACACGGACCTGGAAGCGAACGACTGGTTTAACAACAATCAGGGCGCTCCGCGGCCTCCGCTCATTCGCAATCAGTTTGGCGGCAACGTGGGTGGGCCGGTATTGAAAGATCGGATTTTCTTCTTTTTCGATTACAACGGGCGGCGCGACACGCTAACCAACATCGAGGACCGCACCGTACCGCTGGATTCTTATCGAGCCGGAAATGTCTCCTATGTGAACACGTCGAATCAGATTGAGACCCTTTCTCCCTCGCAGGTGGCTGCGCTGGATCCGCAGAAGGTAGGCTTCGACTCTTCGCTGCAGAGCCTGATGAACACCAGGTTTCCGCACGCAAACGACCTGAGCGGCGATGTGGGTGACCTGGTGAACACCGCGGGCTTCCGGTTCAATGCGCCTTTTCCGTATGCCGAAGACGATTACGTGCAGCGCGTCGACTACAACATGAATGCGAAGATGAAGATCTTCGGAGTAGGCCGGTTCACAAGGACGAACGGCACGGAGAGCGCAGTTCAGTTCCCGGGCGATCCGGTAACTGCGCCTTTTCTGGACCGCAGTTATTCCTGGGCGGTGGGGCACAACTGGGCGATCAGCGCGAACAAGCTGAATCAGGCTGAATTCGGCGAAGTGTTCGAGAACTACGGTTTTCCGAAAACCTACGATCCGCAGGGGCTGAACCAATATGGTTTCGCAGCATTCTCGGGTTTTTATGCGTCAGGAAGCAACAGCCAGGCCCGCACTTATCCGATTCCCGTCGTGCGGGATGACTTCAGCTGGGAGAAAGGCAAGCACAGCTTTGCGTTCGGCGGGACGTTCAAGTGGGAGACACCCAATGAATTCGCGGCTGAGAATTTCAACTTTCCAAACGTGGGGGTGACGGGGAACACTAATTTCACGGCACTGTCCGCAGCGCAGCGTCCCTCAGATATCAACAGCAACGACACCACCATTTACGACAATGCGTTCTCCACGGCACTGGGGACGTTTGCTTCGGTGAGCAGCAACTTCAACTACAACACGCAGTCGGTTGCGCTGCCGCAGGGTTCAGGGCTGGATCTGGTTTATCGCAATTACGAGACCGAGCTGTACTTTGCGGATACGTGGAAGGTGACTTCGGACCTGACGCTGTCCTACGGGTTGCGTTATCAGAACTACACGGTTCCGTATGAAACCCATGGCGAGCAGGCGATCAGCAACATTACGTTCGACGGCTACTGGGGCGATCGCGTTGCGCAGAGCGCAGCGGGTATTCAGGGGAACAACGCACTTCCGTTCATCGACTACACTCTGGGTGGAAAGGTCAACAATAAACCGGGGTATTACCAGCCGCAGAATCTGGATTTCGCGCCACGGTTCGGCTTTGCGTACAGTCCGAGCTGGGACAGGAGAACGGTGTTCAGCGGCAGCGCGGGCATCGTCTACGACCATTCGGTGGTGAACGCGCTGCAATTCCAGCAGACGCAGTCGTCCTATCTGTTTGAGGCCAGCAACGTCAATCTGTTTGGCACGGCGGGGGATCCCACGGCAACACTGATGACAGCTCCGCGCTTCGCGGGAATCAACAATGCACCGGCGCCGCCGACCGCTCCGAACGTAGCGCCGCCGTATGTTCCATATGTGGCCAATGGAGTTCCGTACGGGCTTCAGTACGGCGAATTCAACATCCTGATCAACCCGCAACTGAAAACGCCCTACAACATTCAGTTCAACTACGGGATTCAGCATCAGTTTCCGCAGGGATATCTGCTAAAGATCGATTATGCCGGGCGGCTGGGGCGGCGGCTGCTGGCGGAAGCGGACGCGAGCCAACTGATCGACTTTCCGGATAACACGGGCGGGTCGAGCCAGAAGATGTCCGGCGCGATGGCGGGAATGGTGACACAGCTGCGCCAGAACGCGGGTCTGGGGGCGCTGGGCGCGATCGAGAGCCTTTCACCACAACCATGGTTTGAAGACATGCTTCCGGGCCTTGATACCTATATCAACAGCGTATACGGCGCACCCCTGGCGAGTAACGAGACGCAGGCGGTGGCGCTGACGGCATATCCTTATCCGCAGCGAGGAGACTTTGCCGACACCATGTACTACATGGCGGCGGTAGGAGCTCTGGCGCCGAACGTGGGCATGCCGTCGCAGTTCGCGGGCGACACGATCTGGACCAACAAAGGCTTCTCCTCCTACAACGGGCTGCTGGTCACGCTGCACAAGAATCCGGGATACGGTCTGCAGTTCGATCTGAATTACACCTGGCAGCACTCGATCGACAACGTCTCGTTCATCGCCAATTCGATTGCCTCCGGGCAGGGTTTTGGTTATATCTGCGACGTGAGCCGGCCGCGCGAGTGTCGCGGGAATTCCGACTTCGGACAGCAGAACCTGGTCAGCGGGAACTTTATCTACGAGCTGCCCTTTGGCCGCGGGCGTAGCTTTGCTTCCGGCGTGCCGGTATGGGCAAACGAAGCCATTGGTGGCTGGGAGCTGAGTGGAATTCCCAGCTGGCACACTGGCAATGCGTACAACATTTACTCGAACGCATTTGTCGCCGGGTTCGCGAACGATGCTCCGGCGACGCTGATCGGGTCAGCCGGAGACCTGAAGGCGAAGGTTCATAAAGTGGGCAATTCGCTGTTCGCCTATACGAATCCGACCCAGGCGCTGAGTGACTTCACGGGGCCGACGGGCTTTAACATCGGCGGACGAAATCAATTCTGGGGTCCGGGGTTCTTCAACATGGACCTCGGCCTCGGCAAGAGCTTTCCGCTGGTCGCAGAGAATGTCCAGCTGAAGTTCCGGGCCGACGCGTTCAATGCATTGAACCATCCGAACTTTCAGGCTCCTGGTTCAGGAGGCACTACGGGGGGCAACGACATCACGGAGTCCAGCGGTATTCCGTTCGGCACCATTACGGGAACCGTTGGGTCGCCGGGCAGCGACATCCCAGCGCGTGTACTCCAGGTTGCGCTGCGGCTGGAGTTCTGAGGCTCATCCAACAACCTAACCCCGAAGAGGGCCGCTGCGGCGGCCCTCTTCATTTGGGGCGAGGCGCCGGCGAGTGGGCGGAATACTGCCCGCGCCTGGCGATGCGGCGCTAGAGGCTGTTATTAACTTTCCCACGACCGGCGCTGGGAGCCGATTTTCCTCAGTTCGAGGAGCGAGGAGAGACGCATACCGGGTGTCTGCGAGCGACGAGCGACGACGAACTGGGGAAAATCGGCCCCAGCCCTCCGGGTTGCGGGGAAAATCGGGCCATACTTCATTCTCGCCCTCGACGGTGGGCCCGCCACAGCCTTCGGGCTCGGCTTCCCACCCCATCGACCAGGTGCGGTCGATGGGGACCCCGGCTTCGTCTGGCCCGATTTTCCCTCGCAACGCCGGCCGCGCG
>JBATVK010000056.1:0-261258 GCA_049671725.1 Acidobacteriaceae bacterium
CCCGGGAGTATGCGGCTCCGGGCTTCGCCCTCCGCCGCACACTCCCGGCCGATCTCAAACCTTACCCCGCCCAGAGTGGGGAATTTTCAAGCGCCCGGATTCGAGGAATTTTCAAACGCCGTTGACAACCAGACGTTCCTCGACGTTCATCTGTTGCAATGGACGCGCATCGGAATCCTCGCACAGCGATGTGCTGTCCCGGAGCAGCGGTCCCTCCAGCTTGCCGGCGCGCTCGACCTGCCAGAGCGCGGCGCGCCGATGCTCGATGCCGTCGAACTGATTGAGCGCGCCTATCTGCGCGAGCCGTGTCAGCTCTCTCCGGTTCAGCGCGGGAACGCGCTGGGCAAGGTCTTCCGCCGAATGGAAAGGGCCGTCATATCGGCGCGATTGAACCAACTCCTCCGCCGATTGCCTTGTCAGTCTCTTGGCGTAGCCGAGTCCGATACGAAGGGAGAGCGTGCCGTCGTTCTCGTGCTCCACCGTGCAGGGCCACTCTGAAACCTGCGCGTCGATGGGTCTCACGCGCAGGCCGTGCCGCTGCGCGTCCTTGACCAGGACCGCTGCACTGTAGAAGCCCATCGGCTGGTTGTTCAGAATCGCCGCGGTGAATGCGGCGAGATACTTTACTTTGAAATAGGCCGATGCGTAGGCGATGAGGGCGAAGCTGGCCGCGTGGGATTCGGGAAAGCCATAGAGCGCAAACGAGCTGATGTGCTGGACGATGGTGTCCTGCGTCTTTGTGTCGATGCCCTTGCGCGCCATCCCCGCGCGCAGCTTGCCTTCGAGGTGCTTCATGCGTTCCCAGGAGCGGCGCATCCCCACGGCGCGGCGCAACTCGTCGGCCTCCGCGCCGGAGAAGTCGGCGACGGTCATGGCGATCCGCAGCAACTGTTCCTGAAAGAGCGGCACGCCAAGGGTGCGTTTGAGCACGGGTTCGAGCGACGGATGGGGATAGGTTACCTCTTCTCTTCCTTGTCGTCGCCGCATATAGGGGTGCATCATCTGCCCGACGATGGGGCCGGGCCTGATAATCGCCACCTGGACAACGAGGTCGTAAAACTTGCGCGGATAATTGCGCGGCAGCGAGGCCATCTGTGCTCTCGACTCAATCTGGAACATCCCGACCGTGTCGGCCTTTTGTAGAGCGCGATACACCTCATCGTCCTGCGGCAACTGTGCGAGATCGACTGCATCGCCGTAATGCGTGGGTATCAGCTTCAGGCAGTCATGGATGACCGCCATCATGCCGAGGCCCAATAGGTCCACTTTAATCAGGCCCATATCGGAACAATCTTCTTTGTCCCACTGAATCACTGTCCGGCCCGGCATCGAAGCGCGCTCCAGCGGCACGACCTTGTTCAACTGGCCTTGGCAGATCACCATACCGCCGCTGTGCTGGCCGAGATGACGGGGCAAGTCCTGAATTCGCATTGAGAGTTCGAGATACTTGGCGATGCGCGGATGCCGTATGTCGAAGCCTGCGTAATGAAAGGTGTGTGCCATCGTATCGGTCTTGCCGCGCCACTCCCACTGTCCCACCAGACTCGCAAGACGGCCGAGCATGTCCTCGTCGAAGCCTAACGCTTTACCCGTCTCGCGGGCTGCTGACTTGCCGCGGTAGGTGATGACGTTTGCAGTCATGGCGGCGCCGAGTTCGCCGTAACGTTGGTAGACATACTGGATAGCCTGCTCGCGTTTTGCTTCGGAAGGAAGATCGAGGTCGATGTCCGGCCATTCATTGCGGCTCTCCGACAGGAACCTCTCAAAGAGCAGGTCCATCCCGACCGGGTCGATAGCGGTGATTTCGAGGCAATAGCACACCACGGAATTTGCCGCGCTCCCTCGTCCTTGAACCAGGATGTCGTGCTGCTTGCAGAAGCGAATGATGTCCCAGACGATCAGAAAGTATCCGGCGAATCCGAGCTTGGCAATCAGCACCAGCTCGCGCTCTACCTGCTTCTTCGCACGTTCCATCAGGTTGCGGTCATCCTTGAGACCGTAGCGTCGTTCCATGCCTTCCTCGACCCGCTTGCGGAGAAAGCTGTCCATCGTCTCTCTATCGGGGACCGGATAACGTGGAAACTCGTAGCCGAGATCGTTGAGTTGAAAGCCAAGCCGGGAAGAGAGGCCGAGGGTATTTTCGATCGCACCGGGCACATCGCGGAACAGGGCCGTCATTTCGTGGGCCGTGCGGATGTGACGCTGGCTGTTCAGGGCCAGCAAGCGCCCCGCCTGGTCGAGCTCGACGTGGTGGCGAATGGCCGTAAAGAGGTCTTGAATCTCGCGCTCATAGGCTGTGGCATAGCGGACACCATTTGTGGCAATCATCGGCAGGCCGAGAGTGCGCGCGATGCGGATTGCGGCCTGATTGCGCCACTCTTCCTCGCGCTCCTGGTGGCGCTGGAGTTCGACGTAGACATTCCCGTGTCCAAAAATGCGCGTAAGCCGTTCGACCGTCTCGCGTCCTCCGGCTTCGCCGCCGCGCGCCAGCGCCGCGGCCAGCGGACCTTCGTCGCCTCCGGTCAAGCAGACCAGGCCAGATGCATACTCCTGCAAATCGTCGAAGTTGGCCGCGCCGTTGCCCTTTTTCGCTTCCCGCATTTTGAACTTCGTGATGAGCTGGCAGAGATTCTGATAACCCTGGCGTGACTCGCAGAGTAGCGGGATGCGCGCTGGTTCGCCTTTGTGCTGATGCGGCAACCATGCGGGAGGCGTCAATCGTGGACCGAAGCTCGACACGGAGATCTCTGCGCCGATGTGCGCGCGGATGCCGTTGCGTTGTGCGGTGGTATGAAAGCGCGCCGCTCCGTAGACGCCGTTGTGGTCGAGCAATGCCATCGCCGGCATTTGTATCTCCACGGCACGCTCGATCAAGCTCTCCGGCTGCGAGGCAGCCTCAAGGAAGCTGAAGGCGCTGGCGGCGTGCAATTCGACATACTGCTCAGTCATACATACCTGCCATCTGCCACTGTTCCCGCATCAGGTCACGAACCAGGCAGCAGCAGAGCGTTGCGCCGTCCTGGGTGCGGGCGCTCAGGTCCCATTGCTCGCATCCCCACTGCGTTGCGTTCCACCACTCTCCTTCCATCCGCCAGGGGCCATTCGCATGCTCCACGGCGTAACGCTGTCCACGAAAGAAGAACGCCTTCGGGTGCTGACTCTCCAAGATGACGGTGAGCGATTCGGCAGGACGCAGCCGCCGTATGGCAGGGCGCGCCGGGCAAGGCGAGGTGTCCTGTGCTTGCGCTGCTGGTACGGTGAATGACTCGATGCGGAAGGCGTCTGGCCGATGCGTGTCTTCTAAAACGATACGGCCAGCATTCTCGTCTCCGACGATGGCGCGGATGCGTGCCATCGTGACATCGAGGCGGGAAGGCTCCGGCAACTGTGGCAAGAACAAGCCAAGTTGCACTTTGCTGGTGCTTCCCGGCTCGGCGTTGAGCGCAACAGCTAGAATCGCGGCCTGCGGCGGATGCGCTTCGAGATCGAGGTGGAGGAGCTTGAGCCAGAGTTGCCGGTCGCTCGTGGGTAACGCGGGCCGGACGGTGCGCGTATGCGTTGCGCCGCCCTCCAGTGTAAGCGTGATGCTGACGGAGGCCAGGGCGAGCACCCGCGCCGTCGCGCGTAACACGATTTGCTCCAGCATCACATTCACCACGAACATCAGCGCGTTGAGCAGCTCTATCGGCGAGTCCAGTTCCATGCGCTCCGCGAGGGTGAAGGCGGGTTCCACGGGCTGAAAGAGATGCGGCATCTCGCCGCGTGCCATCTGGCGAAGCCGCTTGCCAGTCTGTCCCATACGGGAGATGAGTTCTTTCTCCGGCAGCGCGGCCAACATTCCCAAGGTGCGAATTCCCCAAAGTGCGAAGGTCTCGGCCTGTTCTTCGGAGATGTCGAGGACTGTGAGCGGCAAAGCCGCCAGCGCCGTGCTCTCCTCGCCGGTGGGGATGACCCGTACCGACAGTGGCAGCGGTGCCTTGGCAACGGCGACCGCCGCGTGGAAATTACCGCTCACGGCGACGCATGCAGTGATCCCCAACGCACTGATACGAGTGAGAAGATTCCGAGCCAGCGTCTCCGGTGGACCGAATAACCCTGTTGTTCCCGCAATGTCGAGCGCGCACAGAAACGAGCGGCCCTGGCTGCAATCCTCGACGCGCGGCGAGTAGCAACCCGCGCATTCAAGCAGGACCTCTCTTGCCGTGGTCTCTTCCTTCAACGATCGTTGCAGAACAGTGACCTCGGAAAAGGTGTCTACCTCGACCTGCGTCATGCCGCGTGCCATGCCGAGAGTACGTTCGGCTTCTTTCCGATAGGCGCGATAAATCTGCGAGTCATGTTCGGCCTCGCGGGGCTTAACCAGACCGGCGTAGACCCACTGGTCTTTGGGGAGGTCGCCCTGCTTCAGCAGCAGGCGCCGGCCGTCTTTGGTGAGCGTGATGACTTCGGTACGCTCAATCGTGCGCCGCTGCCCGTCGCGGCGCAGATTGATGTGCGTGGTCTCGACAAGTCCCTTGTCGCGGAGATACCGGAGGTCATTCTCCAGCGGACGGGCTTTGCCGTTATACAGCGTCTCGCGGAGGTCCGCTGTGCGGACGACGCGAAAGCGCCCAGCCTCTTGTAATAGCTGTTTCTCCTCGGGGCGCAGCTCCAGCCCGACGATGTTGCCGGTGGCACGCGCCGGACGGCGCGGGTCTGCCGAAGCAACAGGGCGGCGGCGCTGGCGCGGCATATCGCGCGGCTGTTCCACGCGCTTGCGCTCTGCTTGGGGACGCGGCACGCGCGGGTCCGTAGTTCGTTGCTCCAGAGACTTCAGGCGATGGAGGACTGGGTTGCCGGGCGACTTGCGCTGGACGGTGCGACCGTCTGACGAACCTGGGGCCGCGTCGTTCCCCTCGCGGCGCCGGGGCTGTTCCTGGGGAATGTCAATCCTCATGCACCCTCCCCATCATCGCCGCGCTCCGCAGGAGCAGGCGCAAACTCGATCGAAGTCTGGGCGGTCGAGGACTTTGACGCAGACCGCTTCGGTCGCTCCACGGCAGGAGAAGGCGGGACGGTTTCGACAGAAACCGGCGATGCCTTCGGCCCCTGGCCGACAACACGACGCACGTCATAGTCGGCCACGCGCGTAAAGCGGTCCATCTCTCTGTCGGCGGCCTCGCGCATGGCACGGACCTTGGCGACAAGGTCGGGCGTGCGGTCGAGGTACTGGTCTTCGGTCTGCATCGCTACTGTCCCTCCTCATCCCCGAAGCGCGAACGTATCTCGTCGGACAGCTCGTTCTTTCCGGTGTGGATCTCCTGGTCGAAGTGCCGGAGCTTGCGGCCTGTGTCGCGCAGGAAGAACTTGCGCTCGATCCAGATGGTGAGGCCGAGGATGTTCGCAAAGAGCAGAGCGCAATACAGCGCGATGCTCTTGAGGTAGCTGTGGGCAATCAGGCTGCGCCACGGCACCAGGAAATGCAGCTCGTGCATGGACCAGAAGCCGAGCGCGAGGAAGATCAGCGTGGCGACGAAGACGGCGTTGGCGATCATCGATGTCCTTTCCGCCGCGATGAAAAGCGGCATGATGAGAAAAAGCGGAGAGGCGTCAGCCCCTCCGCGAATGAGCGCGGACAGGTGTTAGCCGTCCTCGCCGAAATCGACCAGTGCGTCGGGCCGGTCCAGCCTCTGAATGCGGACAGCATGGACGGCATAGCTGCTCTTGCTGACCACATGGGACTCACCCGTGACAACTACGGAGCGAGGTTCATCCTGGCTGCGAAGCTCGCCTTCGACTTCGAGGTAATCGCCGCGCCTCATGCCGCGGATCATGCCGCAGAAGAATGGGCCGGGGCAGATGATGCGATGCCAGTCGGTGCGCGGATGCCACTCGTTGGCGCCGAGATCCCATGTGCCGGAGACGGTCGCCAGCAGCAGGACTGCATAGGCATCCTCGGTGATTCCATCCGAGGGCGGAGCCTCGGCGTTTTTGCCGAGGAACCCGCGAAGGGTGACGATATTGGAAAAGAGTGTCATGATTGCACCTCCCAAGGGAGGACAACGCGGCCTAAGCCGCGTCGCCCTCCGTGATGGGCTCGGCGTCGGGGCTCTGGCCCGATACCGGCTTCGCCAGCTTCCTGACGATACTGGCACGCACCTCCCACTTGCGCTGCTTGACCGTGGTCTTCTTCTTGCCCTCGCCGACCTCGGCGTCGTACTCGGTGCTGCGCAGCTCGCCCTCGATCTCCACGTAGTCGCCCTTCTTCAGGTTCTTCGCGTAGTCGGCAGACTTGCCGAAGGCGACGATGCGGTGCCATTCGGTGTGGTTGACCCACTGCTCGGTCTGCTTGTCCTTGTAGCCGGACTTGGTGGAGAGCGAGAGGACGGTAAAGGTCTTCTGCTGCTTGGTTGCGAAGTTCTCGGCGTCCTTGCCCAGGTAGCCCCGCAGTTTCAGGTTGTTTTCGTAGAGTGCCATCGTGTTTCTCCTTGTTTGTATTTGCCCGGATTGCCCTCGGGACACTCTTGCGCGAAGCGACGCGAGTGTGCCCCGCTCCCAAGGCCGAAGACGTGCTTTTTCGGAAGGTTCGGAAAATCTTTTCGTCCGCGTTCTGTGCGGAGATTTGCCGAAAAGATTTTCTGAAAGCCGAAACCCGCAGGGCGCGCAGCGAAGCAGAACGGCGAGGCCGCAGGGCGCGGGATAAGCACCGAAGCGAGTGACCGAGGGTGAGCAGGGAAAATACGAGGAGGGATGGCGCTGTACGGAAACACTTGCATGAAGGGCTGCATGGCGTTCAGGATGCCGGTGCAACGGGACAGCAATGGGACTGTAAGCTCTCGTCCGCCTCGTATCCGGCTGCAAAAGCAGGCAGTGGGCCAACCACGCCGTCCGCTCTCCATCGTCCTCCGCACCCTGCCATGCGAAGGACCTATACCTGGGTGACGGAGTATAGGGCGAACTGCACAGCTCCAGCTCCGGGGCGGTGAGGGCAGAACGAAGACCTGGCTCTCTCCGCGGTTGGGAGGTGCGTGCCAGTATCGTCCGGGTTGGTGCGCGCCGGTTCACGAAACGCTCCCCGCGCCGGGACCATCACGGAGGATCGCATCGACGGCTGCGATGCGCTCCCCGATCCAGCGCATGACCGGGACCGCCATCGAATTACCGAGCGCCTTGTAGCGCGGGCCATCGGCTGCCGGCTTGCCGCGGTACTCGACCAGCGTGTAGTCGTCGGGGAATCCCTGCAACCGTTCGCACTCACGCGGTGTCAGCCTGCGCACGGCCATCTGCGGCGTCATCACCCCATCGACCCGCCCGCCCTCGCCGCCACGCTGAAGGGTGCCAGCTATATCGGTCGATGCTGTGAGTTCTCCAGACCAGGCGACAGGCTGCTCCTGCAACACAGCGGTCGTCGAACTGTTCTCGATGCTGCCGGGAGCGCGGGTGCGAAGGCTCCCAGCAACTTCGGTGACCGTGGTTGCACTCGTGGTGCCGTCGCTGCCGTGGAGGGTAAACGCAATCGTCGGCGCATTGCGCCCTGTGGCATTGGAGTTGGTGCCAAGCGACTGCATCACATCGCCGCTGAGGACATCGCCTTCCTGGTTCTGCGCGAAGGCGATGGCTACGTGTCCACCGCCGTTGGAATGGCTCGCATCGTGTCCCATACTGCGCAGAGTCGGCGCGACATCGCTTGCGTCTCCGCCGTAGTCATTTGCGGAGAAGGCGATATAGGATTGCTGTTTCGCCCCTGGCCGTGCCGCCAGCGCACCTACTGTTTTGCCATCTCCACCGTACAACCGCACCTCATCACGAATGTTCTGCACGAAGGCGACGGCCTGGGCGCCACCTCCGCTCTCCAGCGTGTGCGCGATGTCATCGGAGAAGCCACTACCATTCGATTTCGTATGCGCGGTACTGATAGCGACGGGGATCATCGGCACGCCGCGGCCAGTGCCGTCTTCACTGGCATCGAAACCATCGGCGTGCAGCGAGTGGACAACGGCGGGGACAAATAGGCCCGCACCATTCAAGGCGTGCTGGTTTTCCAGTCCCATCTTGCTGCCAAACTGTGTATTGATAGTTGGGGCTATTTCGGCGGGCCAATCCCCCAATACGCCGACACCTAATTGATTCCGGGTGAGGCCATCCCTGCATCCTGTATCGATGGTGGGGGAAATGTCTGTGAGGCGACCTCCGTCAGGGCCGACCTCAACGCCTCCGGCAGTTCCTTGCCGCGCTTCTCGGCGCGGCGGAGGATACCCCGACAGGCTGTGGCGCTCAAGTAGTACCGCTGCGGCAGCTCGCCAGTTTCCAAGATGTCCGACAACGAAGACGCGGCGCCGTCGCTGGGGTACTCCAAAATGTTGAGCGTTAAGAACCCGGTAGGCGATCCCATACCCGAGTTGAACCAGCATCCCGAGGAAGGCTCCAAACGTCCGTCCGTCGTCGATCGACAGGACGCCGGGGACGTTCTCCCACACCACCCATAGGGGCCGCAATCGATCAGCAAGTCGAGCAAACTCGATGGTGAGGTTGCCACGCGGGTCATCCAGTCCCGCTCGCTTACCGGCGACGGAGAAAGACTGGCAAGGTGTTCCTCCTGCCAGAAGGTCGATTGTTCCCACATCCTCCGCTCCAATCTTTGTGAAGTCGCCGGCATTGATGACTGAGCCATCGGCGGGCAGAGCAGCGACGTTGCGAATGGCCGCCGCGCGCTGCTTCGCCTCTTTTCTGTCCGGCGCATCATGCGGACTCGGCATGTGAACGGGCCGCGATGCGCGATAGCGCGAGCGCAACAGCCAGCAGCAGAAAGGATCAATCTCTGCGAACATGGCAGGTTGCCAGCCCAACGGTCCCCATGCAACGGAGACCGCCTCGATGCCCGAACACACGGACAGATACCTCATGCTGCGTTCCGTGGTCCGCGCTTCCGCGCGCAGAGCACGCTAAGTGCGCTGAGGATGTGAGCCATCGACGTATTGCGGCCGTAGAGCACCATGTCCGCGTAGCGGACTGGTGCGAGATCACCCGCGCGGTCCACCAGCAGCAAAGGGACATGAAGGTCCGTTTCGAGCAGGCGATGGATCAGCCTGCCTGCGAGGTCGCCCTGCCTTGCGTGGATCAGGATGCCGCAAACAAGCTCGCTCGCCATCATGACGGCAGCGGCACTCCGGCTGTCGTCAACGGCAGTGACATCGTAGGGTTGCACGCGGAGCGCGAAGGCGGTAGCGGAGAGCAACTCGTGGTCGGCGCAGTAGAGCAGGATGGGCTTCTTCGGTCGCATGATTCTCAACTCCCGAACGCCTGGTCTTCGTGGACGTAGCTGATGACGAGGCCCAGCGGATTGGTGAGCAGCATCGCGTTGGGCACTTCGCCGCGGAAGCTGTAGATCACATTCGCAGTCCAGCGTTCGCGCCGCTGCTCCGTGCCATCGCCTGGAGAACGGAAGACCTTCTGAAACTCAATCTGCCCGCGATACGGAGACTGCCGCGTGTCCTCTAATACGACCGCATCGATTTCCACGTCCACGTTGGGCGCGCTGGGGTCGAGCAGGAAGGTCTGGAGGGTCTTCTGCTGGTTCACCTGCTGGAGCGTCGCCGTCTGCAACGGACCGGAAAAGAAATCGAGCGACTGCGAGAAGTCCCGCTGCAACGTGGCATGGTTGCGTCCGTAATACAGCTGCGCCCACTGTGCTAGGTAGTATTTGCTGACGCGGTCGATGGGGATTTTGGCGAAGTCGTCATAGTTCATGACCTGGCCCCGCCCGATATCCGAGACCGAGATGACGAGCGGCTTCAGCCTCAAGGCAGCGGTCTGGGCGCGGTAGAGGAGCGCGAGCGAAGCGAGCGTGACGACTGAGAGCACGAGCAGCGCAACCTTGAGATAGGTATTGGTGACCACCGGCTCGGCATACAGCTCGAGGAACTTGTGTCCGGCATCGGTGGTGGAAAAGGAAGTCTCTTTTCTCGGCATGATCAGTCTCCCCACACGTTGACCCAGGTGCCGGCGCGCCCGCCGAGGATGGCGTTGGTGAGTTCCGGGATTTTGACCAGACCGTAGATGCAGACAAAGAGCGTGATGAGCAGCGCAGGCAGCACGGTAAAGGCATTCGAGATGCTGATGTTGCCGATGGTCTGGAACATCGCGGTCAGCACCTTCGAGAAGATGTAGATAAAGGCGGACGCTACGACCTGATAGAAGCTGAAGCCGATATGCTCATTCCCACCATGTCAGGCAAAGATTCCGCGGGCACGGCACGGGTCAAGGCTGCGGGAATCACAACTCAGAAAAGAGGTTGCCTTGAGGCGGGCTGGGCACGCGGGCACACTCACCGCATGGTGGGAATGAGAACCTGAGAGGATTGCTTCTTGGCGGCGATCCTCTCGTGTACGCGCCCCAAACGGGCCGACGCTTGACAGAAATACTCCTCATCCAGCTCTATGCCGATGTACTTGCGGCCTGTCAGCAACGCTGCAGCGCATGAACTGCAGCTGCCTGCAAATGGATCGAGCACCAATTCACCCGGCAACGTGAAGCTGCGAACCAGAGGAGCCAATGCTACAACCGGCTTCTGTGTCGGATGCAGCTTGTTGCCGCTGTACGGTATATCCATCACATCTGCCAGCGGCTGCTTCGGCAGCGGAGGTCTGCCCTTCGCCAGCAGGTACGCCTGCTCGTGCCGATAGCTGAAGAAGCGGCTCTTTGAGCTATATGTCTTGCGGAAGACGATGTGCCCGATCGGCAGAAAACCCGCCTCTTTCCAAGCCTCGAAAAAGACATCGACCTTCGTCCAGCCGTAGAACATGAGTGCTACGCGATTCTGCTTCAGCACGCGGTACGCCTCTTTCATAGCAGGCTTGAGCCAATCGGCTTTTGCGTCGTTCTGGATGGTGCGTCCATCGCGGTCGCGGTAGTTCACCAGATACGGCGGATCGGTGAGGATGAAATCGACGCTGTTTGCTGGCATCTTACGCATGACCTGGATGCAATCGCCCAGCGTGACGGTGTTGATGAGCTGATGCTGAACTGTAGCTTGTGCTTGCATGACTTGATCTCCTTTGTGGTCCCGGAGTGATCTCTCAGGACACACTCCCGGAGGGCGCGAGAGATGGCCGCTCCCAAGACCCAGCGGCGCTTTTTCGGAAGGTTCGGAAAATCTTTTCCTTTGCCACGTTCTTTGCGGGGTTTTCCCGAAAAGATTTTCTGAAAGCCGAAAAAGCAGAGACGCGCAGTGTTGCAGGGCGCGGCCTGTCTTTCTCTCGCGGTGCCTGAGAGAACATGCAGGACAGAAGGAGATCTATTGTTCTGCAAGCAGGGATAGTTCGGGTCAGACGCTACAGATTTGCAGGACACTCATCCGCAGGCAGGAGAGAACAACACTGCATAATGGTAGCATTACGAATCCGGGAGTTCGGTGACCAGTTGTACGGGCGCTTACTTGCCGGCAATGATCCGCTGTGCGCGCTCCAGGGCGGCGAGGGCGACGAAGCTGCTGAGACTGCGACGTTCCAGCTTCGCAGCCTTTTCCAGCAGCCGACGTTCTTCCTGGGTGTAATAGGAGAACACTTTCGCTCCAAGTGGGGTCTTGCCGGTGCGCCGGGAAGGAATGTGATCCCTTTTGGCCACCGGCTCTTATGGTACTACGGCACTACATAACAGAGGTATTATGCGACACATCGTTTTTATGAGATTTGGAGGGTTTTAAAGCAAATTCATCGTTTCCCGCGTTCCGATGGCTATGCTCGGATCGGGATCGTTCTTTTGCTGCACAAGGAGTTTTTATGGCAAAGAGCAAGGATCGGGATGTTTTCCCCTTGTCAGATCATCCGCGCAGGTCGCTTCTGGTGGAACTGAAGGGTGAGAAGGTCGCGGAGGATGGAAGTTCGACGACCGCGACAGAGATATTCGCGGCACTCAGCTTGGAGGAAGTGATTGCCTGTGTGCGAAACCGCCAGCCGAGTGTCGAGATCATGGAACTAAAGGTGTTGGGTCAGGTACAGGTGTTGTCTAGTTCGGAACACCTGGAATAGTGCAGGGGCAAGTCCACGGACTATTTGCTTCTGCCTGCTGGGGCGCAGATGCGCCACTTCCGAGACTCATGAAGTCTCGGCGACCAGATAGTACCTACGGTGTGGATCCTGTGGCCCGCTTCCAATCTCCGCGATCAACCCCCGCTCCACAAGTGCCGCGAGACGTGTTCGGGACGCGCGCGGGGAAAGATTGATTTGCCTGGCAATCTCTGAGGTTGAAAGTCCAGCCTCCAGACTTGAGGAGAGTGCGGCAAGGATAGCTTCGTCCCGAGCGTCTTTTGCGGAGGCGCGCTGGGGCATGGCCGAAAGCGTGACCCGAAAATGTGTCCCAATCTCTTCCAATTTGGGAGCATCCAATCCGCGATCACGACACGCGGCTGTCATGCGCTGGATACCACTTCCCCAATGTTCGATAAGCCCCAGTTCTTGAAATGCTCGGCCAATAACGCGATTGCGAAGTTTAGAAATGCCTTTGCGGATGTCTTCAATCGTGAGGCCAAACGGGAGCAGGCCGGGGTTTTCGATCTCCAGGCGATCATCAAACAGAGCGACGCGGATGGGAGCGCCGTGCTGGGCGTAATCGGCATGGACGACAGCATTCATAATGGCTTCACGGACGGCAACCACCGGATACGTCCAAAGGTCTGTTCGTTTTATAGGGCCTATGACGGCCTCACGAGTCATGTGCTTCCGCAAGAACGAAATTACTTCGTCGGCAGCTCCCGGAAGATACGAGCGCACCTCCACGGAGTCGAGTATTCGGCGTCGGTCGGTGCCGGCAAACCTGCCAACCTGAATCCATGCGTCTGGGTAGAGATTGAGTCGGTCGGCTCCGAAGAGGAGGATACCTCCGATGGTCGGCACGGTACGGCCCTGGTAGCTCGTCATGATTTTCAGGGTTTGTAGATCAGGCCGCGTTAGCTTGCGAATGGGCTTGAAGAACTCGGAAGCAGCTCGGAAGTCGATGGCTTCCGAGTTCAACTCCGGCTGGGGTTGTTCGTCGAAAGACGAAACCTGGTTATAGCGCCGCATCTCTTCGATCAGGACCTGATCCGCCCGCCGATTGGTCGAACCCACACGAACAAAAACGCCTTCCTCGGCGCCCAACCGATTCAGATAGTGGGGCCGGTTGGCGCTGGGATAAATCTCCACTGCCAAAACCTGGGTCTTTCTCCACGGCATCACTTCGATGGAAGGCACCAATCTTGGGGAGATGCTGTCCGCGATCAGATTGGCGAGGCATTCTTCCTCGGCCAATATGTTCGGGATACCCTTGACCTTTTTCGTACCGTCTTCGACTCCCAGGACGAGAACACCCCCGGAAGTATTGGCGAACGCAACAATGGCTTTCAGCGCGCCTTCCGGGGAGGACAGATCGCGCTTGAACTCCAGCGTTTTGCCTTCGGTTCTACTAAGCAGAGTAATCAGATCCACAACTCTGCATTTTACTCTGAAGCTGAGGTTGAGAGAAGTCTTCCGAGTCGGCCTCATCCCAATTTGCGACGCACCGCGTCGCAAATTGAAAATGCTTGATCACGGTCTTTCAAGGTGTCCGTTCAGGACACCGAGTGGAAAGTTTTTCCACGTTTTGTGCCCTCCGTGCGCTCTACGCTTCTTTTCGGTAGGAACCGTTTGAGGGCTTACGTGGAGACCAGGAAAACCCAAAATGGGGATGAAGCGGCGTTGGAGCGGCAGTCCGGTTCGGCGCGGTCGTCGGGCCTCGGGAAGCGACTCGACCCTGCTCTCAAGTCCTGGATGGACAATGTCATCATCCCCGCGCTGGTGCGCGAATACTGTACTCGACGAACTCCTTGCCGCGCAAGGCATGAACGATGGGCGCCTTGAGCTTGCCCGCTAGCTCGATTAATTCGGTGTGTGCCCCGGCGCAGCCGGCCCCTGCCAGAATCGTGGTCTTCTGCGATTTGTTCAGTACGCTTGCCAGCGTAGCGAGTTCTTCGCCGGAGGGACACACGGTCGGCTTCGCCTCATGAAAATGGAGGCGCGGGCCCGCTTCCACGGCATCGCGCAAAGCAACATCTCCCGGTATGGCAATGACGGCAACGCCGCGCCGCGAAATCGCGGTCTGAATCGCGATCTCAAGCGCGCGCGGCATCTGTTCGGGCTGCGAAATCAGTTCGCAATAGTGGCTGCACTGGGCGAAGAGATGCTCGGGATGGGTCTCCTGGAAGTACCCGCTGCCGATTTCATCGCTTGGAATCTGCGCTGCGATGGCAAGGACAGGAACCCGGCTGCGGTAGCAGTCATAGACCCCCATTTCCTTTTTGATTCATCACTCAGAAACCTCGAAGCGCAATAATCGTTAGTGTTTATGAGGGTGCAAGCGCGGCGAAGGCATTCTGGAGGTATGAACCTAATGGGTGAGAAACAAAAGCGGCCTTTTCAGTTATCTTTCAACTCTTCGCTCAAGGTTGATTTTCAGGGATCACGCATCACTTCCGATGCAGGCCTACTGCTTGTTCGAGAGTTGGATGAGAGGCTCGGGTTGAGCCAGCTCATCTCCAGCAACCTGGTCGATGCTCGTCGTGGCAAGAACACGCAACTGCCTTTACCCGATATGTTTCGCCAGTCGATCTACAGCCGCCTGGCTGGTTATGAAGACCTCAACGATGCCGAACGCCTTTCCCAAGACCCGACCTTCCGCCTGATTGGCTCGGAGAAAATCCGCGATCGAGGTGCGGCCCTACCGTCGCGGCTGCACTGGTTCGAAACTCAGGTGTTGACGCAAGCTGAAAACCTGAGCGGCCTGGCGGCCATGAACCGGGAAATGATTGCCCGGGCCGAAGAGCAGGATCAGTCACCGCGGGCGGTGCTCGACATGGACTCGACCGAGATTCCGGTCTATGGGGAGCAGGAGCATAGCGCCTACAACACACACTATGCATCCACCTGCTATCACCCGCTGCTGTTGTTCAACAACGGGGGCGACTGCGTGGCCGCAAAACTGCGGCCGGGCAACGTTCACAGCGCCGACGATTGGAAGCAACTCCTGCTGCCGGAGATTGAGCGGCTGCAGAAACTGGGCAAGGAGGTCTGGTTTCGGGCTGACGCGGCCTTTGCCAAGCCTGACATCTACGAAGCATTGGAAGAACGTGGTGCGAAGTACACGATCCGGATTCCGGCCAATGACCGTCTGTTGCGGGACATTGCAGAGTTACTCATTCGGCCAGTAGGCCGTCCAGGACATAAGCCCGTGGTGTGGTACAAGGGTTTTCTATATCGGGCGGCCAGTTGGACGACGGCGCGGCGCGTGGTTGCCAAGGTGGAGTTTCATGCCGGGGAACTGTTCCCCCGGTTGGGCTTTATCGTGACCAACACGCAGCTCGCGAACCGGAAGGTCGTCCACTTTTACAACCAGCGCGGCAAGGCGGAGCAATGGATCAAGGAAGGCAAGCAGGCTGTAAAGATGACGCGGCTGAGTTGCCACCGGTTCCGGGGCAATGAGGTCCGGTTGTGGCTCAGCATTTTGGCCTACAACCTGGGAAACCTGTGGCGGCGGCTGACCCTACCAGCCGGGATCGAAGACTGGTCTCTGACCAGCCTGCAGCAGCGGTTGGTGAAGACGGGCGGGCGGCTGGTAAAACATGCGCGGTACTACTGGATGATGCTGGCGGAGGGACATTTGACGCGCACACGGTTTGCAGCGATGTTACGCAGGATCGCGCTGTTGCCGCTTCCGGCAAACTAGCCGACCGACCGCAACGCCGCGAATCCAAATCACGGAGGGCAAAGGAGGATGGATAGGTGTCGGTGCAATTGACTTGGAGGGCTCTCGATCAGGTGGCGAGGCAAGGACGGCAGCGAATCGCTCCGCTTTTCTTCCGTGAACGCTGGCTTTTTCGGGGCAAATGCTCTTTTGGTCTCGCAATCTGCCTCAGGAGCGATACAATTCCATCGAGCCGGCGCCGAAAAAGGAGATTCCGGTTTAGGAGGGTGGTCGATGGCTTCTCCTGTTGTGACGCCGATGCCGCCGAAGAAGCAGGCGGTTTCTGTGACTCTGTTCGGGCTGTTTCTGGCGCTGGTGTGCCCGGAGATTTTCGTCCTCGCAAACGGCCACGCCCACCTGCTGGGGGGAGAATTGCTGTTCTGGGCGCTGACCATTGCGCTGCTCGTGTATGTGGTGGCGGTGGAGAAGCGGCCGCTGGCATCGATTGGGCTGCGGAGGCCGACGTGGCGGACAGCGGTGTGGGGAGTGTGCGCTGGGCTGGTGATGCTGGTTGGCATCGGCCTGATCTACGGAGTGGCATTCCGGGTACTGCACCTGACGATGAATATGCAGGCGATGGCGCGGTTGCTGGCGCTCCCGTTCGGAGCGCGGCTGTTGCTGGTGGTGCGGGCGGCGCTCTTCGAGGAAATTGCCTGGCGCGGCTATGCGATTGAGCGGCTGACGGAACTGACAGGCAGCCGGATGGCCGCAGCGACGATTGCGTGGGCAGCCTTTACGGTGGCGCACCTGAGCTACTGGGGCGCGGCGCAGCTCATCGTGGCGGGCTTCGGCGGGCTGGTGCTGACGGTGCTGTATGTGTGGAGGCGCGATCTGCCCAGCAACATGCTGGCGCACTTCCTGACCGACGGAGCCGGGCTGCTGCTGCACTGAGCGCCAGCCGTTACACTGAAGTCCTATGGCGGGAGTGGTTCTTGACGGCAAGGCATACGCGAAGGAACTGGAGGCGGAGCTGACGCAGCGCGTGGCGCGGTTGATGGCTGCGACGAATTCGCAGGGGGGCGGCGAGCCGCCGATTCTGGCGACGATCCTGGTGGGGGAAGATCCGGCTTTATGGCTATCTAGCAGCAGCCCCGGCTGGAGTATCCATGTGCTGTTCATACCGAAGTTGAACAGCACGGACTCGGACCCGCCTGACGCAACCTCGAAGATCACGCCGGCGCCAAAGAGTCCGCCGATATAGGTCGTGCCGTAGAGATTGCCCTGGCTGTCGAGCGCCAGACCGCCGTTAGGGCCGTAGCCGTCGGTCCCGTTGTTCGCAAAGCTATGCAGGACAGTCTCGGTCCCGTTGGGGGCCAGCTTGAACACAACACCTTCGCCTGATGCGCCGCCGCCGTAGGTCGTGCCGTAAAGATTCCCATTTGCATCCATGGCCAGACCGGGGCCACCATTCGATAGGCCGCGAGTATCGTCCTCTCCTGGACCGCAGCCATCCGGACCGCTGAAAGAGTAAAGCACCGTCTCTGTTCCGCCGGGAGTCACTTTGAAAACTATGCCGCAGCCGGTCGCGTTGCTGCCGTATGGGGTGGTGCCGTAAAGATTTCCGCTCTACGATTCGATCCGACCCGCAAAGACCGCATCGCGGCCAGGCCGAGGTCGAAACCGTCTGGCAGTTGTCGCAATAGACCGCCTTTTCAAGAGGGATAGAGACAAGTCCCAGTTCCTGACGGATCATCTGTACATTGCGCATGTCGCCTCCACATATCGGCCGCAGTGAGCCATTCCATTCCCGCTTGAGTTCGTCGTTTCTGGTTACGTCTCGGGACCAGCGTCTTCGCCGCTCGCCTTTTCCTGCTTCTGAATCAGCGACCGGTAAAGGTCGGAGAGTTCATCGACCGTATCCGCTCCGCTGACCGGTTCATCTTGTCCTGATCCCAGCCATGGAAAGCGTTCTTCAAGTAGAACCAGGACCCGTTCAACGAATGTTTGAGGACGCTCTTCTTCAGCTCCCATCTAAAGCTCCTTCGCGCAGCGCCTCATCCGTCAATCGGAGGAGTCGCAGCGTGTGCGACATTTTGCAGTGATCAAGAAAGGCAAACAGCGGGGAAGGGGCAGAGAGAACTTCTGGAACGCGACGAATCATCTGCACTGTGCGTCACGCGCCTCCGCACAAGTGGGCGGAGGTATTGCACGGCCTCGAGGTTCAGGCAGCAGGTTGCCCGGCCAGTCCTTCGAGTTCCGAAACGAGATGCTTGAGCGTCTCGAGGTTTTGGATTGTGGTCATTGACCCGATGCGCAATAGAGTCCGTTGATCAGGTGCAGATTGCCAGGACCGCAGCTTCCCGCGCAAACTGCCAACGATCCGGAGAGATGGGCCTCAGCCCCCGCGGCAAAAGCAGCCGTTTCTTCATGCCGCAGGTGAATCCACTCGAGTTGTTTCTTCGCTCGAATCGAGTCAGTAATGCCATTGAGTGAGTCGCCGGAGACGCCATAGATCCGCCGGACGCCCGCCGCCGCCAGAACCTCCACCAACAGGTCCGCGATCCTCTTCGCCATATCAGCCTCCTCGCTGGGGAATATGGAGGAAATTCAGTTTAACTCGCGGGCGCGACCTCTCTCCGGCCACCCCCAGGCAAAGATCAGCGCGACCCCAAGGCCGATGGATACCTCGGCGAAGCGGTGAAAGGCGATTAGCCATGCGGGCTCCGTCCGCGGGATCAACAGCACGATGGCTACCGTAATGCCGCCGAAGCGGTATGCAGGATGATCGGCGCGAGAGAGGGTGCAAAGCAGTCCCAGGATGAAAACGCAGACGCCGAATACAACGATGTTAGGCGGGAAATAGGTTGCCACCAGTCCGCCGACCACTGCGCCGAGAATCGTGCCGATGAAGCGCTGCGAAGAGACTGCGAGCGCCGCTCCGAGCGACGACTGCGTGACGACCAGGGTGGTGATGGGTGCCCAGTAGCTTGCAGGCAGCCGGAACAGGCGCGCCACCAGCAGCGATGCCACCGCCACGACAGCCGTGCGCACGGAGTGCAGCACCGCCTGCCAACCAATCCACTTGACATTATCGGTAGCCAATTTTCCCTCCGGCGATGCACTCAGGGATCGATTTTGCGCTCCCGGCTAGAAGACAATATCACTGCGGTTGGTCGGGCATTTCTCTGTAGCCATTTTCATCCCAATGGACCGATAGCCTGAAGTTGAGGTTCTGAGTCGGTGGTCGCCAATTCGGCTCTTACCTGTGACGAACATTCACCGTGAACTGGCACCACGACGAACCGGTGCCGAAGTGTGTTCCAGCTTCCGGCTACGCCAGCATCAAATAGAGTGTAGCCAATCAGGGAGAATCGACTTCGGGAAACGCCATGTCGCCGGGAATGCTTCTCGCTTTACGCCAAATCGCCGAGTCACTCACCGACCCGGATTAGTAGCGGAATGTCGGCTCGTGTCCAGTGATCCGTGCCAGCCCGGGATATTAACTGTTCCGTACAGGGCGAGTCATTTTTCGACTCTCCGGATCTGTTCCACCGCACAGCTAGAGCAACGGATTTTGTGGTACCATCGGACTGACTAGCCGGAGGATACAGTAATGCCGCGTAAACCCAGACAAGAAAAACGCAAGGGCGTCTTTGAAAGGGTGAAGGGCTCGAACATCTGGTGGATCCGCTACACCAACGAGCAAGGCAAGCGGGTCACGTCCAAGGTGGGGACATTCGCAGCCGCGGTTAACGTCTACGAGCAGCGCACGGCGGCGATTCGGCTGGGCGTGCTCCTTCCGAACTCGCCGCGGCGGGGCGTCAAGTTTTCCGAACTGGCGGCGGAAGCAATCAAGTTCTCCGAAAAGCATCACCGTGCCTCAAAAGACTTCAAGCAGCGGGTGAATCTGGCTGTTGACGAGTTCGGTGACCGCGTCGCCGAATCCATCACCACGCGGGAGCTGCAGGACTGGGTAGACGAGATGGCCGAGGAACGAGACTGGACAGGGGGCACACGAAATCGGTTCAAGTCTTCCCTGAGCACGGTATTCCGAGAGGGCATGAGGGCCGGCAAGATCACCGTAAATCCTGCCCGGCTGATCCGGCGCTCAAAAGAGTCTCTGGGCCGGGTCCGGTTTCTGTCCTATGAGGAAGAGGCCAAACTCCGGAAAGCCATCGCCGCCACTCTGCCTGGCCGGATCAAGGACGAGGGCGAGAGCGCATTCGCTCAGCTCGATGTCGCCCTGCACACCGGGATGCGCAAGTCCGAGCAATTTACCGCAACTTGGGACCAGGTCGATCTGGACCGGGGCTTCATCTACCTGTCCATGACCAAAAACGGTACTGATCGCTTCGTCACGCTCAACAGTGCCGCCGTGCAGGTTCTCAGGCGCCTCCAGGAGCGTCACAAGCGCCTTGGTCTACCTCCAGAGTCCACCTTGTTCCATTCCAAGCGTGACGGGCTGATTAAGAACCCGCGCAAATGGTTCGCCACCGCCCTAGAACAGGCGAAGATCGAGGGCGTTACCTGGCACACCCTCCGGCATACCTTCGCTAGTCGTTTGGTGATGGCTGGGGTAGACTTAAAAACAGTGCAGGAACTGATGGGACACAAGACGATCGCGATGACCGCCCGGTACGCCCACCTCGCCCCGACTCACAAGTTGCAGGCGCTGGAGACCTTGGTTCGTCCGGGATCGGTTTCGGTACAAAGTGGCTACAAATTGGCTACCAACGCCAAAAAGCCACGCAGGACTGAAAAGTTGAATAGCATTCAACTTATTGAATCTAAATAAGTTGTAACAGATGTGAGCTCGTAGCTCAGTTGGTAGAGCAACGCCCTTTTAAGGCGTGGGTCCTGGGTTCGAGTCCCAGCGGGCTCACCAAGATTCTAAAGCAATTACACCAAACAACTGCCCAACCACAAGATGCCTCTGTGATACGAAAGTGATACAGAGGCATTTCTGTGTTCCCTGCGATGCGTTGCGGCTCTCTGCAGTAGAGTGCCACCCGTCATCGGTCATTGACGGTGCATGCCGATTGAGACGCGCCGGCTCGCCGCCGCCTGGCCCTGATCCTGGCCGGAATGAACCCGAAGCCCTCACATCCCCGCCCGTCCTTCGCCATAAGATCATCTTCGCTCGGGAGGTGTCCGTTGAGCGCCAGCCAGCCACGGCCACGATGGCGCTCCACGTGCTCATGGGCGCGGAATAGACCAAACCAGCTATGTGGATATCCCTCGCCAGACTTTCGCCTAATACTGCGTAGTAGGAAGAGTCGCTTCCGCGGAGGAAATGAAAGGGGCGATTGTGCAGGAGAACGAGGACTTGCAATGGAACCGCTTTTTCTCCACGATGGTCATTGCTTCCGTCGGGTTAGCCCGCGATGACACCTCGACGCCGAACCCACGGCTGGTCGCGGCGGTCGCCGATAGTGTGGCGCGGGTAAAGATGATTTTGGCGAGGGTTGCTCGGAGATGACGACAAAGCAATCGGCAGAGCCCAGGGCACACCATTTCGTTCCGCAATGCTGGCTGGCAGGGTTCACCGACACCGGCGAGCCAGACGGAATGCTCTACGTGACCGACCTGAAAAGGAAGAAGCAATGGCGGTGCAAGCCGTCGGAGGCGGGCCACCGGCGCGACTTCAACCGCGTGGATGACCCATCCCTGCCCGATCCTCTGAGGATCGAGAAGCTGTTTTCCAGCATTGAGAGCGACGTGGCACCAGTCTTCAGAAGTCTGACGAAGGAAAAGAGAGGGCCGAAAGACGGATTTGAACTTGGAGTGCTGGTTGAGTACCTGGCAATCCAATGGGCCAGGGTGCCGAGCTTTCGCGCGGTCGTGCGCAGAGCACTTGAGTCTCATTTTCACAGGGAGGTGTTGAGCAGCCCTGAGGCGTGGGAGAGGGCATTAAAGCGGGTCGGAGTTTCGCCGGGTGATCCCGGCACTGACTATAAGAAGGCGCTCGAAGGGCTCGCAAGCGGGGAGATAAAGTTCACAGCAGCGAACGCCTTCTATCTGAAGCAAGCAGCGGGTGTGCTCGAAGATGCCGATGAAACACAAACCCTGATGAAACGGCACTGGGGCTGCCAGATTAGTGAATCAGGTCAGTTCATCGGGTCAGATAGCCCGGTGGCTTTGGACGGTCCGCTGGATGAACAGGTCGGCATCGGCAATGCACCGTGGGTGAGCTATCCTGTGAACCGTCACCTCTTGCTCTACGGGACAACGGAAGTAATCGATCCGCCTCCCCTCACTACGAAACTCATCGCGCGGCACAACACGTTTGTAATGCTCACGGCTGATGAGCAGGTGTACTCTCACCGGCCCGACTTTCACTGGCTCGACTCTGCCGATCGTTGTCAGAATGATTGGCGGCTTTTTGCCGAAGAGGACTTTTTCCCAATCTGAGAGGAAACATGGCCGCCGAACAATCGCCGATCAACCATGACGAAGCTGATGCCCTCATCGAACTGTACGAGTTTCCAAACGGGACATGTAACACCTACACCTTGGCTTTGAAGCTCCACCCTTCGGCCAAAGCTGGCACTCCGAAAGCACACGAAGCATTCCTCCAAACGAGAGAAGCGACCGAACAGCTTATTTCCCGAGGGCTCGTTCAGGGTGAAAGAGCGCGAGGCGTCGATGGTGTTTACTTCAATGCACTGAAGCTGACGACGAGGGGGGAGCAACTCGCGATCCGGGAGCGCACTTACGCCGCTAAGTCGGAGCAGGAACAGAAAAGGGCTAACGGGATGCAGGAACTCATCAACGAGCTTGCCACCGAGCGGCACAAAAGCTGAGACGTGCACTGCGAGGCGTTTTCCCATGAACATGCAGCAACGCTTTGAGACGTGGGAGCAACTCTTGGAAAGCTGGGGGACATCCGTCGAAAGGGCCTCTGACCTGACCCCATTCTTCGTCCACTTGACTATACGAAATTCATAGTCGCCGTCGGGGCGGTGGGAAAGTGGGAAACGCCAACGGCGTTTTCCAAGCGGACGCAGCCCGCGTCTTTTCCACGGCCCTGTTGCTGCCATCGCCGCGCAAATTCGTCCGGGGTGAGATAACCCAGCGAACTATGCGGGCGGCGGGAGTTATATTCCGTCTTCCATGCCGATATCTTCCGCCGCGCGTCGAACAGGTTCCAGAACCAGCTCACGTTCAGGCACTCGTCGCGCAGCTTTCCGTTGAAGCTTTCCATACCTCCGTTCTGGGTTGGTTTACCCGGCTGAATGTGCACCAGATCGATCTTCCAGTCGATGGCCCAGGCGAGAAAATGCCGCAAGGTCAGTTCCGGCCCGTTGTCGCAGCGAATCGACTGCGGCTTGCCATACTCGCCGATCGCTCTCTCCAGCACTCTGGTGACGCGCCGGCTGGGGAAACTGGTCGACGTGTCCAGCACCAGGCTCTGGCGCGTGAAACCATCGATGACGCCGAGCACGCGGAACCGCTGTCCGGCGGCCGTCACATCGCTGGCGAAGTCCAGAGCCCACTCCTGGTTGGGTGCTGTCAGCACAGGCCGTGGCGTCAGCGTCCGCCGCAGATGCCTGCGCCGCGTGCGCTTCACGTTCAGTCCCAGTTCCCGATACACCCGCTGCACCTTCTTGTGGTTCACTCCCGTCTCCCTGTGCAGGTACAAATGCAAACGCCGGTAGCCGAAGCGCGGATGCTCTCGCGCCAGTTCCCGCAGCCGCTCCTCGATCTGGCTGTCGTCCCTCCGGCTCTGGTACCGGCAGCTCGATCGCGGCACCGCCATCAGCCCGCAGACGTGGCGCTCGCTGGAAGTGAACTCCGCCAGCAAGCGCCGCACTTCCGATCGCCGCTCTACGAGCCGAGGGAGTTTTTTCGGATCACCGACTGCAGCATGTCCTTATCGAGGCTCAGCTCGGCCACCAGCTTCTTCAGCCGCGCGTTCTCGTCGCGCAGGTGCTTGACTTCCTCGGCCTCGCTGACTTCCATGCCTCCGTACTTGGCCTTCCAGGCATAGATCGTGTGCTTGCTCACGCCTTGTTCCCGAGCTACATCGTCGGTGGTCCGCCCAGCTTCAACCTGCTTCAGCGCAGCGATGATCTGCGCCTCCGTGTGCCTGCTCCTGCTCATCAGTCCTTCCCCTTTCCTTCGTCCAGATCGTATTCCGATCCGGACGGATTCAGGGGGTCAGGTCACGTAGCCAATAATGTATGACACCGTCCCACTATAGCCGCCCTTCGGGCTCGCCATAAGATCATCTTCGCCCGGAGAGGTGTCCGTTGAGCGCCAGCCAGCCCCCCGGTCACGATGGCGATTGATCCATGTGCTCTTCCTGTTGGACCCACGCGAAGTCTCCGATCAGGGCTGAGGCTCCGGCGGAGGCAATTTAATCAAAACGGTCGCGTCACCTAAATCAAGCACGACTTTAGCAGTCTGTGGGCGATAGACGCGAGCGCCCTCCAGCCGATAGTCATATCGAAGCTGAACATGCGTACTTCCGTCTGTCTTGGGAGCGCAGAAAAGCCACTCCTTCACATTCTTCTTCGACTGCTCGACCAAGTACGGAAATGGGCCCCTTGCATCGACGCTTACCACCTGTCCCTGCGCTCCGATCGTCAGGGTCAGGTGAACAACTCCCTTCCATTGTGCTGACCACGCCAAAGGAGGATACTCGGGAACATTTATTTGTTTTACGCATACCTGACCTACAGCGGACGCCGGGACCAGAGTTGCTGCGATAAAGAGCACATTCGCAAATCGGTTCATGTAAACCTCCCATTCTTACCGAGTACCATTTATCGTCGCAGCGCAGTGAGTATTGATATCTTTGTCGTTAGCTCGCACTGCTTTCATATTGCCAGCGTCGGGCCTCAGTACGTGGGTTAAGTGGCCTAGCTCGTGGAGCATAATGGCCGCCTGTGCTCGGGGACTTCCACCGGCAAACCCGCGAGGACCGATTGTCATCGGAGCACCCGCTGTTGTAGTCGGATGGAAAAATGCTCCTTGGTTGTTGATTGTTGTTACCTGACCCGGGACGAGGCCGTTTGAAACGGCGGCGTCGGAAAATGGGTCTTCATTTTCTGTAATATCGGCATGGCCAATCGCGTTATATTTCATCGCGTCATTGAGGAATTGCTGCGCATTGACCCCTTGACTATTCAGGAAGTCATTGCAGGGCTTGTCTTTCGGGAGCCGTTGCTGCAAATCCTTCAACCGATTGTTGATTGTGTCTTGCTGAGGACCTTCGGTAGACGCGTTGGCAACCTTGAATTCCGCGCCCGCCAATCCGCCAGCAACGGCCTCTGTCGCTAGTGACGCGGAACCCCAGGTATAAACGGCGCCTGCACTTGCTCCTAAGAATTCCCCGGACGTTGAAAACACAAGAGCCTGTGTGGTTCCAACTGTCGCGCTCGCGTCTGCGGCCTCGAACCATGCAGGCGCTAGCTCTGGAGCCAGCACCGCGCCGACGCCGATCCCAATATCAATGAGCCAGTTCCACCATGCTTTGCCGCTTGGGTCGGTCAAGTCCACGGGATCGTTCCGCACATAGGTGTAACGATCCCAGGTCTGCGGGTCGTCGAGCGAGCCTCCCACCGGATCTGCGGAACAGAAACGAGCGACCGACGAATCGTAGTACCGAGCCATGGCGTAATCGAAGCCGCTTTCGCTGTCGCGCTGATAGCTGGTGAACACAAATTCATTGCCGTTCGAGGAGTACCAGGAGTCGCCGAACGGGTAGGTGCCCTGCTGCCCGAGAACCTGACCACTGCCATTCGTGCTGACCCTCCAGCTCAACTGATCGTCCTGGAAGTACGTCGTTGCTCCGCTTATGATGGACGCCAGCAGACCCGATCCTGGCACTGCCGCCGAATAGACGAATTCCGCGGCCGGAGAACCCGCCCCCGTGCCGTTCTGATATTCCGCGATATTCTGTGAATCGGCGTAAATGTATGCCGTCGAGGACGAGAGGCTGCTGCAGTCGGGCTCGCATTTCGCCACCCGAGTCCCGGTCCCGTCGTACAGATAACCGGTTCCCGCAGCGGGGTCGCTTACCATGCGATTCTCCCCATCGTAGACGAGGGCGCCAGCAGGAGGGCAGGGCCCGGATTTGCCCAAAAGGTTGCCGCTCGCGTCAAAGCACCATCCATCCGGTTGATTCGTCTGGGCGCCACCGGGATTGCTGAAGGTCGGCGTACTCGTATATCCACTACCGGCGGTCACGGTCTGGCTCAGGCGGTTGCCATATTGATCATACGTCCATGCCAAGCCCCACTGCGGGAAGTTGCTGTCTCCATTGGTCTCTGCCGTGCTTAACCGGCCCAGCACGTCATAGGTATACCCAACGGTTCGTCCCAAATCTGCGCTGTCGCTGATGCACTGGATCTGTCCATTGTTTCCCACGCTGTTTCCGTTCGGACAGTTGTTCGAGTCCTGCTGATACCAGTATCCGAGACTGAAGATCGTGTTCGAACCGCTCGCATAAGAAAGGCCGGTGAGCTGGGACCGGGCGCCGGAGTATCCAAGGCTGCCGGCTACCCCGTTTCCATAGTGGAATGCAGTAAGCTGCTCACCGGCATTGTAGCTGTATGCGGTTGAATAGGGACTGCTGGAACTTCCGCATCCGTTCGTTTGAGGAGCCACCTCGCAAATCTCCCCGATGGCATTGTAGCTCAGCTGAACCACGCGGCCAGAGGGGTACGTGAGCTGCGTCAGCTCATCGTCGGCATTGTACTGATACCCCGTGGTGTAGATTTGTGTTCCGATCACCTTCTGGGTCTGAGTGGTTCGCCCGGCCGCATCATAGGTGTAGCTCTCCGACCCTGAGGGATCAATCATCTGGGTACGTCGGCCCAGGGCATATGCCGCGGCTCCGCCCTGATCATAGTTGAAGCACACGTTCGCCGACTGCCCCATCGATGTCGTGCAGACGTTCGGCATTGCTGCTACGCTGCTTCCCTGCGGGATCGTATAGCTCTTTCCGATCAGACGGTTGAGCGCGTCATAGTAGTAGCTGGTCACGACACTGCGGGCATCGGTTCTCTGACAGACGTTCTTCGGGTCTCCGCTGCAGAGCGATCCTGAATTTGTGTAGGCAAGAGTCGCGGTTCCAGCCTCTGGTGTGGTAATCGAAATTGGTCGGCCCATGCCATCGTAGGCAAACGTCCTCGTCTGAATGCCCTGAACTACCTGCGTGACGTGATCGGCGGCATCGTAGGTGTAGAGCGTGACAGCCGGGTTCTGCAGATTCGGACTGGAATTCGTTCCGCCCGTCAGAGTTGCCCCGGAAAGGGTGGCCCAAAATGACGGGCTGAAGTATTCCGGGTCTCCCGGATACCGCGTCGTCGAGTTCGTAGACAAAGAATAGTTCGATGCCGCGCCCGTCGCTTTACTGGTAAAGTTCAGGGTCGATCCAGAGAGAACCACGGTTACAGGCGAGTTTGAATTGCCGTTGAATTGCGAGGCCAGGGTAGAAGCGATATTGGCGTCAGTGCTGTCTTCACCATAGCTGGTTGACGCGACAAAGCCCCCAACCGTAATCGAAATTGTTCCGCTGTCCCAGATGGTGCGGTAGCAGCTCTGTGGGATGACATGGCTTCCGCCCGTAGCTATTTGGCACGTATAGATTTGGTAATTCTGTTCGGTACCTTCGATCGTTGCCGAGCCCGTCCCATAGGTTCCTCCCGAGGTTGTCGGTTCATCAACTTCGATGATCCGGCCGAAGCCGTCAATCCACTCCTGCCGCTCCTGTCCCGCTTCGTCGCGATGCAGCACCGGATAGCCGTAGCCGTAAGTGCCTGTCGATCCCTGTTGCATCGTCAGGCCTCCGCCGTTGCCCGCCACAGCTGTTCCGTAAAGCGTGGTTACGGCCTCGCCGTCGGGATGCGTTACCGCGGTAGTTCGATCGAGACCGTCATAGGAATAGGTCTCGTAGACTTGTCCCGAGGATCCCTGATATGGGTGACTCACGGTCTGCACCTGTCCATTCGGGTCGTAGCTCGTATCCACGCTCACCGTTCCGATCGGATCATTCACCATCTTCTCCGAAGTCGTCCGGCCCCAGGAATCCATGACGAGTTCCTTATGTTCGCAGCTCTGGCAGCCCGTCGAGGGAGAAGTATCCCCGACGGCGAGGTAGGTGTCGGTCTGAGTCGGGGATGTGTAAGCGGTCTTGTCCCATCCGACGAGGTCATAGTCGTTCTCGGTCGCCCGGTCGAACACATCCATGAAGTGGGAGTAGCTGGTTGCGCCATTGGGGTCAGTCGTGAAGGCCTGCTGCCCGCTGCCGTAATAGTAACCAAGCGTTGTTGCCCCGATGATGGGCTGCGTCACACTTGTCAGGTAGGCATTCGTTGGATTGTTCGGCGTAAATCCGGAAAGCGAGTTCGTTCCGTTGTCGTTGTAGAATCGATCTGAATAGGCGAAGGTTGTGGTGTTTCCGTAGGGGTCCGTCTGCCGCACCATCTGCCCCGTCGTGTCGTAGCACATCTGGGTCGTCAGATAGGTTGATCCGCTGACCCACTGCTGGATTTGGGTCACGTTGCCCCGTGTCGTGTACCCCGCCCCAAAGTCGGTATCGTCGTGATTTTGGATTCCGCCGATTCCGACGATTGTTCCGCCGGGACATGACCCATAGTTATCGTAGGTATACAGGGTTTGCTGAACGACGCTGCCGCCACCGGGACAAGCCGACGAGCCGCCCGAGTTGTTGCAGAGGGTGACGCTGCTGGGTTTGTCGATGTTGTTTGTTCCCGTCGTCAGATACTGGGTATAGGTCGCGCGGTCGGGCACAGAAGGGAAGCCGCCCGGATAGTAACCCCATTCCTCTTTAGCCGTGATGTTGCCCGTCTGTGGACTGTCGTACTGATACTCTGTCTGCTTCGTCAGATTTCCTGATGGCGCCGGGACCGCAGTCTGTGTCGCCAGGAGGCGAATGTAGGCATTGCCATGGCAATTGGTGAAAGGGCACGACTGGGAGAAGTCAAAAGTATTCGTGGTTGTGGAGAGCAGATTGGAAGATGCGTCATACGCCTGGATCTCTACCGGCCAGGCGCCATTGTTCAGAGTGAATGTGGTGACTGTGTGCTCTCCATTGGGCTGTGTCACGGTCACCTTCTGCTGACAGCCGACCTGCGTCGCGCTGCAACTCGATACCACCTGAGGAACATAGGACCAGTTTCCGTTCTGTGAGTAGCGCGAATAGAGCCATTCGGTCTTGTTGCTGTAGGAATCGCTGAAGGTTGTGTACGAATAGCTGACCGTTCCGCCGGTGGGAAGCGTCATGCTCGTGAGGACGCCGTAATAGGCAACCTGATTGGACGGCGAGCCGCACGCGGCATTCCCTGTGCCCGAGTCGCAGTCGTATTTGAACGTATAGGCGGTTCCATCGGGTTGGGTGATGCTCTGGACCACAGTGATGGTGCCGGAGAATTCACTGACTCCGGACTGCTGGAAATCGGTCTGGACGGGAATCGTCGCGGTGGTGATGGTATACGTGGAGGTTGCCCCCTGGGCGTTTGGGACCTGATAGCATGTTTCGGCAGCGTTTCCATTGCAATTGGATATGGCGAGAGACGGCACGGCGCGGCCCGCCGTATCCGTGCTTCCTCCCAGGCCCCCGGTACCCCAGCTGATGTAATTGCCATTCGAGTCTTCCGCGCCAGGGCTTACCGGCTGTTCATACGTGGCGGAATAGACGAGCGTGCCGTCGGGTGCGTACACGCCGGTCTGGCAGAGATTCAGCATGTAGCCCGATGAATCTGACGCGTAGGCGTTCGGGATCGGGCACGAGCCAGTGGAGACGGGAAAGTAGTGGGTTGTACCCAGTGGATCAGTGAATACCCATTCCTCGCAGGAGGTCGTACAGTTCAGACCGGTCAGGGTGCCCCCATTCGTACCCAGCCGCCATCCATAGTTGTTGTAATTGCTCGGCGCCCACGAACAGCTTGATCCACTGCAGCCGATATTCCACAGCATATCGCTGTCATAAACATAGTTCACAGAATAGGGCTGACCGCTGCCACGCTGGGGATAAGATCCGAACGTGAACTGCAGATGCAGGTTGCCATTTGAAGCGTCCACAAATCCCTGCTCAACCGGCTGCGGACTAACAAACGTCGGTATGCCGCTGCCGCTTAGATAGTCCTGAGCGTGAGCCGAGCTTGACGCAAAAGCGACAATGACGAGCACCGCTGTGACAAAGAGCGGAGTGTGCACCATGTATTTGGATTCAGCAGGTTTCGGAACAAGGCGACTAAATCTTGTCGTGGCGTTCATTGTTGGCCTCGCTTGCATTACTCAAAATCGCTTTCGGTGAGCCCGGAGTTGAACTTCATCTGGTTCAGTTGGATCGACAGTGTCTTCTGGCCAGAGATCGACTCAGAGATGGAAAAAGGAACAAGCAGGCCGCTTACACTCTGATAGTTTCCGAACTGTATCTCATGCGGGTACTCTCCAGGTCCCGTTTTCGCGTATGCGTAGTCCTCAATGGAATAGACGGTCAACGCCTGCGGGTCGATGAATATATGCTCCTGAGCTGTCTTAGCGAGCGCCCCGGTCGGATCATTTTGAAAATTTTGCCGTATCGTGACTTCATCCAACTGCAGTCCGTCATGGGATACAACGCCAGCATAGGAGACGTTCAGGGATGGCTCCTGAACTGCCCGGAGAACTGCTAACAGCGGAAACATATTGTTCGCGAACCTAACCGTATTTTGCGAAGGTAGGGTCGTGGTGCTCCCGTCCGGGTTTTTCAGATAGGACGAGCTGCCGTTCACAATCCACGACCGCTCGCCTCCCGAAAGCGATGCATCCAGTCGGAACTCGTGCGCACCGCTACCCTGGAGCGTGACACTTCCTTCGTTCGGTGTCCGCGAGTAGTAGGTAACGCTGCCGGTGCCGGTGTAATCGTTGATCGCTACAACGGCAGCCGAACCGCCTGCCGCCGTGAGGACCTGCCCCAGGATTGAAATACCTTGCGCATCGCGTACCGGCGTTTGCTGCTGTTGGCCGAGTGCCAACTGGCACGCAACCACCGGCAATGCCCATAACTGCCATTTCATAGAGATCACGATTGGCCTCCTCAGTCCAGCTCGTGCCGTGCTGGCACCTCACTTCAGCGGTGGTTCAACGTCGAACAGTTCTGTAGCAGGGTAAGACCGCATTGATATTTGTCCCTTGCGGTAGCGGCGGCTCATATTGAAACCTCTCCGGAAGAATGGCCATCGGATCACCAGGCGCCGTACGGAGGGGCATGTCAGCCAAAGGTGTGTCACATGACCCGTCGCGCCGGATGCGGAGGATCGGCCCTTCCCCGGAGAGATGTCCGGGTGAGAACCCCGCCTGAGGAGAGGAGTAGTAGTCTACAAGGCGTGCCAGCATTGAACCTTCGCTTCCAATCCCGGAAGGCAACTCCACAAGGTACACGTCCTGACTCTCGCCGATGCCGCTGTGCACGCTGGTGCTGGTTGCCAAAAACCGGACACGCGTCTTAATTACGTGTAGGTGGGGCTTAGCCGAGCCAACAGCGGTGCTCAGCAACAGAATCGGCACCATTGTGATCCGGAGGATGCTCCTTGTGGTCAACATGCTCTTCTCCACGCGTCTGTCCCCGGGGAGCCTGAGGTAAACAGCAAGGAGAGCGGAGCCCCGAGGCAGTAAGCGTTCAACATGTAATCGATCGATCAACTCAATATCGAGCAGCACCGATAATCTGCTCAGGCAATGAGCCGACGCGCTTTTCACAGACTGGGAAATGGAAGGTAACTTAAAGGCGCCCACTTTCAAGTGAGCATGTCAACTTTTGAATGGCCGCAATTGTTGTGCGGGATGAAGACAAAAGTCAAGAGAAAAATATAATACTGCCGCCAATAGCGACCATGTTACCTAAGTAGAGTGTACGCCAGTAACCAATAGCTGAGAACAGCTAATGTCAGCGGGCGCATACTGGCGCCGCGTGTGGAGTGTGAGTAGGCCCAACGAGTGCCGGTTCCTTGCGGTCGTTATGTAAATTCCCGGAATAGATGGCAAATAGACCGAGGCAGCGAAGGTTCGTGTCAAGTCCGGGCGCAAGCCCGCCGCAGGGCGGTCATCAAGACTTGACACGAACCGGGCCTCGGCTATCCTGCGGCCATCCGGGAATTGTCAGCCTCGGCTCGATTAGATGCTTATGCCCAAGGCCTGTCCGATTTCGTGTGCCTGGGTAGGCTGCTCCTCGATGGTGTGCGATACGGGTGCCTGTTGGATCGCTGGCGCGTGAGGGACATCGCGGCTGATTGCTTGGCCCAGTGTCGCCGCATCGTTGGTGAAAACCTGCGCATCGTGTGCGCCACGTGAAATGGCGACGTAGGCCATGCGGCTGTTGAGCAGGTCTTTTGCGCCCAGTTTAGTGTCCACGTGAACCAGCACGCGATCCGCCGTCTGGCCCTGGCTGGAATGGCTCGTCACAGCATAGCCGTGGTCGAGATGAATGGGCCGGTCAGAGTCGAGTTCGACAGAGCGGCCTCTGTCCATCTTCAACTGCAAACGTCCATCGTCGCCGATGCGCTCGATCACGCCCAATTCGCGATTCGCCACCTTGAGATCGTTGGCGGGCGCGGTGAACTGGATGCGGTCGCCTTCGGAGAACGCGCGCAACTCTTCGCGGTATACAGTCACACCCTGTTGTCGGCGAGGATCGTAGGTCCGTTCAGTCCCGTTCTGCAATTCGACCGTGAGCCGATTGGCTGCTGCATCAACGGATTTGATCTGTGCGTACTCTCCTTTGCCGATGCCGGTTTTTTTCGCTGCCCGCGAATAGCGCAGCACATTGCCAACCTCGTACCGCCCGGCCCATGTGCGGTCCGCGCCTGTCATGTCCTGGCGCGGGACGAGCGTTCGGACGTGATGTTCCGCTTTGCTAACGATCCCGCTGTTCTGCAGTTCCGCGTGGATGCGCTCATTGATCTCCACGCGAGAGCGGTTGTCGGGCGAGACGACCAGAGTGCGCTCCGGCGCCTTTGCATACTCCTCTGCAATCGCCCGAATCCGTCCGTTGTGATCGGAGATCTCATGGACGCGGCCTTGCCAGTCAAGGCTTTCGACTGCCTCATGGACCTGACCGCGCGCAAGCTGCTCAACCACGCGTTTCAATTGCGGGTCTTTCTGCCGCACGATCTCTTCCAGCCGAACGGTCACCATGCCTGCATCCTGGAGCTGCGCAAATGGCCGCCCCGCCTCGACCGATTCATGTTGCCGTCGGTCACCGACCAACAGGACACGATCCTGGGAATGGAGCCGGTGCACGAATTCATGAAATTGCCGGGTCGATGCCAGCGAGGATTCGTCGAGGACATACAGACGGTTCTCGCCTGTGTTCGGTTGCTCGCCGCGCGTCAGATGCTTTTGTAGCGTAGAGGTATCCATGCCGCTCTCGGCGAGCTTCTGCGCTGCGCGCGACGTAGGCGCAAAGCCTTCGATGCGGTATCCCTCGGCCTCTGCCGCCTCGCGAATTGCAGAAAGCACAGTCGTTTTCCCGGCGCCTGCGACCCCGTCCAGCGCAAGAATCTTCGACCGTGAAATGAGGATGTCGTCAACGGCACCACGCTGCGCGGCGCTCAGTTCCCGATGCTGGTCTTGAGTCCTGCTCCGCACCTGTGCTGAAACCAGCATCGGATCGTCATAGCCGCGCCGGTTGCCTTCCTGCATGCGCGCGATGATCTCGCGTTCCATGCGGATCATGCCGGTGGTCGTGAAGTGCGATCCTGCGCCTTTGTGGGCAACCTCGCGAAACTCACCCGTACTCACACGGCGTTCGAACTCCTGTCGGATGCTGGCATAGGTCGTCTCGCCCATGCCGCGCGCCAGGGCCGATTCGAGAATCGCACGCCGGTCAATAACTGCCGATCTCTCGAAAACGTGATCTCGCGCCCACGTTACCGCCCGCTGTGCGTTGACTTCTGGTTCTCGCGTCTGGGATTGCCCGTGTGCTCGCGCCTGAGCGACCACTCGATCCGCCTGATTCCCGTGCTGCGCGGCCAGCTCCCGGTGCCGTCGCAGGATTTCTTCCTGTGCGAGCAGTTCCTTCCGATCGCGCGTGTGATGAGCAGCGATTTGCGCAGCCGCGGCTCCATCGATCCCCTGTTCACGCAGATGATCTTTAATCTGCTCTCTTCGGGGGCTCGACGCTTCAAGATATTCTTTCGAATATCCCTTGATTTCCGGCTGGCCGTGCTTGCCGCGTTCGATCTCATAACCCAGCTTTTCGAGGCGGAGCGCCAGTTCCGAGCGGTACACGGCTGTCACATAACGCTGCGAAACGAAGATCTCGTGGGGCTGCAGGGAGCGCGTCTGGCCGTTGTCGCGTTCGGTCACGTTAAAGAGGACGGCGTGCGTGTGCAACTGCGGGGCCACATATCCATCCACGGGCCGCGCGGTGTCGTGCTCGAACGTCGCCGCAACCAGCTTTCCGGTGGTCTCCGGGGCATGGACGTTTCCAATGCGAGCCTGCGTGTAGTGCTCCAGTTCCGTAAGCGCTGCGCGCACACTTTCCCGGTGCGCCAGCCGAACTCGATCATCGCCGCCCACAAGAGCGGTAATGGAGACTGACTTCGGAGCAGAGAACGTCGCATCCCATCCGGCTCGGTGCTCCACGCTCGTCACTTCTTTGCCGCCCTTACCTTCGTAGGTCCTCGACACCTGATGCCGGACGACTTGTGCGCCGGTCTGAGGATGCTGGCCCTCGGCGAGGCGCGCAAACTGCTCGTCATGAACCGGACCCTGGAGATTCCATTGGCCGGCGAGGCGCCCTTGCCATTCGCTGTGACCCTGCTGGTTCCGGGTCCAGTAGTTCTGCTGCTGCGAGGCAAATTCTTTGGCGTGATAGGTCCTCGCCTGGGTGGCCGACAGCGGTTTCGATATGGTGAGCATGAAGAGTGCTCCTGAATGGCCCGACCGTACTTCTGTTCAGTCGATCTCGTGCCTATCGCTCCAGAGGAATCCTTTTCCGGTTCCGTTGCAGACGCCGAAGAGCGGAAAGGCGAAGGATGCCGGCCTGGCAGGAGGCTGGACTTGCAGGACTTTTGCGCAGATTGCCGGCGGGTGCGTCTCGATGTGCCGTGCTCTGCTCTGGTGCAACGCTGTGAGTCCTGAACACACCCGTTGCGCCACCGCGGTGCAGTCCTGGGAGAGAGTGGAAACCAGCTCCTGCCAGGAATGCACGCGCCGTCGCCAAGCATAGTCGGCGACGAGAGCCCGCAGAAATCCGACAACCAGGAACCAGACGAAAAGCGAGGCGCACAGCGTGGCAAGTGCGGACAATTCCGGGAAAAGAAGGAGTTCCCAGAGGCTCTGGCCTTCAAACGCGAGACTAGCCAGATAGGGCCTGACTTGGTCCGCCGAAATCCGCTCTGGCGGACCTTCCATGAGCGTCTTCCACGCGGCGTCAACGGCGGACTGCGAGAGCGCCATACCGGTTCCATCTGCGGAATCCACCACGTCGTCATCCGTGGCGAGTTGCCGTTTCCGATGCCGTCCCACCTTCCAGATCCACTGCACATCGACCGACGATGGGCCGAAGAATGGAATTGAACTCGCGCAATAGGCGGGCAGGTAATGACGTTCGACAGGCGTCCACTGCGAGCGCCAAAACGCCCGGATCGCCAGCGCTTCGGTCACTGCAGCAAACGCGAGAAGCCGGACGAGAATGAAGAGAATGCGCCTCCTGTTCATAGCCTTTGCGCACCTTCTTTGGCCCCCTGCTCTAGGAAATTAGCAAGCATCGTGCGAGCCTGTTCGAGCTTCTTCGCGTCGGCTGCGTCACGGATTCTGACGACCGATTCAGGCGCTAATGGCTTGCCTTCCACCGTGGCTTGAGCGCCGGCATGGAACAGACTCAGCAGTGAATGACGCATCGCCCAAACTTCGGCGAGAAGCAATTCCATCGGATCCGATGGCCGCCCTCTTGCGGCAGTTAAGGTTGTCTCTCGCAGCCATTCCGAGGGCTGTTTGCCCGCTCTCTCGGCAGCGGATTCCACCTCGGCAAGCTCGTCAGGAGTCAACCGCATGGAGATGGTTTTGGTGCGAAAGCTCGGCTTGCTTTCGTCGATCGAGGACGACTTCTTCGCGTGCTCCGTCATCGTCTGGAAGGCGTTCATGGGGAGAACCTCGCTGTTGACGTGCAGATTTGGCCTTGCTGAGCTCGTTCGATCGAACTGACGCAAACTTCTTGCGATTCAACGTGTTTACACGAAAGCGTTCTGGAGCCCTCTGTTCGATGACCCTACGTAGACGTGCGTTTGCGTTTGTAAACACCAGGAACCTAAATCGCTGTCGTAGCGGAAGTTGACATTTGTAAACGTCACCGCGCCCCGGGGCGCTCTGCAGCAACCCGGTTGGGGGTGACGTGTCCCATCTACTTCCGCTGCGACAGCAGCGCCGTTCTTAAATCTCGCCATACTCGAGCAGCAACTCCGCCGAAATCCGCTGCAGCTCTGGCTTCTGCCAGGCAAGGCGAAACGCCTTATGCAGCGACGCCCACTCGCTGGCCGTAAACCCGAAGCTCACCCCGCTCGGGCAGCGGACCCAGATGGGCGGCACCGTAGGCTCCATCGCGGTGTAGCCATAGAACCAGCGCCCCTGCCAGAACGAATTCGCTTCGCTCGTTTCCCATGCAACGAGCATCGACCGGAACTCTGCAATCATCGGCCAGGGTCTCATCTCGTACATCGTCTGACGAGCCTCGGGCAGGTTCACCAGGACCGCCAGATCGCCATCGCTTCCCGCCGCGAATGAGAGCACGAATCCACCTTCGAACACGGAGGAAATCGCCGGGCCCCAGGGGCGCTCTGCAATGGCCCTTCCGGCTGCGCTTCGCACGGGAGTTCCACGCACCAGATAATGCCCTCGAGCCGCCGCTCTCCACAGGAGCGGCCAGTACGGTTTCAGGGCCTGATTCATCGCCTCGATGCCGAAAGATTCCTCCTCCAGGAACTCGTACAGATTGCGGGGGGCGAACTGCGGCCACACCTTCTCGGCCTCCGGCGAATCCATTCTCCGGATGAGCCGCTCAACGGCCGTCGTAACATCGATATCTTCAGACTGAGATCCAAGAACCGGCTGACCCTGCTTGTTGAGGATTGGGAGATTCGAAAGGTAGTGGGCATCGCGGCTCGTCTTCTTCCCCCGGCGCACCTCGTAAGCGGCGAGGAAAGCCTGGAGGATTCCTTTCATTGTCTCGGTCGAAATCGGGTCCTCAACGTAGCTCTCAACTCCCAGGTGGATGTAGTTTGCAAGAATGATCCATTCGGCCCGGGAGAGACTCAGTCCGGCCTCCGCCTTGCGTCTCGCTCCAGCGAGCGCTGCGGTCGCATCGGCCAGCAGTTCCGCCACCTCCAGCCGGTCCGCGCGCGCCGATTCCAGAAGCTGTTTCGCCACCTCGGAAGTGGTGACGTTCTCGCCACTCTTTTTCGAGAGGAGTTCCTTCAACCGTTCAAGTCGGGAGCGCAGCGCCTCTGAGACGCGAATGGAAATGACCGGCTGCTGCGGCCATCCGCCTTTTTCTTGCACGGGTTTTCCTTTCTCTGTCCTGCTGTTCGAAGATGCCACCGCAATCGCCACCGGAAACTGTAAACTTACAGTTGACTCTATGGATACTCCTGCGCTACTGTCAAGTGTGCAAGCCGCTGAGGTGTTCCTTGTGCCCCTCTTCGCTCATACGCCGCGCCGCCCCAGTCCCACTGGCCGGGCAGCTCTCTCTGTTTGATGGAGTCAAAGCCGTAAACCGAATTGACTCAGATCAGATGTCTGCATCTTCAGCTACTGGTATAAATTCGTCCTCCGCCACGCACGCCATCCCATTGCGTTCTGGAGATTCGAAGTCGCAGACGGTAAGGCAGCAGGGCGGAAAGCGCAAACGGCCGGGCGTCGCGAGCGTACCGATGGACGCGAGACTTCTCGTAAGCCGCAAAGCGGCTGCGGAGCTGCTCACCATCAGCATCCGCAAAGTGGACTACATGATTGCGGATGGGCGGATGTTGACGAGAAGAATCGACAATCGCGTACTGATCCCGATTGAAGAGATTCGCAAGTTCGCGGTATCTGATCACGCGAAGCGCAGGGCCGGATAGGGAATCACCCCGCAGCTACGCGTACGCGGCGTCTTTAGTGGCAATGCGCCCCAGAGGTTTACCATGACTTCCCTTGGCAGATGGCCGTAGCTCGATGCTGCTTCGCATCTTGAGCCGGTCTGCATACGCGAGCAGCTTCTCGATGCTCACCTTACTGATCCTGCCATGCAGGAGATTGCTGACATTTGGCTGGTATTCATCCAGCACGTCCACCAGTTCGCGCTGGGTAAAACCACGCCGGTCGATTTCAGCCAAAATCGCCTCCAGAATGGAGGCCTTGATCTTGAGCGCCGACGCTTCCGATCTGGAGAATCCCAGGTCGTCCAGAACATCGCCCGTCGTAATGTGATTCGATTTGCTCATTAGACCACTCCCGTCTGGTCGCTATGCGCTCTGTTTTAGCCCTGCAGTCTCTGCCGGACTTCTTTCAGTCTGACTCTCGCAATCTCCAGGTCGCGCCGATCCGTTTTCCTGCTGTCCTTCTCAAAGCAGTGCAGAACGTGGATGGTATCGCCGATCTGAGTCAGGTAAATAAGGCGATACCACGTTCGCTCATCGCTGTCTTTCAATTCCCAAACACCCTTCCCCACCGTTGTCATCGGACGATGAGCACACCGGGGACGATTCCCGTTCTGAAGCTGGCGCAATGAGAAACCCAACGTGACCTTCACATCGTGAGGGAAGGCACTCAGAATTTCCTTTGCGTCCCCCTCCCATTCGATCTTCGCCGGCTGTCGATCAGTGGGACTCTTCATGACTGAATTGCAGCATATAACATTTTATATATTCATTACAACTGGGCAATGGGGGTCACCTTTTGCTATTGAGGACAGCCATCGCATCGATCACCTGAGAGGGTGCGAAATGTGCGTATCGCATTGTCGAGGCAATAGAGGCGTGCCCCGCGGCTTCCTGCACCACCTTCAGGTGCACTCCCGCCTGAACCAGCCGCGAACAGAAAGTATGCCGGTTGTCGTGCCAACGGTACTTTTTGATCTTCGCGTCGTCCAGGGCCGCCTGCCACCACTTCTTGTTGTCGGCCTTGGCAAAGACGACGTCCTCCGGCGACTTGTTCGGCTGGTCTGCAGACCGATCCCTGCGTTCGAGGCTGAGGTCTCCCAATTGCTTTAGCGCCTTCGCCACGTCATCAATGATGAATGCATTGCGCGGTTTCCCATTCTTCGTCTTTCGGAGGCGCATAATACGCCTCTCGAAATCGACATCGCCCCATCGCAGGTTGTACTGTTCGGAGCGACGCATACCCGACTTCAGGGAGACCTCAAACTCCAGGAGCCGATGGATGGCCTGCTTCCGCAAGTCCGGGTGACTGATGGGGTCGTGCGCGTTGATGTTCCGCTGCAGGACACGCCGGAGCCGCTTCTCCTCTTCATCTGTCAGGAAACGCTCCACCCCGTTGCCCACGTCACGCAGGGGGACATCCATCGCAGGATTCACGTTAACCAGGTCCTTGCGTTTCCCATGCCTGTAGATCATCGAAAACGTGCCGCGCATCTTGTTGACGGTCGCGTTGGCCAGCTCCCTGTCTTCCTGGATGGCGTCCAGCCAGTCCTCAATCTCTGAGGGCTTCAGCTTCGTTGCTTCGCGCTCGCCGAACATTGCTTTGATTTCGGCGATTCTCTTCGGCGGATTCGTCTGGTCCCGGTACTCCTCAGGGTGAGCCTTCACATAACGTTCAAACTCATCGCACAGCTTTCCGACCGTGACCGCGTTTGGGTCCCCAAGCACAGACACTTCCGCCGTAGTCAGCACTGGGCGCTTCGCGGTCGTTGGCAGTACGCCCTCTCCCGTGCGCTTTATCGTTCTCGCCTTCTCCACCCAGGCAATCGCCTCAGCCCGCCCTCGCGGACCGCGGCCGAAGCTCTTCCGCACCAGCTTGCCGCCCGCTCGAATTCGGGCCGACCAGATATCGCTCCCGGGTACCCTTTCGTAGACGCCTGTCACAGCCGAGGGTCTGCGTGCCATGTATACACTCCCGTATCACACTCTCCCCCAAGCCTCATTCGGTGCCATTCCCCGGAGCGAAGGTCTGGTGCTTGGCATTCGCTGGATTTCTGCTCGGGAGAGGTGTGATACAAACGTGATACACGAACGGCGTTTTCCATGCAATCGTGTGCTGCGGTCAGACGCTAAGCAATGATGGCAATGCCAGCATAAATACTGGTTCATTTCTACTTTGTGCGGCTCTGTGCAACACTGTGCAGCGGTGGCTGCGAACGCCCTTTTAAGGCGTGGGTCCTGGGTTCGAATCCCAGCGGGCTCACCACCCACAACAACGAAGTTGCCAATATATAGCCTGCCATCCAGAAACGCACCTGCGATGCGCAAGTGATACAGAGCTGTTCGGAGCCTGTGCTGTAGGTCAGTTAGGCCGGCTGAGTTCTCATCGGCTGCGGCCTACTGCCCAATGGGCGTCATCGATGGGGGCGCATCTTCGGGTGCGCTGCCCCATGACTTGTTCGGATGCGGCCCCATCTTCAGCACCAGTTCTGCGCCGTCGGCGATATCCGCGTGGCTGAACCATGGCTTGTTCCAGGGCTTGCCGTTCAGCGTTGCCGACTGAATATAGAGGTTCGCCGCCGAATTGTTCAGCGCAACGATCTTCAGGTCTTTCCCGTTGCCCATGTGGATCGTCGCGCGGTCGAAGATCGGGCTGCCCAGAATGTAATCCGGGCTTGACGGATCGACCGGATAGAATCCCAGCGCGCTCATCACATACCAGGAGGCCGTCGATCCCTGATCGTCCATGCCTGGAAACGCATATCCTGTCTTGTCGCTGCCGTACATCAGCGCCAGGATCTTCCGTGTCAGTTCCTGCGTCTTCCACGGCTGGCCGCCCCAGTCGTAGTAGTAAGCCGCCTGCTGATCCGGCTGGTTCCCCTGGACATATTGCCCAATCACCCCGGTGCAGTCGCGGCAAATGCCTTTGGCGGTGTACGGCGTGCTGAAGAATGCATCCAGTTTTGCGTCGAATTTCTCCCGCCCGCCGAGCAGATCCATCAGTCCCTGCACATCGTGCGGCACCAGCCACAGCGTCGACCACCCCGACGCTTCCTTCATCATGAAGTTGTAGTACGGTTCCCGTGGATCGAACGGGGAGATCCACTGCCCGTCGGCGGTTCGTCCGCGCATGAATCCAACGCTCGGGTCGAAGACGTTGCGATAATTGTGCGCGCGCTTCAGGAACATCTCGCAATCGTCTTCGCGCCCCAGCCGCTTCGCGTAGATAGCCATCGCATGATCGTCCCAGCTGTACTCCAGCGTGGTCGCGACTCCGGCCTTGCCGCCGGCATACGGCGGGCTCGGATTCCCCTTCGGAATGAAGTCCGAAATCCAGCCCTGCTTCATGTACTCCGCCAGATAGCCGCGCGGACCGTTCGGGTCCATCGCGTTCCTGCGCAGATATTCATAGACCGCGGCCCAGTCGAAGTTCAGGCCCCGCTCCCAGTCGCCCAGATACATGAAGACCGCATTGTCGCCGTGGAACGAGGTCTCCATATGTCCCCGCTCGCGCGCGTCGTCCAGCTCCGAGCGCAGAATGTCCAGCTTCACATCCGGCTCCAGCAGCGTCAGCAGCACAATCTGGTTGCGTCCCGTATCCCACAGCGGCACCGGCCCATAGCGGTTGTAGCTGGCAGTCTCGATATTCCCGTCGCGGTCCCGGAACTCGTCGCCCTTCGACGCAATCAGACGAGGGCTGTAGAAGGAGTGATAGAGGCAGGAGTAGAACAGCATCTTCTGTTTCTCCGTGCCGCCCGTCACTTCGATTTTGTTCAGATCTTTCGCCCACGCCGCCCGTGCCTGCTGGTGGATCCGGTCGAAGTCCCATCCCGGGCTCTCGGCCTGCAGCCGAGCCTCGGCCTGATCGTAGCTGATGCCCGACGCGACCTTCACCAGAATCTGCTCGCCTTGTGTCGTGGCAAAGCGAAGATACGCCCCGGCAAAGTTCCCCGAAATCGTGCGCTGCTCCGGCTCGACGTCGCTGAATCCGACTAATACACGCGGATCGGGATGATCGGGCAGGAACTGGCGAAAGGTCCCGAAACTGTCGAACGGCTTCGAAAATTCCGCAACGTAATACCGGTGATTGCGTGACTGGCCGCGTACGGTGTGGTCGTCCACCACTTCGATATCGCCGCCTTCATCCCCCAGGTCGAACAGGATGTTCGCCTTCTGCGTCCGGGGGAAGGTGAACCGAAACATGCCCGTCCAGATGGTTACCGTCATCTCAGCCAGCGTGTGGAAGTCATCCAGATACACGCTGTAGTAGCCGGGCGACGATTTCTCCCGCGACTTATCGTAGACCGAGGCGCTCCGCTCCGGCGGAATGGTGAAGTTGCCGACGATCGGCATGATGACAGGTCTGTCTTCCGAACCGGCGGAGAAGCCCACGATCGTCCGGTTGGGATAGAAGTAGGGTGCGCGCACGCCAGCCGGATAGTCGACGGAAAGGTTGGCATTGATCGGCGCCAGCAGCGTGGAACTGTGCGGCAACACAGCCCCCGGCGTCGTAAAGCCCGAATAGAGCTGCTCGCCCGGCGGTGGCGCGTTCCCAATCAGGGCCTGCTGGTCCAGCGGAGCCGTTCCCACCAGCCCGTTTGCATAATCCACCGGCTGTTTCTCAACATGCTGCGCCGGCGCCGGCGACGCCAGCATGCAGCTGCTCACAAGAAGCGCACCTCGCCAGGCCACCCGTTTCCAATTCCTCATGGCAGCCGCCGGCTTCCTGCAAATTTTCGGCATTCCCTCTCTCCCGTTGCTTCACACCTGCGACAGGATCAGTCCGCAGCTGTACATGGAAACTGCAGCCGCGAATTCCCGAGCCATCTTCGCCTGGAAGTCGCGCTCCACCGCCGGGTGACCCAATCGTCGAAAACGAGACCATTCTGAGGACAGAGAACCTGCGGCACGACCTCATATTGCAGAAGTCGTGCCGCGGCCCAGGCCTTCAGAAGTCAAACTTCCCCGACACCTGCAAGACTCTCGGGAAGTTCTGCTGTGTCGCTCCAACCGTGCCGAACCCGCTCCACCCCGCTCCCGGCGTAAATACTGCCGGACCGTCGCCTGGATTGGTGTCCGGACCGCCGAACAGCACCGAGTTGAACGCGTTAAACGCATCGAGCCGGAACTGGAAGGCGGTCGCCTCATGCACCGGCACCGTCTTCTCCAGCGCCAGATCCAGGTTGGGGATGGTCGGCTGGCGAACCTGACTCGTCGTTCCCTCCAGATTCATCAGCCCATACGACGGAATGCCTTGCCAGCAGCTCGAATTGCTGCTGAACCAGTGGCCCTTGCCGACTGAGGTTCCACCCGCCGGCCGGTAACTCTGGCCCGGGCAGGTATACCACCAGCCCGTGTTGGGCTGAACCGGGAACCCGCTCTCCGCGCTGAAGATGCCGCTGAGCTGCCAGTTATTCACCAGGTAACCCAGCGGACGCGAGGGGCTGGATACCCACGGCCGCCCCACCCCGAAAGGCAGATCGTACTCGGTGGTCGCGGTAAACACATGCGTGCGGTCCGTATTTGCCAGCCAGTGAATCTGGAAAGGATCCTGATACGGCCAGCCGTTCTGATAACCGTCGCCATTCATGGTTTTCGAATAGGTGTAGGAGATCTGATAGCTCAAACCCTTCCCGCTGGTCCCGTAGACACGCCGGTTCAGCTTCACTTCCAGACCGTCGTACCAGTTTCTTCCCAGCGGTGCGTTGTATTCGCCCACCAGACCCACGCCTCCCGGCGAGCAATACTGCGAAAGCGGGGTCAGCAGCGCGATTGCCTCGATGGTGCTCGACGTCCCGCACTGCCCCGGCCCTGATTCTCCGGGTACGTTGTAGTAGGGATTCGGCACCTGCTGGTTAAAGACCGCCGGGTTCGCAATCGCCGCCTGCTCCTGAGCGTAGCTTGCGGTGCCGTTCACCCACAGGAACGTGCGCAGCCTGCTGGAAAAGTTACCCGCATAGCGCGCGTCCAGCACCATGTTGCCGGGCAACTCGCGCTGGAAACCGAAGGAGAGAATCTGCTCCATCGGAATCTTGCGGTTGGGGAAGTCCACTTGTATGCCGCCGTTGCCCAGGTCCGTCTCCAGTCCCTGGCTGGAGTAGGTGGGAACCAGCAGCCCGCTCGCGAACGGATTTCCGCTCTGGAAGTAGTTCGTCGGCGTGTTGTATCCGTTGGTCGAGGTGGTGTAGTTCGTGGTTACCGACTCTCCCACGCTCGAACCGCCTTCCAGCCCGTAGGAGTACATCAATCCCCACCCGCCGCGAATCACGGTCTTCGGATTCAACGCAAACGCCACGCCGATGCGCGGACCCACATTCGACCAGTCGGTGTTGTACGCATCCCGCGACTGACCGCCGGACCCCGCGAACTCAACCCCACCGTAGACCGTATCCAGCGACGCCGGATTGATGCCCGCGGCGCTCCACGCCGACTGGCTCGCCGCCGCCGCAATGTTGGCCTGGTACGTCGAATCGCTGGTCAGAGGATTGACGCAGGTCATGCACACGCCGCGATTCAGGTTGTTATGGCGCTCCCGCAGCCCGCGCTGTACGTCGTAACGGAGACCCAGATTCAACGTTAGCTGATGGTTCACGCGCCAGTTATCCTGCACATACACCGCATAGACCGGATAGCCGTCCATGATCGGGGGATCCCAGTCGATTCCGCCGCCGGATGGATACCCGAGATAGAAGGAAGCCAGCGCTGAGCCATTCGGTGTATTTGAGGTGCAGGTGTTCTCCTGCCCCGGGGCGGGAACAACCGGATAGCAGTACTGGCTGTGGGGGTTGTATTGGGTCCAGCTGGAGTTGAAGCTGAAATCGCCGTTCGGATGACCGCCGTTGTAAGGCTGTCCGCCGAACTGAAATTCGTCGAATTCACCGCCGAATTCCCAGTTGTGCGCTCCTGCCGACTTCGTCAGGTCCGCATTCAGGGTGTAGTTGTTCGTCACATCCGCCGCAAGCTGGTTCCCGAATACCGTATCGCCGTTCACCAGGCCGGTGCCCCAGCCGTCGCTCACCCCAAATTCCGGCAGATATTTGGCGCTCGTGAAGGTAGGCTCCGGCATGGTCAGCCCGATCGTCCCCGGGTCGGTCTGCGTGCTTAAGTCGCCGTCCGGCGCCGCCTCCTGGAAGCGGTCCAGCGACAGCTTGAAGTCGCCCACCATGGTCGGGGAGAATACATGCGTCACATCCTGCGTCGCGACCCACGTTTGCCGCAGATTGTTGATGTTGCCGTTGGCGGCGATTCCGGTCAGGCCGTTGGTGGTGCGATATTCCGTACCCTTCCACCACAGAAAGTAGCTGTAGAGTTTTGTTTTGTTGGTCAGGTTATAGTCCACCCGGCCCATCGGCTGGTTATAGTCGTACAGGTCGGGCGCATGCGCCAGGTAGTTATTGCCTCTCGCCAGGTTCGCTCCCGCCGGAATATTCGGCAGCGGAATGTACTTCATCACCGCTGTGGCTGTGGGGTTGATTTCCGTCGAGGGAATGGTGTCGTTCGGATACTCCGTCTGCGCCACGTAATTGGAGTTGCAGGAGGTCACCGGGCCCCCGGTCGTGCAATAGGCGGTGCCCGGTTCGAAGACCTGGATTCCAGTGGGGAACTGCTGCGGATCCATTTGCTGGACCAGCCCGAAATTCACGCCCGCATTGCCGTTGTATCCTGGCCGCAGGTAAGCCGGGGGCACATTCACGAACACCGTCCCGGCAATCGACTCCCGATATCCTTCGAATCCGCTGTAGAAGAAGAGCCGGTTCCTCACGATCGGACCGCCTACCGTCAGCCACCACTGGTTCTGCACGTATCCCTGCCGCTGCAGGCCGGCCAGATTGTTCTGGTAAACATTGGCGTCCATCAGCGTGCCTTCGTAGGCGTAGTGCGCATCGCCATGGAAATGATTGCCGCCGCTCTTTGAAACCGTGTTCACCGTTCCGCCGCTCGTCCGTCCAAATCGCGCGTCGTAGGTCGTGGTCATCACGTTCACTTCCTGGATCGCGTCCAGATTCGGAGCAACGCTCCATTCGCCCGCGGAGTGATTGTCGTAGCTGTACTGGCTGGTGATGTTCACTCCGTCCAGCGTGAACTGGTTGTTGCCTACAACGCCGCCGCCGATGGTGTACGAGGCCGTCACGTCCCATCCGCGCGTGCCGGAATAACCTCCGCCAGGCCCGAACTGCGTTTGCGTGAACTGGCTCCCTGGCGTGGTGCCGATCAGCGTGTAAGCCTGTCCGCCGTTCAGCGGCACCCCCTCCAGTTCCCGCTCATCGATCACCGTGCCGCCCGAAGCCGTCGATGTCTCCAGTTGCGGCGGCGCCGTGGTCACCACCACCTTCTCCGACACCGCGCCTACCTGCATCTGGAAGTTCTGATTGAACGTCTGCGAGGCCAGCAGGACCACCTTATCCTGCACCACCGTCTTGAATCCCTGCGCCTGCACAGACACCGTGTAGTCGCCCGGCAGAATATACGGGATGTAATAGACGCCCTTGTCGCTGGTCTCGCCCTTATAGGTCGTCCCGGACGATACGCTTTTCACAAATACATTGGCTTTGGGAATAACAGCCCCCGATGGGTCTGTTACCTGTCCGGTTAACACGGAGCGGAAGTCCTGGGCCATGGCGCTGAAGCCTGCGAAAACTCCAGCGAGCAGACAGATACCAACGGCCCTTCGAATCGAAGTCAAGGTCATGTCGCCTCCAGAAATTACGTTCTCGATTTTCTGCCCCGGCCCTAAGACGGTTCCTGGGTCTGCAAGTGCGGGCTGAGAAATGCATGGTAAGGTTTCCATGCAGGAATGGTAACGTTGCCACAGACGTCGAACATCCTAGCGCCCTGCGTGAAATGCTGTCAAGCGGACTGTTGGGATGCCGTTGGTCGCCGCCGGGCAGCCTCTCCCGCGCCTTTTTTTTGAAGCGCTTCTGTCGCTGGCGGCGATGCGACGCTCTGCCTGTCTTCTGGTCCGGCGATATTAGTTTTGTATTAACAGGGATATGTTGCCTTGATCGATACCTCTACGCTCGCTGCGGATGTCTGTTGATGGACGCTTTTGGGACCTAAGGTGGGTTGAACGAAAATCTCTGCCAGATCTTTCTCCCTGGATCGCACCCATCGCGATTCCACCCGGCAACCCCGCCCATCTATGCTGATGCCTATGGCCGGTTGGCAGCGTCGCATTCCCCTCACCCTTCTGATTTGTCTTGGCTCCATCGCCTGCGCCGCCCAGCACCCCTCGGAAAGCTCGTGGATGCTGCAGCCTTTCCAGCGTCCGCCCAACAGCGGTCCCGTCGTGGTTCCTCAGCCACAGGCCGTCTTCTTTGGCCCCATCCGTAAGCAAAACGTGCACTGGGAAGCCCTGCATACCTTCAATCCCGCCGCCATCGTGCGCTCCGGCCAGGTCTTCCTGCTCTATCGCGCGGAAGACGATACCGGCTCCATGGCCATCGGCGAACACACCTCGCGTCTCGGCCTTGCGGTCAGCAGCGACGGCATCCACTTTCGCCAGATGCCCGGTCCCGTCTTCTATCCGGCCCACGACAGCCAGTTCCAGCGCGAGTGGCCTGGCGGAGTCGAAGATCCCCGCATCGTCCAGACAAAGGACGGCCTCTACGTTCTGACGTACACGCAATGGAATCGCGTCACGTACACCGTGGGCGTCGCCACCTCGCGCGACCTCGTTCACTGGACAAAGTACGGACCAGCCTTCGGCGCCACCGGCAAATACGCGAATCTCAGATACAAATCCGCCGGCATCGTCACCCGTCTCGATGGAGATCGCCTCGTCGCCGCGCGCATCTACGGCAAATACTGGATGTACTGGGGCGAAGGCAGGATCAGCTTAGCCACGTCCACGGACCTGATCCATTGGTCGCCGGTCGAGGACCACTCCGGCACGCCGGTCGCATTGCTCGCACCGCGCCCCGGCCTCTTCGACAGCGCTCTGGCGGAGGTCGGCGCACCGCCGCTGCTCACTCGCAGGGGGATCCTGCTGCTCTATAACGGCAAAAACGCCGCATCCGGCGGCGACCCGCAGATCGGCCCCGGCGCCTATTCCTCAGGCCAGGCTCTTTTTGCCGCCGGAAACCCCGCTCAGCTGCTGGCTCGCTCCGCCCATCCGTATTTCCGCCCCGAAGAGCCATGGGAGCGCAGCGGCCAGTACGCCGCCGGAACCACCTTCGTGGAAGGCCTGGTCTTTTCCCACCACGAATGGTTTCTCTACTACGGCTGCGCCGACTCCTTCGTCGGCGTCGCCGTCCACCGCTCGGCGCATTGAAACCGCCGCGACCGCCAGGCCCTGCCTTACATGAATTCTGCTCTCGTGCAGACCTGCCTCATCATCGACTGACCATGGACGTTTTCGCCGCCGCCAGCGCCTTTTCCTCGCGCGTTCCAGTTTCCGGCCGCGTGTACGCGTACACGCACCACACCATCCATGCCGGAGCCATCCACCAGTACCGCACGTCGCCCAGCACCGGAGACTTCGCGTAGATGGCCAGCGCCACAATGTTGGCTGCTGCCAGCACCATCACCGCCCGCTTCGGCACGCGCCGCAGGCTCACAAACATCGCCGGCAGATACAGCACCTGATCGAATGGCCACGAGTACGGCGCTGTCACTACGGAGATCGCCAGCACCATCGCGCCGTGCCAGCGCCAGTCCCACTGCTTGCGCCGCCGCGCCCAGTACCATCCCGCAAACGCCAGCCCCACGACCGTTGGTATCGCCTCCGGCCACAGCGAATGCGGCGCCACCAGCAGTGCCAGAATGCTCGGCAGGTTCGGATAATATCCGCCCGCCATATTTTCCGCACCCATCGCCGCAAAATAATGGCTCCATACGTGTGGATCGAACCACAGCGCTGCCGCCATCCCCGCACCCACGCCGACTGCCATCCCCGCCAACACGCTCCACTGCCGCCGCCGCGCCACTTCCAGCAGCAGCACCGGCCAGAAGATCAGCAGCAGATGCGGCTTCAGCGTCGCCAGCGTCAGCGCCAGCCCCGCCAAAAATGGCCGCCGCTCCAGCAGGCGCATGAACAGGGCCAGCCCCAGCAGCACGAAAATCGATGTCTGCTCCGCGCCCACGCAGATCAGCGACGGCGCAAAGAAAATCAGCGTCAGCGGCAGCGTTTTCAACCCTGGCGGACGTAAGAGCTGGATGCACCCCAGCGCCGCCACGATGATCGCGATCATCCACACCAGCGCCGCCGTCGGCGCGCTGAACGCCGCCAGCGGCCACGACAGAATCAGCGCCCACGGCGGATTCCGCATGATGTACGGCCGCTGATAGGTCGCCCCCTGGCTCCGCTCCAGCGCAAAAATTGCCGCGCGATCGTATGGATTATGGTGCGCGGCCAGCATCTTCCCGGTGCTCCAGTAGCTGATGAAGTCCCGGTTCACGCTGTTTTGCCGCAACAGATAGCCGCGGATCGCAAACGACACCGCCAGCATCGCGATCAATCCCACCGCGATGAGCAGCGTCATCCCCGTGCGGCGCTGTTTCGCCGCGGCCTCCGGACTCAGGCTTTCGCTCACGGTGGATTCATCCTACCCGCCGCCGCATCCTACCCAAAACTCCCCAAACGGGTCAGAGAGCATCGCAGCGCGCCCTTCTCACCGTTTCAAAAAATGCACCGCCGGCAGCTCCTTCAGGCGTTCCGCCGCCGTCTCCGCGGTCAGATCGCGCTGCGGCATCCCCAGCAGCTCGAATCCCACCATATATTTCCTCACCGTCGCCGAGCGCAGCAGGGGCGGCAGAAAATGCGCATGGAAATGCCACTCCTCATGCGCTCCGCCGTCGGTCGGCGCCTGGTGGAATCCCATGGTGTACGGAAAGCTGGTCTCGAACAGATTGTCGTAGCGCGTGGTCACCTGCTTCAGAATGTCCGCCAGCCCATTCCGCTCCGCCTCGTTGAAATCCAGCAGCGACCGCACGTGCCGCTTCGCCACTACCATGGTCTCAAACGGCCACACCGCCCACCACGGCACCAACGCCAGAAAAGCGTCGTTCTCGCACACCACGCGCACGCCTTCATACGCTTCCAGCTTCGAGTAGTCGCACAGCAGGCACCCGCCATGCCGCTCCTTGTAGGCCACCTGCGCCTCGGTCTCCGCCTGCGGCTCGTTCGGCACATGCTCCGTCGCCCAGATCTGCCCGTGCGGGTGCGGATTGCTCGCGCCCATCATGGCGCCGCGGTTCTCGAAAATCTGCACGTAGCGGCACTCCGGCGCTCCACCCAGCGTGCGGAACTCCTCCGTCCACGCGTCCACCACGCGCCGAATCTCCGCCGTCTCCATCCGCGCCAGCGTCAGACTGTGATCCGGATGGAAACACAGCACCCGGCATCGTCCCCGCTCACGCTCGGCACGCAGCAGCTCCGGCGCATCCTCGCGCTCCGGCTTCGGCGAATCCGGCAGCAGCGCCGCATAATCGTTGTCGAAAATGAAGACGCTCTCGTACTTCGGCGTCACGTTCCCGCCCGCGCGCGTGTTCCCCGGGCACAGGTAGCACGCCGGATCGTAATGCACATCGGAGAACCCTGACGACGCGTTCACTTCCCCCTGCCACGGCCGCGCTGTCCGGTGCGGCGACACCAGCACCCACTCCCGCTTCAGCGGGTTATATCTCCGGTGCGGAAACTGCATCGACTCGGTCACCATCACCATCCTCCGAACCTATCCACCACCCACCTGCAACCTACGCCGTAGGCTTCTCCGGCACCGGCGCCACCGCCAGATACTCCTGCGCAAACCGCTCCGCGTAGTGTTCCACCAGCACACGCACACGCTCCGCATTCTCCGACTGCACAATCAGCCCCGCATGATGATGTTTCTTCACCCGCAGCACAATCTCCGGATCGGTGAATATCGACGTATCCGGCTCCGCGGTGCGCGCCAGGCACAGCGCGCTCCCCGCATACAGCGCCCTCTGCGCAGGAACCTGATATCTCTGCCCCAGCAGGTTCCCCACTTCAATCCGCGCCCACTCCCGCCACAGATTCACCCCTGTCGCCGCTTCCACCACATCGGCAATGAACGCGCCGCCCACCCGCGCTCCCGCTTCCAGAAAATAAAACCGCCCGTCCCTTCCCCGGATGTACTCCGCGTGCGTCACCCCGCGCAGCATCCCCATCGCCGGCATCAGCCGGTTGTTGATCGCCGTCAGCCCTCCCGTTTCCGCCGATCCGCGCTCCAGCACCCGCGTCGTAAAAACTCCGCCCTCGTGCATCACCTGCATGGGAGGCTTCCCGTAACCGCTCACCGCCGCGAACACCACCGCGCCCTCGCTTACGATCGAGTCCACGTGAAAAATGTCCCCGGGCACAAACTGCTCCAGCAGAAAGCTGGTTTGCCGGTCGCCCAGTTCCTCCAGCGCGGCCCACAGCTGCTCCGCGCCCTCCATCTTCCTGATGCCGATGGCCGACGCTTCGGCGCGCGGCTTCAGCACCCACGGCGGCGGCACGCGCTCCATCCACTGCCGCAGCTCCTCGTAATTCAGCACCCGCATGAACTCCGGAACCAGCGCTCCGGCCCGCTGCGCCGCAAACCGCATCGCCAGCTTGTCGCGGAAATGCGCGGTCGTCGTGCGCCCCATCCCCGGAATCTGCATGTGCTCCCGCAGGTGCGCCGCCGTCTCCATGTCGAATTCGTCCAGCGCGATCACCCGCTCGAATCGCCGCGTCCGCGCCAGATACGTAACCGTGTTGGTTACCTGATCCAGCGTCAGCCCTTCCGGCATGGTCAGCAATTCATCCAGAATCTCCCTCGGCCAGTCCGCCTCGCGCAGCTTCTCCACCGTCAACAGCGTCACCCGGCAGCCCAGCGCAGCGCACTCGCGCAGCAGCGCCTGCCCCTTTTCGTACGTCGAAATGCAAAGAATGCGCGGCGCTTCGGCCATGACGACATCCTAAGGGAAAAACTCGCGCGGTGTTTTACCATAACTCCACCAGGCTTCCCCCTATGAACGCCGATCTTCACTTCTCCGCTCGCGAGATCGCCGACCTCCACGACCGCTCCAACCGCCTCTGGCACCAGAGCGCGGCAAGCGGCGACAGCCCCGCGCCCACGGCCAATTCCAGCGACGGCCCGTCTTTTATCTTCACCGTGCTCGCCCAGCATCGCGCCAATTTTGACCTGTGGCACACCGAGGACCGCGCTCGCGCCCCGCACGCCACCGATCGCGATCTCGCCGAGGTCAAGCGCACCATCGACCAGATCAACCAGCGCCGCAACGACCTTACCGAGCAATGCGACGCGCTCCTCCTCGACGCGCTCCGCTCCGCCGGCCTGCCCAACGACTCCGCCGAGCTCCACTCCGAGAGCCCCGGCCTCATGATCGACCGCCTCTCCATCCTCTCGCTCAAAATCTGGCACACCCAGGAGGAGATCGACCGCCCCGATGCACCCGCTGGCCACGCCGAGCGCAACCGTGAACGCCTCGCACTCCTCACCGAGCAGCGCGACGACCTCGCCCTCTCGCTCGATCGCCTCTGGTCGCAGGTCCTCGCCGGCGGCCGCCGCTTCAAGCTCTACCGCCAGCTCAAGATGTACAACGACCCCACCCTCAACCCCGCGGTGTACGGCAGCACCGAACGCTGATCTTGTCCCCAGTCACCAGTCACCAGTTCTCAGTCCCCAGTCACCAGTCCCCAGTTCCCAGTCACCAGTTCCCAGTCACCAGTTCCCCCGCCCTGAACGCTGTACGCTGTACCCTGCCTTTGTGCCCCTCCTCATCAACGCCGACGATTTCGGCCTCACTCCCGGCGTCAACCGCTCCATCGCCGAGCTCCACCAGGCCGGCGCGCTCAGCTCCGCCACGCTCATGGCCACCGGCGCGGCCTTCGACGACGCCGTAGCGCTCGCTCTCGCCAACCCCAATCTCGAAGTTGGCTGCCACGTCGTCCTCACCGATGGAACTCCCGCACTCCCTCCTCAGCAAATCCCCTCACTCTGCCCGGACGGCCATTCTTTTCGCGACAAGCTCAGCCGCTTCGCCTCCGACCTCTACAGCGGCCGCATCCGCGACGCCGAAGTTGAAGCCGAAGCCGCCGCGCAGGTCCGCCGCCTCCAGTCCGCCGGCCTCCGCGTCTCCCACATCGACACCCACAAGCACACGCATCTTTTTCCCCGCATCCTGCGCCCGCTCCTGCGCGCCGCTCGCGCCTGCCAGGTGCCTGCCATCCGCAATCCCTTTGAGCCGCGCTGGGCTCGGCGCGCCACGCCCGGCTCCTCGCCCATGCGCAGCCTCGCCGTCACCGCGCTCGGCCTGCACCGGCCCGCTTTCAATCGCCTCGTCCAGGTCGCTGGCCTTGCCACTACAGAGGGAACCATCGGCGTCCTCGCCACCGGCGCCGTCGACGTCCCCGCAACCCTCCGCGCCCTGCTCACTGCCATCCCGCAGGACGAGCCCAATGCCGTCTGGGAACTCGTCGTTCATCCCGGCTATCCCGACGAGCACCTCGATCGCGTCCGCACACGCCTCCGCGAATCCCGCGCTCAGGAACACGCCGCGCTGCTCGCAACCATTCCCGCCTCCGGCATCCCGCTCGCGCACTGGCGCGACCTGTAGCCCATAAATGCGCCCTCAGCTCGTCCAATCCCTGTCGCCGATCTTCACCGCCGCATCGCTGCTGCGGGATAATGCCCCATGCCCGCTCCGCACCCCGAAGCTGCCGCATCCCTCGTCATCCGCGCCGTCATTCCAGACGACGCCGAGGCCGTCGCCGAACTCAGCGATCAGCTCGGCTATCCCACCTCTGCCGAGGAGACGCGCGCGCGCATCGAACTCCTCGCGCGCGACCCCGAACGCCTCACCCTGGCCGCGATTCTCCACGGCCAACTCGTCGGCTGGATCGACGCCTGCGTCGAGCGTCACCTCCAGGCCCCCGACATGGTCAACATCAACGGCCTGGTGGTGCGCGACACCGTCCGCGGCGCCCATATCGGTCAGCAGCTTTGCCGCGCGGTCGAGCAATGGGCTCTCAGCCGGAACATCCCCGCCGTCCGCGTCCGCTCCCAGATCAAACGCGAGGACGCCCATCGCTTCTACGTCCGCGATGGCTACCGCAAAGTCAAAACTTCTTTCGTCTTCGAAAAAACTCTGCGCGGAACCGACCCCGGCCCGCATGCGTAAACTTCCCTGAGGACTCGCCATGCTCCGGTTCTACGAATGGTTCTTCCCCGTTCTCTGGCTTACGTGGTTCGCGTACTGGCAGATTTCAGCCGCTCGGGTCAAAACCACCACCCGCCTTGAGCCGCTCCCCTCGCGCATCATCCGCTCCGTCCTCTTTCTGACCGCCATCGCGCTTCTCATATTTGGTCGCATCCCGATCCCGTGGCTCTACCGGCAGTTTCTTCCCCAGGGCAACCCAACCTTCTTCACCGGAGCCGCCATCACGGTCGCAGGCCTGCTCTTCACGGTGTGGGCGCGCGTCCATCTCGGCGCCAACTGGAGCCGTTCCGTCACCATCAAGCAGGACCATGAGCTCATCACCAGCGGGCCGTACGCCCTGGTGCGCCACCCCATCTACTCCGGGCTGCTCCTGGCGTTCGTCGGCTCCGCTGTCGCCCTCGCCCAATATCGCGGACTTCTCGCATTCGTCCTCGTCCTGTTTTCTTTCTGGTACAAGCTGCGCCTCGAAGAGCAATGGATGCGCGCCCAGTTCGGCGACGCCTACGTGGCCTACGCCCGCCGCACCGCCGCTTTGGTGCCCGGGATTTTATAGCGCGCTTCGCCCCCTCCCCCCACACTTGTGATCTGCAGCACATACAACCCTGACTCCAAATCCCGTATGAATGATTCCCAAAGGATACTCGCGGTCAGAACGGCTTCCGCCGCCGTGCCCCGCGGTCCTCTCTGGAGGAAAGAGTCTTCATGCGTATCTTTCGGGATGCGGGACATCTCTTCCGTCTGGCCGGAGTCTATCTCGCCGGCACGCTGGCCTTCGTAGTCATTCGCGCCGCGGTCGTCCCGCACAGCTTCGGACAGTACGGGCACTACCGCGGCGCAGCCATCGCAGAAATCGCGGCCAAACCCCTCCACTTCGCCGGTCATCAGACCTGCGAAACCTGCCATACCGATATCGCGCAGACCAAAGCCTCGGGGATGCACGCCCACGTCAACTGCGAAGCCTGCCACGGTCCGCTCGCCCAACATGCCGACGATCCTTCCATCGATCCCGGCAAGCCCGACGTGGCGGCTCTCTGCGTACGCTGCCATGGGGCCAGCGCCGCTCGCCCCAAAAACTTCCCTCAGGTGGACGCGGCTCAGCACTCCGGCGGCGTTCCCTGCAATACCTGTCACCAGCCGCATAATCCGGCCATCGCCGCCGCGGGAGGCTCGAAATGAACATCACCCGCCGCCGTCTGCTCATCCTGCTCCCCGCTGCCGCCGTCGCCTGGGAGTCCGTCCTCGCCGGTACGCCGGAAGCCTCGCCCAACTACTCCATGACCGATCACTGGTGGGGCATGCTCATCGACATCCCCAAATGCATCGGCTGCGGCAACTGCGTCCGCGCCTGCCAGGCGGAGAACGACGTCCCCGACGGCTTCTTCCGCACCTGGGTGGAGCGCTACCATGTCGACGACTGGAACCTCGAGAACCCTCAGGTCATCTCCCCCGACGGCGGCAAAGAGGGCTTCCCCTCCGTCGCTGACGACCCCAGCGGCAAGTACTTCTTCGTCCCCAAACTCTGCAACCACTGCGCGGATTCGCCCTGCACCCAGGTCTGCCCCGTGGGCGCCACGTTCATCAGCCCCGACGGCGTGGTGCTCGTCGACCAGAAATACTGCCTCGGCTGCGCCTACTGCGTGCAGGCCTGCCCCTACGGATGCCGCTATATCCACCCCACGAAGAAAGTCGCGGACAAGTGCACGCTCTGCTACCACCGCATCACCAAAGGGCTCACCACCGCCTGCTGCGAAGCTTGCCCCACCGGCGCGCGCCAGCTTGCCGATCTCAAAAATCCCAACGACCCCATCCACGCGTTCCTGAAGACCCACAGCGTCCGCGTGCTCAAGCCGGAGATGGCCACCGGCGCCAAGGTCTTTTACGACGAACTGGACGGTTCGGTGCGGTAGCGGCAGAAAGGAGATCAGGAATCGATGCCTCGCGTGGAAGGTTTCATGTATCCGAATGAGGTCTCGCTCTACTGGAGCGTGCTCATCGTCCTCTACCCCTACATCACCGGCCTCGTGGCCGGCGCCTTCATCCTGGCCTCGCTCGAACGCGTTTTCCGCGTGGAAGCCGTCAAACCCACCTACCGCCTCGCGCTGCTCACCGCCCTGGCCTTTCTGGTGGTCGCGCCGCTTCCCCTCCAGCTGCACCTCGGCCACCCCGAGCGCTCCTTCGAGATGTACTTCACCCCCCACCGCTCCTCGGCCATGGCCATGTTCGGCTTCATCTACCTCTGGTACCTCATGGCCGTGCTTACCGTTGAAATCTGGCTCGACTACCGCGCCGACATCGTCGCGCTCTCCCAGTCCACCACCGGCTGGCGCCGGGTCTTTTACCGCATCCTCACCCTCGGTTCCACGAACGTCAGCCCCCGCGCCCTCCACATCGACGACCGCGTCGGCTGGTTCATCACCCTCATCGGCATCCCTTCAGCTTTCCTGCTCCACGGCTACGTCGGATTCATCTTCGGCTCCATCAAGGCCAATCCCTGGTGGTCCTCGCCGCTTATGCCCGTGGTCTTCATCTTTTCTGCCATGGTTTCCGGCATTGCTGCCGTCATGCTCCTGTACATGGCCATGATGCGCATCCGCCGCCAGCCCATTGACATGAAGTGCGTCGATACCATCGCCCAGTACATGCTCTACATCTTCATCGTCGATTTCAGCCTCGAGATGCTCGACCTCATCCACCGGATCTACGAGGCCGACGCATCCTTCCGCAGTCTCGACTTCATGGTCCACACCAAACTCTGGTTCTCTCAGGTCGTCCTCCAGATCTGCCTCGGCACCCTCGTGCCCATCCTGCTGGTCGGCCTCGTTCATGTCACGAAGCTCTCCGCGCCTGTCCGCAAACGCATCTACGCCATCTCCGGCTCGCTCGCCCTCATCGGGATCTTCGCCATGCGCTGGAACGTCGTCATCGGGGGCCAGCTCTTCTCCAAAAGCTTCCTTGGCTACACCACCTACAAGATGGCTCTGGTCACCCGCGAGGGATTGCTGGTTTCCATCGCTCTCCTCATCCTGCCGCTGCCGATTCTCGCCGTGCTCGTCAAGCTGCTGCCGCCGTGGACCACCCAGCAGCACGCGCCTGCCCCCGAGGCCGGCGATGAGCACCCTGTCCCCGTCGTCGTGTGAAAGGCGGTGCGGACCATGAACGATCTGATTGAAGCCATTGCGCAGCTCACCCGCCGCATGGAGTCTCTGGAGGGTCGTGTCTCCTCGCTCGAATCAGCTCCGCGTCCCCGGATGCAGCCGCTCCCGCCGGTTCCGTCGCTCACGGTCGCGGGCGGACCCGCAGTCGTTCTGCCGCAGCAGGCCGGGATTTTCTCTGTTCTGGGAAAAGCCATGCTTGCCATCGCCGGAGCTTATCTGCTGCGCGCCCTGGCGGAGTCCGCCGTGCTGCCGCACGTGGCTGTCTTTGCCGTGGCGATCGCCTACGCCTTTCTGTGGATCGTTCCCGCCACCCGCGCCTCGGCCAAAGCCTGGCTCGCCAGCTTCGGCTGGGCTGCGACCTCCGCGCTCATTCTGCTCCCCATGCTCTGGGAACTCGTTCTGCGCTTCCACGCTCTGCCGGCCACGCTCGCGGCGGCAATCCTCGTGGCCTGGGCGAGCGCGGCCTCGGCCCTGGCATGGAAGCGCCACTTCACCGAAGTAGCCTGGGTTGTCGATGGAGCGGCCAGCATAGCTGCGCTCGCCCTCGCGCTTGCCACCCATGACCTGCCGCCGTTTCTCGTTGCTCTGCTGCTCATCGCCGCTCTCGGCGAGGTCGCCGCCGCCCGCCATCGTACCCTGCGCGTCCGCCCTCTGGTGGCGGCAGCCGCCGACTTTGCCGTCTTCAATCTCATCTGGGTCTATTCCAGCCCCGCCGCCGCGCGCCCCGACTATCTTCCAGTCCACGCGTCTCTGCTGCTGGTTGTCGCCCCGCTGCTGCTCCTCATTTACGCGGGCAGCGCCAGCACGCAGACGCTGCTGCTGCGCCGCCGCATCTCTTTCTTTGAGACCGCCCAAACGCTCGTCGCCTTTCTGCTCGCTGTCTGGGGGATGCTCGAATTCTGGTCCGGGCCCGCCGCGCGGCTTCTCGGCCTGCTCTGTCTCGTCTGCTCCGCCGCCGGATACAGCCTCTCCTTTTTCCGCTTCCAGCGCGCGCAGGCACGCCGCAATTTCCACGTCTATTCCGCCGGCAGCCTGGCCCTCCTGCTCGTGGGTTGCTCGCTGTTCCTCCCGCAGCCGTGGCTTCCCGTGTGCCTGAGCGTCCTCTCTGTGGCCGCCATCGTAATCGGGATCAGCGCCTCGCAGCCGACGCTCGATTTCCACGCGTACGCCGCCCTGCTGGCCGCCGTTGTCTCCTCCGGTCTGCCCCTCTGGACAGCCCAGACACTCGCCGGCGCTTTTCCCGAGGCCCCGCGTGTGCCCATGCTCTGTGCGGCCGCCGCCGCAGCCATCGCCTATGGAGCGCTGGCGCGTTCGCCCATCGCCGCATGGTGGCTTCAGGGGTTGCGTCTCATGGGCGCGCTGCTCGCCGTGGGCGCTGCCGCATCGCTGATGGTCTGGGGCCTGGTGTCCATCTTCGCCGGAGCGACCCCGCAACCTGCCCATGTGGCCCTCATTCGCACCCTCACCGCATGCGTCGTCGCCCTGGCGCTGGCCTGGAGAGGATCGCGCGGCTCGCAGCGAGAACTCGTCTGGCTCGCCTGGGCTACGCTTGGTCTCGGCGCTCTCAAGCTGCTGGTCGAGGATCTGCGTCTGGGTTCCAGGGCTTTTACGGCTGGATCGATCTTCCTCTATGCCGTCACCCTTCTTCTTCTTCCGCGCCTGGTCCGCCCCGGCTCTGCCCGCCACGATCTCTGAGGGAACGTATTGGCGCTCCGCCTGGTACATTGGTGGAGGCCATGCCTGCACATCGACGCGAAGATTCCTCTCTCACCCCGCTCGCCCACGGAGCCCTCAACCACTGCTTCGGCTGCGGGCTCTCGAATCCCTCCGGCCTGCGCCTGAAATTCTTCACCGACGCCGACGGGGCCATCGTCTGCCATCCTCGCCTCGCCCGCCGCTTTACCGGACCGCCCGGCCACGCCCACGGCGGCATCATCGCCACCCTCCTCGACGAGGCGATGAGCAAGGCCAACCGCGCTCGCGGCATCGTTGCCATGACCCGCCAGCTCGACGTCCAGTACCTGCGCCCGGTCCCGCTGGGCGCGCCGCTCACCCTCACCGCGCGCCATCTCGAAGCCCACGGACGCCGCCATCACTGCGAAGCCCATCTAGCCGACGCCTCCGGCCAGACCCTCGCTACCGCGACCGCCGTCTTCGTCGCCATCGACCCCAGACGATTCGGTCGCAAGCCCTGACCCCGCCCTGCATCCTGTGTCCGGCGTCCCGATCTTGATAAACTGAAGGTTCAGGACCAACTCCGCCTGCGCTCTGCGCTTTGCCGGCATTTCTCTGGTCGGTCCGAGGAGACACCATGCCCAGCACCCACAGCACCAACGGCCATCGCGCCCCCGATTCCCCGACCACCCTCCGCCTCAAGGTCGGCCTGGCCGAAATGCTCAAGGGCGGCGTCATCATGGACGTCATGAATGTCGAGCAGGCCCGCATCGCCGAGGAAGCCGGCGCCGTCTCCGTCATGGCTCTCGAGCGCGTGCCCGCTATGATCCGCGCCGAAGGCGGCGTTGCCCGCATGGCCAACCCGAAGCTCATTAAGGAGATCATCTCCACCGTCTCCATCCCCGTCATGGCCAAGGCCCGCATCGGCCACTTTGCCGAAGCCCAGATCCTCCAGGAGCTCGGCGTCGACTTCATCGACGAGTCCGAAGTCCTCACCCCCGCCGACGAAGCCCACCACATCGACAAGCACGCCTTCACCACCCCCTTCGTCTGCGGCGCGCGCAACCTCGGCGAAGCTCTCCGCCGCATCGCCGAAGGCGCGGCCATGATCCGCACCAAGGGCGAAGCCGGCACCGGCGATGTCGTCCACGCCGTCCAGCATATGCGCCAGATCGTCCGCGAGATGAAGGCGCTCACGGTTCTCTCCGAGCAGGAGCTCTACGCCGCTGCCAAGGAACACCAGGCGCCGTACGAGCTCATCCGCATGGTCGCGCAATCCGGCAAGCTCCCCGTTCCCAACTTCTCCGCCGGCGGCATCGCCACCCCCGCCGACGCGGCCCTGATGATGCAGCTCGGCGCGGAGGCGATCTTCGTTGGCTCCGGCATCTTCATGAAGGAGCGCGCCACGCCCCTCGACGTCGAGAAGAATCCGAAGGAACGCGAAGAAGCCGTCTCCCGCGCCAAAGCCATCGTCGTGGCCACCACCCACTACAACGACCCGAAGATTCTCGCCGAGGTCTCCGAACAGGTCACCGGCACGATGAAAGGTCTGGCGGCCGCAGCCATCGAAGAGAGTCAGCTGCTTCAAACCCGCGGGAACTAGCCGTTCAGGCGGACGCGGCTTCGCCGCAGGAGCATATCGTGATGGCGCACAGCACGGGCGTCCCCGCGTTTTGACATGGTCATCTGACTAGTGATATGACTATCTCCTGGAAGGTGCCCAATGGCATGGCCGGTCTTCGACGCGAAAGCCCGCTTCAGCGAACTCCTTGACGTCACCCTCCGTGACGGCCCCCAGGTGGTCACGCGCCGCGGTATCGAAACGGCCGTCCTCGTGCCCATCGACGAATGGAAACGCCTTCAGGCCAAGGCCAGGCCTTCCATCAGGGAAGTTCTTCTCGACCCGAACGGCCCTCACGATATCTGCATTCCACCCCGGCGCAGCTTCCGCCTGCGTCGCCCAATCGATCTCGAGTAGAACGCGATGTTCCTGCTCGATACCAACGTCATCTCGGAATTAAGGAAGACCAAGCCCCATGGCGCGGTGTCTGCCTGGATCCGGAGCCTGCACGACGAGGATATCCAGCTGCCGGCGGTCGCCATCGCCGAGCTGCAGGACGGCGCCGAACGCACGCGCCGCCAGGATCCTCAAAAGGCAGTCGAGCTGGAGCAATGGATTGATCGCATCATGGCGTCTTTCGCGGTTCTCCCCATGGATGGGCCAATGTTTCGCGAGTGGGCCCGCCTCATGAGCGGCAAATCCGACGACCTGGCTGCGGACGCGATGATCGCAGCCACGGCTCGCGCGCATCGGCTCACCGTTGCCACGCGCAACGTGAAGGATTTCACGCTTTTCGACGTCCAGGTCTTCAACCCTTTTACGTACGGCGCCACGGATAGAAGAAAGTGACCAAAAGCCCTCAGCCCCGCATCGGCGTCCTCGCCATCCAGGGCGACTACGACGCCCACGCCCACGCGCTCCGCGAAGCCGGAGCCCCATAGAGCTTCATTGTGGAGCGGAGATAATATAGGCACAGGGAGATGGTATGGCCACACCGACCTATGAAGCCGCTCGCCGCATCGTTGCATCGCTCACACGCGAGGAACAGCTCCGGCTGATGGGAGAAATCGTCTCTCACGGCAGCTCTGCCTCCGGGAGCGCGAGCGTCATGGAACTGTGTGGGCTCGGCCGGGAACTCTGGAAGGACATCGACGCCCAGGAGTACGTCGCGCACGAGCGATCCTCATGGAATGGCTAGACTCGCTCCGCGGAACAATTGTCGGGCTCGACACTGCTCCTCTGATCTACTTTATAGAGGCACACCCGCGCTATCTCCCGCTCGTCCGACCGTTCTTCGAGGCTGTCGAACGCGGTGATCTCGCCGTTGTCACTTCGACCCTGACGTTGACCGAGGTGCTGGTTCATCCCTGGCGGCACAGAAACGAGGAACTGATCCGGCAGTACTCCCGCATTCTCCTTCACGCCGACAATCTACGCACGATTCCCGTCCTTCCGGAAATCGCGGCCGAAGCCGCCAGAATTCGCGCCGTGCACGGCTTGAAAGTTCCTGACGCGATCCAGATCGCCACGTTTCGGTTCGGCGGGGCAACATCGTTCCTGACGAATGATGCGGGTATGGCCTCCATCCAGGGATTGCAGGTGCTTTGCCTCGATCGTCTGCCGCCTTCCAACCCATGAATAACTCTCTCCCAGACACGCAACCTCAGCCCCGCATCGGCGTCCTCGCCATCCAGGGCGACTACGACGCCCACGCCCACGCGCTCCGCGAAGCCGGAGCCGAGCCCGTCCTCGTCCGCAAGCCCGAGCAGCTCAGCGAAATCGACGGCCTCGTCATCCCCGGCGGCGAATCCACCACCTTCCTCAAATTTCTCGAGCGCGACGGCTTCCTCGCCTCGCTCCGCGAGTTCGTCCAGACCAAGCCCACCTTCGGCACCTGCGCCGGATGCATCCTGCTCGCCACCGAAGTCACCCACCCCCCGCAGCAGAGCCTCGGCGTTCTCCACGCCACCGTGGAGCGCAACGCCTACGGCCGCCAGATCGACTCCTCCATCCACACTGCGCAGACCGAACTCCCCGGCGGCCCGCTGGAAATGGTCTACATCCGCGCCCCCCGCATCGTGAAAACCGATCCCGGCATCCACGTCCTCGCCACGCGCGACGGCTTCCCCGTTCTCGTCGAGCAGGACCACATCCTTGCCGCCACCTTTCACCCCGAGCTTTCCTCAGATCGCCGCGTCCACCAGCACTTCGTCGACCTGGTCCGCTCGCACAAGGCACGGCCGTAGCGTTAAGCTGGGAGTCTTGCTAACCGTTCCATTGCTGACCGCCGTTTCGCTAACCGTCCCATCGCTGGCCGCTTCTTAGCCAGCCGCTTTTTAGCTGACCGCTTCTTCGCTGCCCCATGCACTTTCTCCCGCCCAATGGCGCGCTGCACGGCTTCGCACTCGACCACCTGCTGCGCTGGAACCTGCTCACCATCTTCTGGCTCTTCGTGGCCGCCCAGGTCCTCATCGTCCTCGCGCTCCTCACCCGCAATCTCCGCGCCAGAACCGCCAGCGCATCGCCACGCAGATCCAGCTCCGCCGCGGTCTTTGTCCTCGCGGAGTTGCTGCCGCTCCTCGCCATCACCGGCCTTTATGTCTGGATGATGGTCTCCAGCCATCGCGTCTGGGCAGACCGCCGCGAGCCTGGCGCGGCGCCCGATGCCGTCCGTGTCGAAGTTACGGGCGCCCAGTTTGAGTGGTATTTCCGCTATCCCGGTGACGATGGCATTTACGGCACGCTGCGCCCCACCCTCGTCAACGCGCCCGCCGGCAATCCGCTCGGCCTCGACCCGCGCGACCCGCACAGCCGCGACGACATCGTCTCTTCGGTTCTCGTTCTTCCCGCAGGCCGGCCCGTCGATCTTACCCTGCGCTCCCAGGACGTGATTCACGGCTTCTTCATCCCCGGCATGCGCCTCAAGCAGGACGCCATCCCCGGCATGATCGGCCATCTCCAGTTCACGCCCACCGTCCCCGGCAACTACCCCATCCTCTGCAGCCAGGTCTGCGGACTCGGCCACGCCCGCATGCAAGCTATGCTGCGCATCGTCTCGCCCGCCGATTACCAGCATTGGCTCGCTGCCCGCGAGCGCGTCCTCCTCGCCGAAAATGCTCCAGCCACCGCCGCGGAGTCTCGCCCATGACCCCCTCTCAGAGCGCCACCCGCCGCGTCTTCACCACCGACTCCCTCGCGCTCGCACGCCTCTATCTCTTCCTCGGCCTCGCCGCGGTCACCGCCGGAACGCTGCTCTCGCTCATCATCCGCATCCACCGCACCTGGCCCGCCTTCGCATTTCCCTTCGCCGGCGTTCCTACCCCCGAGCAGTACCTCGCCGTCGTCACCATGCACGGCACGCTGATGGTTTTCTTCGTCCTCACCGTCGTGCCTCAGTTTGCCTTCCCCAACCTCGTGCTCCCGCAGCAAATCGGCGCGGACGGCATGGCCTTCCCGCGTCTCAACGCCGCCGCATTCTGGATTTGCCTGGCCTCGCTGCTCGTTCTGCTCTCCGCATTCTTCGTTCACCAGGGCGCGCCCATTTCCGGATGGACCAGCTACCCGCCCCTCAGCGCCATCGCCGCGACCGGTCCCGGCCAGGGCCCCGGTATGGACTGCTGGCTTGCCGCCATTTCCCTCTTTTGCCTCGCCGCCATTGCCGCCTCCATCAATTTCCTCGTGACCATCGTCCTGCGCCGCGGTCCCGGCATGTCGTTTGATCGCCTGCCCCTCACCGTCTGGTCCTGGCTCGCCAGCTCCGCGCTCACCGTCATCGCGTTCAGCGCGCTGCTGGCCGCCGCCGCCATGCTCCTCGCCGACCGTCACTTCGGCACCAGCTTCTTCATCCCTCCCGGCGAAGTCATCAACGGCATTGCCCACCCCGGTGGATCGGGCTCGCCCATGCTCTGGCTCCATCTCTTCTGGTTCTTCGGCCATCCTGAGGTCTACATCTCCATCCTCCCCGGCATGGGCCTCACCTCGCTGATGCTCGCCAACTTCACCCGCCGCCCCGTCCCCGCTCCTCGCTTCATGATTGCCGCCACGCTCCTCATCGGCGTGCTGGGGCTCGGCGTCTGGGGCCACCACCTCTTCGTCTCCGGCATGAATCCCTACGCCGGAACCGCCTTCGGCCTCACCACCATGGCGATAGCAATCCCCAGTTCCGCCGAAGTCCTCATGTGGCTCTTCATGCTCTTTCGCGGCCGCATCCAGCTCAAAACGCCCGCGCTCTTCACCCTCGGCTTCCTGTCGTTTTTCATTTCCGGCGGCCTTACCGGACCCATCCTCGCCCAGCCCGCCCTCGACGCTTATCTCCACAACACCTTCTTCGTGGTCGCGCATTTTCATCTGGTGATGGCCATGGCTGGCGTCTTCTCCATCTTTGCCGGCATCTACTACTGGTACCCGCTGCTCACGGGACGGCTCATGAACGAAACCCTCGGCCATCTCCATTTCTGGCTCTCCCTCATCGGCGCATACGGGGTCTTTTTCCCGATGCACCTCGCCGGACTCGCCGGTGAGCCGCGCCACTACGCCCAGCTGGCCGGCCCCATTGAATCGTTTGCCAACCTGATCCCTGTCGAGCGCGGCATCACCTTCGCAGCCTTCATGCTCGCCGCCGCACAATTCCTGTTTCTATTCAATGTTTTTCGCAGTGCCCGCCGTGGCGCGGCCGTCCCGGAAAATCCCTGGCGCGCCACCACCCTCGAATGGTCCCCGATCCTGCATCCCACTACCTGGAGCTCGCCCTGCGCGTATGGTCCGGAGTTCGCCGCATCCGACGACTTCCTGCCTCAGTGGCAGCCCCAGGCACAAATTCCCGGTTCACCGGTGTCCCGCTCAGGTGATTCGGGAGTAAGCTGATTACCACCCCAGGGGAGTTGTCATGCCCGCCACCTTCACCCGCCATCAGGTCGAAGTCGAGCACCGGGACACCGGGTACGGCGGCAAACCGCCTGTCGATCGCCGTCCGACCGGCGGCGGTGGCGGCGACGACAACTGGGATTCCCGATCCTCCCGCCGCGGCGGCCCGCGCGAGCTCCTCATCCGCTACCGCCTCGCCGTGCTCTCCGCCCTGGCCGGCGACTTTGTCTTCTTCGCCGTCCTCGTCAGCGCCTTCTATGTCCGCCCCACCGCCGGCCACATCGACGCCAGCGCCAGCTTCGTCTCAGACTGGCACCCGCTCGCCATTCCCCCCATCCTTTGGATCAACACCGCCATCCTCCTGCTCTCCACCGTCACCATTGAAGTCGCCCGCCGCCAGCTCTTTCACGAAATCGATGTGATGGAGGAATGGCTCGGCCTCGGGCGTCCCGCCGTCAAGCGCGCCGCGCCCTGGCTGCTCGCCACCATCGTCCTCGGCGGACTCTTTCTCACCGGCCAGTGGATCGCCTGGAAGCAGCTCGCTTCGCAGGGATTGTTCTTTTCCACCAATCCAAACTCCCACTTCTTCTATCTCGTCACCGGAGCCCACGGTTTCCACCTGCTCCTCGGCATCTTCGCGCTCATCTTCGCCTTCATCGCCATGTTCCAGTTCAAACGCGTCGAGCTGCGCCAGATCGCTCTCGACTGCACCACCTGGTACTGGCACGCCATGAGCCTCTTCTGGATCTTCCTCTTCGCCCTCCTCGTCTGCTTCCAGTAACCATCACCCACTGGAACTGGTCACTGGCAACTGGCAACTGCGCCCTGTACCCTGTAAAGTCATGCGCTACGTCATTTTCCTGCTCGCCGTCGCCGGCATCGTCGTCTCCTCGCTTGCCCTTCACGTCCACGACACCACCGGCGTCGAGCCCTGCGACCTGAATTCCCACTGGGATTGCGGCACCGTCAACCGCAGTTCCTACGCCACCGTGAACGGCCTGCTGTGGCACCTGCGCGCCGCCCGTCACCCCGGCGCCATGACCGGTTTCGCGCCCCGCACCGGATTCCCCGTCGCCACCGTCGGCATTCTCGGCTACGTCGCCATCGCGCTCTTCGGACTCTTCCGCCGCCGCTGGCTGACCCTGCTCTTTGCGCTCGCCGGACTCGCCTTCGCGCTCTACCTCAGCAACATCGAGGCCCACGTCCTCGAAGTCTGGTGCCTCTACTGCGTCATCTCGCAGTGCCTCATCGCGCTGATCACGCTGCTCTCCATCGGCTGGCTCTTCGCGCGTCCCCGCCGCGCTTAACTGAGGAATAGCCGTATTATCGCTGCATGGCGCGCGAGCCGCTCCCCTCGCGCACCGCTGCCGCAATGCCCACCACCCCGCGCAATCTCGTCCGCTGGCTCTTTTCTCATGATTCCGGCCCGCGCAACCGCTTTGTCCCGCGCTGGTTCGTTCTCCGCGCCCTCGCCGCCATCTACTTCTCGGCCTTCCTGGCCCTCGTCTATCAAATCCGCGGCCTCATCGGCCCTGACGGCATACTCCCAGCGCAACACTACCTGGACCTGGTCTCCCGCTCCTTCCCCGGCCTCGCGCGCTTCTGGTACGCCCCCTCGCTCTTCTGGATCTCCTCCGGCTCCGGATGGATGATGGCCGTCACCTGGATCGGCCTGGCCGCCTCCGTCGCCGCCTTCTTCGACCTCTGGCCGCGCCTCAGCTTCTTCCTCTGCTTGGTCTGTTTCCTCTCTTTCGTCGCCTGCGGCAGCGACTTCGCCAACTACCAGTCCGACGGCATGCTGCTCGAGGCCGGCTTCATCGCGCTCTTCTTCGTGCCCCGCGGCCTCTGGCCCGGCCTCGGCCTCGATTCCCCGCCGCCCCGCGCCGCGCTCTTCCTGCTCCAGTGGGAGTGGTTCCGCATCTACTTCGAATCCGGCCTCGTCAAGCTCCTCTCCGGCGATCCGGAATGGCGGCACCTCACCGCCATGGACCACTACTACCAAAACGGTCCCCTCCCCACCTGGATCGGCTACTACATCCAGCATTTGCCGCACTGGTTCCAGCTCGCCAGCGCCGGCGGCACCCTGGTCATGGAGCTGGGCATCGTCTGGATGCTCTTCCTGCCCCGCCGGCTGCGCCTCATCTGTTTCTTCATCGTCACGCCCTGGGAAATCGGCGTGATCCTCACCGCCAACTACGCCTTCCTCAACTACCTCGTCTTCGTTCTCGGCTTCCTGCTCCTTGACGACCGCAGCGTCCGCTGGCTCGTCCCCGCGCGCTTCCGCAAATCCCTGGACGCCATCCCACAGCCTGAACCCGAGCTCTCCGCCGAACCTTCCCTCTCAATCCTCTCCGCGTCCGCAGGCCCCAGCGAGCCCAGTGGGGGTGCCCCACCCTTGTCGTCCCCGCCTTTGGGACGACAGAGTGGGCCGATCCGCGGACTCCGCGCCCACCTCGCAGCCGTCCGTCTCGCGATCGTCGCCGTTCTCCTCCTCTGGATCGCCTACGACACCACCGCCGAGCTCGTCACCATCCCCTGGCCCGATTTCCCCCTCCTCACCGCGCCCGTCACCGCCCTTGAGCCCTTCCGCATCGCCAACCGCTACGGCCTCTTCGCCGTGATGACGCGCGGCCGCTACGAAATCGAATTCCAGGGCTCCAACGACAACCAGTCCTGGACGCCGTATCCCTTCTGCCACAAGCCCCAGGCCCTCGATCAGGCCCCCGGCATCTACGCGCCCTACCAGCCGCGCTTCGACTGGAATCTCTGGTTCGCCTCTCTCACCGACTGGCAACAGGCCGACATCGTGCCCCTCACCGAAGAGGCCCTGCTCCACGGCAACCCCGCCGTGCTCTCGCTCTTCTGCGGCAATCCCTTCCCCAGCGCGCCGCCCAAATACATCCGCGCCGTTCTCTGGCAGTACTGGTTCACCTCGCTCGAAGACAAGAAGCTCACCGGCGCATGGTGGCAGCGCCAGTACGTCGGACTCTACGCCCCCGTCCTCACCCTCGAGCCCAACGGCAAATACGGAGTCCTCGAGTGGCCCATCCCCCTCCCACCGCAGCACGACTAACGCGGATGCCGGGATTCCCACATCTGCCCGCTTTTGGCAGACGTGGGGATCCACCACACCCTCACCGCAACTTGTCCTGATTGCCGATCACTGTTCTCTGATCACTGATCACTGTTCTCTGATCCCTGTGTTCTGTGTCCTGCGTCCTGATCTTGTAACCTGTTGTCATGCCCGACCGCGCCCAACCCCTCGCCCTCGCCGACCCCGAAGTCGCCGCCGCCATCGACGCCGAAGTTCGCCGCCAGCACGAGGGCCTCGAGATGATCGCCTCGGAGAACTTCGTCTCCCGCGCCGTCCTTGAAGCCGCTGGCACCGTCTTCACCAACAAATACGCGGAGGGCTACCCAGGACGCCGCTACTACGGCGGCTGCGAATTCGCCGACGTCGTCGAGAATCTGGCCCGCGACCGCGCCAAACAGATCTTTGGCGCCGAGCACGCCAACGTGCAGCCGCACTCCGGCTCCCAGGCCAACGCTTCCGCCTACATGGCCGTCCTCCAGCCCGGCGACACCATCCTCGGCCTCGACCTCGCCATGGGCGGACACCTCACCCACGGCCACAAGCTCAATTTCTCCGGCAAACTCTATCGCGTCGTCTCCTACGGCGTCCGCAAAGACACCGAGACCATCGACTACGACGAGCTGGAGAAGGTCGCCATCGCCGAAAAGCCCAAAGTCATCATTGGCGGCGGCAGCGCCTATCCGCGCTTCTTCGACTTTCCCCGCATGCGCCACATCGCCGACCACTGCGGAGCTCTCCTCATCGTCGACATGGCCCACTTCGCCGGACTCGTTGCCGGCGGTGTCCATCCCTCGCCCGTCCCGCACGCCCAGATCGTCACCACCACCACCCACAAAACCCTCCGCGGCCCGCGCGCCGGCATGGTCCTCTGCCGCGAAGAGTTTGCGAAAGAAATCGACAAGGCCGTTTTCCCCGGCCAGCAGGGCGGACCTCTCGTCCACATCATCGCCGCCAAGGCCGTCGCCTTCCGCGAAGCTCTCCAGCCCGACTTCAAAACTTACGCCGCGCAGATCGTGGCCAACGCCAAAGTCCTCGCTGAAACCCTGGCCAACGCCGGCTTCCGCATCATCTCCGGCGGCACCGATACCCACCTGATGCTGGTCGACGTCTTCGCCAAAGGCATCCTGGGCAGCGAAGCCGAAAACGCCCTCCACGAAGCCGGCATCACCGTCAACAAGAACGCCATCCCCTTCGACACCAATCCTCCGCTGAAGCCCTCCGGCATCCGCATCGGCACCCCCGCGCTCACCACCCGCGGCATGAAGGAAGCCGAAATGCAGACCATCGGCGGCTGGATCGCCGACGCCCTCGACCACCGCTCCGATGCCGCTGCGCTCGCCCGCATCCGCGGCCAGGTCCTCGAATTAGCCGAGCAGTTCCCGCTCTACAACTGGCTCCGCGAGCCGGCCGGCGTCGCGCGTTAAGCACCGTGCCGTCGCCCTCCGCGCGCATCATCGGCCTCTACGAAGAAAACGCCGCGGAATGGGACCGCCTGCGCAGCCCTGGCAGCCTTTTTGAGAAGCCGTGGCTCGATCGCTTCGTCTCGCTGCTCGGCCCGGGCGCCACCATCCTCGACCTCGGCTGCGGCGCCGCGCAGCCCATCGCCGCCTATCTCATCCGCAGCGGCTATGCAGTCACCGGCGTCGATGCGTCGCCTGCGCTCATCGAACTGTGCCGCAGCCGCTTTCCTGAGAACCAATGGATCGTCGCCGACATGCGCACCCTTGATCTGGGCCGCCGCTTCGACGGCCTGCTCGCCTGGGACAGCTTCTTCCACCTCGCCCACGACGATCAGCGCGCCATGTTTCAGGTCTTCGCGCGCCATATGCAGCCCCGCGGAGTGCTGATGTTCACCTCCGGTCCCGCGCACGGCGAAGTCCTAAGCACCTTCGCCGGCGAGCCGCTCTACCACGCCAGCCTCGACCCCTCCGAGTACCGCAAGCTGCTGCACGAGGCAGGCTTCCAGGTCGTCGGCCACGTCGCCGAAGATCCCTCCTGCGGCGATCACACCATCTGGCTCGCCCGCTCGACCTCGCCCCGTTTCGTACAGGGAACATAATTTCCACGAACCCCGAAACCCCCGGACGATTTTCCCGTCCAATCGCCAGACCTGGAGGGCCGACCGATGCGCCTTTCTCGACTTACCTCTTCGCTTGTCCTCTTTCCTTTCAGCCTTCTTCCCCTCGCCTGCGGCGTTGCCTCCCCTCCCACCGTCTCGGGGAGCTGCAATGCGGCGGCGAATTTCAGCAACCCAGGCTGCACCGGGCGATGCCTCGCCTCCATCACCGTCTGTCCCACAACCGCCGACGCCAACGGCCAATCCGTACAGTTCAACGCGACCGGCAACTATACCGCGCCGCCCTGGACGGTGACGCCGCAGCCCGTCCGATGGGGAGCGTGCGCGAACGACGCGTCAACCACCAAGGTAACCGTCTCCGCCGCGGGACTGGCTGAGTGCCAGAGCGGAGCCACCGGCGCGTACACCGTATTCGCCTACGACATGACCAACTGCAACGCCATCAACGCCTGCGGCGGAGGCTGCACCATCCGCGGAACCGCCCAGCTCACCTGCCCATAACGGCGCCTGCGAGGGCGCCACCCTGATCGTCCCGCATTGGGACGATCAGGGTGGGCTTACCTCCTCAAAAACTGTCAAGCCCCTGACCTCTTCACGAAAGTAACCATCACTGATACAGAGCGACTTACAACCCGCCGACTCGAAAGATATTTGGCAGGCTAATTCTTCCAATCTGAACGCTGTCCTGACTGCACCTTGACGTCAAATCATCGAATATTCTCTCTTTAACTGCCTTGTTTTCAGAAGCTTGCCGCCATCCCGAAGCGGCCTCAAGCGACCCATGCGGATTTAACCCCTTGCTGGTGTCCAGGGGCGAGGGGCCCCTCAGCGCCGTTCACACCCCTTCCGTCAGTCCCTCAACCACCGAGCAATTCGCCTCGGCCGCTGCTCGTTTCGGCTGCAGTTACTAACTCGGGGACCTCCCCCGAAAGTGGAATATCACAAACGATTTACGGTGCTATAGTTCGGCTAAAGATTGCAGCCAAACCACGCGAGCCTCCCGGCTCGTCGGTCCATCGAAGGATGGTGAATTTCATGTTTCGCTTCTCGGCCAAAGTTACCTCATTCGCCCGGAGCACAACGGCTCGCGGCGTGGCCGTGGCAGCTGGACTGTGGCTCTTCGCGGCCACCGTCCCCCTCACCGGCTGTATTTCGCGCACCCTGACCCAGCTCACCATCGAGCCGGCCTATGGAGATACCTGTATCTATCCCGGCGCCACGGCGCAATATGAGGCTTACGGCGTCTATACCGAGTCCGGTCACGCATCGCAGACCAAAAACCTCACCGACTACGTTCAATGGAGCGTTACCTTCCCCGCCATGGCGACCATCAATTCTTCGGGACTGCTTACCGCAGGTTATGTTGCGCTCGGAACCAGCAACATCGTGGCCAGCACAGAGGGCGGGTTTGGCGTTGTAAGGGCGACCTCCAACGTTGAGGTCGAGGATCCGTGCACCTCAACTTCGGCCGTGTCGCCGACATCGCCTTCCTTACTGCGTGTTGTCCCTGCCAGCGCATCGCTGACGAACGCCGGCGATACCGAGCAGCCGCTCGCCATCGGAATTCTTCCTGCCGGCCACGGAACCGTGGATCTGAGCAGCAAGGTCAGCTGGACGTCGAGTAACCCTAGCGTCGCCACGGTGAACGCCAGCGGCATTATCCGAGCTGTTGCCCCCGGCACCGCGATCATCACCGCGCGGGAGACCACAGCGGACGGCCGCGTCCTCACCGGCACGCAAACCGTAGTCTTCCAGGCTGCACAGTAGCGCGCGCGCTCCTTAGTCCAGCGCCTGCACCATCCCCCGGCCCAGCAGCAGCTCGGCCTTGTCGATGAAGGCGCGGTCCGCGCCCACGGTAAAGCCTTCCGGCTCCATCACCACACAGTACTCGCCGCTCTGTTCCACATTGAGCATGACCCGCGCCGGTCCAGGTGAGGCGGTTACCAGATCCCGGAGTTCCTCGAGCGTCGTCTCGCTCATGCGGTCCAGCGGAATCCTGATCCGCACGTTCAGCGGCAGCCGCACCTTCACGTCTTCCAGCGCCTGGATCGACGACACGGCGAGCTTGGGCGCGGCGTCCTCTTCCGCGCGCAGCTGCCCGCGCACCAGCACCGGAACTTCCATGCGCAGTTGTTGCGCCAGCCGCTCGTAATCCTTCGGAAAGCAGATGAGGTCGATCTTGCCCGACGCGTCTTCCAGTCCCGCCTGCGCGTAGAGCTCGCCCGACCGCTTCGACTTCGCAACCTTGAGGCCCACAATCACGCCGGCAATCGCAATCTCGTTCTCGGGAGCCTGCCCGCGCCGCCCACTCGACGGAGCCGGCTTCATCTCCAGCGCCGCGGCCACGTCCACCACGCCCGGCAGATTGCGCAGCTTCTCCGCATACTTATCCAGCGGATGGCCGGAAACGAAGAAGCCCAGCACCTCTTTCTCCTGCTGCAGCCGCTCGCTCTCGTCCATGTCCGGAACATTGGGCAGCTCGTCGACTTTCGCGCCCTGCGCGTGCGTGTCGAAGATCCCGAACAGCCCGCTCTGCCCGGCCGCATGGTCGCGCTGCGCCTTCTGCGCCCGCTCCATGGTCTTGTCCACCGCGGCCAGCAGTTGCGAGCGCCGCCCGAACGAATCCAGCGCGCCCGCCTTGATCAGGGACTCCAGCACCCGCTTGTTCAGCAGCCGCAAATCGACCTTCTCGCAGAACTCCTGGAACCCGCCAAAGCTCCTGCCTTCCGCGGCCAGTTCCGCGCGCGCGGTCAGGATCGAATCGATCGCGTTGCGGCCCACGTTGCGGATCGCAGTAAGCCCAAACCGGATCGCGTCTCCGTGCGGCGTGAAGTCGGCGTCGCTGTGACGCACATCCGGCGGCTCCACCGCGATCTCCATCTCCCGGCATTCCTTGATGTACTTCACCACGTTTTCCGGCTTCGAGATTTCCGAAGTCAGCAGCGCCGACATGAATTCCACCGGATAGTGCGTCTTCAGATACGCCGTCTGGTACGCCACCAGCGCATAGGCCGCCGAGTGCGACTTGTTGAATCCGTACCCGGAGAACTTTTCCATCTGGTCGAAGATCTCGCCCACTGCGGCTTTGGGATGCCCCAGCGCCGCGGCGCCGCTCATGAAGCGGTCCCGCTGCTCGGCCATGGCCTGCGGGTCCTTCTTGCCCATCGCCCGCCGCAGCAGGTCGGCCTCGCCCAGCGAATAGCTGGCCAGCACATTGGCAATCCGCATCACCTGTTCCTGATACACGATCACGCCATACGAGTCCTTCAGAATTCCTTCGAGGTCCGGGACCAGGAACTCCACCTTACGCCGTCCCCACTTGCGCTCGATGAAGTCGTCGATCATGTCCATCGGGCCGGGCCGGTACAGCGCATTCAGGGCGGTCAGGTCCTCCACCGTGTCCGGCTTGTACCGCCGCAGAATGTCCCGCATCCCCGGCGATTCAAACTGGAAAATGCCCGAAGTGAGAGCCGTATGGAATACCCGCTTCATCGTTTCCGGGTCGTCCAGGGGGACCCCATCGATGTCCAGCTTCTCCCCGCGGGTCTGTTCGATCAGCCTGATGCAGTCGGTGATCACCGTGAGCGTGGCCAGCCCCAGAAAGTCCATCTTGAGCAGGCCCATTTTTTCTACCGCCTTCATGTCGTAGGCGGTCACAATTTCTTCGTTCTTGGTTCGATTGAGCGGAACCAGCTCGGTCAGCGGCCGCGGCGCAATCACCACCGCGGAGGCATGGACGCCCGCGCCGCGCACCAGACCCTCAAGCCTCTTCGCGGTGTCGATCAGCTCGCGAATCTGCTGGTTGCCGTCGTAGGCCTCCCGCAGCGGCGGGGAGTCCTTCAGCGCCTGGTCGATGGTCACCCCGATCGTCGCCGGCACCAGCTTCGCGATGCGGTCCACGTCGCCGTAGGGCATGTCCAGGGCACGCCCCACGTCCTTGATGGCCGCCTTCGCCGCCATGGTGTTGAACGTGATGATCTGCGCCACCTGCTCGCGCCCGTACTTGCGCGTAACGTATTCGATCACCTCGCCGCGCCGGTTCTGGCAGAAGTCCACGTCGATATCCGGCATGGTGACGCGCTCGGGATTCAGAAAACGCTCAAACAGCAGCACGTTCTGCATGGGATCGATGTTGGTGATCTCCATCGCGTAGGCCACCAGCGAGCCCGTGGCCGATCCGCGCCCCGGCCCCACCGGAATCCCGTGATCCCGCGCGTACTTGATGAAGTCCCACACAATCAGGAAGTATCCCGAGTACTTCATCTGCTTGATGATGCCGATCTCGAAGTTCAGCCGCGATTCATACTCATGCGCCGGCGTACGCAGCACTCCGCGCGCTTCCAGGCTGCGCACCGCGGTTTCCAGGCGTTTCTTCAGCCCCAGCCGGCACACCTCCTCGAAGTAGCTGTCGATCGTGTGTCCCTCCGGCACCGCGAATTCCGGGAAGGGATTGTCGACCTTGCTCAGTTTGAAGTGGCAGCGCTCCGCGAACTGCATGGTGCGGCTCACGACTTCCGGCGCATGCGCGAACAGCCGCTCCATCTCCGCGGCCGATTTCACGAAGAACTGGTCGGAATCGAACTTGAACCGCTTCGGATCGTTGATCGATCCCGCCGTTTGCACGCAGAGCAGCACTTCGTGCGCGTGCGCGTCGTCCTCGCAGAGGTAGTGGCTGTCGTTCGTCGCCACCAGCGGAATCTCCAGCTCCTTTTCCAGCCGAAACAGATCCGCGTGGATCTTCTTCTCCTGCTCCAGTCCCTGATCCTGAATCTCCAGGAAGAAATTCCCTTTGCCGAAGATGTCCTGGTACTGCGCGGCCGTCGCCTTCGCCGCGTCGTACCTGCCGGCCATCAGGTTCTCGCACAGCTCTCCGGCCAGGCAGCCGGAAAATCCAATCAGCCCCTGCGCGTGTTCGGCCAGATACTTCTTGCTGACGCGCGGCTTCCTGTAAAAGCCGTGCAGCGAGGCCTCCGAGGTGATGCGCACCAGATTGCGGTAGCCCTCTTCGTTCTCGGCCAGCACCAGCAGATGGTTGTAGTCGTCCCCCTGCGGGTCTTCGCGATGATCGTCCTTCTTGCAGATGTACAGCTCGCATCCCAGGATGGGCTGCACGCCATGCTTCTTCGCGGCGTCGAAGAAGTGCACCGCTCCGTAGATGTTGCCGTGGTCCGTGATCGCGACCGACTTCTGCCCGATCTGCGCGACGCGCTGCACCAGCTTTTCCACGTCGCAGGCGCCATCCAGCAGGGAGTAGTCCGTATGCAGATGCAGGTGGGTAAATTCAGCCATGGGTCTGGCTTTATTGTAGGTCGCTGCTCAACGAACCGCGCAGCTGCGCGGAGTCAAGCGGATGAGGAAAATCCGGTACAAAACTGGTCACTGTCTCCTGATCGCTCGTCACTGCCTCATCGTGGCATATCGCGATGCACAGTCTTGATGCGGTACCCATGCCGAGCCAGCCGCTTCGCAACTTCTTCGGCAATCATCACCGAGCGGTGCTGGCCGCCGGTGCAGCCGAAGGCTATCGTCAGATAGCTCTTGCCCTCATGAATGTAGTGCGGCAGCAGGAACACCAGCAGCTCCGTTACCCGGTCCAGAAACTCGCGGCTCTGCGGAAAGCTGAGGATGTAGCTCTCCACCTTGGCGCTGAGACCTGTCAGCGGCCGGAACTCCGGCACAAAGTGAGGATTGGGCAGGAACCGCACGTCGAAGACCAGATCCGCGTCCAGCGGCACACCCTTGCGGTAGCCAAAGCTCACCGACGAGATCATCAGGCTTTTGCCGTCGCTCTCGCGCACGAACTTGCTCTGGATGTAGGCGCGCAGCTCGTGCACGTTGAACTTCGTGGTGTCGACCACGATATCGGCGACCTTGCGGATGGGCTCCAGCAGCCCACGCTCTTCCTTCAGCGCTCGCGCCACCCGCTCCTCGCGTCCCAGCGGGTGCGGCCGCCTCGTCTCTGAATATCGCGCCACCAGCGCCGCCTGCGAGGCCTCCAGGAACACCATCGTCGTCGGCAGCGTCCGCCGGATCTCCCGCAGCATCGCGGGAAATTTCTCCAGGCTCTGCCCCTCGCGCACATCCACCACCAGCGCGGCCCGCTGGATGTCGCGCGAGTGCTCCACCAGTTCCGCAAAATGCGGAATCAGCGAAACCGGCATGTTGTCGACGGAGTAATAACCCAGATCCTCAAACGCTTTCAGCGCCGAAGCCTTTCCAGAACCCGACAATCCCGTCAGAATGACCAGCTCGCGCTGGGGACGGGGCGCGTTGGCCCGGCGCTTCTTCGCAGCAGCCGGCTTTCGGGTCGGGGTCATGGCCCATCCTAGCATCCGCCCGCGCCGCGGCGGATGAACCCGTTCGCGCTACATCTCTACCCGCAGCGCGTTCTCGAGCGCCGTGCATACGCGTTCGATCTGATCGCCGGTCATCCGGTTGAAGAACGGCAACGCCAGCGTGCGCTTCGAAACGGCCTCCGACGCCAGCAGCGACCCGGCGCCGCTCCACGCCGCGTAAGCCGGCTGCTCGTGGATCGGGGCAAAGTAACGCCCCGTCGCAATCCCCGCCTCTTCCATCAGCTGCATCACGTGGTCGCGGTCCGGCCAGGGCTGCGCCAGCCGCACCACGAACACAAACCAGCTCAGCCGCTGCCCGGCAACTTCCGTCGCCGGCAGCTGCAGCCGCGGATTCCCGCTCAGCCGCTCGCAGTAACTCCACGCAATCGCTTCCCTTCGCGCCAGGATCTCGTCAATGCGGTGCAACTGCGAAAGCCCCAGAGCGCACTGCATCTCCGTTAGCCGGTAATTAAAGCCCAGCTCCGCATGATCCTGCGCCCCACCGCCGCTCGCACCCGGAGATTCGTAACGGCCATGGTTCCGTAACGCCCGCATGCGGCGCGCCGCATCGCCATGGCTCGTGACCACCATCCCGCCCTCGCCCGTCGAGATCTGTTTGTTCGGATAAAACCCGAACACCCCGGCATCCCCGAACGAGCCCACCCTCTGTCCATCGATCTCCGCGCCGATCGCCTCGCACGCGTCTTCGATCACCAGCAGCTGATGGCGCGCGGCCACCTCCATCAGCGCGCGCATATCCGCCGGCCGCCCAAACGTGTGCACCGCAACGATCGCCCGCGTCCGCAGCGTCACCGCCGCTTCCACACTGCGCGGATCCAGATTCAGCGTCTCGGCATCGATATCCGCGAATACCGGGTGCGCTCCCACGTATCGAACCGCGCTGGCCACGGCGATAAATGCAAACGAGGGGACGATCACCTCGTCGCCCAGGCCGATTCCCAGCGCCTGCAGCGCCAGGTGCAGCCCAGCTGTCCCCGAGCTCACCGCGACCGCGTCAGACACGCCCACATAGGCCGCCATCTCGTGCTCGAATCGCTCTGCCACCGGCCCCAGGCTCAGCCGCGGCGTCCGCAGCACATCAACGACTGCCGCAATATCGTCCTCGACGATGTCCGGAGCCGCGAGCGGGATCTCGACCATCAGTTTCCCTTCCGGTCCATGGCTATTCCGCGCTTCACCAGCAGCTCCGCACCCAGCGGAACCGACGTCAACACGTCGACAATCCGTTCCGCCGCGTGCCCGTCCCCGTATGGATTCGCCATTCCCTCCAGCGAGGCCCTGAATTCCGGACTCCGCGCCTCCGCAATGCGCTGCAGAATCGCCTTCGTCTCCGCCTCCGTGTCCAGCACATTGCGCGCCCGCTCGCGCCCCCTCTGCCGCAGCCCCACATTCACCGTGGGCATCGCGAACGAGGCCGTCTCCATGATGCCGCTGCTCGAGTTCCCCACCATCGCCTCCACGCTGCGCAGCAGGCTCCAGTAGGTCACCGCATCCAGATTCACAAACAGCTTCGCGCACCCGTGCTCCTTCACAAATACCCGCGCTCGCTCTATAAGCTCCCGGCTTCCTGCATCGGCATTGGGATAGGAGAACACGACCTGTGTGTCCCCTTTCCGGGCAGTCTCCTCCAGCGCCGCGAACAGCGCTCCCGCCTCGCGGGTTGTTTCCCGCTCCAGTGTCACCGGATGGTAAGCGACCAGCAGCGTCGGCCGGCTCAGGTCAAGCCCGCAACGCGCTTCCACCTCCTCGCGGCTGAGCAGCCGGCTCCGCCGCAGATGGTCGAGCGACGGCGCACCTGCGCGATGCACGCGCCATGGCTCCTCGCCCATGGCGATCACCCGCGCCAGCGTACCCTGTGTCGACGTAAAGTGAACGTGGCTCATCTTCGTCAGCGCGTTCCGCACCGCATCGTCGATCGCTCCCTCGCTGATCTCTCCGCCCTCGATGTGCGCGATCGGAATCCGCAGCGCCAGAGCCGCCGCCGCCGGCGCCAGCATCTCGTAGCGATCCGCAATCAGCAGCAGCAGATCGGGCCGCATCGCGCCCAGCGTATCGGCGAGCGACAGCATCGCCACGCCGATACTCTTCGCCATCCCCACATCGCTGTCGCTGCTCAGCAGGGACTCGATCCGCGCTGCAATCGCGAATCCGTCCTTCTCAATCTCTCCCACCGTCAGGCCAAACTCCGGCGAGAGATGCGGCCCCATCGCAATCAGGCGCAGGTCGACATCCGGATGCTCCCGCAGCAACCGCAACGGCCAATACAAATGGCTGTAATCCGCTCGCGAACTGGTGACAACGGCAATTGTGCGCTGGCTCATGGCTGGGCGGCGCTGAACTCCGCAATGGATTCCCGGATCACCGCGCTCGGCTGGTAATCCGGCGCCAGCTCTTCCACCACGCGCATCGCCGCAGTCAGATCGCGCGCTGCAACCGCCTTTTCCAGCGTTTGCATCCGTGCCTCCAGACCGTCCGCACCAGGACTACTGACTCGCCGCAACCCCGGCGTGGCCGCGCCGTCCACCTGCTCCCGCGGCCCAACCAGCGACTCCTCCAGCTTGTCCCCGGGCCGAAGCTCTGTGAACACCACCTGGGCCGTGTGTCCGCTCGCCGCGATCAACCGCCGCGCCAGATCCTCGATGAACACCGGCTCTCCCACGTCCGGAACAAGGATCCCCTCGGCCGCATCGCACGTCATCGCCTCGCCCAGCAGTCCAGCCACATCCGCAAGCGTCAGAAAATACCGCCGCGCCGCCGGATGCGTCACCGTCACCGGCCCTCCCCGCCCAATCTGCTCCAGGAAGAGGGGCCCCACGCTGCAGGGCGACCCAATCACGTTCGCCAGCCGCACCGCTGCGCAGCGCATCCCGCCGCCATCCGCGTGCGCCAGCGTGGCCAGCTCCGCAATACGTTTCGAAGCGCCCATGATGCTGTGCGGAGCCACTGCTTTATCCGTGGAGACCAGAATCATTGCCTCGACACCACACGCCGCCGCGGCCTGCGCCACGCGCCAGGTGCCCAGTGCGTTAGTCTCGAGCGCGGCCAGCGGATTCCGTTCCATCAGAGGCACGTGTTTCAGCGCCGCCGCATGCAGCACCAGTTCCGGTTGCCACTCGCGAAACAGCGACGCCAGAAGGCCGCGGTCGCATACGCTGCCCAGCATTGCAACGGAACGCTCGCCGGCGCCGCGATCCTCCATCTCCGCATGAATGGCAAAAAGCTGCTGCTCGGCAATTTCCAGCATCACCAGGCGTTCCGCGCCCGCCGCTGCCATCCGCCGCACCATCTCCGCACCGATAAAACCGCCCGCGCCGGTTACCAGCACGCGGCGGCCTTCAACGCTCGGCAGCGCAAACGAGCCGGCATCATTTGCACCGCGCCCCAGGATTTCCGTCCACGCGGGCGCACGCAAGCTCAGCGACGATGGGGAGGCCTCGTTCTGCACCTGGCCCCGATTATAAGGCCCGCTGCCTCGCTATAATCGCGGTGCACGATGCGCGTCACACTCCTGCCCGCCACCGAACAGTTGTCGCTGCTGCGCCGCCGCGCCCTCACGCCGCTCGAACTCGCCGAAGAACACATCGCGCAGATTCAGCGCCTTAACCCGCAGCTCAACGCCATCGTCGACTTCGACCCCGACCGCATCCACGCGCAGGCTCGGAATCCTCGTCCCGGCCCGCTCAGCGGCCTGCCTGTCACGGTCAAATCTTCGATCTCCGTGGCCGGCCATCGCTGCGAAATCGGCAGCACTCTGAATCGCGGCTTCACCCCGGATCAAAATGCTGTCGTTGTTGACCGCCTCCTCGCTGCCGGCGCCGTCCTCCTCGGCGCCACCAACTGCCCCGAGTTCCTGATGGCCTACGAGACGGAGAATTTGCTTTACGGCAGCACCCGCAATCCGTGGAACCTCGACTATTCCGCCGGAGGATCCAGCGGGGGCGAAGCTGCGGCCATCGCCGCCGGGCTTTCCGCCGCCGGCCTGGGCAGCGACAGCGGCGGATCGGTCCGCGAGCCTGCTCATTTCACCGGCATCTGCGCGCTCAAGCCCACCGCAGGCCGCATTCCCGCCGCAGGCCATCTCCCACCCTGCCTGGGACCGTTCTCTTTTCTCGGCGCCATCGGCCCCATGGCGCGTAGCGTGGACGATCTCTCTCTGCTCTTTGAGACTCTCTCCGGACAGGATACGAACGATCCCGCCAGCCCACCCGTGGTGCCGCGCACCGTCTCGCTCGAAGAGGCGAAGCAGTTCCCGATCGGTTATTTCGAAGACGATGGCCTCATCTCCGTCACGCCTGAAACCCGCGATGCCGTTCGCGCCGCCGCTCATGCCCTGGAGCGCCGCGGTTTCAACCTCCGCCCGTTTCGCCCCGGGGTTCTGGAAGCCGCCCGCAAATTGTGGTGGACCTTCTTCGTCCAGTGCGGCGCCATGCTCTACGGGCCGACCATTCGCGACCGGGAAGCGGAGTTGAGCCCTACCTTCCGCGATTTCCTCGCGATTGCACACGCGGAAGCCCCGCTCACCGCCGACGATCTGCTCAACGCCTGGGTCGAGTCCGATCGCGTCCGCGCACAACTGCTCGAAGAAATGCGCGACTACCCCGTGCTCCTCTGCCCTGTCTGCGCCATCCCCGCCTTCCGGCCGCGCGAGCGCAGCTGGATCATCGACGGCCGCACCGTCGCTTATCTCGACACCATGCGTTTTACCCAGTGGTTCAATCTGCTCGGAGGACCCGCGGCCGTCGTGCCTGTTTCCCACTCTTCCCAGGGACTCCCCATCGGCATCCAGATCGCCGCGCGCCCATTCGACGACGAGCTCACCCTCGCCGTCGCCGCGGCCCTCGAAAGCGAATTCGGCTATCAGCCTCCGCCGATGGCTCTCTGAGCCGCGCCCCCTCTTCACCATTCCTCGCCGCCAAAAGAAAAGGCCCGCCTGGCGGCGGACCCTCGGAATTCAGCGCCGGCTCGGCGCGCTACGGCTTGAGATGCGAGAAGATGCTCAGCCTCGATATATCGTTCACCGTGATAAACGCGAAGAACAGGATGATCATGATGAACGCCACCTGATACACCCTTTCCTTGAACTCCTGCTTCAGGTCGCGCCGCAGCATTCCTTCGATGCAGAGCAGCAGAATCATCCCGCCGTCCAGAATCGGAATGGGAAGCAGGTTCATGATGCCCAGATCCAGACTGATCAGCGCGCTCAGCCCCACAATCGGCTCCCACCCGTGCATCTCCGCAGCTTCGCCCGTCATGCGCGCAATCCCCACCGGCCCGCTGATCTGCTGCATCACGCCGGCATGGTGCGTAAAGAGCCGGTAGACCACTTCCAGGATGTACCCGGAGTTGCGCAGGTTGTAGTCGATCGAACGATGGATGGCCGCCAATACCGGGAGTTGTTCCACGTGGTACGGCGGCGGGTCTGTGCTGATTCCCAGGCGATATCCGGGCGGTTCCGATCCCAGATCGGCCCACACCGGCTGCACTCCCACATCGAACGTGCGCTTGCCGCGCTGCACCACCAGTGTCACCGGCTTGCCGCCGAACTGATTCAGCACTGCGATAATCGCGGGTACGCCGTGCACCGGCTGTCCATTCACCGCCACGATGCCGTCGCCCGACTTCAGCCCGGCGCGGTCTGCGGGATCGCCCGACATCACGTCGTCGATCACCACCGGCCCGCTCTGCTCCGCGGGAATCAGCCCCAGCGTGTCCAGATCGAAATCGTCGCCTTTGGCAGGCTGTGTCAGGAACAGCTCGGTGCTGAACTCCTCGGTCTTCCCGTTCACGTTCCGCTCCACCGTCACCGGAACCGTGGAATTCACATCCAGCGCCGCGCGGCTGGTCAGCTCATCCCAGGTCGGGTTCCGGTCGCCATCGAAGCGGACAATCCGGTCGCCCGTATGCAGCCCCGCGCGCCCTGCGGCGGAATTCGGCGTCACCACGTCCAGCATCGCCGGCCCGCTGAGGAAGTTTTCCACCTCGTTGTGCATCATGAAGAAGCCGCACATCAGCAGCAGCGCCAGAATGAAGTTGGCCACCGGCCCGGCGGCCGCGATCAGCACCCGCTGCCAGCGCGGACGCGCGCTGAATTCATGCGGATCGCCGGACGTTTGCGAGCCCGGCATCTCCCCTGCCATCTTCACGTAGCCGCCGAAGGGCAGCGCGCTCACGCAATAATCGGTATCGCCGTATTTGATCCCGAACAGACGCGGCGGAAATCCCAGCGAGAAGGTCTCCACGCGCACGCCGCACAGTTTTGCGACGATGAAATGGCCCAGCTCATGGACCACCACCATGACGCTGAGCACAATCAGAAACGAAATAATTGAGACAAGGGCAAAAGGCATAGTTGGAGAGCTTCAGTACTCCTGCGAAGACGCTGCGGCACCGGCAACCCGCGCTTCAGGAAGGACGGAACGCTGCATGTCCTGCCAAAACCTCCCGCGCCCGCTCGCGAGCCTGGCCGTCCAGCGCCAGTACCTCTTGTATGGTCGCCGGATGCGTCTCGGAGGTTGTATCGAGTACCTCTTCTATTGTAGCTGGAATGCCCCTGAACGGAATGGCCCGTTGGAGGAATGCCTCCACCGCGACCTCGTCCGAGGCATTCAGCGCTATGGCGTGCGCGCCCCCCTTTTCCGCCGCTTCATAGGCCAGCCGCAGGCACGGAAAGCGTTGAAAATCCGGCTGCTCGAAGTTGAGCTCGGCGAGCTTTCCCATATCGAAGCGCAGCTCGGACTCCACCCGCTCCGGGTAACAGAGGGCGTACAGAATCGGCAGCCGCATATCGGTCACCGAAATCTGCGCCAGGAGGCTTCCGTCCACGTACTCCACCAGCGAATGCACGGTCGACTGCGGATGAACCGTCACCTTCACCGCCGACGGCGGCAGATCGAAGAGCCGGCACGCTTCGATGATCTCCAGCCCCTTGTTCAGCATCGTCGCCGAATCGATCGTGATTCGCCGGCCCATGACCCAGGTGGGATGCTGGAGGGCCTGCTCCACCGTAATTCTGTCGAATTCGGTGAGCGGCAGCGTCCGGAACGGCCCTCCCGACGCGGTCAGCCAGATCTGCCGAACCTCGCGCCGCTCCCCCGCCCGCATGCACTGGTGAACGGCATTATGCTCGGAGTCGATCGGCAGCAGGGTCGCGCCCTTTTCCCGCGCCGCTGTTGTAAGAATTTCACCGGCGGCAACCATCGCCTCCTTATTCGCGAGCCCGATGGTCTTGCCGGCCAGGACGGCAGCGTAGGTCGCCTCCAGGCCTGCCACGCCCACGATCGCCGAGACGACAAAGTCCACTTCCGCGAGCGTCGCCACCCGCACCGTGCCCGCGCTGCCCCATACCACCTCTGTTTCGGTGTTTCCTTCGGAGCGCAGCCGTCGCTCCAGATCTCTCGCCAACTCTTCCGTGGCAAGCGAGACCACCCGCGGCCTCCACCGGAGGCATTGCTGCAAGGCTGTTTCGAGATTGCGCCCCGCCGCCAGGGAAGCGACAGCAAAACGCTCGGGATAGCTCTCGACGATGCTCAGAGTGCTCTGACCGATGGAGCCCGTCGATCCCAGAATGGCGAGGTGTTTCAAGTGCTGGAACTCGTGATCAGCTGCTCTCTGCGGACGCATCGCAGTTGCTCTCTTTGCCGGCTACCAGCTTTGCGCCAGGCCGGTTGTCCGCTAACTGCTTCGTAACTGTCCCTAGAACGACTGCTGCGCTAACTGAGCGTACCACAGCAGCGGAGCCGCCAGCAGCAGCGCATCGATGCGGTCCAGCATCCCGCCGTGCCCCGGCAACAGGTGCCCTGAATCCTTCACTCCCGCGCCCCGTTTGATCGCCGATTCCACCAGATCTCCGACCTGCGCGCCGACATTCACCAATACCGCGAGCCCGATCCAGTGCGCCATCGTTCCCGGATAGAACAGCGCCTCGACGTCCCGCGCCGTCAATTGCCGCGCCACCCACAGCAACAGCAGCGTGATGAGCACGCTGCCCACCACTGACGCGATGCTGCCCTCCCAGGTCTTGTTCGGGCTTAAGGTCGGCGCCAGCCGCCGCTTGCCGAACGCGCGCCCGATATACAGCGCGGCCACGTCTCCCGACCACACCGCGAGAAACAGGAACAGCAGCAGCGACGGTCCGTTATCCTGCGTCGAGAGAAGGTACAGCGTCGACATGGACAGCCCGATGTAGATCAGCCCGAAGACCGATCCCGCCGTATCCGCCAGCACCCGGTTCACCGGCGAGCGGAACGAGCATACGATCAGCAGCGCCAGCGCCAGCGCCCCCGTGAACGGGGCCATCAGGTCAGGGCGCGCAAAAATCGCGGCCATCAGGATTCCCAGACACACCATGACCACGATCCGCGGCGTCTTCGCGCCCATCGCATCGGCCAGCCCCAGGTATTCCCACAAGGCCAGCGCCGAAACTGCGAACAGGACGCACATCAGTAACAAAGGCCACCGTGGCGACAGAAAAATCACCACCAGAACGAGTGGGATCAGAACAATTGCGGTAAGTATGCGCTGCATGTAAGGGCAGGATACACGCTGTCGCGCGCCCTAACCGCTCCGGATTGCCGACGGTTTCCAAATTTGCAACGCCGCGGCCCACCATCCGCGCCGGCTTTCGCTCGCGGCGCCACTAATTCACCTTCGGAATCCTCGTCGCCGGCATCGTCCGCAGCACCGCCAGCTCCGCCTGCACCTTCTTCCATTTCCGCGGATTCCGCTTCGTGACGATCGGCGCATCCGGCTGCGCATAAAATGCCAGGATGTTCTTCCGCAGCCCCAGCGGAGGCCGCGCAACGTCCCGCGTCACCCGCCCCAGCAGCTTTGCGTAGGTCTCATCCGTCAACCGGTACGTCCCCGGCCGTGTCAGATAACCCGTGTCCAGATCCAGATCCGGTACCGAGAACCCATCCTGCCCCTTCTGCGCCAGCTCACCCAGCAGTTGCTCATACTCCGCTGTGGCGCGATTCACGCTGGCTACGTAGTCCGCCTCCGTATCCTGCTTCGGCCCGCGAATCGACAGGTCCGACAGCGCGCCCACCTTCGGGAGCACCACGATCACCACCGCCACCACGCGGGTCAGGAAACTCGGCTTGTGTTTGCGATACGCCTCCCAGTGGCTGGCCGCGTCGGTATCCTTCAAGCGCTGCGCGAATTCCTCAAAGGCTGCATCGTTCGGATCCGGCGGAAAGCTCTTCCGATGCAGCAGCGCCTCGGCGTAACCCACACGCGGCAGGAGCTGGCGCACCGACCACCGGTAGCTTCGGAACGCGGCAAACTCATCTCCGATTACGCTGTGCAGGCTGATGCCGTAGGTGTCGTAGAACGCCCGGTTCAGCAACTGCACCGGCACCTTAAATCCCACATGCCGCAAATATCCCGACGGCGCAAATCGTCCCCGGCTCAGCTGATCGATGTCGAACGCGAACTCCGTCCGCACATGCGCATGGGGATTCTCCTCATATGTCACCACCGGCCCGTATTCCAGCTTCAGCCCGGGAAATTCCTGCGGGACGGACAGATTCGTGGCATACCGGTGCCCGATCGAGTCGCCCACGTAATGCGACAGCGCTCCCAGCGAAAAGGCCAGTTCGTCGATGTTGTGCGACTCGTGGATCAGGTTCGTCACGAAGTCCCCGGTGCGGACGTAATGCGTCAGATCGCTGAAGAATTCGTGCCCAAACGGATAGTACCCCGCATCCTGGATGGTCGCGCCGCCATACGCGTACGCACGCGCCTGGCGCAGTTCCTCCGGCGTCGCATTGGGATACCGGCTCAGCAGCACCGGCTTGATCGATGCGTCCCACGCGATGTCGATGAGCGTCTCGTGGGTCAGAAACGAGTATCCGAGACACAGCGGCGCGGTCAGCAGAAAAACCAACGCGACAAACGCAGCCTTCGCTTTCATTCTTCCGGCAAACTCCTGAGTGCGACTGCGATCGTGGGCGCTACTCGTAGCGCAACGCTTCGGCCGGGAGCACCTTAGCCGCCGAGCTTGAGGGGTACAGCGTCGCCAGCAGCGAAACCCCCAGCGACATCGCCGTCACGATCACCCCGTGTAGGATGCGCGGCGCGAACGGAAGATAGTCCAGCGAATACACATCCGCCGATAAATGGATGAACCGGTAATGCTGACCCAGGAACGCGACGGTGTAGCCCAGCACCAGCCCAATCGCCGTTCCGATCACGCTGATCAGCAGCCCCTGCAACAGAAAAATCCTCCTGATCTGCGCCGGCTGCACGCCCATCGACATCAGCACCGCGATGTCCTTCGTCTTCTCCATCACCATCATGGTCAGCGCGATCAGGATGTTCAGCGCCGCCACGCACACGATCAGCCCAATTACGATGAAGGTCACTACCTGCTCCAGCTTCAGCGCCCGGAACAGCTCGCGATCCTCCTCCATCCAGTTCTTCGTCGTGAAGCCCGGCCCGGCGGCTTTCTCGATCTCATCCGCGATTTTGTCCGCGTGGTACAGGTCGTCCACGCGAAAGGCGATCTCCGACACCAGATCCGGTTCGTTGAACAGTGCCTGAGCATCGGCCAGGCGGATGAATCCGTAGCTGGAATCGTACTGGTAGAAGCCGGAGTGGAAGATGCCTGCTATCTGGAACCGCTGGTATTTCGGGGTCACTCCCCAGGGTGTCAATTCGCCCTGGGGACTGGTTACCAGCACCGTGTCGCCCACCTTTGCGCCGATCGAATCCGCCAGGTCCACGCCAATAATCAGCGGGGGCGTGGCCTCTCCGGCCTCGTCCTGAGGGTTGGCGGGCCGGCTGAGCGGCGCCACGGTGCCGGACTGCAGATGCGACAGAATGCTGGAAACCGTCTGCTCCTCGCTGGGAATAATCCCCTTGAGCATCGCACCGCCGGAGAGCGCGCCGCGCGAGATGAGCACCGGCTCGTACAGCCCCGGCGCGTCGGCTACCACATGCGGCAGATGCCGCAGGCGCTCGGTCAGCGCCCGCCAGTTGCGGATCCCGTCGTTCATGGTACGCATCAGGTCCACGTCCGCTGTGGAGCTCAGCAGTTGGCTCTGCAGGTCGCGCCGCGTGCCGTTGGTGATGGCCAGCGCAATGATCAGCGATGCCACTCCGACAGCCACCCCGGTTACGGAGATCCATGTGATCACGCCGATGACGGCCTGCCGCCGCTTCGCCCGCAGATACCGCGCCGCCACAAAAAGTTCGAATTTCATGCCTTCACGCGAGCTTCTTCTGATTGCTGTTCACAGATCGCTGACCACAGTTCCGCTGACCCCTTCTCAGCTGGACGTTTTCCGCTGACCGGCTCTTAGCTCCTACCTGACCACCGCTTTCACCGTCACCGCATTGTCATAGCGGTCGAAGACGCGAATCGATATCACATGTTCCTGCGGATCCAGCGGAGCCTCCGCGCCCTGCCGCGGCGCCGGCACTGCCGCGTCGAAATCGAACCGTTCGGTCAGCGAATCCGCTATGCTCCCGACCGGGCTCACGTACTGCCAGCGCCCCGCATCAATCGAATACTCGGCGTGCGTCACCGGCGATGTCGCGTCCGTCGCAGTCAGCATCACGTGGATCTTCCCGTCCGCCATCTGCGCGTGCACATCGTTCACCGTGGGCGGCGTGGTGTCGATCACGAAGTCGTCGCTGACCGCGCTCCCCGTCAGCGCCGCTCCAGGATTCTCCGACGGAGCGTTGCTCGCTACCACCTTCACGCGGTAATGGCCGTCCGGCAGCAGTGCGGAACTGAATGAGTAGTAGCGCTCGCGAATGTGGTCCTTGAGCAATTGCCAGTTCCGCTCGCCCGCGCCGCGATAGAACAGCGCAAAATTCAGGTCGTCCCCGTTATCGTCGTGCGCCGACCACCGCACCGTCACCGCGTCCTTGTCCTTGTAGGCCGGCAGCGGCTCTTTCCCCGGCTCCTGAACGTAACTCGCACCCGTATTCTGCGACGGGAAATTGATCGTCACCTGCTGCGGCTGGCCCGGCATCTGCTGCGATCCCATCGCCCGCGTTCCGGGCGCCACCACGATTTCATCCACCACCGGCGGCACGTTCACCGGCAGATAATTAATCCCCACCGTTCCCACTGTGCTTCCCGGATGCTCCACCAGTTTCCATTGCATGAACCGGGACGACTCAATGCCCACCGGGCCGTTGTTCGGCGTGAATGCCTTCCATTCGCCCCAGGCCCGCTCCGGATTTTCAATGTTCCCCGCGCGCGCATACATGATCACGCTTTGCGTTCCCGCGCCCAGTTCCACTTCCGCACGTCCCCACTGCGCGAACATCCCCGCGTCAAAGACCTCGCTCCGGTACGTCCCCTCCGGCGCTTCCCCGTGGCTCAGCAGGTAGAGCTTGCCCGCATTTGCCGTTCCCACATAGAAGCCCTTCGCCGTATCCGCAAATCCCGTCGCCTGCGAGGCCTCCAGATGCGCCACATCGGCGAAGGTCCCGTCGTCCTGCACGCGATAAATGCGCCCGCGATTCCCGGTCGCTGCCAGGACGCCCTGCGGGGTCCACTGGAGCGCGTACACGATGTCGTCGTGGTCCTCCCAGATCTGCCGCGGCGGCCCGTCGCCCTTCGGAATCTCGTACAACTGCGAGCCCTCCGGGATCAGCGTGTTGCCGTTGAAGGCCTGTACCGACCCGGGCGCGACAATCGTAATCGTCGCCGTCACCGTCGCCTGTCCCGTTACCGGCAGCGGGGGCAGCGTGTTCCGCCCCTTATCGCCGACGCCGGCCGCATAGATCGTCCCGTCCGGCCCGAGGGTGACCGCGGTGATTTCCTTCTTCGGCGAGTCGTACAGCACAAACGCCTTGCCCGCCGGATCGATCCGGTAGATCAGGCCCGTCCCATCGGACCCCGCGATCAGGTCGCCGTTCTTTTCGAACGCCAGGCATCGAATGTGTTCCTCATCGCTCCTGAAGAACAGCTCTGGCTTGCCTCCGCTGGCTACGCGATAGATCGCGGCCGGTGCGCCCGTCGCTACGTACAGCCGCCCCTGCTGATCGAATGCGAGGTCCCATACATACTTCGGCTTCTCTTTCGTCGCCGCCGGATCGAAAACCACCGTCGCCGTGTCGTCCGTCTTCCCGGTCGCATTCGGATCGAGCTTATAAACCTTGCCTGAAGGCAGGGTCGCCGCGTAGACCGCGCCATCCGGCCCCACGCGAACCACCTGCACGCTCATATCGTGCGTTGTAAACAGCGTCGTCGACTTCCCATCCGGCGTCACGCGCAGCACCGTGGCCGGCGTGCCGGTCGCCAGATACGCATTGCCCTCGCGATCCGCCGCCACCGCCCACACATAGGTCGAGGGCGTGGTCAGCACCGCCGTACTCGATGGCCCCGGGACCAGATGCCCGTCGCTGGTGATGGCCACGCCGTTGGGCGTGCCGTTCTCGAAATCCTGAAAGGTGGATTCCGTCCACAGCCGCGTTCCCTGCGCGTGTGCTGACGCAACAAAAGCACATGCGAAGACGGCGGCAAAGACAGGCAGAAAGATGCGGAGGGGGCGAAAACGGCAATCGCTCATGCTGTGTCTCAGTCTATAGCGGTTCAGCGCCTCCGGGCGGCAGCACCGGGTTTCCTCAAAGGCAATGGCGCGATCCAGGAGACGGTTCTACACTGGGGATTCGCGAATTGCCTCCGATGTAGCCCAAACTCACTGCCGAGACCGTCCCGAGATGCTGAAGCGCTGGAGAACCCGGATTCTGCTCTTCCTTGCCGTGCTCGGCCCGGGATTCATCACCGCCAACGTCGACAACGACCCCAACGGCATCTTCACCTACTCCCAGGCAGGCGCGCAGTTCGGCTACAAACTGCTCTGGACCATGCTCCCGGTCACCCTGGCGCTCATCGTCATCCAGGAGATGTGCGCGCGCATGGGCGCCATCACCGGCAAGGGGCTCAGCGACCTCATCCGCGAGGAATTCGGCTTCCGCCTCACCGCCATCGTCATGTTCCTGCTGGTGCTGGTGAATTACGGCAATATCATCGGCGAATTCTCCGGGATCGCCGGCAGCCTCGAGCTCTTCCACGTCTCCAAATACATCTCCGTCCCCATCTGCAGCGTCCTCGTCTGGTTTCTCGCCGTTCGCGGGGACTACAAGCGCGTGGAGAAAATCTTCCTCGTCGCGTCGATGTTTTACTTCCTGTACATCATCGCCGGCGTTCTTGCTCATCCCGGGTGGCGTGTCGCCGCCGATGCCACCATTCAACTCCCCGACATGTCCGTGCTGCGGGACAGGAGCTACGTCTTCATGGTGGTCAGCGTCATCGGCACCACCATCGCGCCCTGGATGCAGTTCTATCTGCAATCCTCCATCGTGGAAAAAGGCGTCACTGCGCGCGAATACGCGGCTTCGCGGCTCGATGTCATCGTCGGCTCCATCTTCACCGACGTGGTCGCGTGGTTCATCATCGTTGCCTGCGCTGCCACTCTCTGGGTCCACGGCCTCGGCGCCATCCATGACCCCGCCGACGCTGCCGAAGCCATGAAACCACTGGCCGGCAACTACGCCTTCATTCTCTTTTCCTTTGGACTCTTCAATGCCGGCTTCTTCGCGGCCTCAGTCCTGCCTATCTCCACCGCCTACGTGGTCTGCGAAGGCCTTGGCTTTGAGTCCGGGATCGACAAGCGCTTTCGCGAAGCGCCCTTCTTCTACTGGCTCTATACGCTTCTCATCGCCGGCGGCGCCGCTGTCGTGCTCATCCCCAATTTCCCACTGATTAAGTGGTCTATCGAGTCTCAGGCGCTCAACGGCATCCTGCTGCCGCTGGTCATTGTGCTGATGCTCTTCCTCATCAACCGCAAAGACCTCATGGGCGAACACGTAAACTCGCACTGGTTCAACATCGTCGCCTGGACCACGACTGTCGTGGTCAGCATCCTGTCTGTGATCCTGATGGTTCAGCAGTGGTGGCCGGGGAAAAGCTAAGAAGCGGACAGCTCACCGTTTCCCTATCGCTGAATGCTCAGTCTGAGCTCAGGCCTCTGAAACCCGCTACAACAGTTTGCCGGCTGCTAAGTCCCGTACCAAATCCCGGTCCGCGGGCAGAAAATCGTACCCTGGCAGATCCTTCAGCGACGTCCACCGCATGTCCTCGAAGATCCGATTCACCATCTCTCCCTCGAACCGGTGCACCGCGAAAAACTGCAGATCCACGGCCCCGCCGCTGCGATAGTTGTGGCGCAGGTGTGCGATCCGCGTCCCCACCTCCGCCTGGATTCCCAGCTCCTCATCCAGCTCGCGCCGCAGTGCCTGCTCGGCCGACTCGCCCTGCTCGATCTTCCCGCCCGGGAATTCCCACTTCAGCCCCATCGCAGATCCCGCCTTGCGCTGGCAGATCAGCACCTCATTCCCACGCAGGATCAGCGCCGCAGCCACAAACCGCAGCGACTTCGGCTCCCGCCCGTTTTGGCCCGTATCTTCCATATTCGCCATTAGTTTAGACGCACCCGGCGGTCTTCGGAGACTCGCAAATTCTGCGTAGACCGTTTGCGGTACTGGAAGAATCATCATCCAGCGCCGCCTCCAGCGCTCGCAGACCCTCCATCAGTGTTGGGGCCGGCGTATTCAGCAGCTCATCGGCAATGCAGTAAACACGGCCCTCGCGCACTGCCCGTATCCGCTCCCAGCCCGGCCGCATGGCCAGCTTGTGCAGGGGAACCCGGTCGCCCGCGCCGCACCACGCCGCAATCACCACCTCCGGATCGGCGGCCGCCACGGCCTCCGCCGTCGTCTGCCTGCCAGGCTCGCCCAGAAACTCCCCGCCTGCCGCTTCCACCAACTCCCTCACCCAGAGCTGCGACGCGATCAGCGGCTTGCCCCACTCCTCGCAGTAAACCAGCGGCCTGCTCGGCCGGGCGCTCACCCTCCGCACCACCGCGTCGATGGCCTGCCGCATCTCCGCAATGACCGGTTCCGCACGATCCGGCGCTCCCGCCACCGCAGCGATCAGTCGAATGTCCTGCTCGATATCCGCCAGAGAATGCGGAGCCAGCGCCAGAACTGGATACCCCGCCTTCAAAATCGCCGCCAGCGACTCGTTTCTGTATGGAACCGACGCGATGACCACCTCCGGCTCGACCGCGCGCAGCTCCTCCTCCGTCGCCGACCAGGAGTCCCGCACCACGGTAAGCCCGCGCGTGCCAAGCTCCGGCACTGCTTCCACGCAGTACCGCGTGCAGGCCACCAGCGCGTCCAGGCAGCCCAGCCGCGCCAATGTGATGCTGACGCTCGGCTGCAGGCTGGCGATTTTCATTTCGTGTGATCGGCCAGTACCGCGGCGGGGTAGAACACGGACCACCCCCGCTGAGCCGCAATTTCGAGCAGCCCCGGCGTCGGATTCACCGGAAACGCCCGGCCCGCAATCTCCAGCATCGCTGCGTCATGGATGGAGTTCCCGAACACCTCGTCGGGACGCGGAATCCCGGCCTTGCGCAGCGCCTCGGCCTTCCCTTCGTCCGTCGGCACCGCAATCAGGTCGCTGGTCACCAGACCTTCGTGGACCCGCACCTGCGCTGCCAGGACACGCTCCGGCCCGATGCCCAGGCGTCGCACGCCTTCCTCAATCACCCAATTGTTGGTGGAGCTCACCGCCCAGATTTCGGCGCCTGCCGCGCGCAAATCTTCCACCAGTTCCTGCATCTCGGGAAAAATCTGCGCCTCCACGTGGGCGGCAAAGTAGCGGGCGGCCGCGCGCCGCATCTCGTCTTCCCGCAGCCCCGCGTACACCTGCACCATCTCCCCGCAGATCGCCTCTTCCGATACCTGCCCCTGCCGGTAGAGCCGATGGCGGGCGTCAATCCAGTCGCTCGCGTTGCGCGACAGCAGCCCTGCCTCGATCGACCAGGTCATGAAACCGAGCCCTGCGTCGCCGTCCCACAACGTTCCGTCGCAATCAAAAATGGCGACGCGCGGCGCCGGCTCAAGCGCCGCTCGCCGAAATTCCCCAAAAGTACTGCGTACCGCCGGAATAGCCTGAATTGTTGTCATAACCGCTCTGGGCCTCATACTGCCCTGCTTCCAGCCTACCAACCTGGGGCCCACACTTCACCTTTCTGCCGTACCTTCCAGTATGCAGCGGCCATGTTGCATGGTTTTGAATGGAAAGTCGCGCGAACCCGGGCAGTCACCCCGCCGTCACGCCGCGCTCGTCAGGCCGGACTCCTCCGGGAGCCCCACACCGCCTGCCCGCACCAGCTGCTTGCGGTCTTCCTGCCCACATGCTCCGGGAAGCCAGTGAGCCTGCGCTGCTCAGCCATTCTTCCCGGTTGGCCGCAACAACATTTATCTTCAGCGCACTCTGGTAGTCCCTCCGCGTTACCTCCAGCCGCTACCATGGTTTTGTGAGTTCCTTTGCCGAGAATCTGGCCAGACTTGAAGAGCGCATCGCCGCAGCCTGCCGCCGCGCGGGTCGCCCTCGCTCCGAAGTCCGTCTCATGGCCGTCTCTAAAACCCACCCCGCCGAAGCCATTGCTGTGGCCGTGGCCGCCGGCGTTTCTCTGTTCGGCGAAAGCCGCGTCCAGGAATTCGAAGCCAAACGCCCGGGCCTGCGCTCGCTCATCCCCTCCGGCGCCGAAATCCACCTCATCGGCCATCTCCAGTCCAACAAATCGACTCGTGCCGCTGAGCTCTTCGACGCAATCGATACCGTCGACTCCCTCCGTCTCGCCGAGCGACTCCACGAAGCCGCCGCAAGTCTCCTCAAGACCCTTCCCATCTTGCTCGAAATCAAACTCAGCCCCGAGTCCACCAAGACCGGCCTTGAGCCCGACGACCTCGAGCTGACCGCTCTCCTCGAACGTCTCCCCGATCTTCACCATCTCGCCCTCCGCGGTCTCATGACCATCGCTCCCCTCGACGACAAGCCGCAGTCCGCCCGCACCTGCTTCCGCCAGCTCCACCAGTTGCGGGACCGCCTCGTGGTGGCGCACCCCCTCCTCGATTTCTCCCAGCTTTCCATGGGCATGTCCGGCGACTTCGAGACCGCTATCGAAGAAGGTTCCACACTCGTCCGCATCGGCACTGCCCTTTTCGGCGAACGGCCGTACCCCATGTGACTATGCCCATCCCAGTCACCGGGTCCCGTGACGGCGCCCGCTTTCTCGTCCGAGTTGTTCCACGCGCCAGCCGCACCGCCGTGGCCGGAGTCGTGGGCGAAGGATCCGCTGCCGCGCTGAAGATCGCGCTCCACGCCCCGCCCGTGGAAGGACGCGCCAATGCTGCCCTGATCGAATTTCTTTCGGAATTGCTGAGCGTACGACGTGCCGACATCGCCATTGCCGGCGGCGAGCATGCCCGAACGAAGACCATCCTCATCCGCGGGCGCACTGCCGCTGAGGTGGGCTCAATCCTGAGGACTGCTGCAGACGCCAGAAGCTGAAGAACAGGCGCGAAGCGGATCCGCCTGGACGGCCAGTCTTAACTCGCCTTCTTTCTCCGCCCCGCATGCGCCGCCGTCGCCCGCTGTGGAGGCTTCTTCGCCGGGGCCGTCTCTTTCTGCTGCGCCATGCTCTTCTTCAGCGCTTCCATCAGATCGATCACCGGAGCCAGCTTCTTCTTCGTCTGCCTGGCCGGTGCCGGCGCCTCACCCTGCTTGCTCTCGATCAGCTGCTCTACCCGCGCTTCGTACTCGTCGTGGAACTGCTCCGGATGAAATTCCGCGGTCAGCTTCTTCATGAACTGCTCCGCCAGTTCAATCTCCGCCTTCTGCACGTTCGCTTCCGGCTGATTCTCGAACTCCGCAACCGCTCGTATTTCCTCCGGATAATAGAGCGTGTGCAGCACCAGTCCCTTCTCCCAGGGGCGGATCATCACCACCTGCTCGCGCTGATGCAGCGTGAGCTTCGCAATCGCGCCCACGTTCAGGTGCTCCATGCCCCGCCGGATGAGCGCATACGCCCGCCGCCCCGGCTCTTCGGCCACGCTGAAGTACGAGGTCTGGAAATATAGCGGATCGACCTCCGGCAGCTTGACGAACTGCACGATCTCCATCGTCTCCGACGACTGCGCCTCCAGCGCGCGCAGCTCCTCGTTGGTCACCTGCACAAAGTTTTCCTTGTCCACCGGATAGCCCTTCACCAGTTCGCTGCGCTCCACCACACGCTCGCAGTGCGCACAGTACAGCTGTTGGCGGATGCGCGTGCCGCACACCGCGTGAATCTGATGAAAGCTGACATGATGTTCCCGCGCCGCCACGTACAGCCGAATCGGCACCGAAATCAACCCGAACGAAAAGTAGCCCTTCCAAACCGTCGACGCCATAACGCTGATGGGATGAGAAATGAGGGGAAAAAGGCAGCCAGGTCCCCTCCGAATGTGACGGGCAACCAGACGGCTCTTACCGCTGACCGGCCTATTGCTGACCGCTTTTTCGCTGGCCGCCTTATCAGCTGATTCACTTCGCCCTCGGATGCGTCCGGTCGTACACCTCCGCTACCTGACCCACCGTCAACTGCGTGTACCGCTGCGTGGTCGAAAGCCGCTCGTGCCCCATCAGCTCCTGGATCGCCCGCAGGTCCGCGCCTTCCTCCAGCATGTGGGTCCCAAACGCGTGCCGCAGCGTGTGCGGATGCACATCCGCCGGCAATCCATGCGCCAGCGCGATCCGCTTCACGATTCGTCCCACGCTGCGCGTCGTCAGCCTCCCGTCCCCGCGCAGCCGCACATTGAGTAACAGTGCTGGTGACATTTTCCCGGCCACGGCCAGCTTCGCCTCGCGCGCCGGCAAATAGGCCCGGATCGCCTGCGCCGCCGCATCCCCCAGCGGAACATACCGTTCCTTGCGCCCCTTGCCGCGCACCAGAATCGCCTCGTTGGCCCAGTGGATGTCGCGCAGATCGATCCCTACCAGCTCTGCATTGCGGATTCCGCACCCGTACAGCAGCTCGAAGATCGCGCGATCCCGCTCCGGCCACGCCGCCGCCTCGTCCGCCGCGCTCTCCACCACGCGGTTCATCTCTTCGATCGTCGGCACTCGCGGCAGATGTTTGGGCAATTTGGGAGTCGCCACCAACGCCGCCGGACTCTGCTCCACCAGCCCCTGCCGCGCCATCCACTTGAACCACGACCGGATCGCAGCCAGCGCCCGGGCCACCGACGCTTTCCCCAGACCACGCGTGTACAGCTCGCCCAGATACGCGCGAATCTGCTGATGCTCGATCCGCGTCACGGCCATCTTCGCCCCATACTGCTCGGCCAGAAACTCCGCGAACCCGTGCAGCTCCCGTTCATACGCGCGCACCGTATGCGGGCTCGCATTCCGCTCATTCCGCAGCATCGCGACAAACTCCTCCACGCGCCGCGCTGCCTCTGACATCGCTGTCTTCGCGATACTCACGGCGCCACCCGCTTCGCCCTGGGATGATGGGCGCGATGTACCGCCTTCAGGCGCCCCAGCGCCAGGTGCGTATACACCTGCGTGGTCGCAATGTCGGCATGCCCCAGGAGCGTCTGCACCGTGCGCAGATCGGCGCCACGCTCCACCATGTGGGTCGCGCAGCTGTGCCGCAGCTTGTGCGGGCTCGCTGCCCCGTCGCTCTGCTTCACCAGATGCCACACCCATCCCCGGCCCAGCGGCTGCCCCCGCTCCGACAGAAACAGCCGGCTCGACGGTCGCTTCGCCAACGCCGGCCGCCCATGTTGCAGATATTTTTCGATCGCTTCCACCGCCGCGCGCCCCAGCGGCACAATCCGCTCCTTGTCACCTTTCCCGCGCACCAGCGCCCGGCCGGCATCCAGCGACAGGTCGGCCACAGTCAGCCCCGTCAGCTCAGAGACGCGCAGCCCGGCCGCATACAGCAGTTCCAGAATCGCTCGGTCCCGCAGCGCCCGCGCATCGCCGTGAGCCGCGTCCGCCGCTGTCGCCGCGCGTTCCATCATTCCATTCACTTCCTGGACGGCCATGGACTTCGGCAGCACCTTCCACGTTGCCGGCGTTTCAAGATTCAACGTCGGATCGCGCCGGATGCGCTTGTCCAGCAGCAGCCACTTATAGAATCCGCGCAGGCACGAGAGCTTGCGCGCCGCCGACCGCGACTCCACCCCGTGCTTTGCCAGATGCTCCAGGAATCCCGCCACCTGCGCCTGCGTGGCCTCCGGAATCCGCCCTGGCTCCAGATACTCCGCAAACTGCAGCAGGTCGCGCCCATACGCCTCGCACGAGAGCGGACGCAGTCCCTTCTCCACGCGCAGATACGCCAGGTATTCCCGCATCAGTGCCGCATTTTTCTCGGATTGCCGCGCGCCTGCCACGCTTCTGATTATCGAAGCTGCGGCCCGCGCTTATCAGTATCGAACCAGGTTCGCCCGCTGTACGGCTATCGCGACGCCGCCCGTGCCGATTTCCCGCTCAGCTCCGCCGCCCGCGCCTCCGCGTAGGCCGCCGCACCCATCAGCGCTGCACGGCTCTCCAGGATGATGTGCACCGGCGTTTGCATCAGCAGATCGCTCAGCCGCCCCTTGTCCCTGAAAGCCTGCATGAACGCGCCGTTCTGCATGGTCTTCATAATTTTCGGTGCGATCCCGCCGCCCAGATACATGCCGCCAACGGCCAGCACCTTCAGCACCATGTTGCCGGATTCGGCTCCGTACGCGCCGGCAAACATCTCCAGCGCCTTCGCGCATAGTTCGCTTTTGCCCTGTTCGCCCTCTTCGCTGATCACCGCGTTCGGGTCTTCCGTCGCCATGCGCTCCTTCAGCCACGCCGGCTCGTCCATCCCCTTCGCATCGCGCAGAAACGCGTAAATGTTCCCCAGCCCGGGACCGGAAATCACGCGCTCCCAGCTCACGCGGCCCCCCTGCTTCTTCATCAGGTACTGGAGCAGTTCCATCTCCAGCGGATTGCGTGCCGCAAAATCGCAGTGTCCGCCCTCCGAGGCCATCGGCACGTGCGACTTGCCGTCCCACACCAGAACCCCCTCGCCCAGCCCCGTGCCTGCCGACACCAGCGCGCGATTCCCCACCGCCGCCGGATCGCCCACATTCAGAGTGAAAATCTGCTCCGGCGTCAGCTCGGGGACGCCATACCCATTCGCTTCCAGATCGTTGATCAGAAAAAGATGCGGAATGTTCAGATCCTTGGAGAGCTCCCGGCTGTCCAGCACCCACGGCAGATTCGTCAGCCGCAGCCGCCCGCCCTTCACCGGTCCCGGCACGCCGAAGCACGCCGCCGTCACTTCCGGATTGCCGCTCTCCTCCAGAAACCGCCGGACAATCTCTTCCAGCCCCGAAAACGCCTGCGCCGGATACTTCTCGTCGCGCACATGCGCCAGTTTCCCGTGTTCGAACCCGTATAACGCTAAGTGAACCTTGGTGCCGCCTACGTCCCCGGCCACAATCATCGAGTGATCTCCAGTGTCCCTACTCCCTGCTCGTTCGGAGCAGGCAGATTCGCCGCAGCTGCCCTGTCCAGCAAGAATAACAGCCTGCCGTTCTGCGGCTGGATCAGCTGCGACGGCAGCGTCTCCGGATCGTACTTCCCGGTCAGCACCCGCCCCACCGGATCGGCCTTCTTCGCGCCGTCAATCAGAAAGAACACCTCGCGCGCCGCATTGATCACCGGCCACGTCAGCGTCACGCGCCAGCTCTCCTTTTGCTGCGGCACGTGATTCGCTACCGCGATGCGCCCCAACTCGCGCAGCGCCTCCGTGTGCGGAAACAACGACGCCGTATGCCCATCGTCGCCCATCCCGAGCTGCAACACATCGAAAATCGGGACTTCTGCGCCCTCCAGCCGGAAATGCCCGCGGATCGCCGACTCATAACGCGCCGCAGCCTCTTCCGGCTCCCGCTCGCCCTCGATCCGGATGACGCGCTCCGGCGGCAGCGGAACCTTCTCCAGCAGCAGCCCCCGCGCCACACCGTAATTGCTGTCCGGGCTCTGCGGCGGCACGCACCGCTCGTCCACCCAGAACACCCACAGCTTGTCCCACGGCACCGCGGCGCGGTACGGCTCGTTCGGATCAGCCAGCAGCGCAAACACCGGCCGTGGGCTGCCTCCGCCGGAAATCGCGATCCGCGCCACCCCGCGCGCATGAACCGCAGCCTGAATCTCCTCAACGAACAGCTCCGCCGTAGCCCGGCTCAGCGCATCCTGTTCATCGAAAACCCGATACGTCACCTGAATTGTTTTCGGCATAACTGATCACGGACTACTGTTCTCTGATCACTGTTTCGACGCGTGCCACGTATACCCGTCGCGCCCGATCAGCTCATCGCCGCACTCCGGGCCCCACGTTCCCGCCGCATAATTCGGAAATGTCTGCGGAACCTTCTTCGCCCACGCCTCCAGCACCGGCGTGTACAGCGCCCACGTCGTTTCCACGCCGTCACGGTGCGCGAACAGCGTCTGATCCCCCAGCATCGCGTCCAGCAGCAGCCGCTCGTATCCGTTCGCCGACGAAGCTCCGAACGCCTGTGCGTAGCTGAAATCCATAATCACCGGGCATACCGCCATCTGCGGGCCCGGCACTTTCGCCCCGAATCGCAGCGAAATCCCCTCATCCGGCTGGATCCGCATGGTCAGCAGGTTCGGCTGGATTTCCGTGCACGGTCCGTTCGTCCCCGCGCCAAAAAGTAACATCGGCGGTTGCTTAAACTGAATGGTAATCTCCGTCACCCGGGAAGCCAGCCGCTTGCCCGCTCGGAGATAGAACGGCACACCCGCCCAACGCCAGTTCTCGATCTCCAGCCGCAGGGCCGCATAGGTTTCCGTCTGCGACTTGGGATCGACGCGTTCTTCCTCGCGATACCCCTTAACCATCTGCCCGTTCACAATGCCCGGCCCATACTGCCCGCGCACGCAGTCGAAAATGTTCAGCGGCTTGATCGAGCTCCATACCTTGATTTTTTCCCGCCGCACCGCCTCCGCCGCAAAGCTCGCCGGCGGCTCCATGGTGATGAACGAAAGCAGCTCCATCATGTGGTTCTGCACCACGTCGCGCAACGCGCCCGCCTTTTCGTAAAACGGGCCGCGGCCCTCGATCCCGATGTTCTCCGCCGCCGTGATCTGCACGTGATCGATGAAATTTCGGTTCCAGATCGGCTCGAAAATCCCGTTCGCAAACCGGAACACCAGCACATTTTGTACGGTTTCCTTGCCCAGGTAATGATCGATGCGGAAAATCTGGCCCTCGCTGAAGACCGTATTCACGTCGTCGTTCAGCTCTTTCGCGCTCTCCAGATCGTGCCCGAACGGCTTCTCGATGATCACCCGCACCTGGCCCACTTCCGGCTTCGCCATCCCGTGCTCGCCCAACCGGTGCACGATGTCCGCGAAGTACTCCGGCGCCGTCGCCAGATAAAACAGCCGGTTGCCGCGCGTTCCGTAGTCGCGGTCGTATTGCTCCAGCAGCTGCTTCAGCTTCAGGTAACCGTTATCGTCGTCGAAATTCATCGCGTGATAGCCGATCTCTCCGACGAACTCGTCCAGCTTTTCCTCGCCGTCCTTCACTCCGCCGAACTCAACGATCCCCTCACGCATATCGTCGGCAAAGGTCGTGCCCAGATCGCGCCGCGCCACGCCCACGATCCGAAATTCCTTCGGCAGCAGCCCCCCCTGCTCCAAATGGAACAGCGCCGGCAGGAGCTTCCGCTTGGTCAGATCGCCGGACGCGCCAAAGATCACCACCGCCGTGGGCTCGGGAATGCGCTCCTGATTTTGCGCCGCCGCCTGCTTCACATCCTCCGGCGAAATTCTCACTTCTGTCGTTGCCATGGATTTGTCCTCTTCTGCCGCCTGCCGACCGCTTCCCAGCTGGCCGGTGTTCAGCCAGCCGGCTCTTGGCTGGCCGCTTCTTAGCTGTCTCTACGCTGCTTCTTCCTTTTCCTTCTTCACCGCGTGTCCGCCAAACTGATTCCTCATGATCGCGATCATCCGATCCGTGAAATTATTTTCTTCCCGGCTTCGAATCCGCCGCAGCAGCGACTCTGTGATCACCGGCGCCGACACATTCAGATTGATTGCCTCGAAGACCGTCCACCGTCCCTCGCCGGAATCCTCGACGTACGCTTCCAGGTTCTCCAGTTCCGGATTTTTCTCGAGCGCCGCCGCCGTCAGATCCAGCAGCCAGGACCGCACCACGCTTCCGTACCGCCAGATCTCGGCGACCTGCGCCAGGTCCAGATCCATCTCGTCCTTGCGCTCCATGATGGCGAATCCCTCGGCATACGCCTGCATCATCCCGTACTCGATGCCGTTGTGCACCATCTTCACGAAATGCCCCGCGCCCGCCGGACCCACATGTCCCCAGCCTTTGTCCTTGCCCGGAGCCAGCGTCTCAAAGATCGGATACAGCCGCTCGACCGGCTCGTCGTCGCCGCCGATCATCATGCTGTAACCCTCCTTCAACCCCCACACGCCGCCCGACGTCCCCACATCCACAAAGTTCAGACCTACGGCCTTCAGCTCGCGATGCCGCCGCTGGCTGTCCTGGTAATTGGAGTTCCCGCCGTCGATGATGGTGTCGCCTTTCGCCAGCAATGGCTTCAGCTTCGCAATCGTCTCGTCCACCGGCTTGCCCGCCGGAACCATCAGCCACACCGCCCGCGGCGCGCTCAGCTTCCGCGCCAGTTCCTCCAGCGTGGCGGCGCCCGTCGATCCCGATTCCGTCAACCGCTGCACGGCCTCCGCGCTGTAGTCGAAGCCGACGACCTTATGCCCGCCGAGACGCAGCCGCTCCGCCATGTTGCCGCCCATCTTGCCCAACCCGACGATGCCCAGTTCCATGCGACCTCTTCCTCCATGCCTTCAGTTCGCAACTGTCTCTGTTACAGAAACTCCCAGCCCTGCCAGCGCCTCGGCCAGCTTCGCCGATCCCTCGTACCGAATCGCGTGAATCCCCAGGGACGCCGCAGCAGCCACGTTCTCCGCACGATCGTCGATGAACACCACGTCTTCGGGATCCCTCTGCAGCACATCCAGGGCTACCTGATAGATCTTCCGGTCCGGCTTGCGCAGTCCCACGTAGCAGGAGCTGAAAAACCCATCGAAGAGCTCCAGCAGTCCGAAGTTCGCCAGCCGGAATTCGTTCATGGCCCGCGATTCGTTATTCACGGTTGCCAGCACATACTGTTCCGATGCCGAAAGCTGGCGAAGGATTCCGAGCGCGCTGTCCTCGAGAAGCGCCGACTCGTTGCGCATCGCCGCCAGAAATTCAGCCTGGGTAAAATTCCGCGGTTCAAAGAAGACCGTGTGCAACAGATATTGCTCAACGGAAATCTCGTCTTTCTCCCACGCGTCCGCCACTTCGGCATGCCGGTGCTCGAAGATCGCCTCGTCCAGCCCGAAGCGCGGCAGCACCGCATCGCGCTGGCTGCGGTCCCAGGCATTTGTGAGCAGCACTCCGCCCACGTCCCACAGGATCGTGCTGATGCCGTCCATGGCATCTCCTGAAATGATGTCGATTGATCTGAAAGTCCGGGGCCCTGTCGAGAAAACGAAATCCTTGCGCCAGTTCTACGCCTTGGTTGTTTCCGGCATGTTGCGAGCTTCGATCGCCAGCACTTTATTCAGGCGCCGCACGTACCGCTCGACCTGCGACTGGAACTTCGCCTCCAGAAACGCCTGCACCAGGTCGAACGCCATTTCCGACCCGATAATCCGCGCGCCCAGCACCAGCACGTTCATGTTGTCGTGTTCCACGCCCTGATGCGCTGAGTAGTGATCGTGGCACATGCACGCGCGAATGCCGGGCATCTTGTTCGCCGCCACGCACACTCCCACTCCGCTGCCGCAGATCAGAATCCCGCGCTCCGCCTGCCCCGCCTGCAGCACGCGCCCCACTGCTTCCGCAAAATCCGGATAATCCGACGGTTCGGCGTTGAACGCACCCACGTCGACGGCTTCGTGTCCCAGCTTCTCGAGGTATCCGCGCACTTCTTCCTTCAGCGCATACCCCGCATGATCGGCGCCAATCGCGAGCTTCATGGTTATTTCTCCGCCATGGCCGGTTCAGATTTGCGCGCGCGTTCCACCAGCGCCTTCGCCCGCGCCGTTACGTTCTCCGTGCTGAAGCCCAGCTTTTCCAGCACCAGCGCTCCCGGCGCCGACGCGCCAAACCGGTCCAGGCCGATCACGTCGCCGTCGCGCCCCACATACTTCCACCAACCCAGCGTCGCGCCCGCTTCGATGGCCAGCTTCGGCACGTTATCCGGGAAGATTTGCCGCCGGTAGCTCTCCGGCTGCTCGTCGAAGATTTTGGTGCTTGGCATCGACACCACCCGCGCCGCAATGCCGTCCTTCTTCAGCTGCTCCGCCGCGCGTACACCCAGCCACAGCTCTGAGCCCGTGCCCACAAGCAGCACATCCGGCCGGTCCCCGCCCTGCTCCACGATGTAAGCGCCCTTCCGCACACCTTCGAAGACGCCCTGCTTCTCGGGATCGAGCAGCGGCAGATCCTGGCGCGACAGGGCCATGAACGACGGCCCCTTGCGCTCCAGCGCCAATCCCCACGCCGCCGAGGTCTCATTCGCATCCGCCGGCCGGAAATCCGTCAGCCGCGGCACCGCGCGCAGCATGGTCAGCTGCTCCACCGGCTGATGCGTCGGGCCGTCCTCGCCCAGTCCGATCGAGTCGTGCGTGAAGACGAAAATCGAATGCACGTCCATGATCGCGGCCATGCGCAGCGCCGGCTTCGCGTAATCCGTGAATATGAAGAACGTCGACCCATACGGAATCACTCCGCCGTGAGCGGCCATGCCATTCACCGCCGCGCACATTCCAAACTCGCGCACGCCGAAATAGACATTTTGCCCGGTTGGATCCACGTGAAAATTCGCGCTGTCTTTGATCAGCGTCTTCGTCGAGGTGGATAAATCCGCCGCCCCGCCCAGCAATTCGGGCACCTGTTTCGCAACCGCGTTCATGACGGTGTTACCCGCCGTCCGCGTCGCCACCGGTTTCGAATCCGCCGGGAACTTCGGCAGGCTCTTCTGCCATCCGTCCTTCAGCTTGCCCGCCTGCACGCGCTCGAACTCCGCCGCCATCTCCGGATACGCCTTCCCGTATTCCGCGAACATGGCGTTCCAGTCCGACTCTTCCCTCGCGCCTTTCTCCACCGATTTCAGCCAGTTCTTCGCGGCCTCTTCCGGCACGTAGAATGTTTTGTCCTCCGGCCAGCCCAGATTTTTCTTCGTTTCTTTCACCGCGTCCACGCCCAGCGCCTCGCCATGCGCCTTGTTGGTGCCGGCCTTCGGACTGCCGTAGCCGATGATCGTCCGCACCGCAATGAAGGACGGCTTGTCCTTCACTTCCCGCGCCGCCTCAATCGCCTTTGAGATGGCTTCCAGGTCGTTCCCGTCTTCCACCCGCTGCACGTGCCAGTGGTAGGCCTCAAACCGCTTCAGCCTGTCCTCGGTGAACGAGAGTTCTGTCGGACCATCCAGCGAAACCAGGTTGTCGTCGTAGAGGCAGATCAGCTTGCCCAGTCCCAGAGTGCCCGCCAGCGACGCCGCCTCGTGCGAAACGCCTTCCATCAGGTCGCCGTCGCCGCACATCATGTAGGTGGTGTGATCGACCACCTTGAAGTTTGGCCGGTTGTACACCGCCGCCAGATGCTTCTCCGCCATGGCCAACCCCACGGCCATCGCAAATCCCTGACCCAGCGGACCGGTCGTCACCTCCACGCCATCCGTGTCGCCGTACTCCGGATGCCCGGGCGTGTTCGATCCCCACTGCCGGAACTGTTCCAGGTCATCAATCGACACCTTGTAGCCGGTCAGGTGCAGCACGCTGTACAGCATCGCGGAAGCGTGCCCGTTCGACAGCACGAAGCGGTCGCGGTTCGTCCATTTCGAGTGCTTCGGGTTATGCCGCATGAACTTGTGAAAGAGGAGATACGTCATGGGAGCGCAGCCCAGCGGCGCGCCTGGATGCCCGCTGTTCGCCTTCTGCACCGCGTCCACGGCCAAAAATCGCAGAGCGTTGATCGATAACTGATCGAGTTCGTTCATATTCTCGTCTCTCCTCTTCGGTTGCAGCCTGGGGATGTGCCGGGACGATCACAGGGGCACGTTCGATTTTCGCTCTACTGCTTGGATGACGCAAACCGCCGCTTCGCCTCACATTACGAAGCCGCTGCCTCCACCGTCACCTCGAAATTCTTCCCCTCCCATCGGGCTTCATCCGGCCAATATAGGGTAAACGTCAGCGTCCCCGGCTCCCTGGCCGGCAGATCCGCGTAGGACCCCGCATATCCCAGCTGGGTGCTGTCCAGGTCCGCCTGGGTCTGCCATCCGTCCTGCGACCACCGCACCACAAATCGCGACGCTGAGGTGATCCGCAGCCGCTTCCCTGCCGGGATCGTGCGAATCTGCCGCCGCAGCACCTTGAACACCTCGATCTCGCTGGGCGGATGATTCTTCTTCGCGTACCGCTGCTCCACAATCGGAATCCGGTCGAACACCTGCCCATCCGCCGTCGACCGCAGCAACTTCAGATACTCCGAGTGCGCCCAAACCAGGGGCATGGCCGAGCCTGCCGGCCCGCCCAGCACCAGCCCGTTTTTGTCCGGCTCGTCCCAGATCTGCTCCGGCAGCATGCCTCCGCCCGACGCAAATTGCTCGATGGTCGCAATCAGCGACCCCACATCGCGCGCCGCGGCCAGCTCGTAATGCGCGCGCTCTCCGGTCAACAGGGGCCACGCGCGTCCCTTCCCACATCCCAGGAACGGACCGCCGTCGCTGCGCTGCCCATAGCCGTCATGGTTGTACCGCCGCCAGCAAGGCCCCCTGGGCGTTTCCACTTTCAACATCGCGTCCACGACCTTCAGCGAATCCACAATCACCGGATCGTCGGCCGCACGCACGCCGTAGCGCACCAGCTCCAGGAATCCCGCATCCACAATCTCCCGCGCCTCGAAGTCCGCCTTCTCCCCGGGAGCGAGGTTGTTGATGTGCACTGTCTCACGCCCGCACTCCTCGTGCGCATACGGATCGCCGCATTCCGGCGGACGGATCCGCATGTAATGCCGCTTCACTCCCTCGAGCAGTACGCCGTTGTTCGTCACCGTCCAGTCTTCCAGGTGGCCTTCGATCCAGTCCGCGTGTTCCTCCAGAAATTGGGCCAGTTCCCCCGACTCATGTTCCCGCGCTATATCCGCCGCGCAGATCAGTCCCGCAATGACCGCCGCCAGCGTCGATGGTGAATAGCCCGGCGCCTCCTCCCAGCGCTCCTGCTGCGTCACCGGCGCGTACCGCACCAGGAATCCCGCGGCACGCTCTACAAACGGGACCACATCGAAGCTTCCCAGCGCGCCCGCCTTCCACAGACGCCACGCCAGCATGATGGGAAAAGCAACCTCATCCAGCTGGATCCCGGTCCAGTACGGCTCCCCGTTCACCCAGAAGTTCTGCGAGAATCCCCCGTCGGGCTTCTGCGTGCACGCCAGATACACCAGAGCGCGCAGCGCCGTGTCCACGCGCCCGCACGCCATCAGCGCCGTCGCCGTTTGCACCATGTCGCGCGTCCATACGAGGTGGTATCCGCCCAGATCGTCGTCCCCCATGGCGTACCCCCACGGGATCGACGCCGACGCGATAAACGCTCCCGCAAAGGTCTTGTCCTCGTGCGCCAGCACCACGTTGTGGCTGATGTGCAGCAGCCGCCCGCCGTCGCTCGAGTGTGCCGCCAGATGCCGCGGCGTCTTCACCCGGTGCCACTGCTCGATGAACCGCTCCAGATGCTTCGCAAACGGCGCAGCGAGCGATCCCATCGTCGACGCCAGTGCCGCGTGGTGGCCTTCCCCGAATCCGATGGCCAGCGTAAAGTCCCGCGTCCCGTCGGGAATTTCACCCATCACCGCGATATTTCCGTTCAGCGCCGACCCGAACTCCCAGTCCATCTGGAAATTGTTCTTCAGGTCCTGCCAGCCGTCGCTGGCGCCCACAAACCCGCAGCTCGCCCGCGCGAACCCGCAGCCACAGGCCATCGCCAGCGACATCTCGTCCTTCCAGGCGATCACGACACGCTTGCCCGCCACGTCCGCGATGCGGGCCGAGTTGCCCATCCCACCGCCCTGAAGATGCGGAGAAAGCAGGGCGAATACCTTCAGCCTCGATACCAGATCCTCAGCGCCCTCGATGTGCACGTGAATCAGCACCACCGGGTAGTGCGGATCGGCAATCATCCGCCGCACAATCGTGTACCGGCCTTCCGGATCCCGATTCTCCACGCGAACCGCCTGCGCGTCCTGATCGATGTAGTCGAAGCTGTGAATCAGATCCCGCCGCTCTTCGTGAAAGAACGTCTCCCCGTCGGTCACCAGGAACTGCATGTCGCGAATCTGCGGGCGGTCGATGGTGGGGCAGTAAATCTCGTTCAGGATGCCGTGCGACACCGTGAACCACAGCCTGCTCGACGCTGCGTACGCCGTGCTCACAGTGTCTTTCGCGCTCGACGTCCACCGCGGCTGCAGCCCCGGCGCACCAAACGCCTCCCCCTGGCCCGTCAGCCAGCGGTATCGCGGAGTAGTCTCGGCCATGCGTCACCTATTGTCTATGAAGATTCATGCCCATGGGTGACGGTGTCGCGAAAACGCAGAAATATACTTCGCGGCAGGCAAACCGTCGCCGAGACTGTCGCCGCATGTGTCCTCGCTGACTGGTTCCCGGCTAAGCGGTTCCTGGCTACCCGGTTTTGAGCTGACTTACCGCACCTGCCACATCGCGTTGGTGTCCGGATGGAACTGCACCAGCCCCATCGCGTGCCCGATCTCAGGGTTTTTCATGAACTGCTCCCAGACGAAGCCCGTCCGCAGATTCTCCGCCATCAGCATGGTGATGCCCTGGTCGATGCCCAGAATGTCCGGCCCATACCAGTTCGCGTGCGGCTGGAATGCGTCCACGAATCCGTACCGCGTGTACACCTTGTCCTTAAACTCCTCCCGCATGCTCAGCAGCACGTGCGAACACTCGGCCGGCATAAAGACCAGGGACCCGCCGGTCGCGCACGGCACCAGTGTCCCGTCCGGATCGCCCATCGACGGCGGACCACCCCACACCCGGTACCCCTCGCGCGAATCCGACGCTGTCAGCCCCCACAGGTTCTGGTCCCACCACGGAAACTTCCGCCCTTCTGTCAGGCACCACAGCTGGTGCGCGTTCGTCGCGGCGATCGAATTGGTGAAGTAGTTGGCGTGCAGGTCGGCGATATTGCGCAGATCGCACCACGCGTGCGCGTACTGGTGGATGAAAATCGGCGCCACGCCGCTGATGTAATCGATTCCCCCGAACTGCACCACTGGCCGCTCCAGAGCTGTCCACGTCTCCGCGGGAATCGGGTGCATGGGGGACCCGATCGCCAGCAGATACATCACCAGCAGTTCCGCATAAATGTCCCACCGCTGGGTCAGGAATCCCTGATCCGGCAGCCAGCCCATGGAGAGGGTCGTGCCCCCGTTCATCATCCACTGCCAGTCGACCCGCCGGTAGAATGTCGTCGCCAGCGCCTCAATCCGCTGGTTGCCCGCGAAATACTGCCGGCATGTGAGGATTCCGCACAACAGCCAGGACGTGTCGATCGACGACAACTCGCAGCCGAACATCCGCTGCCCGCTCTCCATGTCGATAAAGTGGTAGAGAAAGCCGTGCTCGTGCGGGCAGTCCTCCAGCAGAAACGCCAGCGTCTTCTCCACTCGCTGCTCGCACTCGAATCGGCCCAGATAGTTTCGCTTGTGAGCGATGCACAGCGCCGTCAGCCCGAAGCCGGTGGCCGCAATGCTCGAGACGCGGCTCACCGCCAGCCCTTCTTTGGGCGCGCGGTCCCGCACCATACCCGTCCGGGGGCTCGCCTGGTCGTAGAAAAAATCGCTGGCTCGCCCTTCCAGGTCATCCAGCAGCGTATCCGCCGCCGTCGTCACCTGCGTAAACGGGTGATTGATGAAAACGCCCGGTCCGTGCGGATACTGCGCCGCCGCCTGCGCTTCCGGCTTCGGCTCCTGCCCCGGTTTCACCTTCGGCGCAGCGTTCTGGTTCTGTCCCAGTGCCGCCGGGCCCAGGGTCAGCACCCCAGCCGCTCCAGCCCGTTTCAGCAGGTCTCGTCGTGTGATGTGGGAGGCCAACGCAGGTCGATTCTTCTCTTCCAATTTCAACAATAAGGCAGTCCGATTCCTGGTAGATGCCCCCTCACCTGCAGGATGCTCAAAATGCGAAGGCTGCAACTGGTCTCATCATGCGCTGCACTCCGCCGTGGCTCGGATGCAACCCCATCGCAGCGGCTCGGAGGGCACTTGCCACGGCCGCATCCCATGGATGAGACCAGCTCTATCCTTCCTCTACTTTAAATGCCGACCACCCGAATTCCTCGCGACGCACCCATTCCGACATTTCAACCTCCCTTCACCTTGCATCCAGCGAGCGCACCGGCGAATCCACTATGATCGGAGGTGCATTCGGCGCAGCGTGGTCTGCGCCCGCTTCCACGGCAAATTTCATCATCTGTATCCCGCAAAGGAGGAACGCTTTGGCACACGAAGTCCCACCTCTTCCCTACGATTACGCCGCGCTCGAGCCCCATATCGATGAGCAGACGATGCACCTCCACCACGACAAGCACCATCAGGCCTACGTCAACAACCTCAACGGCGCCATCGAGAAGCATCCCGACCTCGCCAAACACTCCGCGGAAGACCTGCTCCGCAATATCAACAGCGTCCCCGAAGACGTTCGCACTACGGTCCGCAACAACGGCGGCGGCCATGTCAACCACAGCATGTTCTGGGCCATCATGCAGCCCAAAGGCGGCGGCGAGCCCACCGGTCCCATCGCAGAACAGATCAAAAAGGACTTCGGCTCCTTCGAGGACCTCAAGAAGCAGTTCAATGACGCGGCCGCCAAACAGTTCGGCTCCGGCTGGGGCTGGCTCATCTGGGACGGCAAGCTCAAAGTCATCACCACCGCCAACCAGGACAGCCCGCTGATGCAGGGCCACTTCCCCATCCTCGGCAACGACGTCTGGGAGCACGCCTACTACCTCAAGTACCAGAACAAGCGCCCCGACTACCTCGCCGCCTGGTGGAACACCGTCAACTGGGACGAGATCAACAAGCGCTTCGCCCAGGCCAAAAAGTAGACCTGCTCACCGCCGCGCGTCCAGGCATCAGCCACGCCCTTCCCGCCGCAAATTTTTCACGCGCGCCGGGAGGGGCGTTCGTGTGTGGGGCGACGTCTTATCATGGACCTTCGATGACCACGACCGGAGGTCCCTCCCGAATGCAGTCTTCCTCGCGTATTGCGGCAGTCCGCACCAGATTCCCAGCGTGCCTACTCACCGCCGCATGCCTCTTTGCGCTCGCTCTTGCTGCACCGCCCCACGCTGCCGCTCAAAACCCCCAGCCCGCCACTGCTCCCGCGCACTGGGTTGGCACCTGGGCCGCCTCGCCCTTAGACGGAGATCCCTGGCACACCACCCCCAGCCTCGTCGACTCGACGCTCCGTGAAATCGTCCACACCTCCATTGCCGGTAAAGAGCTCCGCGTCCAGTTCACCAACGAATTCGGCATCGAGCCTCTCCGCATCGACGCGGCCAACGTTGCCCTGAGCGCCGGCGGCACCAGCATCGACTCGGCTTCCCTGCATACGCTCACGTTCGGCGGCCAGCCCTCCATCGTCATCCCGCCCGGCGCGCTCGCCGTCAGCGATGCCGTCGATCTGCGCACTCCGGCTTTCACCAATCTCGCCATTACCTTCTTCCTGCCCCGGCAGCGGATCAGCAACGTTTCCGTCCACACCAGCGCCCAGCAGGACAACTACATCCAGGCTGGCAACGAGATCAGCGCCCCCAGTCTCACTGGCGCAGTCACCGTCCCCTCCTGGTACTTCGTGAAAGGCGTCGACGTCGAGCCCGATGCCCCGCATGCCGCCGCCGTTGTCGCATTCGGCGACTCCATTACCGACGGCGCATATGCCACCGAGAACGAGAATCACCGCTGGCCCGACTACCTTGCCGTCCGCCTCCACAACAACCCTGCCACTGCCGGCCTTTCCGTCCTCGATGAGGGCATCGGCGGCAACTGTGTGCTCATCCACTGCGTCGGCCCCAACGCGCTCGCTCGCTACGACCGCGATGTGCTCAGCCAGGCCGGCGTCAAATACGTCATCGTGCTCGAGAGCATCAACGACATCGGCGCCCTCCACGATCCCAACCAGCCCGATTACAACCTGACCGCCGAAGACCTGGAGCAGGGCCTCAGCCAGTTGGTCGCCCGTGCTCACGAGCATGGCATCAAAGTCTTTGGAGCCACCCTCACGCCCTATCAGGGAGCCGGCTATTACACGGACAAAGGCGAGCAGATTCGCGAGGCGGTCAACGCCTGGATTCGAACCAGCGGCGTCTTCGATGGCGTCATCGACTTCGACAAAGCTGTGCGGAACCCGGCCAACCCCCTCGTGTACCTGCCCGCCTACGACAGCGGCGACCACCTGCATCCCAAGGACGCCGGCTATGCCGCCATGGCCAACTCCATCGATCTCAACCTTTTCCGATAGAACTGCCTGGGCAGTGACCCCCAGGCGTGCATCCTAAATGCGCGAAACGCGCCTGCCCGGACGGCCAGTCCCGCAGCTTTTGCCGCAAATATGTGTCTAAACTGTGCAGGAAGGTCTTTGAAAACGATGCGTTTACCATCTGTTTCGTTGTTGGCTGCCTGCACCCTCGCCCTCGCCGCCGTCGCACCCGCCCTGGCTCAGGCCCCGGGATTGCCCCAGGGCTCGGCCGATTTCCGCCTGATCACCGCCAATGACGGCAAAACCGTCGGCTCAGCGAACTGCACCGTCACCGCGGTCCTTGGCGGCTACGAGGCCGTATCCCACGGCGAGATGCACATGGCGAAGTTCGCCTACACCTTCGACAACAGCAATCGCCTCGATCCTTCTCTCGACATCGTCCACGACCAGCTCACCGGCGCCGTCAATGGCGCGCAGGTCACGTTCCACATGGCCTCGGATTCCACCGGCCGCCAATTCGACATCACCATCGACGCCAAGGGCAAAACCACGACCAACACCATCGACCGCCATCAACACAACGTGCTGCTCCCCGACCTCGATCCCGCCGCTTATCTCGAGATGGCCCACTTCGCCCTTGCCCAGGCGCCGACCGCGTGGATCGTCATCCCCAAACAGAATGGCCTGCTGGTCCCCGCCGATTACGAGCCGCAGCCCGATGCCAGCGGCATCTTTCACGGCCAGCCCATCACCGTGCGCCATACCAGTGTGATTGTGAGCGCGGAGAACGGGATCTCCGTGGAGGTTTACTACACCCCGGAAGGCCAGCTCCTTGAGGCCGACCTGCCCGAGCAGAATTTCTATGTCATCCGCGAGGGCTTCGTGCTGAAAAACCGCCCGCAATATAAACCGCCGCAGGGCTCCGCTCCGCCGCAGGGCTCGCAGCAGGAGCCTCAGCAGCAGCAGCCGCAATAACCTGCTCCGGCCAAGCCCGGGCCGCTTACTCGTGCGCTTTTGGCCGCTGCATCGCGCACCCGAGGAGGCTCTCGACCAATCGCAACGCGCGGGGCACCGCCTGCCGGAGCGGCCCGGTCATCTGCTCTCCGTAGCCCAGCGATTCCACGCCGATGGTGATCGCGAACGCCTGTGCCGGAGTCCGCCCGCAGAGAGCCTTTGCCAGCGCCAGCAGCGCTGGGGGATCCAGGCGATGCGTCTCCTCAAGCCCCGCTTCCGCCGCGCCCGATCCTCGGGCGCTTTGCTGCGCAGCGACGCGAGAGATCCGGATCGCGCCCGGTTCATCCGTCAGGCAGGCGTCCACGAAGATTGCCAGCTTAGCCTCGGCCAGCTGCACGGCCATCTCCGGCGTAAATTGCTGCGCGGCGACGATCCGCAGACGCGAAGCGGGGAAGAGTTGTTCCGCAGCTTCCGCAATCCGCAGACCGACGCCGTCATCCTGGCGCAGCGAGTTGCCGCAAGCCAGCAACACCGCGGTTGGCCCACTCACCCCGGGTAGCCCATTCAGGCCCATCTTTGGCTTGTGTGGGGCACGTGGTGCGGAAGGCAGGCTCGCTATTGCATTCATTGACCGCATCGCAGCCCGCCTCAGCCCCTCCGCACCTCGCGCACCAGCGAACCATCCGGCGCGCGCAGCTCTACGCTCAACGGCATCTGCCCCATCGCGTGCGTCGAGCAGCTCAGGCACGGGTCGAAGGTCCTCACCACCGCCTCCACCCGGTTCAGCATCCCCTCCGCAATGTGCTCGCCCTGCACGTAATGCCGCGCGGTCTGCAAAATCCCCCGGTTCATTGCGGCGTTGTTGTGCCCCGTCGCAATGATCAGATTGGCCCACACGATCAGCCCGTTCTCGTCCACCTTGTAGTGGTGGATCAGCGTTCCCCGCGGCGCTTCGGCCACGCCCACGCCCTCGGCGTTGTTCACCGAAGCTGTTGCGCGCACGTGTTTATCCAGAATCCCCTTGTCCGCCAGCAGCGCTTCGATCTTCTCCGTCGCGTGCAGCATCTCGATCAGCCGCGCCTGATGGTAGTGGAACGAGCTGAGCAGCGGCCGCGCCGAGGTCGCCCGGAACTCCCGCCATTCCACGTCTGCCAGCGGCGTGTCGCACCGCCCAGCCAGATTCAGCCGCGCCAGCGGCCCAACCCGATATGCGCCTCCCGGATATCCGAGCGGTTTGTAATACGGAAACTTCATGTACGTGAACGGTTCCACCGCCTCGCCCAAAAAGCTTGCGTAATGAGCCGGGTCCAGCTCGCCGGCAATAATGTTTCCCTCCGAATCGATCACCCGCAGCGCCCCGTCGTAGTACTCTGCCAGCCCGCGGTCGTCGATCAACCCCATGAAGAGGGTGGGGAAGTTCGCAAAAACCTCAATCTCCGCGGAGAATTTTTCCAGAGACTTCTTGAACCACTCCAGCGTTCTCCGGATCGCCGCGATGGCCGGCGGAATCATCCCCAGCATCTGGTCCCGCTTCTCCACGGTCAGCGGCTCGTTCACGCCTCCCGGAAGCGTCCATCCCGGATGGATCCGTTTCCCCGCCAGCAGCTCGATGATCCGCTGCCCAAACTGTCGCAGCGCCACGCCGTCGGCCGCAATCGAGGGATGAGTATGCGCCACATGCAGAATGCTGCGCTCCTCAGGCGGCGCATCCATCCCCAGCAGCAGATCCGGCGATGACAAATAGAAAAAGCTCAGCGCGTGCGACTGCACCAGTTGCGCCAGGTTCAGCACCCTGCGCAGATTCGCCGCTACCGGCGGAATCTGCACCGCCAGAATCGCGTCGCAGGCCTTCGACGATGCCACCAGATGGCTCACCGGACAGATGCCGCAGATGCGCGCCGTGAGGTTCGGCATCTCGTAAAACGGCCGACCCTCGCAAAATTTTTCGAAGCCGCGCAGTTGCGTCACGTGAAACATGGCGTCCTGCACAATCCCCGCTTCGTCCAGTTGCAGCGTGATCTTGCCGTGCCCTTCCAGCCGCGTGACGGGATCGATGACGATGGTCCGGCTCATGACTTCTCCAGTTACCCGAAGTGGGCGATGCCGCCCAGTGTGGGAAGATGGCCTGCCAGCAGTTCCGACAGCACCTGGTAAATGGTGTCCGCCGGCGGCGGGCACCCCGGCACAAACACATCCACCGGCACCACTTCATGCACCGGCCGCACCCGGTCCAGCAGCGCCGGCACGCCTACCGTCGGCACCTGCTTCTGCAAATCGACATTCTGTTCGTAAACCCGCAGCAGAACCGGCTGCACCCCGCAGGTGTTGCGCATCGCCGACACGTTCCCGGTCAGCGCGCAGTCGCCCAGCGAGACCAGCACTCGTGTGTGCTCGCGGATCCTGCGGATCTTCTTCAGGTCCTCCTCGCTCGCCACCGCACCTTCCACCAGGGTCACGTCCACCCGCTCCGGAAACGTCTTCCTGTCCACCAGCGGCGAGTACACCAGGGTGAACTGGCTGCTCAGCTCGATCAGCCGCTCGTCCATGTCCAGCAATGACATGTGGCACCCCGAGCATCCATCCAGCCATACCGTTGCCAGCGTCTTCACATCGCTCATGGCTGCTCTCCCTCGCGCATGATGCGCAGATACGGCAGGAACTCGGGATGCTTCGGCGTATGCGTCCCCGCTCGCCCCTTCTCGAACAGCGCGCCCGTCGGGCACACCTGCACGCATTTCCCGCAGCTGGTGCAGGTCTCGCTCTCGCCCCACGGCTCCTTCAGATCCGTGATCACCAGCGACTGCGCCCCGCGCCCCATCACACCCCAGGTATTTGCCCCTTCGATCTCCGAGCACACCCGCACGCAGCGCGTGCACAGCACGCAGCGGTTGTGATCCACCGTGAAGCGTGGGTGCGACGCGTCCACCGGCAGTTGCGGATACTGGTAGGGAATCTCCACATGCGTGATGCCCAGCGTCAGCGCCAGGCTCTGCAGCTCGCAGTTTCCGTTGGCCACGCACACGCTGCACACATGGTTCCGCTCCGCGAAAAACAGCTCCAGGATCATCTGCCGGTAGCGGTCAATTTTCGCCGAGTGCGTCGTGACTTCCATCCCCTCTTCAACCCGCGTGACGCACGCCGGCAGCAGCCGCCGCGCCCCCTTCACTTCCACCAGGCACAGCCGGCATGCGCCCACTTCCGAGAGCCCCTCCAGGTGACACAGCGTCGGGATCGCGATGTTGTGCTCACGCGCCGCCTCCAGGATGGTCTGGTCCGCGCGGGCGCTGATGTCCACTTCGTCGATGGTCAGGGTGCGAATGTTCGCCTCGCCGCTCATGCGTGCACCTCCAGCGGCTTCTCCGCCGCGCTGCAGGCACACACGCCCGCCGGACATCTCTTCTCGTCGATATGCGCCAGGTACTCATGCCGGAAATACCGCAGCGTGCTCAGCACCGGATTTGGCGCCGTCTGCCCCAGCCCGCACAGGCTGGTCGCCCCCACCACCTCACAAAGCTCCGTCAGCTGGTCCAGGTCGCGGTGCGTCGCCTCGCCGTTGCAGATCCTGGTCAGCAGTGCGTACATCTGCACCGTCCCCGCGCGGCACGGGACGCACTTGCCGCACGATTCGGTCATGCAGAACTCCATAAAGAAGCGGGCGACAGAGACCATGCACGATGTATCGTCCATGACGATCATGCCGCCCGAGCCCATCATCGAGCCCGCGCTGATCAGCGCGTCGTAACTGATGGACAAATCGAGGTGCTCCTCCGGCAAAGATCCGCCCGAGGGTCCGCCAGTTTGAACCGCCTTGAACTTGTGCCCGTCCGGCACCCCCCCGCCGATCCCGAAGATGATCTGCCGCAGCGTCATCCCCATCGGCACTTCCACCAGCCCCGTCCGCTGGATCTTTCCCGTCAGCGCAAAGACTTTGGTGCCCTTGCTCCGCGCTGTCCCCATCGACGAAAACCACTCCCCGCCCCGGCGAATGATCGGCGCTATGTTGGCGAAAGTCTCCACGTTATTGATCAGCGTCGGCTCGCCCCACAGCCCGCTCACCGCCGGATACGGCGGCCGCGGCCGCGGCGTCCCGCGCTTGCCCTCAATCGAGGCGATCAGGGCCGTCTCCTCGCCACAAACGAACGCCCCCGCGCCCAGCCGGATATCGATGTCGAAGCTGAACGTCGTCTCGCAGATCCCGTTGCCCAGAAATCCCCGCCGCCGCGCCTGCTGCAGCGCTACCGTCAGCCGCTGCACCGCCAGCGGATACTCTGCGCGCACATAAATGAATCCCTTCGTCGCCCCAATCGCGTACGCCGCGACTGCCATCCCCTCAATCACCCGCTGCGGATCGCTCTCCAGCACGCTGCGATCCATGAATGCCCCCGGATCGCCCTCGTCGCCATTGCAGATCACGTATTTCCGCGCGCCCTTCACCTTGGCGACCGTATCCCACTTCAGTCCTGTCGGATACCCGCCGCCCCCACGCCCGCGCAGACCGCTCTTCATGATCTGCTCGATCACGCGCGCCGGCGTCATCTCCGTCAGCGCCTTTACCAGCGCCTCGTAGCCCTCGCGCGCAATGTATTCGTCGATCTTCTCCGGATCGATGTGCCCCGAATTCTCCAGCACGACATGGTTCTGCCCCTCGAAGTACCCGCCCAGCTGCGGATCGAGCCGCGCCACCGGTTCCCGGCCCAGCGACGCCACAATCTCCTGCGCGTCGCCCGCGTGCACGTGCCCGTAGCGGATCTCCGCAGGCTCGACCAGCACCATCGGTCCCGCCGCGCACAGCCCCATGCATCCCGTTCGCCGCACGCGGCACTTCCCGCCGCAGCTCTCGGCTTCTTTCTCAATCGCGGCCTTCACCTGGTCGCTGTGTTGCGAGAGACACCCCGTGCCCATGCACACGTTTACTTCGTAATCGAATTTCGCGCGCTCTTCCTGCGCCTCGGCGGCAATTTGCTGCAGCTCTTCGACGTTCATTGCGTCGTCCACCTTTCCAGCTGCGCAGCCAGTTGCGGAGCTTCCACCTGGCCGGAAAGCTCGCCGTCAAACAGCACTACCGGCGCTCGTCCGCACGCCCCCACGCACCGCGCGGTTGTAAACGACACTCCTCCATCCGGCGTGGTTTCTCCCGCCTTGATGTGCAGCAGCTTCTCCGTCTCCGCCACCAGCTTGTCCGAGCCCCTGATGTAGCAAGCTGTCCCCAGACATACCGTACACGTGTGTTTCCCCGGCGGCTTCAGGCTGAAGAAGTGGTAGAAGGTCACCACTCCATACGCCTGGCTCAGCGGCACGCGCAGTGACTTCGCCACAAATTTGATCGATGGCTCGTCCAGAAAACCGAACGACGACTGCACCGTGTGCAGCGTCTCAATCAGTGCGTTGCGCGAGTAGCCATGCTTGCGCATCGTACCGTTCACAATTCTCCAGCGCTTGTCGTCGGAGGGCAGAGGCGGACGTTCTGCATACAGCGGCATGTTGTACCCCCCGGCTGCCCTGGGCAACCGCAGGTTGCGGAGTCCCGATTCCACCAGCCGCTGCCATGCGAACCAGCGGCGGCGCCGGTGGAGACGCTTCCTCCGCGCGCCGCCTTACCTGAATGCGATTGCAGAGCCAGCGCGCGGGAACAGAACAGGATGCATCGCAGTGGCAACGATTGTCGGTGACCGGGGTCACCGCACACAAGCAAATTCTTTGTTAACCCGCCGTCACCATTGCGCTCCCGCCTCCGCGCACCTTACGTCACTCGCCAGGCACGGCCAGATCCAGACGGCCCAGCCGCTCCGGGTCGCCCACCACTTCCATGTGCGCAATTTTCCCGTCTCTGAACGTCAGTTGCAGCACGCGGAACAGCTTGCCGCGCGGCGCTATGACCACACCCACCGTTCCATCCACCAGAGCCGGCCGCGCGAATTTCGCACCGCGCGCCGTCTGCAATGCCTGCTTCGCCCACGCCGCCGCGCCGTGAATTTCCGGCAACCCGCCCGGAAACGCCGCCGCATCCGCATGCACCGAGAAGTCCGGATCGAGCAGCGTCACCAGCTTCTCCGCGTCGCCCGCGCGCAGCGCCGCCAGAAACCCATCCACAACGGAGCGCTGTTTCGCCAGCTCCGTCTTCGGAACCGCCGTCACCCCGCGCACGCGCTGCCGCGCCCGGCTGGCCAGTTGCCGCGTCGCCTCCGGCGTGCGCCCCGCAATGCGCGCAATGTCGTGGAAAGGCAGATCGAACAGATCGTGCAGCACGAATGCCACCCGCTCTGCCGGCTTCAGCCGGTCCAATACCACCAGCAGTGCAAAGCCAACCGAATCGGCCAGCAGCGCTTCGCTCTCCGGATCCGCCACATGAGCCACCGGCGCCGGCGCTTCCTTTCCCGGCGCTTCCAGGGGCTCCTCGCGGCGCGATTGGCGCGAGCGCAGCATGTCGAGGCACACCCGACCCACCACCGTGGTCAGCCATCCGCGCAGATTCTCGACGCCGGTCGTATCCGTCCGGCTCAGCCGCAGCCAGCACTCCTGCACCGCGTCGTCGGCCTCGCTCAGCGAACCCAGCATGCGGTATGCCACCCCGCGCAGATGCCCGCGACTCTCTTCGAATTGCTCCGCCAGCCAGTCGTTCTCCGCCATCGCTCTCCTAAGCATGCACCTGCTCGAGTCTGCTCGCTCCGCAGACCCGGTTCGCTGGCCGCAGCCACCACGAAATCAGCCCCAGTGCTGTAAAGATCAGCGGCGCAATCAGGGCTTTGCCGTCGCCCCACGCCGCGTGAGACAGAACCGCTCCGCTCATCTCGAAAAAGATCCCTGCATAAGCCCACTCCTTCAGCCGCAAAAAGCCCGGCGACAATATGGCCGGAACCGCCAGCAGCTTCCAGACACCGAGAATCGTCAGCAGGTATGCCGGATATCCCAGATGCGCAATCACGCTGGCCGCCATCGGCTGCCGCGTCAGATCGAGCACTGCCCCGGCCAGCAGTTCCGCCGCCACCACGCCTGTGGTCGCCCAGTAACCCACTGTTTTCGCCGTCATCGTCACCCTCCCGGCTCTGTCACATTCTCTCGCCGTGCTTCGTCAAAGGTGTGACGAACGAACCCCGTCCGATGTGACAAGGAGGACTCCCTGCCATGGCCACTTCTCTTCAAACTGCCACGACCATCCACACCACGACCGCCGCCAGCGCGCCCGATGAACCGTTTCTGCCCCCGATCGAAAAGCCGGGCAGCCTGATGCTCAGGTTCATCTACCGCATGTCCCGCCGCCAGTTCGGCAAAGTCATGACCCCGCTCAAGGTGTTTGTTGCACGCATGCCCCTCGCCTTCGGCCAGTTCGTCGGAAAAATCGGCCAGCTCGACAAAAAACTCGTCCTGCCTCGCGAGACCGTCATGCTCGTCCGCGAGCAGGTCGCCCACATCAATGTCTGCCTCTTTTGCATCGACATCGGCCGCTGGTACACCATCCAGGCTTCGATGAGCCAGGCCAAATTCGACGCGCTGGCTGACTACGCCACCAGCCCGCTGTTCAGCGAAGCCGAGCGCGCCGCCCTCGACTACGTCACTGAGCTGACTCGCGATAAAAAGATCGCGCCTGACACTTTCGCTCGCCTGCGCCGCCATTACTCCGAGCGTGAGATCTGCGAGATCGTCTGGCTCGTGGCCAGTGAGCACGTCTACAACATCAGCAACATCGGGCTCAACATCCACTCCGATCTGCTCTGCGACATAACCAGGCAGCGCGGCGCAGCGTGAATCCGCGGCCACCGCATCCCGGGGCAGCGGTGCGTCTCTTCGTTGGCATCGTTTCGAAAGCTCGTCCGAGGCAGCGATTCCGGACATCGCCTCCCCGCCATCGCGCATCCATCCCCGCGAGGCAGCCACTTCCCCAGGAGACTCCATGACTCGCGCATCTCAGCCGCAGCCGGACCCCGACGCCACGAAAGGAGCGGTGGAAAACACCTCGCCCAATGCGCCCTGCCCGGACACATCCCACCCCGGCGAAGCCCACGACCGTCTCGCCGGCCAGCTCCCTCATCGCGAATCCGATCCGCGCATCAAAGAAAGCGACTCCGACTTCCCCGAACCCGGCCCCAGCCCGGAGCACACGTAATCCTGGCCGCTGGCAACCAGCATCGCGCGGTCTGATCGCTGATCGCTGATCGCTTTACCTTGTACCCTGCTCGTATGCTCGTCCTCGCCTCAGCGTCCCCGCGCCGCCGCGATCTCCTTACTCAGGCGGGCTACGAATTCACCGTCCTCCCCGCCGACGTCGATGAAGATCCGCGTCCGGGCGAGTCCCCCATCGACTACGTTCTCCGCCTCGCTCTGGAAAAAGCCGACGCCGTCGCCGCCTCGCCGGAATACGCCGCTCTCGCCCAAGCTCGCGCTCAGCCGCCCATCATTCTCGGAGCCGACACCACGGTTGTCGCGCCCAACGGCGAAATCCTCGGCAAGCCTGAGAGCGACATGGACGCGGCCCGCATGCTGCGCCTTCTCTCCGGCGCCACCCACCAGGTCATCACCGGCGTCGCCCTCCTTGCCGGAAGCCTCCGCGAATCCGCCGCCGAGGTCACGCACGTCACCATGCTCACGCCCACTGGCGAAGAGATCGCGGACTACGTCGCCACCGGCGAACCCCGCGGCAAAGCCGGCGCCTACGCCATCCAGGGCCGCGCCGCCCGCTGGATTCCCCGCATCCGCGGCTGCTATTTCAATGTTGTTGGATTGCCCCTCGCGCTCGTTGCCGGCATGATCGCGGGTGTCGAAGAGCGCTTAGCCCGCGCCCAGTCCTTTACCGGAAGCCTGCAGAAGCAGGAGTAGTTGTTCCGCAAAGGTCCTCTCTTCTTCCCGCTCCCATTGCCCCTCCCAAAAAAATTCTGCGAAGATGTCGAGAATCCATTCCCGGCTTCGACTTCTGGTTGAAAGCGTAACCTGAGGCCCAAATCGAATACCCAACATCCGGCCCTCCGGTTGCGGCTTTCATCACCAAACTCAGCACCGAGGAGAATCCGACCATGAAATACATTTTGATGATGAACACCATGCGAGCGGGAGCCGGCGTTCCGCCGTGGCCCAAAGCCGATCTGCAGGCACACATTGCCTTCATGTACAATCTCAATCGCGATCTGCGCGAAGCGGGCGAGTTCGTGCAAGGCGAGGGCCTTTCCTTTCCGGATCAGGCTCGCCGGGTCCGCGCTGGAAAAAACGGCGCGCCCATCACCGACGGCGTCTTCCCCGAGTCGAAGGAGTTCCTCGCCGGCTTCTGGATCGTCGACGTCGACTCGCCCGAGCGCGCATATGCCATCGCGGCCCGCATCTCGACGGCTCCCGGACCAGGCGGAGCGCCCCTGAACATGCCCATCGAAGTGCGCCCCATCATGAGCGCGCCGCCGCAGGAGATGGTGTGACGGAATCCGCGCAAGCCGGCCCCTGGGACTCCGCATCGGAGCGCCTGCTGCGCGATCTGGCGCCGCAGGTGCTCGGCGTGGTCGCCCGGCGCTTTCGCGACTTTCCCTCCGCCGAAGATGCCGTCCAGGAAGCTTTATTGGCAGCCTTCCGCCAGTGGCCCCGGGAAGGCATTCCGGAAAACCCGCGCGCCTGGCTCATCCGCGTCGCCTCCCGCCGCATGACTGACATGGTGCGCAGCGAAATAGCACGCCGCGAACGCGAGACCGCCGCAACTCCGGAAGAGGAACCGGCGATCGAGCCGCTGGACGAGATCGAAATCGAGGCCGAGATGGATCCCCACGACACGCTGGTTCTGCTCTTCATGTGTTGCCATCCCGCGCTCAGCTCGTCCTCGGCCATCGCGCTCACCCTGCGCGCGGTCGGCGGTCTCACCACGGCGGAGATCGCCAACGCCTTCCTGGTTCCGGAAGCCACCATGGCCCAGCGGATCAGCCGCGCCAAGCAAAGCATCCGCGCCTCGGGCGTTCCCTTTCGCGCGCCAGTTCCGCAGGAGCGCGGCGAGCGCCTCTCCGCCGTCCTGCACGTGCTCTACCTCATCTTCAGCGAAGGCTACGCCAGCAGCATTGGAACGCAACTCCAGCGCCTGGACCTCGCCCACGAGGCCATCCGGCTCACTCGCGCCACGCGGTCTCTGCTGTCCGACGACGCGGAGGTCGCCGGCCTCCTCGCCCTGATGCTTCTCACCGATGCCCGCCGCACCGCGCGTACCGGCCCCGAGGGCGAGCTCATCCCGCTCGACAAGCAGGACCGGTCTCTCTGGGATCGCGACGAAATCGCCGAAGGCACCGCTCTCCTGACGCTCACGCTGTCCAAAGGAGCTGTCGGGCTCTATCAGTTGCAGGCCGCCATCGCCGCCGTTCACGACGAGGCGCCCACGCCCGACGCTACCGACTGGCCGCAGATCCTCGCCCTCTACGAGCTGCTGCAGCGCGTCGCTCCCAGCCCCATGATTACTCTGAACCACGCCATCGCCGTCGCCATGGTCCACGGCCCGGCCCGCGGCCTCGAGCAGCTGCGCGCCCTCGACACCGATGAACGCCTGCGCGCCCACTACCGCGTTGCCGCCGTGCGCGCCCATCTCTTTGAAATGCTCGGGGATTTCGACCAGGCCGTCCATCACTATCGAACCGCCGCTGCCCGGACGACCAGCCTTCCGGAGCAGAATTATCTGATCGCTCAGGCGGCTCGGCTCGAAGATTTTCGCCGCTAACCGAATCCAGCCGCTCCCGCCTCGGAACCCCAGTTGCGGGATCCCATGCAGGACACCTGCGACTCAACTTGCCCGGTGTTGCTTCTCCTCCGGCGTCTCACGCGCCCCCAGCGGACGCTCTTCCCGTGGCGGCGCTTCCGGCTGCCCGCGCAACACCAGCGCCAGAACAATCAGCAGCGTCACACCCAGCAGCCCGAATTCCATCAGCTTCAGCATCGGAATCCCTCCATCATGCGCTTCGGATCATCTCCGCCAGGAGCGCCGTCCTCGGGATCAGGTCTTTCAGCAATATCGACTCATTGGATGCATGAGCACCTTCGCCGACTCCGCCCATGCCATCCAATGTTGGGACGCCAAGCGCGGCGGTAAAGTTCCCATCCGATCCGCCGCCGGTTGCTGCTTCTGCTAACTCAAACCCCATCTTCCCCGCCAAAGTCGCGGCTTTCCGGTAGAGCGCCGCCGTCCCCGCGCTTCGCTCCATCGGTGGCCGGTTCATTCCGCCCTCGACGTTGAGGACGCAGCCCCGGTCGCGAACGCGCAGCCCGCGAAATTTCTTATCGATCCGCGCCGCGTCCTTCATCCGCGCGATCCGCACGTCGATTTCCGCTTCCGCTTCCGCCGCCACCACATTCGTCCGCGTCCCTCCGCGGATCACCCCCGCATTCACCGTGAGCCCGCGTTCCAGATCCGTGAACCGGCGCACTTGTTCCAGTTGCCACGCCAGCTCGTGGATCGCGCTGTGCCCGCGCTCGAAATCCACCCCCGCGTGGCTGGCCACGCCCGTCACCCGCACCGTGTAATTCCCCACTCCCTTGCGCGCTGTCTTATAGGCGCCCCTGAGCCCCTGAGCCGGCTCCAGCACAAATACCGCCGCGCATTCCCGCGCCAGCTTCTCCGTAATTACCCTGGATGCCGTGCTCCCTACCTCCTCGTCGCTCACCAGCAGCAGAATCGCCGGCCGCGGCAGCGTGCCCAGCGCTTCGATCGCCGTCAGCGCCATCGCCACGCCCGTCTTCATGTCCAGCACCCCAGGTCCCCACGCGCGTCCCTCCGCAACCCGAAACGGCATTCTCTTCAGGGTCCCCAGCGGCCATACCGTGTCCAGGTGTCCCAACAGGAGCAGCGGCGCTCCCCGTCTCGGACCAAACCGCAGTTCCAGCACGTCGCCGAACTCGCGCTGCCTGTGCCGCTTTGCCCGTCCGCCCACTGTTGCCGCCATCTCTTCCACGGCCGCCGTACACCGGTCCACAGCGGCCTTGTCATCGCTGGGCGACTCGATCTCCACCATGCGGCGTATCCGATCCATCAACACGGGCTGGACTCGCGCTATCGTATCCAGGATCGCAGAATCTACGTAACTTATTGATTTATCTATATTTTTCATAGAGGTAACCTTCCAGGGTACTGTGACCTCAGACATGGCAGCTGTGGCTATATTGCCACACCGCAACTTCCTTCCCGCCGCGCTAGTCTATGTGTTCAACGAGGATTCGCTTGCCCGATTCACCGCATCTGGAAAATACCATTTCTTCCCCCGTGGAGTTCTCCGGCGTCGGTCTCCACAGCGGCGCCCCTGTTCACATGCGGCTTCTTCCGGCGCCTGCCGGCTGCGGAGTCGTCTTCCGGCGCACCGATCTCGACAACTTCGAAATCTCCGCCACTGGCCGGAACGTCGCCAAAGTCAGCTACGCCACCAGCCTCATGCGCCAGGGCGTCCTCATCTCCACCACCGAGCACTTACTCTCGGCCCTCCTCGGCATGGGTATCGACAACGTCATTGTCGAACTCGACAATCTCGAGCTCCCCATTCTCGATGGCAGCGCTCTGCCCTACACGCTCGCCTTCCGCCGCGCAGGACTCAAGCCCCAGCGCCGCCGCCGTCAGTATCTGCGCATTCTCAAGGATGTCGAAGTTCGCGAGGGCGACAAATTTATCGGCGTCTATCCCGGCAACGGCTATTCGGTTTCCTATTCGATTGATTTCCCGGCTCCCATCGGCCGCCAGGGCTATCGCGTCGACCTTGCCACCGGCGCCTACGAGCGTGACATCGCGCCGGCACGCACGTTCGGTTTCCGCGAAGACGAGCAAAAACTCCGCAACATGGGCCTCATCCGCGGCGCGAGCGAGGAAAGCGTCATCGTGCTCACCCGCGACGGCGTCCAGAACGGGCCGCTGCGCTTCGACGACGAATTCGCCCGCCATAAGGTCCTCGACCTCGTCGGCGATCTCGCCCTCGCCGGCCATCACATCCTCGGCCACGTCATCGCCGAGCGCGCCGGCCACGCCATGCACACGGCGCTTGTCTCGCGTCTCCTGCGCGATCGCTCCGCCTGGGAACTGGTCACCGTAGCAGTCGAGAAGCCCAGGACAAAAGCCGTTCACGCTCCGGCAACTCTCGTCCCGGCGTAAGCCCGCTGGATCCTGGGTGGCCTGCGGCGCTCGACTGATCCTCCGCTAATTTCCTTCGCCGCCCTTCCCCGCAAAATATGCTGGGAACACGGAATGGATCAGTTCATAGCGCAGTGCCAGGCGCAGATCAGACCCCGGCTCCGGCTCCGTATTGGGTTCCGCATGAGGAACCCCCACCGCTGGCGCTCCAGTATCCGTCGTGTTGACCATCAGTAAGCTTCCGACTCCCCGCTCTGGATCAACGAGCATCTCCGACGAGAATCCACCCTGATCGCCATCGTGATAAACGAATCGTTGCCCATCCACATTCAGCACAAAGAATCCCAGGCCCATGCGGGGAGCGCCCTCGACATACGGCCCCGTCGACGTTCCATCTTCCTCCACCGGCAGGACCGTCTTCCAGGCTTCCTCCAGCGAGCTGCGCTTCAGAACCGTCGGATAAACCGGATTTCCCGGATCTCCGATCAGAAAACGCAGATACTTCTCCATGTCGGCGATCGGGGACTTCAGCCCGCTGTTCGAGGTCGTGATGCCGGTATCGAAGTTGAACGGCTGCTCCGTCAGCTTATCCCCGGTGCGCACATAACTAGCCGACACGTGCGACTCCAGAAAATAGGGTGACTGGTCAAAGTAGCTCTCCGTCATGCCCAGCGGCATCAGGATGTTCTTGGTCACATACTCCACAAAGCTCTGGTCGGTCAGCCGCTCGATGATCTGGCCGAGAAATACATACCCCAGGTTGGAATAGCTCCAGCGCGTTCCGGGCTTGAACGCCACGTTCGTATACGGCAACATCGCGTTCACCTGCGCCCAGTGGGTCGGCTCAAACGGCTGCCAGTCGCAATTGGCGGAATCGTCGCAATCCCACGGCCATGTCGGATTGCGGAACCCCGCGCTGTGCGTCAGCAAATCACGAATCGTGATCGCATCCACAGGACCGAACTTGTCGTGGACCTGCCGCAGCTCCGGCACGTAGCGCACCGCCGGATCGTCCAGCGACAACTTGCCCCGGTCCCGCAGCTGCAAAATGGCGATGGCGGTCATGGTCTTGGTGATCGACGCCCAGTTGTACGAGGTCTCTCTGTCGATCGCGTCCTTTGTCCCCTGCCGCGCCACGCCGAAGAAAAATTCGGTGGCCGGCTCTCCGCGGTGAACGATTGCGACACCGCCGCCCACGATCCCATGCTGCGTCAGCACGGCATCAAATCGCCGATGGAAGGCTTCTCTCTGCGCCAGGGCCGGCGCGGAAGCCGTGAGAAAACAAAAAAGAAGCGTTGCGAGGGAGCCACAGTTGCGGATCGACATGGCGCCCATCATAATATGCGCCGTACTGCTCGACCCAGACTGGGTTAAAACAGATGCTCCTCTCCGTCGTCGTGCAGCACGACCCGATTCTCGGCCTCGGCTGCCTCTCGCACCTTCGCGACGGACAGCCAGTTGTCCTTTTTCGGGTGCTCCAGAAAATAAGGCGGCAGCGGCATCGCCAGATACCGGCTCAGCGTCTCCGCGTATCCCTCATACAGCGCGCGCATTTCCTTCAGCCGCTCAAAGGATCGCTCATCCTGGCACACCCGCACCCCCGCCTGGCACAACTGGTCGTAGATAGTCCGGAACCGCTCCTGCGGCAGCCGGTCCGGCAAGTTGTACGTGGGTCGCGCCGAAAGAATCTGCGCAATATCCACCAGCGCGTGGCGCGCCATGGCAAAGGTCAGCTGCGCCTGGCGCGCGCTCTGTTCCTGCACCCCTGCAATCAGCAATGCGCAGGTATCCAGAATCGCCGTCAGCGCTCCAAGCCAGCTCTGTCTGGTGTGCTGCGACCGGAACAGGCACAGCAGCGGATAAGAAATATGGCTCTCCAGCAGCTCGGCCGACCACCGCTCCCACTCCTCCAGAAGCGCCGTCAGCGCCGCAGTGCCGCCCTCGAACGAGTGCCTCCTGATCAGCTCAAACGCCGTCGGCGGCGATCCCGCCCGCGCGTCCAGCAGCGCGATGTTCACCTCCCGCCGCGAGAATGCGCCATACAATACCGGGAAATAACCAATGACCAGCGCCACAAATCCCAGCCCAATCCCCGACTCCAGTACCGCCAGCCCGCGAATCCACAGAATGCGCGGCACCACGTCGCCCAGCCCCAGCGTAAAAATCGTTGTCCCGCTCGCATACAGATCGGTCAGCAGCGGATGCGCTGTCCCCTGCGGATCGACAAAGGGCGTGGGAAACGCCCAGTAGATCAGCCCGAAGCCGAAAATCAGCCCCGCCGCCCATGCGGCGATCAGAACCATCAGCGACAGCGGCCCGTAGAAGCTCAGCACCGTCTCGCGCTTGCGCTCCTGCCGCACCCGCCGTGCCACCCACCTCCACGGACGCCACGTCAGCAGGTAAAACAGCCGCGTCAGCCGGAACCGCCCCGTCGCCCGCCGCGGCAGGATCACCGTCTCAAAGGCGTCCAGCAGCACCGAAATCAGGCACAGAACACCGGCAAGAAAGCGCAGGGGATGCATCTCCGCCAGCAGATCAGGAATCTCCGCCGCCGTCAATCACCGCCCTTTACCGCGGAATGACAAAAAGGGTTATCGATGCCCCCGGAAACGTATAGCTGATGGTGCTCGTCGTTCCCCCACTGCTCGGCGGCGCCACGGTTGCGCTCGGCTCCGCCACAATCTGGTTCAGATTCGCGTCGCTGTACTGATAGACCTGCGCCGGCCCCGACGCCGTCACATTTTCGAGCGACAGCGTGGTCGTCAGCGCGCCATACGTCTTGTTGATTACCACCACCGTCACCGCATTGTCCGACGACCGCACCGCCCCGTACACCGCCAGCTGATTCTGCGCCGCCGCGTTCGTTCCGGTCGCGTCGCACGCCGACGCCGTCGTCCCCGAGCACGACGCCAGCGCCGTGTTCCCAAACGTCGAGTCCTTCCCGTCGTAATTGCGGTATATCGCAAACGCCATCAGCCCCGGCGTCTGCGTCGAGTCCGGAGGTCCCCACAGCGCTCCCAAATCGAGACCGTACTGCCCGAAGATTCCCAGCACGTCCGCCTGCGTCAGCGCGCCGTTCATGTTCTCCAGCCCGCCCCAGTTGTATTCGTCGATCGCCGTCTTCGTCCCCGGATAATCCTTCGCCACCCACGACTTCAGCATCGGGATCAGCTCCGGCGCCTGCAGCGGCACCGAGCAGTTCGTCGTGTAATTCGGATCGGTCGAGTAATTCGGTTGCGGTTCGTTCGGATCCGTATACGTCGGATCCCACAGCACCCGTGTCGAATTCAGCCGCGCCTGCTGCTCCGCTGTATCTCCTGCCGTCGAAAACGCCACCGACGACCCGTTGTACGTCGCCGCATAATATCCGTGGATGTCCACGAAATCCAGCAGCCGCATCCCATAGGTCGTCTGCGCGTCCGCAAACTGCTGCAGGTAGTATTCGATCATCGGCACGCCGCCGTGCGCCTCGCGATCCGTGGGGTCGTCCCACGGCTGATAGCACGGCCCGTGGCTCCAGCCGTTCTCGATGTCCTGCTTCGAATAGAAGTAGTTCCACCAGTAGTCGATCACCGGCCCGCCCACCAGCGCCGTCGGATCGATCGTCTTGATCGCCAGCGCCGTACTGATGCCCCCATACGTCACCTCGTCGTACGTCGACGCATTCGGATGCACATCCCTGTGGACCGCGTCCCACCAGGCCGGTTCGTTATCGAGGTCCCAGATGTTCACGCCCTTGCCCGCGCCAGTCGATGGATTCGCCTGCCCGTAGAGCCCGAGGATCTGGTTCACCCATCCCCCCGCCCAGGTGTTCTGCGCCCATGCCGTCGTCGCCGCGCTCGGAGCCGGCAGCGTCGCCGCGGAGTTTGCCGGAGGCGGCTCCGAGATGCTGGTGATTGCCGCCACGGTCGCGTTGCCGTAAATATCGCATCCGCTCGCGCTGGTGCAGCCACCGCTGCCCTCGTTGTAGACCCCGTTCCCGCAGTTGCCCACGTAGCTCTGCTGCCCCGGATACGTCGCCGCGGTAAAGCTGCACGCCGTCGTGCTGCTGTTCGTCACCCAGCCCAGCACCGGCACCGTCCCCAACGCCTCAGCTCCCTCGCCGTGCACGTCGGAGATGAAGCTCGTAAAGCTGCCCCCGCCGATCATTCCCCCCGCGCCCTGCCCGTTGAGGAAGTAATAATCGCTCGCCGAATTGCTGGTGTTCGTCTGGTAGTTGTACCGCGAGGTGTTGTCGCCGCCCCACCGCGCCACCGCAACGTTCCCCTGCGCGAGGTCCACATCGGTCAGCGCGTACGAGTTCATCCCATAGATCAGCGGGCTGATCGAATGCAGCGGATCACCCGCGTCCACCGTCAGCGCTGGTCCCGCCGCCGTCGCCGGCGCCGCCAGCGTCGCGGTTACGCTCCCGCTCACACTCGTATTGCCCACCGAAGTCGCCGTTACCGTCACCGTCGCCGGCGCCGGATACGGCGTCCCGTACAGTCCGCTGCTGCTGATCGATCCCACGCTTCCCGTCCAGCCCGACGGCCCCGCCACCGACCACGTCAAGTTCTTGTTGTAGGCGCCCGTCCCGGTCACCGTCGCCGTAAACTGCTGCGTCGTCCCAATCGTCGCCGTCGCCGGATTCGGCGTCACCGTCACCCCGGTGATCGTCGGCGGCGCCGTAGTGATCGGCAGTGTTGCGCTTCCTGACTTTGTCGTATCCTCTGTCGATGTCGCCGTGATGGTCGCTGCCCCCGTCGTCGCCGGCGTAAACAGCCCCGCGGCTGAGATCGTCCCAATTCCCGCCGGACTCACTGTCCACGTCACGGCGCTGGAGTAGGCGCCCGTCCCCGTCACCGTCGCTGTCGCCTGCGCCGTCTGCGCGGTGGTGATGGTCGCCGGACTCACCGTTACCGATACCGAAGTGATCGTTGGATTTTGCGGCGGCGGCGTACTCGTTCCGCCGCTCCCACACCCCACCGCCATCCCCACCGCCAGCACCGCGACACACACGCCCATCGACCAACGCGGCATCCCGTTCCGCCTTTCCAGCGCCAAACCGATTTTCTGGAGCATTGTACGCGCTCCGTTGCACTCTTCGATGTAGCCGTTAGCACCCCTGTCAGCCCTATTCCGGGGCAATAAAGTGAGAGAGAAGCGCCGCGAGAAGGTCGCAGAGAAGCTCCGTGAGGACGCGCCGGGCACGCGGAACCTACACACAAAACCGTCAATATTCATCAGTTACACTCTCAGGGCACTCTTCTGGAGGAGACCGTGACGATCCAGCGTCCCCGCAGCTCGCGCAGCACTCTTCATCCCGCCTTCCTGCTTCTTCTCTGCTTCGCCGCAACTCTGCCTCTCGCGGCCCAGACGCGCCGGCCCATCCACCACACCCCGGCGCCCGAAACCCGCGATCAGTTCATCGCCGACCTCCGCGCCCACATCCACCACGTCTTCGTCGTCTACCAGGAAAACCGGTCGTTCGATTCCTACTTCGGGGATTTCCCCGGCGTCGATAATCTCGCCACTCCCGAGGCTCGCGCGCACGGCTTCCGCCAGTGGGACTCCATCGGCCACGCCTGGATCACGCCCTTCCTTCTCAACCGTCCCGACACGCTCGATGCCGACCACTCCCGTCCCGCTCTCATCGCCAAGTCCGACCACGGACGCATGGACGGCTTTGTCGGCTACGAGGAGAAGAATCTCGTCCTCGTCTCCGACACCAGCCCCCAGTACGCCCGCCAGCTCGGCATCCTCACCATGGGCTACAACGATTGCCGCACCGTCCCCTTCCTCTGGATGTACGCGCACCACTTCACCCTCTACGACCACATCTTCCAGGCCATGTACGGGCCCTCCACGCCGGGTAACATCGACCTCATTGCCGGCCAGACCGGTCAGACCCAGGCCGCCCGCCATCCCAATGAGAAGTTCAAGTCCTACGTCAGTCCCGGCGAGCCTGTCGTCGACGACGACAACCCCGACTTCGGCCCCTACGCCTTCACGTATCAGGCCGAAGGCCCGCATCAGCTCGACCAGACCTACGCCACCCTCATGCTCACTCTCAAGGGCCGCGACGCTGACAAGGACGCCAAAGTCGACACCGACGATGTGAAGGACGATGTTGGCGCCCTCGGCCGCCTCAACCATCAGGACATTCCGTGGGCCTGGTACCAGGAGGGCTTCGGCAACGGACAGGGCAATAACCACCCCGCCTACATCCCGCACCACAACTCGCCGCAGTATTTCGGATACATCCGCCAGAACCCCGGCATGTGGAGCGGAGTCCACGACCTCCTGGATTTCTTTGAGGTCATGGACCACCACGCCCTCCCGCCAAAGAGTGTCGTCTTCATCAAGGGCGGCATGCAGAACCCCTTCGGCTGGAAGCCCGCCGATCCCCGCGCCCGCAACATCCTCGGCGACGACGATCACCCCGGCTACTCCGACTCGCAGCTCTCTGAATCCCTGGTCGCAAAAGTCGTCAACACCGTCGCCCGCAGCCCCTACTGGAACGACTCCGCCATCATCGTCCTGTGGGACGACTCCGAGGGCTTCTACGACCACGTCCCTCCGCCCCAGTTTGAACAATGCCCGGACAACAATCCCTGCGGTGACGGACCCCGCGTCCCGCTCATCCTCATCTCGCCGTACGCCAAATCCGCAGGCGTCGACTCCGATCCCGGCGATCACGCCTCTTTCGCAAAATTCCTCGACGTCCTCTTCAACCTGCCCCCGCTCGCCTCGCTCCCCGACGAAAAACCGTACCTGCCGGAAGGCCCTCGCGATACCCTCCCGCAGCTCACCGACCTCACCGGCGGATTCGATTCCGCGCGCCTCGCCGGCCGCCGCCCACCCATCCCCGCCAGCGCCGCCGAGATCCCCGACCCCATCGTCAATCACTTCCCGCCGCGCATGACCTGCCGCGAAACCGGCGTCGAGCCCGTGCCCATCCCCGGAGGCTCTGTCACCTGGCCCAGGGGCTTCACCAACCCTCTGCCCTAAAAAGGAAAAGGCCCACCTGCCTCAAGCGGCGTGGGCCTGTCTTCAGTTCCTGGTCTTCAGTCTCCTGATTCCAGTCTCCTGTCTCCTGCCTCCAGCGCGGAGCGCCTCCGCCTGGACGGCCAGTCCCTCACCCGAACGATCGATACTTCTCCCACACCGCCGCCCAGGACATCTTCATGCCGCTGCATACATAAATGTCTGGATGGTATTCGCTCTCCTCGTTCTTCACGCCCTCCGGATTTCCGTTGTGCCCCGCCAGGCGGCAGGTGGTGAAAACCGTATCCAGATCCTCTTTCGACGCCCCCACCGAAATCAGCGTCTGCGGCGGCGTCTTCGGATAGCTCCAGTACCACGCCGAATTCGTCAGGCTGATCGGCATTGGCAGCCCGTACTCCGGCCCGAACGTCTCCAGCGCACCCTCCTCGCCGTAATTCCCCACGATGATCCCGTAGCTCGCGCGCTCTTCCGGCGTCAGGCGGTCCCGCACCCGCGCCACTTCCCGCACCAGGCTGTGCCAGCCAAACTCCTCCCGCAAATCGCGGCTGTTTTCGAGCGCAAAACGCAACAGCGGACCGCTCGTGGCCAGCGGCACAATCGCCGCCGTTGTCAGCGTTCCGTACAGCACCGTTCCCGTCAGCAGAACGCTCCACACCGTTCGCCGCCACGCCGTCCGCAGCCGCGCTGTCCATGCCGCGCACGCCACCGCGCCCATTGCAATCAGCATGGGATACGCCGGCGAGACGTAGTAGAACCGCGCCCTGCTGGCCGCGAAGATCGCCATCGGCGCCAGGTACATCCACGCCAGCATCCGGTAGCGCGGGCTGCGCAGATAGGTCACTACGCCCGCAATCCACAGGGGCGCGGCGAACAAATCCGCGTTGTAGAGGAACTGATTCCTCCAGAAGTCCCCCGCGCGCCCCTCGCCCACGTCTCGCTTATGGATGTACTGAAGAAACGTCACCGAGATGAAGTGGTGCTGCGCCTGCCAGATCAGGTTGGGCAGAAAGATCAGCAGCGCCAACGCCGTCCCCGCCCAGAACCACCCGCTCGCGAACCACCGCCGCGCGCCCGTCAGCGCCATCCCCGCCAGAATCCCGGCGATGAAGAAGCAGATCGAGTACTTCGTTTCGAGAGCCAAACCCGCCGCGGCCCCGATCGCCAGCCACCATCGCCCGTCCTCCGACTTCAGCAGCCGGATCACCCCGTACGCGATCAGCACCCACCACAGCAAATCGAAGGACGAGTACTGAAACTCCGTCCCCTGAAACATCGGCAGCGGCGACAGGGCCACGGCCAGCGCCGCTGTTGCCTGCGCCAGCCGTCCGCCGCCCAGCTCCCGCGCCATCAGCCCGGCGAGCACCACCACGAAGAATTGCGCGATCACTGAAAACAGCCGCAGCCCCACCAGCGATACGCCGAACAACTCCAGCCCCATCCGCTCAATGGCGGGCGTAAACGGTGGCACCGCGACAAATCCCCAGCTCAGGTGCCGCGCATCGCTTAGTACCTGCAGTTCGTCGCGATGGAATCCGTACTGCCCATTCGTCAGCAGGTGGAGCGCGGCCACCGCGGCCGCAATCCCCAGCACCCACGCCGTACCGCCGCGGGTCCTTGTCGTCTCCTCGGGGCCCACAGCGGCGCCAGCCGTCATTTCGCCTCCTCATCCACGCTAAGAGTACGAAACTCGCGACCCCTCCGTTCCCGCTCATTCTCGCGAATGAAAACCTACGCCACGGTAATCGTCCCGCGCCCGCTGCTCCCCCGGCGATCTCGACAAATCGGGCCGCCGCAGCCGAAAATGTCTTTGACGATTCCCAATTCGTCCGTGCTGCGCAGTATGGGCCCTGGCATAGCGAGGAAGAGGTTATGGCAATCAGGGCTTCGCAACTGATGCGCGCTGCTGCAATTGACCGCTTCGGCGGGCCGGAGGAGCTGACGATCCATACCCTCCCCGTACCCGAGATCGCTCCCAACGAAGTGCTGATCGCCGTGCATACCGCGGGCGTGGGAGGATGGGACGCCGATATGCGGGGCGGCTGGTGGCCCGAGGGACGGCCGCGATTCCCCGTCGTGCTCGGCACCGACGGATCCGGGCGTGTGGCTGCCGTCGGCTCTCGGGTGCGGCGTCTGCGCGTCAACGACAAAGTCTGCGGGTACAGCTTCAACAATCCCAGGGGCGGGTTTTACGCGGAATATGTCGCGGTCCCGGCGGCGAACGCTTTCCCCGTGCCCGAGCGGCTCGACATGAAGCAGGCCGGCGCGATTCCGGCCACAGGGCTGACCGCACTACAGGGTGTCGACGACGCGCTGCGCATGAGGGCTGGCGAAGCGCTCATCGTTCATGGCGCTTCCGGAGGAGTGGGCACCCTTGCGGTGCAGTTTGCCAAAGCGCGCGGAGCGCGGGTGCTCGCCATTGCTTCGGGACAGGATGGCGTGGCCCTGGTGCGCCGGCTCGGCGCCGATATCGCCATCGATGGACGCACTGAGAGCGTCATTGCAGCTGCCCGTGAATTCGCACCTCACGGAGTGGATGCCGTGCTTGCCTTTGCCGGCGGCGCGGAACTCGCCGAATGCCTCGATGTTCTGCGTCCGGGTGGCCGTGTGGCGTATCCCAATGGCGTGGAGCCCATGCCCCGCAAACGCGGCAGGATGGAACTGATCGCCTACGATGCCGTGCCCGGCGTCGCGGAGCTCACGCGGCTGAATCGGGCAGTGGAGAGAGCGGCGCTCAAGGTTCCAATTGCCGCCGTGTACAAGCTGGAGGAAGCTTGCGAGGCGCACAAGCGTCTCGCCGCCGGCCATGTGCTGGGCAAAATCGTTCTCAAACTCCGCTAAGCGTTTCGGAGCCTGGTATGAGCGAAGACGCGACAGCAACCGAGTCGAACGGCCTGACCGGTTTTTCACTGACCGCTTCTTAGCTGCTCCTCCTCACCGGCCCAGGCGAAACCGCAGAAAGACCACGACGCCCATGGGATCGCTTCCATAAACAGGCCGCAGCATCGTTCCCGGCGCATAAACCGTCACCTGTGCGCCCAGCGCGGTTTCCAGACCCGGAACGCGGCCCAGATCGCGGTCGTAGCCAAAGGTGCTTGCCTGCACGCGCCCCGCATACTCCTCGTGGAAATTCGGAGGCAGAGCCACTTCGCCCAGCAGCAGCTCATTCGTGCGAGCAACATCCTCGATCCGCGTGTAGGCGTAATTCCTCGCGCGAAAGCGCAGCGTGGATTCGAGCAGGTAGCTGTCCTCGATGAGATTATCCGGCAGATCGCGCGTGCGTCCCCACACCACGCTGCTCGCCCAGTTGCCGGCTCGCAACGGCCGGTTGTACATTGCGGAAACAGTCATGCGCTCCTGATCTTCTGCGGGGAAAAGCGCTTCGGGACTGTGCAGGCGTCCGTACGAGACCTGCCCGCTCCAGTTCCTCCCCGGCTGCAGTGTCAGCCGCGACGACCAGGAATCGATGGCGCCCTGCTGCACCTGCCAGCGATGCTCGTTCGGCTCGCGCCCGTGAAATCCGCTGGCTTCGAGGCGCAGCCAGCCGCCGGTCACGCCCGCGGTGATCACGTCGTCGGAGATATGCGTCGAGTCTTCCTGGTGATGGCCCAGCGTGGCCACCGGATCCTCCAGCGCCGACTCGCGGTGTGGAAAGGCTGTGGGGCCGATGGCCGGATCGCCGACCGGCGCCAGGTAGAAACTGAGCAGGGCATGGTCGCCGAGATGCACGTCGTACAACGCAGCCAGTTCCATCGCGAAGTCGTGCGGATGCTGGCCGTCGGCAATCGGCTTGCCGTAAGCCGTCTCTCCCTGCTGGAAGAGCAGCGGGTACTGGCGGCCTGTAACTGTGGCGGGCTCCAGGCTGAGCATGGTGCGCAGCGTAAGCTCTCCGGGTCCCCACTCCCGCTGCGCCATGGGCATCGCCCAGTTGGTGGAGAAGAGCTTGTCGCCGCCGCGTGGACTGGTTTGCTGGATGTCCGCCACAAACCCGTTGCCGTGCAGCATCAGCATCCAGGCCCCGTGCATGGTCATCAGCATGGGCGCCGGCGTGGAGTCGGGCTGCGCGCTGGTGCCGGAGGTGCTGTGCGCTTCAATTTCCTGGGTGAAAGTCTGCGGCGAGCCATGCATCGGCATCTGAGCAAGGCATGGCATGGCGAACAAAACGGCGAGCGAGGTTCGGAACAGACGGAGCATCGGCAATCCTCAGGAGTGTGGAAGTGAGACGGCGCGGCGGATTGTGTGGGCCGCGAGGCTGAGGATGGCCAGGGATCAGATGCGCAGCGGAGGCGCAGGCGCACCGGTGGCTCGGGCGCCGGAACGTTCAGGGAGCAGAAGGTCAGCGGCGGCAATCACCGCCACTTTGGCGCTGGCCATGTTGGCGGGGACAGGAGTCGCCATCAGGCCGTCTCGACTGAAAGAAGGCACAGGCAACGTCACTACGCGAACGCATTCAGGAACTGGGCTCTGATTGACGCCTGTGCTGCAATGGCCGGCGCAGCACGAGTGCGCGCACATCTGACGCTGGCAGAGCGGCCCGCAGCTCACGGCAAGGGCCACCAGCGCAACCATCATCCAGGCCATGATCGAGAAGCGCCGCACAACAGGATCGTAACATTCCTGAACCAGTAGCAGCATCGGGTGGTCCATGCAGGACCGCCATTACTTTGATCTTTGCTGACCGCTTCTTAGCTGGCCGCTCCTTAGCCGCTCTCAGAACACTCGCAGATCGCCCTCGACCTTCGGCGCGTTCACCAGCAGCCCCAGTTCTCCGGCCATCCGCTCCAGAAACGCTCGCGTCCCTGGCTGCACCGGCACCATCGGCAGCCGATAGTTGTCCTCGATGCGCCCCATCATCGCCAGGATCGCCTTCACCGGCCCCGGGCTTGTCTCTTTGAAGATCCCCTGCATCAACCGGAAATATTTCCGGTTGATCCGCCGCGCCGTCGCCCAGTCACCGCTCAGCGCCGCCCGCACCATCTCCGCCTGTTCCGCCGGGATGAGGTTCGATACCACGGACACCACGCCCGCGCCGCCCACGCCCAGCACGCCCAGAGCCATCGTGTCGTCGCCCGAGTAAACCCGAAACGTACGCGGCACCTGCGTGATCAGCTCCGTGATCTGTACCAGGTTCCCGCTCGACTCTTTCACGCCCTCGATGTTCGGCGCCGCTTCGATCAGCCGCAGCACCGTCGCCGGCTCCAGATTCACGGCCGTCCGCGAAGGGATGTTGTACAGCACCACCGGCAGCTTCATCGCCTGCGCCACGGCTTTGAAGTGCTCGTACTGCCCTTCCTGGGTCGGCTTGTTGTAGTAGGGGTTCGCGGTCAGGATCGCCGTGACCCCAGGCACCTGCGCCGCCGCCCGCGCTTTGCCCACCGCCTGCCGCGTCGAGTTGTGGGTACACCCGGCCCACACGGGCACGCGGCCGGCCGCCGCATCGGCCACAATGCGGATCACCTCGAGCCACTCCGCCTCGTCCAGCGCCGGCGTTTCGGCGGTTGTCCCGCACGCCACCAGCCAGTCGACGCCGCTCTCCACCTGCCAGCGCGTCAGATCGTAGAGAGCCCGCTCGTCGATGCTTCCGTCCGCGTGAAACGGAGTCACCAGCGCGGTCCCGCAGCCCTGCAGCTCCATAACAAGTCGAGTCTACACTGCCCTCTGCGCCGCTCTCCGGCTCTCGCGTCTCTCGTACAGCTTGGCGTCTACCAGGAAACGGAACCAGAACGTTTGCAGCACGAAGAATATGAAACCCTCGGTACCGTCCAGAAATCCGAGCCGCAGGAAATACCGATAGAAGAACAGCGCGAACGGCCGCACGAACAAAGGAGCGCGGTTATACAGTCCGCGCAGATAGCGCTTCCTCTGCACCGGATCTCCGATAAGCTGCCCCGCGATCCGCCCATGGCTCTCTCCCTGCGACAACTCTTCCACTTCCGCGTCGGACCAGCGGTTATGGCGAAACGTCCACTCCGTCAACGGCATGCGGATATCGTCGACCATGTGCCCGCGCAGGCTTGCGGTCCCCCCCGAGGTCACATAGAAATGTTGATCGTATCGCCGCGTCTCGCAGCGGCCGAATCCGTTACGGAACAGCCGCATGTGCCAGGTGGGAAACATGGCGCCGTGACGGATAGGCCGGCCGAGGAAATGCATGAGGCGGGGCAGGTGATAGCCCGTAATGTTTGCCTCCTCGCCGAGTGCCGCGATTTCGTCGCGGAGTTCCGGCGTCAGCCGCTCGTCGGCGTCCAGATGCAGCTGCCAGCCGTATTTCGTCTCGATGGAGTCGATAGCCCAGTTGCGCTGCGCGCCGTAGTGCTCGAAGGGGTGTTCCAGCACCGCGGCGCCAAAGCTTCTGGCGATCTCCACAGTGCGGTCGCAGCTCCCGGAATCCACCACGTGGATGTCATCCGTGAGCCCGGCCACGGACTGCAGCGTCTCGCCGATCGAGAGCTCCGAGTTGAAGGTGAGAATGACGACTGATGGTTTCAAACCGGCTCTCTGACAGCAAAGCAAATTGATTTCACGATAACAGTTCTTCCGGCCATTCTTCATGAAACGGAATTGCCGGCCGGGGATATATTCCCCCTGGAAACGCTGAATATATACTCAGATATACTCCGTCAGATTTCCGCCGAAGAGGACGAACTCCTGGAGCGCGATCCAACTCTCCTGCCGGCTTTCCCCCTGGCCAACCGCATCCGCCGGGCTGTTTGGGGAATTGCTTACGCGCTTTTTTACCGCTTCTCACCGCGTCCGTTCCACGCCTGGCGCTCGATGCTGCTGCGCCTGTTTGGCGCCAAACTCGGCCCGAGATGCCATTTCTATCCCAAGGCCCGCATTTGGGCGCCCTGGAACCTGCTCTGCGATGATCGGGTCTCCGTCGGGGACGACGCCGAGCTCTATAACCCCTCCACGCTCACCATGGGGTCTCATTGCATCGTCTCCCAGGGCGCCTACATCTGCGGCGCAACCCACGAATACAATGATCCCGCTTTTCGGCTGGTGCACTTCCCGATGCGCCTGGGAGCTTACTCCTGGATCTGCGCGCGTGCCACCGTCAATCCCGGCATCAACGTCGGCGCCGGCGCGATTCTCGCCCTCGGATCGGTGGCCACGCGCGATCTGGAGCCATTTGGTATCTACGCCGGCATTCCTGCCCGCAAAGTAAAGGAGCGCCTCCGCAGCGCGGTGCCGCAGGGTGCGGCTACGTCGAAAGAGTCGGAGTAGCGGGCAGGAAGTTGCCTTCAACTCAGGTGGCTTCGCGCGTCCTGCAGCAGGAAATTCGCGGAATCGGAGTATCGGGGCGGCAGGCAGAGAAAGTTCTGCGCATCCTCGGCGCGATCCAGGCCGAGGTGGTCCGCATCGATGACACAATAGCCGGAGGAAATCAGGACATTGAGGCATTCGCGCCCGGGATGGCCACACTCGATGAGGATGACAGGCTGGTCGCGAACTATCGTTTCTCGTGCCCCCCGAAGGACCGCGGCCTCGTGCCCCTCCACGTCAATTTTCATCAGGTCGATTGCGGTTCGGTTTCTGCGGATCTCGTCGATGGATACCATTGGAACCGTGAGGTTATGGGCGGCAACCCCCGCGTGGTGCTCTTCGAAAGTCTTCTTTCGGTTCTCCATAGTAGAGGTTGCGCCGCTAAGCACGTCCGCCCTGAGCACGCCTTCGCCCGCATGATCGCTGGCAGCTGCAACCAATAACAAATCGCCGGAGAATCTGTTTCTGTCGAGGGTAGCGCGAATCAATCGCGCATTGGCAGGCAAGGGCTCGATGAGCACCATCTCCACACCCGGCTGGAGCGATTTCACCAGCCATGAGTAATAGCCGAAGTTGGAGCCAACGTCCCAGAAAGATCGAATGCTAAATTGACGCACGCACGCCCGCACCAGAGCTTCGGGATTGACCTCCTGCGATCCTACCAGGGAATAACCCAAGCCATGCGTAAGCAGGCGGCCCCGCACCCGAAAGCCGAAACCGGGAACGGACAACCACACGGGACGGTCAACCATGCGAATTACCACTCGTCCCAACGATGACCTGCGGGCATGGTAGAGGGGATGACACCGGTTACGAACTGCCCTGCCGAACTCGCGAATGGGATGTCGGTTCATGAATCTCCCAGATTACAACCAGCCAGCGAACTCTGTTTCACCATTCGTTTGCGAATCCGGAAACCGGGCACACCACTATTTCAACTCCGCAAAGATCTCCTGAAAATCCCAGCAGCCAGTCCTGCCCGCGATCCACTCCGCCGCGCGCACTGCGCCTTCCGCAAACCCGCGCCGCGAGCACGCCTCGTGCTTCAGCGAAAGGCTGTCGCTCTCCGAACGCGCTTCGATCTCATGCATCCCCGGCACTTCGCCCTCGCGCTTCGACGTAATCTCCACGCTCAGCTTCGGGTTCGCGGACTCGAGAATCTTCTTGAGCGAGAGCGCCGTGCCCGAAGGCGCATCCACCTTCGTCGCGTGATGCGTCTCCGTGATATGGAACTGGTAGCCCGGAATCGCCAGCGCCAGTTCCCGCGCAATGCGAAACATCGTCTGCACGCCTACCGAAAAATTCGTGCTGTAGACCAGCGCTGCTTCCCTGCGCAAAGCCAGATCGCGCATGTCGGCAAGATGCTGGTACCACCCCGTCGTACCCACCACCACCCGCGCTCCGTTGGCCAGGCACGCGCGCATGTTCTGCACCGCAGCCTCCGGCGTGGTGAAGTCGATCACCGCGTCGAAGCCCGCCAGAAACGGCGCCGTCAGCGCGGCGGCATTGCGATTCTCTTCCTCGCCCACCACGCGCACTCCGTGGCCGCGCTCGCGCGCCACCTGCGCCACCTGGCTGCCCGTTTTCCCGCGTCCCAGAACCAGACAAAGCATCGGGTCTCCCTCCTTACGCCATAGGGCGCCGCGCTTCCACATCGAAGATCTCCGGATCCGGGTCGCTGAAGAATTCCGCGTGCAGCGAACGCACCGCCTCTTCGGCATCGTCCTCTTCGATCATGAAGCTCATGTTGATCTCCGATGCGCCCTGGGAGATCATGCGCAGGTTGATGTGGCGCACGCTCTCAAAAACCCGCGCCGCAATGCCGTTCTGCCCGCGGATGTTTTCGCCCACCATGCACACCAGCGCCTTGCGCCCCTCATATTTCACGTCCGCCAGCCGGCTCAGGTCCGCGGCAATCGCCGGCAGCTTTTCATTGGAGTCCACGCTCAGCGAAACGCTCACCTCCGAGGTCGACACCATATCCACGGGGCACTTGTGCTTGTCGAACACCTCGAAGATGGCGCGCAGATAGCCGTGCGAGAGCAGCATCCGGCTGGCCACAATGTCCATAATCGTCAGCCGCTTCTTCACCGCAATGGACTTGAAGGGACTGCGGCAGTGCGCGGCCAGAGCGGTGATGCGCGTGCCGCCATTCTCCGGATTGCGCGAGTTCAAAACAAAAACCGGGATATTCTTCTTCACCGCCGGCAAAATCGTTGCCGGGTGCAGCACCTTCGCGCCAAAATACGCCAGCTCGGCCGCCTCCTCGAAGCTGATCGTCTTCACCCGCAGGGCGTCGGGACACACACGCGGATCGGCCGTCATAATACCGTTCACGTCCGTCCAGATCTCAATCGAACCCGCGTCGATTCCGCCACCCACCAGCGCCGCCGTAAAATCGGAGCCACCCCGGCCCAGCGTCGTGGTCACGCCCTGTTCGGTCGCGCCGATAAAGCCGCCCATCACCGGCACGCGTCCCTCCGCAAGGTGCGGCACCACGTGCTGGCGCAGCCGCTGCTCGGTCAGCGTGTCCTGCGGGATCGCCTTGCCGTGCTGTGCGTCCGTCACGATGCATTGGCGCGCGTCCACATGCACGGCCCGCAGTCCGCAGCGGGCAAACGCCTCGGCTATCATTCGGCTGGAGATTCGCTCGCCGTACGAAACGACCATGTCCGCGATTCGCGGCGTTAGCTCGCCAACCGCAGCCAGCCCGCGCAGAATCTCATCCAGCGAATCGAATTCCGACTCCATCCAGGCATGCGTCGCAACCAATGCCGGATCTGGCTCAGCCGCCTCGTTGCCGCCGGCCAGCTCGGTTGCAGTGTCCTTATGCCGGATGCGCAGCCGCTCCGTAATGGCCAGTGCGCTGGCGCGATCGCCGCGCGCCGCCGTGTTGGCAGCGGAGATCAGCAGGTCTGTGACCTTCGCCATCGCGCTCACCACCACCACCGGCTGCGACCCTCTGCCCACGTGGCTGGCCACGATCTGCGCCGTGCGCCGGATCGCTGCCGGGTCTTCGACGGAGGTCCCGCCGAACTTCATCACCACGAGCCGGTTCATGCTGGCACGGCCACCGGATCGAGTTTGCCCAGGGAAACGAGCAGCTCCGCGTTCAGCAGCGCCGCGCCCGCAGCGCCGCGAATGGTGTTGTGCGACAGCACTGTAAATTTCCAGTCCAGCAGACCGCATGGACGCAGCCGTCCCACGCTCGCCGCCATGCCATTGCCGCGCATGCGATCCAGCCGCGGCTGTGGACGATCCTCGGCTGTAAGAAACTCCACCGGCTGGGCCGGCGCCGTCGGCAGCTCGCGGCTTTTCAGCGGCGCGAACTCCGCCCACGCCGCAATCAGCTCGTCGCGCGTCGCCTTCCGCCCCAGTTTGATGCTGACGCTTTCCGTGTGCCCATCTTCCACCGCCACGCGATTGCAGTGTGCGCTCATCTTCGCACCAAGTGGCTCCACGCGATTCCCTTTGAGCTGCCCCAGCAGCTTCAGCGTCTCCTCCTGCATCTTTTCTTCTTCGTTCTTAATGAACGGAACTACGTTGCCCAGAATATCCAGCGACGCCACGCCCGGATACCCCGCGCCGCTCACCGCCTGCATGGTGCTGACAAAGATCGCCTCGATCCCGAAGCGGTCTGCGATCGGTTTCAGCGCCAATACCAGCCCAATCGCGGAGCAGTTCGGATTCGTCACAACGTATCCGCCGGATTCCCTGCGCCACCTCTGGTTCTCGACCAGCGCCAGGTGCTCCGCGTTCACCTCCGGGATGACCAGCGGCACGTCCTCCTGCATCCGGAACGCGCTCGAATTGGAAATGACCGCGCATCCAGCGGCCGCGAACTGCGGCTCCATCTCGCGCGCGATATCCGCGTCCAGAGCGGCGAAAATTACCCTCGGCGCGCCCTCCGGCGTGGCCGGCGATACCGGCATCGCGGCGATACGCTCCGGCAGCGGCGTATCCAGTTTCCAGCGCACCGCTTCCGCGTAGGGTTTTCCGCTGGAGCGGTCGCTCGCCGCGAGCCACGCCACTTCAAACCATGGATGGTTTTCGAGGATCTGTATGAAACGCTGCCCGACCATCCCGGTCGCGCCCAGAATGCCAATCTTCTGCCGCATGTTCCTGGCCTTTGCGAGGATACACAGCGGGCTGGGCCTCTCCGCATGCCAGCCCGCCAGGTGTTTGTGAGCTTAGTGTAAATGTTCTTCGTGCGCAGACTGCGCTTTTGCTGCCTCTGCTACTGCGGCGCGGTTCCCTTGTATGTAAAGTCCTGGGTCACCGTCTGCTTCGCGCCAACCGTCACCGTCGCCGTCTGCTGTCCCAGATTTTCCTGGTCGGCCACCACTGTGTACGTGCCCGGCGGCAGCCCCTTGATCGCGAAGTGGCCCGTTGCATCCGACACCGCATAGAACGGATTGGCCGCGACGTTGATGAACGCCTGCATCCACGGGTGCACCGCGCACCGCACCGGCATCATCAGTTCCGGCTCGCGGAAGACCGTCTGGACCGGCGCCCCGCCGGGCCCCTGCGACAAGTTGACGGGCTGGTTCCCCGCCACGTTCGGCGTGATGTCGATGTTGTGCGCCGTGGAATCGCTGTTGAGGAACTTCACCGGCTGGCCCACCATCACCCCCACCACATGTGGCACATAGCGGCAGCCCTTCTGGTCGATCGTGACCGGTTCCGTGGGCGTCGCGTAAATTCGATCGCCCAACCCGTCCCGCACAGTGACAAAAACGTTGGCCATGCCGCCGTCTTTCACCACGTAGCCCTCGGTGTAATTCGGCGGGCTGAAGTTGCAGGCCGGGTCCTGCGACATGTCGATCTGAATCGGCTTCGGCGGCGTTCCGGCGTAGTGAATCGTGCCCTCGATCGTACCCGCGCTGCTCCAGTCGATGGTCGTGTAGCTCGTCTTCGGCGCCGGCGCAGCAGCCTTGTTCTTGCATCCGCTAACGCAAAGCGCGGCCGCCATCACCGCAAGCACCGCCACTCTTCCCGTCTTCATCTCCGATCTCCTCCCCATCTGCAACGTTCGATCGAACCGGGCCCCTGACAATCTACCGCGCCTCCTCCAGAGACTGAATCACCGCGTCGGCGAATGCGCTCGTGCCCGCCGTGCCTCCCACATCGCGCGTCAGCGTCCTCTTCGCCGTGTAAGTCTTCTCGAGCGCCGCCTGCAGCCGGTCCGCAACCGCTCCCTCGTCGATATGGCGCAGCATCAGGATCGCTGACTGCAGCAGCGCTGTGGGATTGGCCATGTCCTTCCCGGCAATGTCCGGCGCCGACCCGTGCACCGCTTCGAAAATCGCTGCTTCATCCCCGAGGTTCGCGCCCGGAACCAGTCCGAGTCCCCCGACAAAGGCCGCGCACAGATCGCTGACGATGTCTCCGTAAAGATTCTCCAGCAGCAGCGTGTCGTACTGGTACGGATTCATCACCAGCTGCATGCAGGTGTTGTCGATGATGTGCTCCGCGTACGTGATCTCGGGATATTTCTTCCCCACCTCGCGCGCGCACCGCAAAAACAGCCCGTCGGACATCTTCATGATGTTGGCTTTGTGAATCGCGTGGATCTTCTTCCGCCCGTGCTGCTGCGCGTACGCAAACGCGAACTTTGCAATCCGCGTCGAGGCCTTTTCCGTGATCACCTTCAGCGATTCGATCACCCCCGGAACCACCTCGTGCTCCAGGCCCACATACAAACCCTCGGTGTTTTCGCGGATGATGATCAGGTCCACGTCCGGATACCGCGTCTCCAGGCCGGGCAGATTCTTAATCGGCCGGAAGTTCGCATACAGCTCGAACTTCTTGCGCAGCGTCACGTTGATGGAGGCGAATCCGCCCCCCACTGGTGTCGTCACCGGACCCTTCAGCGCCACTCGGTTCCGCTCGATGGAGTGGTACAGCTCCTTCGGGATGTACTCCTTGTGCTTTTCGAAAGCTCCCGCGCCCGCGGCATAGCGCTCCCAGTTAAACCGCACGCCGGTCGCTTCAAGAATCCGCACGACCGCGTCCGTCACTTCCGGCCCGATTCCATCGCCGGGAATGAGCGTGATGGTGTGTGTTTGCGGCAAAATCTCTCCTTTATGTGGCCCGCGGGATGGGTTGCGCGTCCATACTGCGGCGCGTCAGGCTTTGGTTTTTTTGGCTTGCTTGCCGGAGTGCTGGGTGAGTAACTGCTCCAGCTCTTCTTTGAATTCGCGCACGTCCTTGAAGTCGCGGTAGACGCTGGCAAAGCGGATGTACGCCACCGTATCCAGCGCCTTCAGACGCTCCATAATCAGCTCGCCGACCTCGGTCGTGGTCCGTTCGCGCTCGCTCGACTCCGTCACGAACGCTTCTGTCTCATCGACCAGCTGCTCCAGCTTCGCCGCTGAAATAGGCCGCTTCTCGCAGGCGTGCAGCAGGCCGCTCAGCACCTTCTGCCGCTCGAACTTCTCGCGCCGCCCGTCTTTCTTCACTACCATGTAAGGAATCTCGTCGATGCGCTCGTAAGTGGTAAAGCGCCGATTGCAGCGCTCGCACTCCCGGCGGCGGCGGATGGAGTCGGCTTCTCTGCTTTCTCGCGAGTCGATGACGCGGTCCTGGGCAAAACCGCAGTAGGGACATTTCATCGGTATGCTTCGATTCTAGCAGCGCAACTCCCGCAAAAGCTTCATTTGTAAGGTTGCGAGAACAGGTCTATCGTGGTTCGGGACGCATCCTATCCAACCATGGGCACGACCAAACCTTCTCCTTCTTTGACCAAAGGCATCCTCGCCGGGCTCGCCGGCGGCCTGGCCGGCGCAGGCGCCAAGGCGCTCGCCGAGCACTTCTTCCCGCCCCGCACTGAGGGCCAGACGCCCCCGCCTGTGGTGCTCGCCGAGCAGGTTGCCCAGCGCAGCCTTGACGGCCGGGAGCGTGACCTCACCCTGCAGACCATCCATTTCGTCTTCGGCGCGCTTGCTGGAGCGGTCTATGGCGCGCTGGTCGAGTACGAGCCGTCGCTGGGCGCATGGCGCGGCGCAGCCTTCGGCATCACCCTCAACCGCATCACGCATGAGTCTGTGCTGCCATGGCTCGGGCTGACGGCGCCCACCCAACAGCAGCCCACCCAGGAGCGCATCAGCGAGTGGGTCACGCACGCGGTCTATGGCGTCGCCACCGACTCGGTGCGGCGTGTCGTCCGCCGCGCGCTTTAACTCCAGGCTTTAGCTCATTTCCGGCGCCGTGTGGTGCGCCAGCTCCTCGCCCGCATGCTCGCTTTCCTTCGCAATCTTCTTCAGCGAGACATGCTCGAACCGGACCCAGACGAGGCCCAGCGGGATCACGCTCAGGAAAGTGTCGGCCAGCAGCATTGCGCCGCATGCCAGCGCGGGCTCCGAGGCCGCTCCGAAAAGACCCTGCATCGCCGCCGCGGTGAAGGCGATCTGCGTGAACCAGCCGATGACCGGAAGTTGAATCGTGGAGCTCACCATGCTGGCGGCCATCAGCAGCATGCATTGGGAGAGCGTCAGCCCCGCCAGTGCCGGCGAAGCCTTGAAAGCGTGGCATGTCTCCAGATAAGCCCCCGCGATCATGCCCCACATCACCAGCGAGATTGCCAGCGAGACGGCAAAATCCAGCGGCGACGAGATCGCGCTGAGTCCGTCGCGAAACGCCAGCACCTTATCCGCAACCGCCTCACCGAACCTCGGCGAAATGGCCCCGAACACGCGCCCGGCAACCGCGGCCGCCCTGTGCCCCGCAACCCGTGCCACAACCGCGAAACCGGCCAGGGCCGCGGCTCCCAGCAAAGCGGCAAAGGCCGCGTGGTGGATCAGGTCGGGACGCGGCAGCCCGCGCACCGGGCCCAGCAGCAGAAAGCTCGAAAAGATCAGCGCCACCGAGCCGATGTCGAACATCCGCTCGACCGTATAGACGCCGATCTGCGCAGCGACCGGAGTCGTGGTCCGGCGCGAAACCAGGTAGGGCCGCACCAGGTCCGCGGGCCGTCCCAGCAGCGCGACTCCGGTAAAGCCGATGACCTGGCACCCCAGGATGCTGAGCGGGTGCACGCGCTTTGCAGGCTTCATCAGCACCGCCCATCGCGCGGCGCGCAGCAAATAGCCCAGCCAGATCAGGGCAATGGCGATACCGAAGAGCTTCCAGTCGGCCATTCGCAGTTGCTCGACGAAGACCGCCCAGTTGAAATGAATGCGATGCCGTCCAAACCAGACCAGGGCAGCCAGCAGTCCCAGCACCACCACCCACAGAATCCAGTTCCTGCGATGCTTCAATCGAGGCTCCCTCAGCAAGCGTCAGCGTGCCGGCTGCTGCGCCATGGCCGTTAGCTGGCCTGCGGAGCGGAGCTGCTCGCGCCGGCGCAGCGCATAGCGCCGGTTGTATTCGTGGATCACCCGCGCCACATAGGCCCGCGTCTCAGGGTAGGGCGGGATCCCGTGCCAGCGCTCCACCGCCGCCGGACCGGCGTTGTAGGCCGCCAGCGCCAACGGCAGATTGTCGTGATACTTCAGCAGCAGCGCGTTCAGATAAGCCGTTCCGCCCTGGATGTTCTCGCCCGGCGCAAAGCTGTTCGCCACGCCCATCTCCGACGCCGTGGCCGGCATCAGCTGCATCAGTCCCTGCGCCCCGGCGTGGCTCACCGCGCGCGTGTGCCCGTCGCTTTCTTCGCGAATCACGCTGGCCAGCAGATCGGTGTCAATGTCGTACGTGGCCCCCGCCTTCGCCAGCATCGGATGCAACTCCGCATCCGTCAGCTTCTCCGGCTGCCGCGCTCGCAGATCCGCGGCTCGCGGCTTTTCTGTGTCCGGCGCTGGAAGCGTCACTGTCTGCACCGACGCAATCTCCGCGGCATTCACTTCCATGTAATTCTGGCTGGATGCGTCGAAGTACAACCGCACTTTGCCGCCCTCATCGACGCGATGATCGCAGACCAAATCGAATCCGTTAGTCAGGGTCACGCGTTCCGCGGCATGCGCGGCACCCGCCATGCACGCCAGCAGCGCTGCGGTCCAGACAATCCGGAAAGGGCGCGACATTGCCATCTACTCTACCATCTTGAGACGCGGCTTCCGGCTAAAACGCTCTCCACAATCTGCGCCACACCGTCTTCGTCATTTCCCGCCGCAATCGTCCACCCGCGCTCCCGTGCCAGCTCCACCAGATCCGGCGCGCCATTGGCCATCACTGCCCGATTTCCCGCAAATTCCAGCATCTCCAGGTCGTTCCAGTTGTCCCCAATAGCCAAAATCTCCTCGCGACCGATTCCACGACCCTCCGCCAACCGCCGCAGCGCGGTGCCCTTGGAGCAACCCGGAGGCAAAATGTCCAGGATCGTCAGGTCGCGCGTCGGATACTCGGTTCGATGCATTTCCACCTGGCTCGCCACCGGGCTCGCTGCCAGCCATTCTTCGGCGCGGCGCATCTCCTCCACCCCACCGCACACCATTCCCTGCACCGGCGCTTCGCCCTGGTCAAACGCGCGTTCCAGCGGCCTCACTTCCAGAATCGCCGCGCGATTCGCCTCCACCCACAGCGCGATGCGTCCGCGCAGATTGTCCAGCGATTCCAGCACCAGTTCCCCAGGTCCCTCGCGGTCGAACGTGAATACTGTGGTCCCAAACGGCCGCAGAGCCGGACACAGCCCGCGTGCCGTCTCCACCGGCAGAAAGAACCGGTCGATCGCCTCGCCTGCCAGTGTGCGCGTGACTGTGCCGTTGGAGGTGATCATCACCGTTGTCTCGGGTTTCAGCCCCACTGGATGAATCAGCGGCGCGCCGTACGCCTGCCGACGTCCGGTCGCGATCACCAGCTCCATCCCCGCCGCTTCCGCATCGCGCAGCGCGCAGCAGTTTCGCTCACTTACCACCGTTCCCGCCGAAGGCAACAGCGTGCCGTCGATATCGACAGCGATCATTTTGATCGGCGAAGCCATCTCTGGCTTCAGTTTACGGGAGGCAATGGGAGAACCTGGACCACCAATCCGGACGGATTACCGGCGCTCCCGGAAGAATCCGCGCAGCAGCTCGCCGCATTCCTCGGCCAGAACACCCTCGGTCACCGTCATTCGATGATTCAACCGCGGATGATTCAGCACATCCAGCACCGATCCGGCCGCGCCCGCCTTCGGATCAGCCGTGGCATAGACCAGCCGCCCCAGCCGCGCATGAATCATCGCACCGGCACACATCGCGCATGGCTCCAGCGTCACGAAAAGCTCGCACTCCGTCAGCCGATAGTTGCCGATCTCTTTCGCTGCCGCGCGCAATGCCATGATCTCCGCATGCGCCGTGGGGTCGCAGTCGCGCAGCACGCGATTCTGCCCCCGCGCGATCACCCTGCCATCCTTCACGGCGACCGCGCCGATCGGCACTTCGCCCGCCGCCGCCGCAGCATGCGCCTCGGCCAGCGCCGCGCTCATCAGGATTTCGTCTGCTTCCATTGCGCTGTCTCGAGCAAAACCACGCTTCGCGGTTCCCCCTGCAACGACTCTCGGGTCGATCCGGCTGGCAGCGGCAACTCGGAACGGAGCCGACCCCGTACTACGATTGCGGCTGCGCCTCTTCGACCCACTTCCGGAACACCCCTATGATCTGCTCCAGCCGCCGCGGATCACCCGCACCTTCAAAGCGTCCCCCATCCAGCGTGCAGTCGATCCATTCGCCGCCGCTGGAGTCGAAGTTCATCCGGTTGGGAGCCGCATTCTGCGCCGAGGTCCCTTCCAGGCTGATCGTCAGCCGCCATCCCGGCCGCCGCAGGCTCTCCAGCCGAATCCCCTCGTTGTGCTCCCAGTCGCCATCGCACTGGCGCTGATACCAGTCTTCCAGCCATTCCAGGTTGTTCGACATCAGGACTCCGTTGCAGCCTCCGGTTGCTGTTGCGTCATGCAGTGCACTGCGCCCAGCCCCCAGATCAGGTCTCCGCAGTAAATGCCCACCACCTCGCGGTTGGGAAATACTTCCGCGAGTATGTTGAGCGCCTTGCGATCGACGGAGTGATTCAAGGTTGGCACGAGAACACGACCGTTGGCAATGTAGAAATTCGCATAGCTGGCCGGCAACCGCTGCTTGTCGAAAATCACCGGCTCCGGCATCGGCAGCTCGATCACCTTGAACGGCCTGCCCTGCAGGTTTCGCGCCGATTTGAGCCGGTCCAGGTTCTCCTCCAGAGGCAGATGATTTTCATCCCTTCGGTTCGGCTCTACCGCGGCCACGATTGTATTCGGCGCCACAAAACGCGCGATGTCGTCCACGTGACCATGCGTGTCGTCGCCCGCAATGCCGCGATTCAGCCAGATCACCTGCTCGATTCCCAGATAGTCCTGGAGGACCTTCTCCAGTTGCTGGCGCGTCACGCCCGGATTGCGCCGCTGCACCTCGCTCAGCAGGCATTCCTCCGTTGTGATCAGCGTCCCCTGGCCGTTCACGTCGATCGACCCGCCCTCCAGCACCACGCGATGCGGCCCATTGGGCATCGCAATCGTCGGCATGCACTGCGGCAGACGCAGCAGGTCCGCGACTCGCCCGGGTATCTGGTCATCGTGCCGCCAGTCCGGATACTTCGCCCACGCGTTGAACTTCCAGTTCGTCACTGCGAGCCTCTCCGGCCGCGACCCCAGTCCGTCCCGCTTGATGAAAATCGGACCCGAATCGCGCGTCCAGACCCGGTCCGTCTTCCACAGATGAAAATGGACCCGCGACAGATTGGCTCCCGCGCGCCGCAGCACACCCGTCGCCCGCCGTTCCAGGGCCGCGTTATTCACCAGGATGTGCACGTCTTCCACCCGGCTCAGATGCCGCACAATCTCCGCGTACACCCACGGGATGGGCAACAGCTTGCCTGGCCAGTCGCGCAGATTGTGCGGCCACGCGATCCACGTCGCCCGGTGCGGCTCCCACTCCGCCGGCATGCGAAAGCCAAGCTCGCGGGGCAGTCCTTCCAGCTGTGGCGTTTCCCTCGGCCACCGTGTCATTCGTTCTCTCCATCGAGAAACCGGCTCACGATGGGCCCGTACGCGTCGATGCGCCGGTCGCGAAGAAACGGCCAGTTCCGCCGCGTGTCCTCAAGCAAGCGCAGATCGATCTCCCCGATCAGGATCTCCTCGCGATCGTGCGCCGCCTTCGCAATCACCCGCCCGAACGGATCGGCCAGGAACGAGCCGCCCCAGAACTCCAACCCCGGGCCCTCCACGCGTTTTCCGCGCACATCGCCATGCTCCGCGCCCACTCGATTCACCGCCGCAACGAATACGCCGTTAGCGATCGCATGCGCGCGCTGGATCGTCTGCCATGCCTCGTACTGCGCCACCCCAAGCTCCTCTTTCTCGTGCGGATGCCAGCCGATCGCCGTGGGATAAAAAAGCACATTCGCGCCCTTGAGCGCCGTGATCCGCGCCCCCTCCGGGTACCACTGGTCCCAGCACACCAGCGTACCGATCCGTCCCGCCGATGTGTCGAAGGCCCGGAATCCCAGGTCCCCGGGCGTGAAATAAAACTTCTCGTAGTAGAGCGGATCGTCAGGGATGTGCATCTTCCGGTAGAGCCCGGCAACGCGGCCGTCTTTCTCGATCACCGCGGCGGTGTTGTGATAGAGGCCCGCAGCCCGCCGCTCGAACAGCGACGCGATGACCACCACCTTCTCCTCGCGCGCCACCGCGCCCAGCCGCTCCGTGCTCGGCCCCGGTATTGGCTCCGCCAGATCGAACAGCGCAATGTCTTCCCGCTGGCAAAAATACTGAGCGCGGAACAACTCCGGCAGGCAGATTATTTCCGCCCCCTGCCGCGCCGCTTCCCGCACCCGCGCCGCCGCCATCTCCAGATTGGCGTCCGGGTCCGGTCCGCAGCTCATCTGCACCAGACCCACGCGATATGTCGTCTCTGTCTCCATCCTTGTGCCTGTAACTGTTACTTATTCAGAAAAACAAGCAAAAGGCGCAGGCCGCAAGGCCCACGCCATGCCCGTTCCGTCGCGAATTTATTCGAAAATCAGAATCGCGGCTGCGATGGTCGTCGTCCACCGGCTGTTTTTGTCGCCGATCGCGGATTGCGTCACGTTTGCCGTGCGCACAATCTTGTTTGAGATCCGGTAAATTTCCTTTTTCTCGTCCCAGCTCTTGTCCGGATCGAAATCCACGTCCAGCGTGGTCGCCAGCATCTCCGCGGCCAGCTCTTCCGCGTACTCCCCAGCCTGTTCTTCGGTCTCGCCGAAGCTGTGGTGCTCGCTTAAGTAACCGTAGGTGTTACGATCCGACGGGATCGCAACCCCGATGCTCGATGCCACCAGACGGTGCGCCTCGCGCGTCGAGTTCTCCGCCACCACTGCGAACACCACCTCCCCGGGGCTCAGGTATTTCAGCCCTTCCTTGCGGGGGATCAGCTTCGCCTGCGGTGGAAAGATCGACGAAACCCGCACCAGATTCTGTGCGGCAATGCCGGCGTCGCGCAGCGCCAGCTCAAACGAGGTCAGCCGTTCTTTGTGCTTCCCGACACCCTTGGTGAAAAACAGGCGTCTCGGAACCATGCTTTTTCCCAATTCTCTGCTCCTTTTTTTCCCTGCTCGCGGCGCTGTCTTCTGCCTTTCCCCGCCGGCGTCCTCACCCCGCGGAAGTCCGCCCCGATGAAAAGTAACACAAGCAGAAGCTCAACGGGACGCTGGGTGCAGTGAAATTTACGCCGTTTTCAATCATACGGCATGCCCGCTTCGCCCGGAATGCGCCTCCGCAGTGCGCCTGCGCATCCCCTGCGCCGAAATCTCCAGAAATTCCTGCGCTGCCCTCGAAAGCTGCCGGTCCTTCCGGAAAATCAGCCCCAGATCCCGCGCCAGCCGCACCCCTTCGAGCGACAGCAGGCACAACGTGCCCATGCGTTCCTCTTCCGCAACGTTCGTGCGCGGCAGAAATCCCAGCCCCAGCCCCACGCTCACGTAGCGCTTCAGCATCTCGCTCGATTCCAGTTCCATCGCCACCCGCGGCGAAATCTCGTTCACCCGGAAAAGCTCGTCCAGCTGCTCCCTGCGCCGTCCGTGTGTGGGCAGCAGCAGTGGATACTTCGCCGCTTCCTGAATGCGCACCGTGCCCCGCCCGGCCAGCGGATGTTCCTTCGGCGCCACCAGCGCCAGCTCGTCGCGGTGGATCGTTTCCACCGTCAGCCGTGCGTCCCGCACCGGCAGCGACACCACCCCGAAATCCACTTCCCGATTGATGACGCTCTCCAGCGTGCGCAGCCGCTCCGCCCGCACCACGCTCAGCATCACCCGCGGATACTGCCGGCGAAAATGCGCGAACACCTGCGGCAGCACATAGAGATGCGTAGCCTCGTTCGCGCTGATGGTCAGCTCGCCACGCGGCGAGCGTTCCTGCTCCGCGACCGCCAGCAGAATATGCCGCTGCCGCTCCATGCAGTATTCGGCAAACGGCTCAAACAGCCGTCCCGCCGCCGTAAACGTCACCTTGCCGCCGTCGCGATCGAACAGCCGCGCCCCCACTTCCTGTTCCAGCGATCGAATCTGCGCGGAAATCGCCGGCTGCGTCCGCAGCAGCTTCTGCGCGGCCCGCGAGAAACTCTTCAGGCGGCTCACCTCAAGGAAAGTGCGAAGCTGTTCGAAATCCATGGCTTCCATTCAGAATATGCGAATTTGCGTCGCTTCCCGCCATTTTCGGTCCCCATGGATTCCGGGTATTGCTCCGCGCGGAGGTCGCCGCATCAGGTACGGCAGCGGCACCAGGCACGCCGGTTCCGTCGCCGCATGCGATCCTGGAATCAATGCGGCGCCGCAGCCGACGCATTCTTTGCCTGTTCGAATTCCTCCGCCGCCTTCTGTTTCTCCCCTCTCGCGGCGTATGCCTCGCCCAGCGCGCGATGCACATCGGGAATCTCCGGATGTGCCTTTTCGATCTCCGTCAGGCGCTCGATCCCCGCCGCCGTCTGTCCCGTCTTCACCATCGAATCGGCATAGACAAACGCCACCTGCGGAACGTCGTCCATCTGCCCCGCAATTGGCGCCAGCGTCTGCATGGAGTCGCGGTAATCCCGAATCATGTACTGGCTGATGCCCAGCGCCGCCCGGATGTTCTTATCCTCCGGATGAGCCTGCACGTAGCGCGTCAGGGGTATTACCGCATCCCCAAACCGCGACGCGGTAAAGGCCGCTCGACCCCAGTTCAGATCCAGCCCGGGCAGCGTCGGATTCCACTGCGCCGCGCTCTGGAAGTACCCGGCCGCCACGGCAAAATCCTTGTTCTTCGCCGCAATGTCCCCGAGATTGTTGTAGCTGTCGGCAATCGCCGGCGCGATCTGTTTCTGAAAATCCTCAAGCTTCTTCGCATTTGCGGCATCGAACCCGGTTGGCTTGCCCGCGGCCCCGCTTCCCATCGCCAGCGTCGTGCCGGTTCTGCCCATTCCGGATCCGCCCATTCCCTGGCCGGCCTGCTCAAGAAATCCGGAGAGCCGCGTCTTGTCCTGCGACAAGTCGTGCTGCAGATAGGCCTGCGCGATCTTCATCTCGGCCGCTGCCTCAGTCTCCTTGCCTTCCCGCATCAGAATTCGCCCCAGCAGGTAATACGCCTTCTGAATCTGATACCGGTTCCGCGAAGGATCCGTCGTCAGCGCAATCGCCTTCTGCAGATCCGCTTTCGCTCCCAGGAATTGGCTCCTGTTGTACTCCATCTGCCCCAGATACAGATACGCATCCGGACTCCTGGGGTTCAGCGCAATTGCTTCGTGCAGATCCTTTGCCGCGTCGGCGTAGCGTTCCTGCGTCACCGCCAGCTTTCCCAGCGCCGCCCACGTCAGAAAATCCCTCGGCGACACAGTCAGCTCCAGCCTCAGTTCCTTTTCGGCCGCCGTTACCTTTGACGGATCATTCTCTTCCAGATACGTCGCTGCCAGGCAGTAATGCGCCTCCGGATAATGCGGATCCTCCGCGATCGCCTTCCTGAACTCAGCCTCTGCGCGCGGCTGGAAATCCGACTCGGCCCACGCCCTCCCCAGCTGCATGTGCAGCGCCGGTGTGTCGCCGTCCACGGCCTCCATCTGTGAGAAGATCCGGTCCGCGCACCTCTCGTCGTCGAGATCGAGGCATGCCACGGCGAGGTTGTAGCCGTTGTCGAAGCTCGGGTCCAGCGCTACCGCCGCTTCCAGCTCCCGCCGCGCCTCCGGATCGCGATCCAGCTTCAGCAGCGTGCGGCCCAGCAGCTCATGCGCCTCCGCCAGTTCCTTCGGGTGCCCGGCATCTTCCTCGATCAGCTGCCGCGCCAGCGTCTCCGCATGCTCGAAATCGCCGCCCGCCAGAGCCGCCCGCAGATACTCCGTGCGGAGCTTCCCCGAATCCGGCTCCATCTCCAGCGCTCCGTCGAACAGCGGCGCAGCCTTCGCGTAATCGCCCGCCAGCGCCTCTCCCGCCGCCAGATCGCCCAGGGCGTCCGCCAGGAACTCTCGATACTCCCGCGCCGCGCTCGCCAGGTCCCCCTTTTGCTGGAAACTCTCCGCCGCCTTGTAATGCTGCCCGAGCTCCGATGGCTGCACCCCGCTCTGCGCCCAAACCGACCCCGCAGCGCACAACGCTGCCAGCAGCACCCACAGCATCACTTTCGACGGCGCAGACATGGAAATCCTGTAAGCCGATCCCGCTCGGCTCCCGGTTCTGATTCTTTCATGGTGCGACCGCAATTCTTCGCGCTCCGCCCGCCTCTCCCTGTACACAAAAAGAGAAGGTGGCCGCGAACGGCCACCTTCGCGTTGTGGAGGCAACTAGAAGAAGTACTTCAGGTCCATTTCCAGAACTCGTGAATAGGGCGCCTGCGACTTCACCGTCATCAGGCCCCAGTTATTGGGGCTCCCAATGTTGCTCGTATACGTCGCGTCATTGGGTGTAATCGCCTTCGAAGCGTAATCCACGTTGTAGGCGAGGCTGTAGTAGTCGCCGTTGGCGAACTCCGGCAGCGAATGGTTCAGCCAGTCGAACGCGGAGAACCGGAACTGCACGTCCTGCGATTCCCGGATGTGGAACGTCCGGTAAACAGCAAGATCGTTATCGTAGTACGGCGTCGTCGCCATGTATGGGAATTTCTGTCCCCCCTGGCTGCCCACCGCCGGCGCATTGAAGCAGCTCAGATTCAGGATCTGGTTGTGCGCCAGGCCGGACTGCGGATTGCAGCTCAGTACCGGCATGATCGGAATGCTCGCGTCCGTCCCGAAATACGTGGGGTCCCCAATACCGGTGGTGATGCCGTCCGCCTTAGCGTTGGCCGGCAGGTTGATGTACGTCTCTCCCAACCCGAAGTTCGGCACGTTATTCCCCAGCTCGGCGGGGATATATCCGCCGTGCTGCCACGTCGAGATGCCGGAGATCGTCCAGCCTCCGCCCAGTTGGTTCACCAGGTTGTTGCCCGTGTGCAGCTGCCCCGACGCGTACGTGTACGAAGCATTGAACACAAACGGCCGGTCGATACTCGTCGGGCCGTAGTTCAGGTTCACGTTGAACGGGTTCTCCTGGAGACCGGTCCCCAGCGCCTTCGACCAGGTGCCGTTCAGGTCGAAGGTGAGGTGACCCGTGGTCTTGGTCCAGGAAGCCTGCAGCCCGTGATAGTTGTTGTAGTCCGTGCTCTGGATCATGTACACGCTGTTGGTGCCGTACGCATATCCATACGGATGGTAGTCAGCGAGGGTGTTCCCGGTCGACGCCCCGTTGGCCGGGTTGGTGCCCACGTTTTCCGGATTGGCAGAGACCACCCCCGTCTTCGGATCGGGCCTGAACAGCGCGCCCATCGGCGTCTTGTTCTGGTCGGCTACCGCCGAGAAGTTGCTGCCCTGCAGGTCTTCGCTGTCGTCGGAAAGCTGGCTCGCCACGTTGCCGACGTAGGCGACATCCAGCAGCGAGTTCCACGGCAGCCTCTGGTCCACCGTGAAGTTCCACGCGTACGTCAGCGGCTGGCCGTAGTCCGTGGGATCGAAGCCGGTTTGCGACGAACCCTGGACGCACTGCGAAGTGCAGGTCTGCTTGTACACCACGTTCCCCGTGCCGATCTGGCTGAACTGGACGGATTTGTCTCCCGGCAGGCTGTACCCGAGCACATCCTGCGCGGTCACCAGCGCCGCTGCAACGTCGTTGGTCTGGGTGACGAACCGGTAGGCGCCCCATCCACCGCGGAGCACCGTGCGGCCGTTTCCGAAGATGTCATAGGAAAGACCGAAGCGCGGCGATACGAAGGCAAACCGGTTGGGCTGCCCGCTCAGGGGAACACCGGGATCGTTTGCATGCCAGCGGTAGCCTGGTGCGTAACGGCCCGCCTGGAAATCGGGCGCCACATCGCTCGGAATGAACACGGCCATGCCGATGCCGTCCCGATCGTACCAGTGCCCCACATGCTCGATGCGGGCCCCGCCCTCCAGGGTCAGATGGCTGCTGGCCTTCCATGTGTCGTCCACGAATACAGCAATCGACTGGTACGCCGTATCCGCGATCGGCGAGGAGTTGCTTTCGCTGTATCCCGTTGCGATGCCGGTGACGAAGTTCGCCGTCGGGTTATTGGCCGCCCCCATCAGATTTCCCGTATTGATGTTCGGATTCTCGCCGCTGAAGCTGGAGTAGTCCCCGTCCTCATAGGTGGCGAAGGTGCTCTGATAGTTGTCCGTGGTCTGGTCGTAAGCGCCCAGCGCAATCGTGTGCGTGTGCCACACCTTGGTAAATATGTCGTCGAACTGCGGCGCTTCCTTACGCACCGCATACTGCCCCGGAGGATTGTCGAAAATCGAGTTCTGCGAAAAGTCCGGGAACGTGTTAATGCCACCCGGGCTGTTGTAGGCCGGAATGTTCAGCACCGGGGTGTTGCTGAAGACCTTCCCATAGGTGCCGGGATAGCCGAGCGTGCTGCGCAGCGCTGCCCCCGGATTCGGCTCCGTAAACGGGAAACTGCCGAACGCCCAGCCCGCCATCAGATCGTTGGTCGCCGTGGAACCGAAATTGTGAACGATGTGGCCCACCAGCGATTTGCCGCGGAATACCTGCTGCTCTCCGCCTCCCGGATACGGGATCGCATCTCCCGGCGTCCAGTACAGGTGAGCGCCATTGCCGCTGGCCAGGTCCGAGTTGTACGCCTGCTGATAGGCGCCATAGATCTTGGTGTTGTCGCCCAGGTTGTAATCAATGCGAAAGCGGTACATCCACCCGTCGTTGATGTTCGGAATAGGCTCGTAATAGTTGTAGCCACCGGTCTTCGTCGGGTCGGCATTCGCTTTCGGCCAGATTTTAGCCAGCGCCGCCGCGCCCGGGTCGAGAAACTGCGAGGGAATGGTCGCGCCCGTCTGGCCCGCCGGCGCGGGGGTGGGCGAGCTGCCGTCCGGCAGAACCATATTGGATATGTCGTTGCACCACTGCCCGGTGATGGTCGATGAGAACCCGCTGGGGCACGCCGCCATATTGTCTGCATTGTCGGTGGTGAAGTCGCCCGCCATCATCTCCGGAGTGGGAATGGTCGACTTCAGTACGTTCGCGTTTCCCTGGTTCTGCAGCCAGCGCTCGTAGCCGCCCCAGAAGAACAGGTGCTTGTGCGTAAACGGCACCGGCCCCCCGAAATTGCCGCCCGGATAGTAATAGTGGGCCCCGCCCTTCGGCACCCCGTTGTGGTTATCCTGCCAGTCGTTGGCATTCAGAGCATCGTTGCGGGCGTCGAAATACGCCTCCCCGTGGTAGTGCGCTCCGCCCGACTTGCTGATGGCGCTCACGACCACCGGACCGTATGCGACCGTGGCATTGAAATCCGACGTCTGTACCGTCACCTCCTGCGTCATGTCCGGGTTGATGATGGAGACCGAGGACGCCATGTTGCCCGGATCGATCACGTTGACGCCGTCGGCCAGCAGCGAAGTTCCGCCGCGGTTCGGCACCCCGTTAATGTCGATCCCGTTGCCCACCGCGCTCTGCTGCACGGTGATGTCCAGGTCGCTGAACGACGGACTGGTCTGCGTCAGGCCGCCCGACATGGTGGTCGCCCCCGGCAGCACTTTCAGTAACTCCGTTACATCGCGGCCTTCCAGCGCCAGGTTCTCGATTTCCTTGCTGCTGATCACGTCCGTGCGCTGCCCGTTGTCCACCGGGATCATCACCGCCGCTGCGCTCACCGTCACCGTGGTCGCTTCCGACCCCACCGTCAGGACCAGCGCCGGTACCGTGCGATTGTCGCCGGCGTTCAGCACGATCCCCGTCAATTGCGTGGCCTGGAATCCCTTCGCCTCGGCCTTCAGCGTGTAGGATCCCGGCACCAGAGACGGGAAGGCATAGAGGCCCTCCGCGTTGGTCTGAACGGTACGGGAAACCTGGGTAGCCTCGTTGGTCAGGCTCACCTGGGCTCCCGGGATGATCGCGCCGCTCGGGTCCTGCACCGTCCCGGTAAGCTGTGCCGTCGTCTGCGCGTGCATAGCCGCCGGCATTCCCAGCCACAATACGGCCAGCATTGCCGAGAGAATCCAGCCCGCAGGAGGCCGGAACCCCGGCCTGCGCTCACCCTTCGAGCTGCTGCGTCTCCCAGCAAAAACTCCACGGAGCATGCAAGTTTGCCATTTGCTCGTTGTCACGATTCCTCCTGATTGAAAAACTGCCAGTTGGTGAATCGGCTCTGCCCTCTTCTGCTCGCCGATTCGATGCTTGCTTTTGTCTTGTCCAGGGCCCGAACTATCTCATCCATCAGGTGCCGATACAGTTACCGAGAGACGCAATCGAATGCGTCCCCCGGCGCTCGGAAAGGCACAGGGAACCCTTCAGCTCCGCGCAGCAAATTTGCACACGCGGAGGTCTCGTCGCAGGCGCTTCCCGGTATGGACAAAGCACTCGGAAGAGACCCCGAGCCGCGCCCGCGATTCTCAGATTTCAGTCAGAACAGCAAAGCCCCGGCTCGCAGTTGCCGCGGTGCCGGGCCTGCCGGGTGATGCGTTGCTTCTGCCTCCTGCGAAGCCGTCGTACCTGCAGACAGCCAATGACTTGTACTGGGGAGTCCTGGCTTCAGTAAAATCGATTTACCAACTACGGCAAACCCTTTTACTCCGCTGTCGCAACAATTGTCAAGAGGGGGTAATGCATCTGCTGTTGCCCGGCGCCGCGGCCCTGTCGCAGGCTCCGAAAATTCCCTGGCCGCGCACGGCAACGGGCTCTCTGTTCGGGGCTTCGCCGAAGCCATCGTCTCTCATCGGGCGGCGCCGTAATTCCTTCGTCGCGGGCTCCATGCCTCGCCCTTTCAGAGGCTCCCGCACGCGCGGCCGCGCCTCGGCCCGGCGCTCCATCCGGTGGGAGTTTTCGCGTCCTGAGAGCTATGTAGAAGAAAGTTACTTCGGCTGGTGCGCCCGGCGCTTACTGCGCCCCGTTCTTGAACACTTCCTCGGCGTAGTAGTTCACCACGCGCGCCTGGTCCCGCAGCATCTCCAGATACGCGTTCTTCAGCAGCTGCTCGCGGCTGTCCCGCAACTGCTGCCGGATCGCCTGCTGCACCCGCGGATCGTTCAGTTGCCGCTGTCCGGCCGCTTCCCGGTCGACGAGTTTGTAGATTGCATACCCGATCGGCTGCCTGGAGTTTCCTGCCCCGTAAACGGGCAGAATGTCCGTAATTTGCCCCGGCTTCAGCTTGGTCACCGCCGCGTACACCAGCGGATCCGAACGCAGCCTCGACTCCGGGACAAAGCCCATATCTCCGCCGTTCCCCGCCGTATCCGGGCTCTCCGAGTAGTTCATCGCCAGCGTGCTGAAGTCCGTGCCGCTCTCCAGCTGGTTATGCAGCATCTGGATCTTGCGCTTCGCTTCCGCATCGTTCATCGCCTTGCTGTTCTGCAGGTTCCCCACCTGCTGCGGCGGCATGGGGATCGACGTCACCACAATCTGGGCCAGATGGTACTGCGGCTCGATCAGGTTGTACTCCGCCTTGTGCGAGTTGTAATAGTTCGCGATGTCCTCATCGGTGACGTTGATCCGGGAACTGATCTCTTTGTTGAACAGCTTCTCTTCCGTCCGGTTGCGCCGGATTTCCCGCTTCAGATCCTCCAGCGTCATGTGCTGCGAGTCCAGCCGCTTCTGGAATTCGTCCGGGGTAAACGGCGCTTTGATCTCGTTCAGCCGCTCCGACACTTCATCGTCCGTGGCCACCAGGTTCAGTTTGGCGGCCTCCTGCATGACGATCTCCTCGTCGATCAGCTGCCGCAGTATGTTCAGCCGCGTGATATCCGCCTGCACCTGCGAAGGCTGCTGGTTCGACTCCCCCAGGTTCGCCTGATAGATCTGCTCCACTTCCGAACGCAGAATCGGCTTGCCATTTACCGTCGCCATCGTGTCGGCATTATGCGAGCGCGCGCAGCCGGCGCACAGCGCCACCGCGATGGCTGCGCATGCAAACCCAAAATTGCGATGGAGGGAACGAGAAACCGAGGCGCGGGACCAAAACAATCGAGATGACAAAAATTCTTCTCCTGCTGACACGCTGCAAATCCGTGGGCGGCGTATCGGTATCAGAATAATGCGCTCCCCGCCCTGTGCATAGCGCTATTTCCGTCTTACCGGCCGCTCGACGTCCCCGTCGCCTTTGGCGCTGCTGGCGCAATCGGCGCTTCCGGCGGAGGCGGCGTAACCCCCTCGGCCTTCAGCGCCCGGTCGATCATGATCCACAGTTGGCTCTCCGGCAGCTCGCCCGCCCAGCGTTCTCCGTTCACAAAGAACGTCGGCGTCGCATCCACGCCCAGCTTATCGCCAGCCTTCATCTCCGCCCGCACCTTGCTCTCGTCCTGCTTCTCCACGCAGGCCTGCAGCTTCGCCGCATCCACATTCTGCTTCGCACCCTCCTGCTCGGCCAGCTTGTCCAGCGTCGCCGCCGCCTTCGCCGGATCGTTATCCGGCCCGGCCACTTCCGGCCCGTGCGTGTGCAGATAATCCACGTAAGCCCAGTACGCAGTCGCGTTCTCGTCGGCCAGGCAGTTCGCATTCACCGCCGCGTGCATGGCCCAGGGATGAATCTCCACCAGCGGGTAATCGACGTAGACGAATTTCACCAGGCCCTTGTAGTGCTCCAGCGTGTCCGGAAAAAACTCCGCGTGCATGCGTGCGCAGTACGGGCACTCCAGATCGTCGAAGTTCACGATCGTTACCTTCGCCAGCGGATTGCCGCGCACCGGCCGCCCTTCCGTCGGAAGATCGGCCGTCGGATCGGGCCTGAGGTCCCACTTCGAAAGCCGCGCCAGCGTGTTTCCGTCTTTTGACAGCAGAAAATCCACCGTCTGCGTCCGGCTCGGCTGGCCGGGAAGCGAAAATGTCACCGCGATGGTGTCGTATCCACTCATGTCGCTCTTCACGCGCGGTCCAATCGCCATTTCGTATTGCGGCGGAACGCCCAGCTCTGACCGGATCATGATTTCGATCTTCCGGTCCAGCTGCGCGCTCTCGGTGCCTGGTCCTGTATTCGTCTGCGCTGCTGGGGTTTGCTGCGCCGTACACCCGGCTGTTGCCATCAGAAATGCACAGGCAAGAAAAAAGCTCTGCTTCAACAAAAATTGCCGCCTTGGTTAGCTCGTGAGCCGTCTCGTAGTTTGCTGGTTCTATTATCGCAGTTCCGCCATAAAGCCCCGAACAGCCTCTAGAACAGGCTGATTCGGTGCCGCAGGTCGCCCACATTCGACAACCCCGCGAAGTTAAAGCTGTAAAAGTACTCCGTATCGCGGCGAATCGATCCCAGCGAGAACTTGCGGTACTGGAAGTCGATGCCGCAGCAGTTCCAGTTGTACTGCGCCTGCGCCGCGCCATACTGCAGTTGCTGGTGCACCAGGTCGTACGCCGCGCTCAGTCCCTCGCTCAGGCCCAGTTTGGCCGCCGCCCCATGGATCGCCGACAGGTGGATCTGGTTGAACTGATTCGGCGCATCCGGCGACGGCAGCGTGATCGGCCTCGCCGTCGTCAGCGGCGTGTAGCCCAGCGGCACGTTCATGTACGAATCGCCGAATTGCAGCCGGTACAACCCCGCCTGATAGCCCGCGAACACGTTGCTCGACGTGATCTTGCCTTCCTTCGCGTCGTAGTCGAGATCCCACTCCACATCGGTCGCCTTCGTCGTCTGCATGCGCAGCCGCGAGATCACCGGCGACGTGTGCCGTGGGCTGGTTAGAAAGTCCACTCCCGTAAAATCCAGCGTCGTCAGCAGCGGGTTGGGCGTTCCCCGTGTGATCGCGCGATCGAAATCCGGCTCGAAGTAGTATTTCTGCGCCACCCGCCACGTGATCCAGTCCCGCGTCTCGGTTCCGCACAGCGCATTCGCTGCCGCCGCCGGCCGGCTCGGCGGCGCTGCCGCGTTGATACCCCACCCCATGACCCCCGCCACGCCCGAAACATTCCCGCTCTGGTCTGTCTGGTCCTGCTGTGCCGATCCTGGCGCCGGCTCGTTGGCCTGCTCCTCCGATGCTGCATCCGCCGCGCACGGATGCGGCTTTCCCCCATGCACATACAGCCGCTGCGTCAGCTCATACTCGATCTCGTTGGTGTTGCTGGCCACATCCGTGTCGTCGAAGCGCAGAACATCCCGGAAGTTGTTGATCCCCGTCACATAGCGGTATTGAATGTCCGGCTCAATCGTGTGCCGCACGTCTCCCCCCAGCAGCCGGTGCAGCCATGGCGCGCTGAAGTCCCTTTCCAGCGCCGGCGGCGTCAGCTGGAATCCCGTTTCCACGTCCGTCCGCGCCAGTCCGCTCACCCGCACCGTGGGAATCTGCTCCAGATCAGCGGGATCCTGGCTTTTTCCATACATGGTTGCCCGGATCGCCGCATTCGGCCGGAACGTCCATCCCCAAAAATGGAGCGGCAACGAAATCCGCGGATCAATATCCCCGCGCGGCACCTCCGCCGACGTCCGGAAACTGGGATAGTCGTACCGCGACAGAAGCGCCGCCGATCCCGTAAATCCCCACATCACCGGCGACTCGCCCAGCGAATGATCGGTCGCCTCCACGTCAATCTGCGGAAGGTGCAGAATCCTCACCTCGTCGCCCGGTATCGCCGAGCTCTGAAAATCCTGATAGCGATTCATCCGCAGGCTCGCCCAGATGTCGTGATCCGCGTGCGTCACAAACGTCTGCGACTTCACCTCGGAGTCGATCGCGATCGCGTAATCCTCTTCAAACACCAGCCGGTACACGTACGAGCTCAGATATTCGGCATCGATCACGCCCCGGGTCTTCGGCGTGAAGTCGTACCGCCCGTCCCCCATTACATCGACGCCGCCCTGATTGACGCGCGTCCCGTTCGGCTCCAGCAGGCCGTGGTCCAGCAGGCTGTGGAAGCGCACGTTGGCGAAATTCTCCCCCAGTCCCCGGTACCGGAACATCCCGTTCGGCGCAAAGCCGCGCTTCGACCAGTACTGCGTCGCCATGGTCAGATCGGCGCTGCGCCCCAGCGTGAGATAGACGCCCTCGCCCACCACCAGTCCGCGCGTCGTGTCGTTCCCGGCGTAGGGAAGCAGAATTCCCGAAGCCCGCTGCACATCCACCGGGTGTGTCACGTACGGCATGAACATCAGCGGCACATGGAACAGCTCGAACCAGGCCTTGTCGGTGGTCGCAATGCCGTTATTCAGATCGATCTTCTGCGACAGGATCCGCCAGTCCGGCTTGGGCAGCCGGCATGAGGTCATCGTTCCGTCGATCACCCGGTAGCGCCGCTTGCCCAGCTGCAGCACCTCTTTGCCGGTCACGGCAAATGGATTCGGCGCCATGAAGACCATCCTCCCGTGCGGCGTCCGCTCCACGCCCAGCGTCCCCACCACAATGAAAAAATCGCCCGTGTCCTGCTGGACGTTGATCGTCCCATGGTCCGCCGTGAAGTGTTCGTCGTCCGGGCCCCCGTCGATCATCATGTGCCCGTGCGCAACGATCACGCCCGTCCCGTCGTTATAGGTCGCGTGGTCCGCGTGCACAATGTAGGTTCGGTAGTCGATCTCCACGTTGCCGTCCAGCGTGTAGAGCGTCCCGTTCTTCACACTCTCGCTGGTTTGGGTTTGCGCTGCGATCCTCACCGGCACGCCAGGCTGCGGCTCCGGAACCACATGGGCTTCCGGCAGCGTGCTCTGCAGGCTTGGATCGTCGGGAAGATTCGCCGCTCCAGCAGCCGAAGACGACGCCGGAGCCACCCGGGGAAACTCGCTGGTTACGGTCTGCGCCCAAACCTGCGGATGACACAGCAGAAGCACCGTGATACACCAAAACAAGCGGGTTCTCATCGCGCGGGGCAACTCCAGCATAGCAAAGCGGAATGTGGAGCCTCTCGCGCCTTCAGCACGCGCAGCTCTCGGCGAAATTTCCGGCGATCTCACCCTCATTGGAGGCTGTCCAGTGATCGCTCGCGCACGTCCAAACCGCGCCGTTCCCCCGCACACGCCTCCATGTCCGGCATCTCGCTCCGAACCCTCTCACACGTATCATTCTCACCGGCATCTACGCATTCAGACGCGCTGCCGTGTCCGGAGTTGCGCCCATCGTCCCTCACCCCAGAGAGGATTGCATTGAGTCTGTCGCCGTCCCAGCCCGCTCCCCTCGACGCCGCTGCCCCGCCGCCCGGCTCCGCCCCCGCGTGGAAGAACGAGGTCAGCGCCCGCGTCCGCGCTCACCGCGGCCGCCGCGGCCGAGTCCCCGAGAACCAGCCAGCATTACCCGGCATGGAAGCCGCCGTGTCCCACTCCTCCGTTGCCGCCCGCGTCGCCGAACGCTACGCTCGCGTCCCTTCGTGGAAGGACATGCTCGCCGCCCAGGCTGCTGCCGCAGCCGCCGCTGAAAAGGCTGCTCTCGCTGCGCCTGAGCCCCAAAAGCCGCTCACTCCCGAACCTCCTGCTCCCGCCCAGTCAGCCCACGCCGCGCCGCCGCAGGTCCACGATCCCGAGCCAGAGCCGTACCAGCCCGATCTTCTCCGCTATTCCGTCAGCGCCGATTCCCTCCCCGCGCCGCGTTCCGCGCCCACGCAGGCTCACGCTCAATCTCTCGCGCACTTGCTGCCCGGCGACGCCGCTCTCGTCGATCCGCTGGAAGAAGCGGTCGTCGAGCCGCTCCGCCCGCTGCCCGCCCGTGTCATTGAGTTTCCCCGTGAGCTGATCGCTCCGCGCAAAGCCCGTCCGCGTCTGGCCGAAGGTCCGCTCACGACGGATGCGCCACCGGCTGCCACTGAAGACCCGCTTCCCGCAGACGCAGCCTCCCAGCTTCGCATCTTCGAGGCCGATCCCGAATCCGCGCCGCCCCTCGCGACCGCTCCCGCCACGTCCGCCGCCGCGTCGCAGCGTCCCACATCCGAGTGGCATTCCATTCAGCTCGACACCGATCCGCCCAACCGCGCCGCGAAACCGCCCTCCCGCACTCCGCTGCTTGACGACATGCCCCTCCACGTCGCGCCGGTCGCGGACCGCTTCATGGCCGCCATCGTCGACGTCGCGCTCACCCTCGGCGCGTTTCTGCTCTTCGTGCTGGTCTTTGTTGCCTGCACCACCCATCCACCCGCCGGCCGCGTCGCCGTTGCCGGAGCGGCCGCGACCCTCCTCGCCACCTGGATTCTCTATCAGCTTCTGTTTTTCTCGCTCTCCTCCGCCACGCCCGGCATGCGCTACGCCAAGATCGCGCTCTGCACCTTCGACGACGAGAACCCCACGCGCCACGCCCTGCGCACCCGCATCGCCGCGCTGCTGCTCTCCGCGCTGCCCCTCGGCCTCGGATTCCTCTGGATCGTCTTCGACGAAGACGCTCTCGGCTGGCACGACCGCATCACGCAGACCTACCAGCGGAGCTACCGCCAGACGTAAGGCCCCTGCTAACGGGCTATTTGCCACCGGCTACTGAATCGGCTTCTCTGCCGTCTTCTCATAATCAAAATCCCACCGCTGCTTCTTTTTTCCTGACTCATACCGCGTATTCCATTCGAGCATGTACCGCTCCATCGCCGGAGTGTCCGGATAATGCTCGCTCGCCGGATACGGATACGTTGTCATCGCGTGGAACGGCATCTCGCCAACGGTGAACGGCTCCGCCTCCCAGAAATCCATATCCTTCACAAACCCGTTCGCGTAGAAGAAATAGTCCCGCGTCCATCCCGCCGGCAGCGGCGGCAGCGCCGTCGCGCGGAACTCCGCGTCGATCTCCTCGCCCGTCCCGAAGATCACATAGCGATCGTCAATCTTCCTCAGCAGCGGCGTCACGTCGCCATACCGCGTGTACATCCCACGCGCCCACAGGAATGGCCCCGTCTGGCTGATGCGGTCGTAATCGTAGGTCAGGTCCCCCGGCGTTTTCCCTTCGATTTGATCCGGATACCCGCGAAACGCCAGATGCGCGATTGCCAGCGGAACTTCCGTCTCCCGAACCTCGCTTCGCTCATCGGGCCCGTTGTCCACCAGCGCCTGGTCCCAGTAAATCTGCAGATTCGTCGTGATCCGAATCTTCCGTACGCCCGGCGGCAGCTTGCCCGTCAAATCCACCACCATCGTTCGTGGCAGCCCCGCCGGAAATCCCATATCGCCGATGATTTGCTTCCAGTGCCCGTCGGGCATCAGCGCATCCACCCGTGGCGGAATCGGCTTAAGCCCCGCCTGCCACGCCGAATACAGCGAGCTGGCGCTGAAGTACTCGATATACCCGTGCAGCAGCAGCCGCAGCGGATGCGCCGGCGTCCAGCCGCCCAGATCCAGTGTGAGCGAATGCAGATTCGCAAACCCCGCATAGCTCAGATCCGTAAAGCCCCGCACATACTGGTGATCCACGCTCGCCAGCACCGCGCGCACATCGCGTCCATTGCTGTCCCACGCGCCGACAACCGGTCGTGGCGCGCTCACCGCCACCGTCTTTCCCGTCGCAAACGGCGGCTCGCTCAAAAACTTCTCGTCCGGATACACCCCAATCCCCGCCGGATGATCCACCGCCACCAGCCGCAGCTGGTCAATGTAGTTCACCTCCTCCATCGGCTCGCCGAAGCGCAGACTGAGCAACCCGTTCCGCGCCTGCAAATCATCCCCATCCACCTTGATCCATTCCCCCGGATCGTTTCGGTTCGTCGCCCCCGGCGACACCCAGTGCCCGATGACCGCCGCGCCAATCACATCGGAGATGAACCGATATCGTTTCCCGTCCCACGCAAACAGCACCGGACACGAGCTGCCCCGCCGGTCCAGCTCCTTCAGCTCCACCGGCTTACTCGCATCCAGGCCGATCTCGTCCTGCGGCACACCAGTCGGCCACAGCAGCCGGATCACGTCCACATGATCCGCCGCACCCAGTCCCGCCTCAATCTCCGTCGAGCCCTGGCTCAGGTATCCGCTTCCGCCCGCAACCTCGAATTTCTGCGACTGCCCGTCCGCCAGCACTTCCACCTTCGTCCCGATCGCGCTCTTGTTGTCCGCCAGCCCCGTCAGCGTCAGCCGCAGCGCGTGATGAGCGTTCCCGCCCACGTTCCGCAGCACCATCGCCGGCCCTGCCACCTGCGTCACAATCAGATCCGGCGCGCCATCCCCGTCTACGTCCGCCGCAATGACCGACCGCGCCTTTGAAAAGCTCATCTTGTTGAGTTCCAGCTTCGCCGTCACATCCTCCCAGCCGCGAGGCCCCAGGTTCCGGAACACATGCAGCTCCGTGGTCCCGCCCACTTCCAGCACCGCCGCCAGATCGATCCACCCATCGTTATCTACATCGATCGGTGTCACGCCCCATCCGCCCGTCACACCAGCCGGCAGCGGCAGCGGCACCCGCTCAAACCGCTTCCCGTCCACATTCCGCCACAGCGTCAGCCCCGGAGCTCCCGCGTGCGTTACGGCCACATCCATCCATCCGTCTTTGTTGAAGTCGAAGACCGCCACGCCCCGCGTCGCCGGCAAATTCTCGCCCGTATACAAGGGCATCGCCTTGAACGCGCCCTCCCGCTGATTCAGATACACCGTGGGAGCCGGCCCCTCGCCCGTCACCACCAGATCCACCGCGCGGTCGTTGTTGATGTCCGACAATTCCGCCTGCTCCGTGCTTCCCTCGCCTGCCAGCCCCGTCTGCTCCGTCACATCTGTGAACGTCGAGTTTCCGTTATTCCTCCACATCACATTCGGACCGGCCCCGCCAACGGCCTTCCCCGTCACACACAGGTCCACATCGCCATCGTGATCGAAATCCACAAACGTGAGGCCTGCGGGATCGTTCTCCGGCCGGATCCCGACCTTCGCCGTCACATTCTCAAACCGTCCGCCGCCCAGGTTGTGATAGAGGATCACCCTCCCGCCAGCCATCGCTACAGCCAGGTCCGGGCGTCCGTCGTTGTCGTAATCCCCCACCGCGCACGCCACGGCTGCGCCAGCCGCCGTCAGCCCGGTCTCGTTTCCTGGGACCGATTCAAACGAACCATTGCCGAGGTTGCGCCAAACTGCAATTGCATGGGCGCCCGCCCCCATCGCGACCAGATCCTGGCGTCCCGTTCCGAATACGTCGATGGCGCAGATACCCGCACCTAATCCGGTCCCGATGTCCCCAATAGGAGCCGGCTTGGGCAGCGGCGAGGCTTCAAATCGCACCGGAATCATCGGCCCCACCGCCTGGGCCGGCAGCGCCATCTCCTCCATCGTCGAAAGGTCCCCGCGCTCGCCGTAGTCCAGCGCCAGCGGCGACGCGATCCTGGCCTGCACCAGGTGCTGGAAGATCTGCACCTGCTGGTGCGCCTCCTGCTGCCGTCCTGCCCTTTGCAGCGCCCGCGCCAGCCCAAACTCCGCAGAGGCATGGTGCGGATTGATCTTCAGCGCCGCCTCAAACTCCGCGATTGCCGCGTTCGCGTCGCCGAGGCTCATCTCCAGTTGTCCCGCAAAATAATGCGCGTCCGCATCGTTCGGATCGAGCGCCAGCACATGCTCAAAATCGCCCAGCGCCTGTTTCTGCTCGGCTTCGTCCATCTGCGCCAGCCCCAGGTTGTACCAGGCTCGCGGATCGTCCGGGGCCATCGCCGTCGCCTGCCGCAGTGCCGCGTCCGCCTCCGTCAGCTTCTGCTCGTAGATCAGCGCAACTCCGCGGTTCAGCACCGGAACCGGCGAACTCGGATCCGCTGCCTGCGCCTCGGCCAGCTTCGCCGCCGCCTTCTCCGTCAGTTGCTGATTCATCAGCGCAATGCCGATGCTGTTCAGCCGCGCCGCCTCCGCCGTCCTGGCACTGTTCTCAGCGGGCCGCGCGTTCAGCGCGCTCAAACCGCCGATCAGAATGATGGAAGGGACGAGAAAGCTGATAAGGAGAAGAGGATTTTTCCTGGATGGCATTTTCGCCGTCCATTATAGGGATGGCCCGGTACACTTCGCTTGCATCAGGGAGCGAAGCCCTGAACGCCCCGCGCCGCATGAACCGCTGTGCCAGTCCCCGGGGCGCGAAGCGCGTCCGCCCGTGCGGCAGCACCGCGCCAGCGCCGACCGCCCGGGTGGCTAACCCCCGATGTGGACCATGCTCCGCGAAGGCTTCAGGAACCCCGGCTCCCCGATATGGTGCCGCGCCTCCTTCTGGTCCACGGTCCGCCGGATGAACTCCGCCATATCGGCATCGCTCCCGCCCCGCTGCATCACGCCGTACAGATCGTGATCGGTCTGCGAGAACAGGCAGGTTCGAATCTTCCCGTCCGACGTCAGACGCACCCGGCTGCAGTGCCCGCAAAAGGCCTGCGTCACCGGGGCGATAATGCCGATCTCGCCCACGCCGTCGTCGAACGTGTACCGCACCGCCGTCTCGCTCGCCGCGTTTGGCGGCAGCGCCATCAGGGGCCGAAACGTCTCCAGCGCCTCCGTGATCTCGCGCAGCGGCACGACCGACTCGGGCGTCCACAGCCGATCTTCTTCCAGCGGCATGAACTCGATAAAGCGCACGATCACGCCTTCCTCCCGCGAGAACCGCGCAAACGGCACAATCTGGTCTTCATTGAACCCGCGCAGCAGCACGCAGTTCACCTTCACTGGATCGAGCCCGGCCCGCTTTGCCGCGCGAATTCCCGCCAGCACCCTCTCATAGCTACCCGGCACCCGTGTGATGCGCGCAAATTTCTCCGCATCCACCGCGTCCATGCTTACGGTGATCCGGCTCAACCCCGCGTCGCGCAGCCCCTCAGCCATCTCTTCGAGCAGGTGCCCATTCGTCGTGACCGCCAGATCCAGCGGCGCGCCATCCAGGGTGCACAGCCCGCGCAGCTCGCGCAGCAACTCCACCAGACCACGCCGCAGCAGCGGCTCGCCCCCGGTCAGGCGAATTTTCTCAATCCCCAGTGCGACAAACACCCGCGTCATGCGCAGATACTCGTCGATCGCCAGCTCCGCATAGACAGCGCCGCCGCTCCCCGTGCGGCAATACACACACCGATAGTTGCAACGGTCTGTGATGGAAATCCGGAGATCGGTAATCCTGCGCCCGTGCCGGTCCGTCAGCCGTTCGTGAACGGCCGGTTCCAGGGCCAGATTCGTTTCGGAAGCGCTGAGGGACGCCATGAGTACTTACTCTATTGGATGCGTCTGGGTCGCGCCAGCTTCAGCTATGACTGCCGGCTTCATAGGGGCGCGAACGGACCGAAACCTGCGGCTTCCTCCAGGAATGAAAGCGCTTATAGCAGCTCATACACCGGTAGGCCCGTAAGCCAAACAGCATGAACACCAGGTCCCACAAGCGCGTGCGGGACCGGTGGAACCTGGTCTCGTTGGAACATGCCGGACACCTTAGCTGCCTGCTCGCCATCGAACAACTCGCCCTTCGTTGTTCAGCGTTCTGCGAAGCCTGACCCGATGGAGCATCACGTGACGCAAATGCCGCAAACGTGCCTCGACTATGGCACACGTCCGGGAAATCCCGCAACAGGTTACCGGAAAGTGACCTTACATTCCGTCATAATTCGGGCCGCCGCCGCCCTCCGGAGGAACCCACTGGATGATCTGGTACGGGTCCATGATGTCGCAGGTCTTGCAGTGTACGCAGTTCGTAAAATTGATCCGCAGTTCCTTCGCCGCTCCCGCAGCATTTTCCCCATCGTCCGCCGCTTCCACCATCTCGTACACCGCCGCCGGACAAAAATACTGGCACGGATTTCCGTACTCCCGCACGCAGCGCCCGCTGCAGATGTTCAGATCCTCCACCACCAGATGACAGGGCTGGTCCTCATCATGCCGCGTCCCCGAATGAAAAACGTCCGTCAGCCGGTCGAAGGTCAGTTTTCCGTCGCCGCGCGCGTTCCCGATCATCGGCCCGCGACTCAGATCCGGCGGCCCAATCTCATCCAGCCGCCCCAACTCCGCGTATCCTGCGTGATTCTTCGCGTCCGGCCCGAGGATGCCGCCCCGCATCACCTGCTGGATCGCCGCACTCACCATCCCCTCGAGCAGCCCGTGCTCGAATCCCTGATGAAAGTTCCTCACCCGCCACAGCTCCTCGTGGATCCAGCTCTCGTCCACCGCCGCCTTGTAGCCCTGCAGCCGCTCCGCCGAGTTGTCCCCGCTCAGCAGCGCCTCGAATGCCGTCTCCGCCGCCAGCATCCCGCTCTTGATGGCCAGGTGGATCCCCTTCAGCCGCTGCGAATTCAAAAAGCTCGCCGCATCCCCCAGCAGCATCCACCCATTTCCATAGATCCGCGGCATCGTCAGCCATCCGCCGTACGGCAGGCTCTTCGCGCCGTAGCGGACCATCTTGCCGCCCTCCAGAATCCTCCGCGCAAACGGGTGCTCCTTGAAGCTCTGGAACACGTGGTGCGGATCGGTGCGCGGATCCTCGTAGTCCAACCCCGTCACAAACCCAATGCTCACCAGCGTGTCGCTGATCCCGTACACCCACGCCCCGCCGTATTCCCGCGTCGTCAGCGGATAGCCCAGCGTATAGATCACCTCGCCCTTCGCCACGCGCCCCGCCGGAATCTCCCACAGCTCCTTCACGCCCAGGCCGTAGGTCTGCGCGTGCTCCGGATCTTCCAGACCCAGCCGCCCAATCACTTCCTTCGCGCAGTTGCCGCGCGTCCCCTCCGCAAGAATCGTGATCTTCGCGCGCAGTTCGTATCCCGGCTCGAAATTCGCCTTCGGCTGGCCGTCCTTGTCCACGCCCTTGTCGTCCGTCCTCACCCCAGCCACGCGCGCGACATCCACATCGTCGCTGTCGTCGGACCACAACACCTCCGAGCCCGCAAAGCCGGTAAACACGGTGATCCCGGCTTCTTCCACCTTCTGCCCCATCCACTTCACAAATTTGTTCAGCGAGATCATGTAATTCCCGTGATCCCGGAGTGGCGCCGGCACAATCGGAAACTTGCGCTGGCCCTTTTCCTTCAGGAACCACACCGATTCCTTCGTCACCTCGGCATCGATCGGCGCTTCCTTCTCGAACCCCGGCAACAATTCGCGCATCGATCGAGGATCGAGCAGCGCCCCCGACAAACAGTGCTGCCCCACCTCGCGCGCCTTTTCCAGCACGTAGATGTTCTCTTTGCTCAGCGGCTCGTCCGGCCCCGAAGCGTTATAAGCGTCGATCAGCTGCGCCAGGCGCAGCGCGCACGCCATCCCCGCCGGCCCGCCGCCGACAATCACGACATCCGCCTCCATCTGCGGACGCTCCACGCCTTCGATCGGTTTTCTGAAATGAATCATGGGACTGGCCGTCCTGGCGGGCTCGCCTTCGGCGAAGACCGACTTATTGTTCTAGCGGACCTGCAGGCTCTCGCGCAACTCGCCGTTGACCGGTTCATAGCTGGCAGGACCTTAGCTGACCGGACGTTAGCTGACCGCTTCTTAGCTCGCTTTAGCCTTCTTAATCTCTTCGGTGAGCGCCGGCACCACCTGGAACAGATCCCCCACCACCCCCACATCGGCAATCTCGAAAATCGGCGCCTCGGGGTCCTTGTTGATGGCCACAATCGTCCGCGATCCCTTCATCCCTACAATATGCTGGATCGCCCCGCTCACTCCCATCGCGATATACAGCTTCGGCGCGACTGTCTGCCCCGACGATCCGATCTGGCGGTCGATCGGCAGCCATCCGTTATCGCAAATCGGCCGCGACGCCGCCACCTCACCGCCCAGTGCTGCCGCCAGATTTTCCGCCAGCGCCAGATTCTTTTGCTCCCTGATCCCGCGTCCGACGGCGACGATCACTTCCGACTGCGTCAGGTCCACCGCCTCTTTCGCTTCCTGGAAGACCTCATGCGGCGTCACCCGCGGCGGCATGCTCGCCGCTGCTGCAGCCGCGGTCTCTATTGGAGCCTCACCGTTCGAGGAAAAAACTTCGGCTTGATCCCCGCGAAACGCGCCAATCTGGATCGTGGCCATCCACGGCGCATCCCCGCCGAACGAGACGTCCGCCGCAAATTTCCCCTGAAACATCTGCCGCGTGAAGAGCAGCTTTCCGCCCTCGTACTTGTATCCCGTTGCATCCGAGATCAGCGTGCGATCCAGCGCCAGCGCCAGCCGCGGCGCAAAGTCCCGCACCTGATACGTATGCGGAAACAGCACCAGCTTCGGCTGCTTCTCGGCAATGAACGCCTTCAGCGCGTGAACGTAAGCATCCGACGTATACGCCTCGAGCGCCGCACCCTCCAGCGCCACCACCTTCGCGACCGCTTTCGTCGCCAGTTCCTGCGCCGGCCCGGCGACGCTGCCCCCCGGCAGCACCACCTCCACCATCCACCCGGTCTGCTTCGCAATTGCCTGCGCCGCCGCGATCGTCTCAAAGGAGACGCGGTTCAGCTTGCCTTCTCTCTGCTCCGCTACCACTAGAATTTGGTCTGCCATACACAGGTCAGGGGAGCCGTAGCTCCCCCCAGCCCTTTCCCATTCTCGCCGCCGGTATCACCTTTCGGCCGATTCGTCAGCGGCTCTCTCTAATCCCTAAACCCTAATCCCTATACGCTGTCTTTCAGTATTCGTGTATCCGCCCGCGCCGCAGATACGTCCCGTAAATTCCGAAGATCACCGCCAGCAGTCCCGCCATCACGTTGTAGTAGAACATCGGATGCACCCACCCCGGCCCGTAGGTCAGGTCCTGCCCCGACCACACCAGCAGCAGCACGGCGAAGAACGCGAACTGTCCCGCCAGCACCTGGCAGGCCAGCCCTCTCTGCCGGCGCTTGTCCAGCGCTTCCACCTGCGCCGGCGTCAGATTCCGTTCTGCTGCGGGGATGTTCATATTCGGCATGGTGCGCGTCTCTCCTCCAAAATTGTTGTCCACCATATTAAGCAATCCGCTGCTGGATTGTCAGGCCGCAGTGCCGCAGCACGAAAATCTACAGCGCCCGCGCCTCGTTCTTGAGGTACTCCACCAGCTTCTTCGCCACTTCGCCGGCCGGACCTTCCAGCTTCCGCGTCTGTTTCTGACTGCCCGGGACGTACAGCTTCTCGATCTTCTGCATGTGCTGGCTCAGCTTGCCCTCAACCTCCGCCCAGGTCACCTTGCGCAGCGGCTTCATCTTGGCCTGTTTGATCCCGATCAGCGTCGCGTAGCGCAGCTTGTTGATCCCGCTCTGGATCGTCAGCACCGCCGGCATGGCCATGTCGATGTACTGGTAGTGCCCCGCCTCCAGCTCGCGCTTCAGCTTTAACCCCGAGTCCGTCTTCTCGATCCCGATAATGATCGTCGCGTGTGGAATTCCCAGGATCTCCGCGAGCAGCACGCCCGTCTGCGCCGCTCCAAAGTCATCCGACTGCAGCCCGGTCACGATCAGGTCGAAATTCTCCCCCGCAATCGCCGCCGCAATCGCCCGCGCTGTGTTCGCCGCATCCAGCTGCGCAAACCGGTCGTCCTCCAGATGGATAGCCCGGTCCGCGCCTTTGGCCAGCGCCTCCCGCAGCACCTGCTGCGCCCGCGCCGGACCCGCGGTAATCGCGGTCACCTCGCCGCCGTGCTTTTCCTTCTGCCGCAGCGCCTCCTCCAGCGCGTACGCATCCGGCTCGTTCGTCTCCCACGACACGTCGTCGCGGATCCACGTCCCCGTCTCGTTCAGCCGCAGAGGCGCATCCTTCTGCGGAACCTGCTTGATGCACACCAGAATTTTCATCGTGGGCGATTCCAGACCAACGGCAAAGTATACAGGGATCGCCCGCATCCCCGCGTCACACACCTCGCCTCTGTGCCCGTTTTCGCGCGAAGCGCGCCTTGCCGGGACAGCCGGTTCGCCGGACGGCTATTCCTGCGGGCCGCCCTGCGCCGACGCATCCTGCTGCGATACTGTCAGCACCTTCCTCGTCGCCGGCTGCGTCCCGGGATTCGCCCCATTCTCCTCAGCGGCCGCCATCGCTGCCAGCTCCGACTTGTGGTAGGCCGGCGCGCTTACATAGCCGTGAATGTGGTTCTTCGTGATGTCATTGATCACCACTTCGATCGGCTGCTCGCTGTCGTCCCCATAGAACAGCACCGGCTGGTCCAGATTCACGTGCTTCTGCGTCAGGCTGCGGTCGTCCACCAGAAGTTGGAGGTCGGCATACTGGTGCTTCACATTGGCCTTGCGCAGGCTGACGCCCAGCGGACCTTCCCGCTTGAACTGCTTCTCTTTCACGAGATCGAACTCGAAGTAATTGCGCTGGCCTTTCTTCTCCAGCACCACCAACTCGCCATGCGTGCGCGCGATGGACCCCGTCAGCTCCGTGGCAGTACTGGTCAGATCGTTCTGCGTGGCCGCGATTTCCTGCTCCTGCTTGTCCAGCTGCGCCTGCATCCGGTTCAGCCGCCGCGATTCCGGATGCCCGGCGCGCGGCTTCCCGAAACGGTGCACAATCGGCTCCTGCGCCTTCGCCAACTCCGCCTGGGCAGCCGCTTGCTGCTGGCTCTGCTGCTCCAGCGCACTCACCTGAGCCGTCAGGTTCTTCAACTCACTGCGCGTCGAATTCAGCTGGGCACTCGCCTGACTGTTCTGCGCCGCCAGCGTTTGCGCTGCGTGATGCTCATGTACTGCGTACGACAGAACGGCCACGCCCAGCACTAGCGCGGCTACAACCATCGCCAGCCGCCGCACCAGCGGCGACGAACCATCCAGCGGTGAATCGTCCAACATAATCACGCCTCCAAAGACAAAACAGCGCCCTTGGCAAAGCACGCGCTGTTCCACGATTCCGTCGGACGAACCCCTTGAAATGCCGAGAGTTGCCTGATCTATGACAAAATAGTTAACAGAGAAGAAATTTCCCACTGCGGAAAATTTGTCCGGTACAACAGCGCCTTATCCGGATAAGCGCAGCCGAATGGCGCCCGGCTGGACAGCAAGTCCCGCGAAACGCATTTGCCAGGACGGGCAATCCCTATATTCTTGAACTATCCCCATTTCTCTGAGAGATTCATGATTTCCGTCTCCGATGTCACCATGCGCTACGGCGCCAAAGTCCTCTTCGAAGAGGTCACCACCACCTTTACCTCCGGCCGCCGCTACGGCCTCACCGGCCCCAACGGCGCCGGCAAAACCACCTTCATGAAGATCCTCTCCGGCGACCTCGACCCCCAGAAGGGCAACGTCGTCCGCCCCAGGAAACTTTCCGTCCTCAGCCAGGATCAGTACGCCTTTGACGCCTTCCGCGTCATCGACACCGTGGTCATGGGCAACAAGCCACTCTGGGCCGCCCTCGCGGAACGCGACAAGATCTACGAAAAATCCGAGCTCACCGACGATGACGGTATGCGGCTCGCCGAATTAGAGGGAATCGTCGGCGAAGAAGACGGCTACACCGCCGAGTCCGACGCCGCCATCCTGCTCCAGGGTCTCGACATCGCCGACGAGCTCCACGAGCGCAAAATGTCCGAGTTGCAGGGCGGCCAGAAGGTCCGCGTCCTCCTCGCTCAGGCTCTCTTCGGCAAGCCTCAGGCCCTCCTGCTCGACGAGCCCACCAATTACCTCGATCTCGACTCCATCCACTGGCTCCAGGACTTCCTCTCCCGCTTCGAAGGCACCCTCATCACCATCTCCCACGACCGCCATTTCCTCAACTCGGTCTGCACCCACATCGCCGACATCGATTACCAGACGATCATCACTTACACCGGCGGCTACGACGACATGGTGCTCGCCAAGACACAGATCCGTTCCCGCCTCGAATCCGAGAACGCCCAGCGCGAAAAGAAAATCGCCCAGCTCAACGAATTCATCGCCCGCTTCTCCGCCGGAACCCGTTCCTCCCAGGTCACCAGCCGCAAGAAAGAAGTCGAACGTCTGCAAACGACCGAGCTGGCCCGCTCCAATATCGCCCGCCCCTACATCCGCTTCGACCAGAACCGTCCCTCCGGCAAGTACGTCGTCGACTTTGAGGGCATCCACAAGACCTACGGCGACCTAAGTGTCATCGATGGCTTCTCGGCCGGCATCATGCGTGGTGAAAAGATCGGCCTCATGGGCCGCAACGCGCAGGGCAAAACGACGATGCTCAAGTCCCTGCTGGCCAATCAGCCCGATTACGCCGAAAAAGACTTCACTCTCGACGCCGGCAATGTGAAATGGGGCCACGAGGTCCAGATCGGCTACTTCCCCCAGGACAACACCGGCGTCATCGAGCCCGGCGTCACCATCGTCGACTGGCTCCGCCAGTTCGACGCCAAAGCCACCACCGAAGACATCCGCGGCATCCTCGGCCAGATGCTCTTCCGCGGCGAAGAGGGGCTCAAGCCCACTGCCGCGCTCTCCGGGGGCGAAGCTGCCCGCCTCATCTTCTGCAAGCTCATGCTGCAGAAGCCCAATCTGCTCATCCTCGACGAGCCCACCAACCACCTCGACCTCGAGGCCATCAACGCCCTCAACATCGCGCTCCAGAAGTACGAGGGCACCGTCCTCCTCGTCACTCACGATCACGACCTTATCGACGAGGTCGCCACCCGCATCTGGCACTTCGACAAGGGTCAGATCGAGGACTTCAAAGGCCCCTACGAGGAGTACCAAAACGCCACAGCCGCCGCGCGCTGAACACCTCGTTCCGCCTGGCGGCACGCGCTTCAGCCCACTGCGGCGGTTCCTCCGGCAGCCTTCACACCGCGTCCTGCCGCCAGCCGCCGCACCACCGTGTAGGTCAGCGCGCCCAGCAGCGGGCTCACCGCCAGCACCTGCACGAAGCTTTCGTTCGCCGGGCCCGATGTGAACTCCGACACGGCCAGCAGCGCCTGCGACATGCCTTCATTCAGCACGTGATTCATCGCCAGCAGAGCGAAGGGAAACGCCCAGATCCACTCGACGAACCGCGCGTGCCGCGATGGATTCAGCGCGTGATTCCAGGCGATCGCACCGCCGATCAGAATCGCCATCGGGAATCCCGGCAGCGGGTGCGAGTGGCGCAGCAACTCGCCAATCCCCGGGCTCACCAGCCGCATCACCACCACCGTCAGAGCAGCGCCGGCGGTGGGCGCAAACAGGACGGCTGCAAGGTCCGCAACCGCCTGCCGCATGTAGTCTGAGTCGTTCAGGTGCGCGACGATTCGCTTCCACACCGATGCGGGCCCGGATACTGCGCGGCGGCTCTCCTTTGCGGAGCGCCGCCGGCTGGTGGCGATCACGGCTGCGGGCTCTCCGTGCTCCGGATGAAGTCCGCCGTGTACTGGTGCATCTCCTTCAGCGCCGATTCGGTCACGTACACCATGTGCCCGGTCTCAAAGAAGTGGTACGAGATGTTCGACTCGAGCGACTGCGGGATCTGCAGATGCTTGTCCTCGTAGGTCGCGCCGAAGAAGGTGCACCCCAGATCGTAGTAGCCGCCCATCAGCATGATCTTCAGCTTCGGATTATGCTTCATCGCGTTCGCCAGGTCGGGCATCACGTTCACGCTGGCCGCCCAACCGCGTCCCCCCGGAGGCGTGTGCTCCAGGTCCCAGTGAAAGTCCGGGCCGTACGCTGAAGGCTTGTAGGTCATGTTCTCGCCGAACTTCAGCGTATTGCGCGTGTACTCGTTCACCGCGGTGTCATACGCCGAAGTCAGCGCGTCGGTGAACGGGTCGTATCCTGCGTCTTCGCTCAGCGGATCGAGATCCGGCCCCTCGTAGCGCGTGTCCAGGCGCCCCGTCGTAATGCCCATCTCCGACTGCAGCTCCTTGGAGAACTCGCCGCCGCTCACCCGCAGGTCCGCCTTGATCCAGTACGCCGCCGGAACCCCGGTAAAGCTCTCCAGCCTGGCCGCAATCGCCTGCTCCTGGTCCTGGGGCAGATCGGCGCCCTGCAGCAGCGCCGAAGCGTACGCGCCCAGCGCGAAATCTTCCACCTGCTTCAGGAATGGCTCCAGCTCCGCCGGCTGATTGGGTACACGGTGGTGATACCACGCCGTCGCCGCCATCGAAGGCAGCGCCAGAAAATACCCGTTCTCCGTCCCCGGATCGCCCTGCGGTCCGTCCGCGCTGTCGTCGAAATTCAGAATCTGCGAGAGGAAAATCGATCCGTTCAGGTCGAAGTGCCGCTGCAGCAGATTCGTCAGCACCGCCGTGCGTGTCGTCCCGTAGCTCTCCCCAAACAGATACTTCGGCGAATTCCAGCGGTCGTATTTCGTCAGGAACCGCCGGATGAACCGGTCGAACGCGTGCGCGTCCTGGTCCGTCCCGAAAAACTCTTTCGGCGCATTCTTTCCGAACACGCGGCTGAATCCGGTCCCTGGAGCGTCGATAAATACCAGATCGCTCACGTCAAGCAGCGAATACTGGTTTGGAACCATCTCGTATGGCGCGCCTTCCTGATGCGTCGCATCCTGCGGCACCACCACCCGCACCGGCCCGAACGCTCCCATGTGCAGATACATCGTCGAACTGCCTGGCCCGCCGTTGTACAGGAACGTAATCGGCCGGTTCTTCGGCGGATTGTTCTCGAAATACGCGACATAATACATGCGCGCCGTCGCCGGCTGATCGTCCAGCTTCGCCGGCAGCTCGATTCCCGAATCGGGCAGATACTTCCCGTCCAATCCGATCATTGCGTCCTGCGCATCGCTGGATCCCACCGTCAGCATGCCCGCAACCGCGTGATAGCTGATCGTCTGCCCGCCTACCGTCACCGACCCTTCGGTGGTCGAGTCGGGAGGATTCTCCATGCCCAGCGAAGTCCCGCCGTGTCCGGCGTCTCCGTGACCGTCCGACCGCGATTCGGGATTCATCTGAGCCATCGCCAGCGGAGCGGCGATCAAGCCGAGGGCGACAACAACGAACAAGGGGGCCCGTGCGCGCTTCAACATTTCAGGTATAGCCTCCAAAAGGGATTTCCGTCGCCGGAAGTATACCTGACGGTGCGCACGGAAAATGCGCCGCAGCGCTGCCCCCGCCTTTTACTCCATGCGCAGCGTCTCGATCGGATCCACGCTGGCCGCGCGTCGTGCCGGTATCCATGCAGCCGCCAGCGCCAGAGCCATCATCAGAACTGGCACCGCGCAAAAGGTCACCGGATCGATCGTTTTTACGCCAAACAGGAACCTGCGCAGCAGTTGCGCGGCCAGCGCCGCCCCCACCAACCCCGTCGCGCAGCCGCCCAGCGCCAGCAGCAGGCTCTGCCGCACCACGCTGGCCACAATCTGCCCACGCTGCGCGCCCAGCGCCAGGCGTATGCCGATCTCCCGCGTCCGCCAGCTCACGATGCAGGCGATCAGGCTGTACACGCCTACGCCGCCGATCACCAGTGCGACTGCCCCAAAAACCAGCAGCAGGATCGCCAGCGAGCGCGAACCGGATTCGGAAGCGGCGACGACTTCGTTCAGCGAGCGAACATCCGTGACCGGCGCCTGAGGATCCATTGCAGCGACGGCCTGGCGCAGCTGCGAGGCGGCCTGCTCCGCTGTGGCATGCGTGCGCAGCAGGACGTACATAACCGGCTTCTCATTCGCCGCCGTCATGGGCAAGTACACCTCGTCGACGAATGCCGACGCCAGGCTGCCGTCGCGGGTATTGCTGACCACGCCCACCACCACCGAGGCGAGACTGGGCATCCACTCTGCTGGTGTCGTTTCGTCGACGACGTTGAGGAGGTGCTGGCCCAGCGGATCCTTATGCGGCCACAGCCGCTCGGCCATGTGTTCGTCGATAATCACCGCGCGGCTTGCGCCCGAGGCATCCTGAGCATTCAAGAGACGGCCGCGCAGGAGGCTCGTGCCCAGCGTGGCGAAATAACCAGGCGAAACGATGCGCTGCGTGGCCAGTTGCGGCTCCTGACGCGGACTGCGTGGCCGGCCCTCCACATCGTAGGCGTAGCTTCCGTAGCGCCCGGCCAGCGGCAGCGTGTCGGTGAGGGCCACGTTTTCTTCTCCTGGAAGGCCGCGCAGGCGATCGAGCAGCGTGGTGAAGAACTCCTGGCAGCGCCCCGTGGGGCCCGCGCCCGGAGTCAGATGAGGACTTGGGCAGTCGCTCGCGTTCAGAGACACCTGCGCCGTCACAATGCGATCGGTGCGAAACCCTGGGTTGACCTGGGAGAGGCTCCAGAGGCTGTGCAGCATCAGTCCCGCTGCGGCAATCACCACCACCGAAAGCGCGACCTGTCCCGTCACCAGTGCCATGGATACCCCGAACCGCCCTGCCTTTCCGGCCACGCTGCGGCCGCCCGCGTGCAGCGACTCGCACAGATTCGGCGATGCAATCTTCAGCGCCGGAATCAGCCCAAACAGAATCCCCGTTACCACCGACGCTGCCGCGCCAAACACAAACACCGGCCATTCGAGGGCTACATTTGCCAGTCGCGGCGTATCCGCGGGCAGAAGCGTCACCACCAGCCGCAGGCTGGCCGCCGCGGCCATCACGCCCACGATCCCCGCAAGGCCGCCCAGCACCATGCTTTCGGTCAGCAGCTGCCGTACCAGCCGCCCCGCTGAAGCGCCCAGGGCCCCGCGAACCGCAATCTCGCGCTCCCGGCCGGACGCACGGGCGAGCATCAGATTGGCGACATTCGCGCAGGCGACCAGCAGCACCAGCCCCGCCGCCGCGAACAACAGCATCAGACGGGGACGCACCGCGCCCACTTCAGACTCCAGCATCGGCACCACCACCGTGTCGGCGGCCCATTCGCTGGGCATGATCCACGGAAACATCGGCAGCAGCACCTTCTGCAGGCGGCGAAGCTCGCCCTGAGCCTGAGCGGCTGTCACTCCTGGCTTGAGCCGTCCGAATGCTCGGAGATCGAAATTATTCCAGGCATCAATGGGATCGCCGCCGCGAAAGGTCACCGGGGTCAGGAACTCGGTATCTGCGTACGGGAAGCGGACGCCCGAGGGCATGACGCCGATGATGCGGCGGCTGATGCCGTCAATGCGCAGCATGTGGCCGATGACGTCAGGATCGGCTGCAAAATGCTGCTGCCAGTAGCCGTAGCCGAGGACGACGACCGGATCGTGGCCGGCCTGTGAGTCGTCCGGCGTGAAAAAGCGCCCCAGGGCGGGATGAATCCCCAGCGTTTCCGGTGCGTTCACCATCACCTGTGAGCCGAAGACGCGCTCGGGAGAGCCTTCATCCCCGATATTCGACTGCGCGTTCGGTCCAAAGCCACTGATCGCCGCGAAGGACGCGGACTGCCGGTTGAGAGCGCGAATCCAGCCCTTGGGAAAAGGAGCTTCGACCGCCGACTCAGTGCCATACCCTAGGCGCATCAGCCGGTTCTGCTGCGGATACGGCAGCGGGCGCAGCAGAATCGAATCCACCAGCGTGAAAATGGCCGCATTCGCCCCAATGCCAAGGGCCAGCGTCAGCACCGCGGTCAGCGTGTAGCCGGGCGCCCTCCTCAGTTGTCTCCAGGCAAACCTGAAATCCGCCAGCACAGGCACTCTCCACCAATAGATTTGCGGGAATGCAGGTGCATCCGAAACTCCAGAGCCGGCGGTTGAGAATCAACAGGTTAGCCGACGCTCACACGCCGCCGTTGTCCGGCAGCGAACCAGCCTGTTCAGAAGCGGACATCGGAACCGTCGCGAAAACGCCGGTCCGCCGGGCTCTCCGCGGTTTCCTGAGCCCTGCCCGCTGAACGCTGCCTTCAGTTCACCCCCAGCCCGTCATGCTGGTGATAGTTCGGATACGGCGGGATCGGCGGCATGGTCACCGGATGCTCCTTCAGTTGCTCCATCACCACCTCCACCGCGCGCTCCAGTTGCAGGTCATGCCCTTCGGCCACGTCCTTCGGATATTCCTGCACCTCCACGTCCGGTGGAATCCCGTGTCCTTCCACTTCCCACTGCCCGTGCAGCCCGTAGATCGCGTACCGCGGCGCCGTCACTGTGCCGCCGTCGATCAGCACCGGATACCCTCCGATGCCCACCAGTCCGCCCCACGTCCGCGTCCCCACCAGCGTCCCAAGGTGCGCCTTGCGGAAGTACCACGGCATCGCATCGCCGCCCGAGCCCGCTGACTGGTTGATGATCATCGCCTTGGGCCCGAAGATCGCGCCCTCCGGATCGTGGACCGGCTTCCCATCCCGCTCGATCGCCCCCGAGAGCATCTGCTGCCCCAGCACGTTCACGATGTAATCCGCGATGAACCCGCCCTCGTTGTACCGCTCGTCCAGCACCACCCCCTGCTTGTCCACCTGCGCGTAGAAATACCGGTTGAAGTTGTCGTACCCCGCGCCCGCCGTGTTCGGCATGTAGATGTACGCCACCTTCCCGTCTGACAGCTTGTCCACCAGCCGCCGGTTGCTGTCGATCCAGTCGATGTTGCGCAGCCCGTGCTCCGATTCCACCGGAACCACCGTCACGTCGCGCCCATCCGACCCGTCCGGCTTCGTTCCCACCGTGATCACCGTCTGCTGGCCCGCCGTCGCGTCGAAGAAACTGTACAGATTGTCTGTCGCGTAGAGCTGCCGCCCGTTCACCGCCAGCAGATACTCCCCAACCTTCACGTTGATCCCCGGCAGCGTCAGCGGCGCCATCAGCCCCGGCGTCCAGTTCTGTCCGTTGTAAATCTTCGCGAATTTGTACCGGTTGTTCTCCACCGTGTAATCCGCGCCCAGCAGGCCCGGCTTCGGCGCGTCCGAAGGCTCCCGCGGCCCGCGTATGAACATGTGGCCGACTTCGATCTCGCCCAGCATCTCTTCGCACAGGTAGGTAAACCCGCCTCGCGACGCCAACCCCGCCACATACGGCTGATATTTCGCCTCGATCTTCTCAAGGTCCAGCCCGTGCAGATGCGGATCGTAGAAGAAATCTCGCTCGATCCTCCACGTCTCGCGATACATCTGCGCATACTCGGCGCGCGGATCGATGGTCGCGAACATCGCATGGTTATCCACCGGCTTGCCCTGCGAGCCACCCGGCTTCAGGTCCGCGGTCGGAATGATGAACCACCCCTCGCCCTGTGCGTAATACATCTTCTCGCCGTTGAACGACACATCGAAGTCCGTCAGATTGCTCAGGACTTCCTCGGTCTTCCGCGTCTCCGTCGTAAACCGCCAGATCGCGCGAATCGGCGCCCCCATACCTTCCGACGGCCGCCCCACCGGCCATCCCTCGGCCAGATACAAGACTCCCGTCTTTCCCACCGCCAGCGCCACGTAATTCCGCGCCGGGATCGGCAGAGCCAGGATGCGGTTCCCGATCCCGTCCAGATCGATCACCGTCGGCTCCGGCTTCTCGTTCGGCTTCTTCCCCGCCTCGTCCTTCTGCTCAGGTTTCTGTCCCGCAGCCGCTGCCGGGCTCTGTCCCGCTTCCGGCCCGGGAGTCGCCGGCTCGCTTGCCGCCTTCTCGTCGTCGCTCTGCGGTGGAATCGGCGACGCTCCATAGCGCTTCAGCACCACCACATACGCGCTGGAGTTCGTCGCGCGATCCAGCGACGAAAGATCGATCCCCGCGTTCGACGGCCCATCGTCCGTCGACGCCGTGAAGTACAGAAACTTTCCGTTCGGATCGAATGCCGGGTGTCCCGCGTCGCTCATCCCATCCGTAATCTGCGTGGATTTGTGCGTCGTCAGCGAGTAAACGAAGATCGCGTGCAGTTGATTGTCCAGGTCCCGCGTGTACACAATCCACTGCGAATCCGGCGACCACGCCACTTCCATCTGTGGCCCAAAGCCGCCCCGCAATGCCGTGTCCACCAGCACCGGCTTGCCTCCGGCCACGCTCACATACCACAGGTGCAGATGCTTGTCGGAATACGCGATGTACTTCGAGTCCGGCGACCAGTGCGGACTGTAGAAGAACGATGGATTCGGCCCCAGATCGATCACCTTCGGCGCTTTCAGCCCGTCCTGATCCCGGATGTAAAGCTGATACTCACCCGACGCGTCGCTGAAGTACGCAATCGACTGCCCGTCCGGCGACCACGCCGGATCGCGCTCCTCCACTCCCGGCGTCTTCGTCAGGTTGCGCGTATTGCCTTTCTCCGCGGGCAGCGTGAAGATGTCCCCGTGCGCTTCCACCACCAGCCGCATCCCCGTCGGCGAGATCCCGACCGCCTGCGCTTCACGCGCCGGAATATTCGCGATATGCGGCTCCAGTTCGGGCAGATCGCCATCGATGCTTACCTGCACCGTGTGATCCTGGTGGCTCTTCAGGTCATAGAGGTGCAGCGATCCGAACTGCTCGTAGACCAGCGCCCCCGGTCCCGCCGCTACCGTCTTCAGATCGTAGCCGTGGTTATCCAGTACCTGCGTCACCTGATTCGTCGCCGGATTGAAACTGAACAGCGACACCGGCCCGTTGCGATCCGACAGAAAATACACCATCTTCCCGGCCCACACCGGGCTCGAATCGTTCGAGTTGTCGCGCGGCACCTTCACCAGATCCAGCGTCTTCAGGTTCACCAGCCAGATGGGCGTCGTCTGCCCGCCCCGGTAGTGCTTCCACGCAGCTTCCCACTGCAGCACCGGCACATACGCCAGCGTCTGCCCGTCCGGCGAAATCGATCCCTCCACCGCGCTCGGCAACGGCAGCAGCGTCGGCGAACCCGTGCCATCGGCGTTCTCCTCGAACATGCGGAAGAAATCCGAATAGCTCCGCCGCTGCGAGTCGAACAGCACATCCTTCCCGTCCGGCGTCCAGCCCACCGCGTAATTCCCTGAGGGATCCCACGTGATCCGCCGCGGCACTCCCCCGTCAGCCGGAATCACGTACACCTCATCCACGCCGTCCTTGTACGTCGAATAGGCGATCTGCGTCCCATCCGGCGAAAAATACGGCCCCGATACCACGTCGTTCTCCGCCGTCAGCCGGTGCGCCTCGCCGCCCTCGCGCGCCACCGTCCAGATGTCCGAGGCATACAGGAAGGCAATCTTCGTCGCGCTCAGCGACGGATTGCGCAGCAGCAGCGGCGTGTCCGCCGCACGGGCCACGCTGCCCGGCAGCAGCCCGAACAGAACAAAGCACGCGCCCACCGCAGCGCGGCGCAGATTTTCTGAAGCTTGCATCATGGCGGAAACACCTCGAAGCCGCAGCCCGCCGGACTCTGCCTGAAGCACAAAATCCGGGTCTCCGGAAAGTCTCCGTTTGGGAGTGCGATAACCATACCACGCACCTCCCAAAACCGCGCCTCGGGCCCGCTCCCTCAATTTCCCGCGGTTGCCCTGATATGCTTCCCCTACGATCGCCCTGGAGAATCCCGTGGAAGTCCTTGTCGAGCTGGAACACGTATCCAAAGCTTATGAAGAGAAGGTCGCCGTCCACGACCTGACTCTGAAAATCGAGGCCGGCAGCATGTTCGGCCTGCTCGGCCCCAACGGCGCCGGCAAAACCTCGACGATCCGCATGATGATCGGCATCACCCGGCCTGACTCCGGCGCCGTCACCCTCTTCGGCAAGCCCTTCTCCACCGCCGCGCTGCAGCGCGTCGGCTATCTTCCCGAAGAGCGCGGCCTTTACCGCAAAATGAAGATCCTCGAGCAGCTCGTCTTCCTCGCCGAGTTGCGCGGCCTCGGCGCCGTCGAGGCCACCCGCCGCGCCAAACTGTGGTGCGAGAAGCTCCAGATCGCCGACGTCATGAACAAAAAAACCGAAGAGCTGTCCAAGGGCATGCAGCAGAAAATCCAGTTCATCTCCACCCTGCTCCACGACCCCGAGCTCATCATCATGGACGAGCCTTTCTCCGGCCTCGATCCCGTCAACGCCGTCCTCCTCCAGGACACCCTCGTTGAACTGAAGAAGCAGGGGAACGCCGTCCTCTTCTCCACCCATCGCATGGATCAGGTCGAGAAGCTCTGCGACAACATCTGCCTCATCAACAAAGGCGAAGCAGTCCTCGCCGGCGGCATGCGCGAGATCAAGTCGCGCTACGAGCGCAACCAGGTCATCGTGCAGTACCAGGGCCCCGACGGATTCCTCACCCACCCCGCCATCGAGTCGTACAAAACCTACGCCGATCGCGTGGAAATCCGCCTCAAACCCCACGCCGACGCGCAGGATCTGCTCCGCACCGCCGCCGCAACCTCAACCATTACCAGGTTCGAGCTGGCCGAGCCTTCGCTCGAAGAAATCTTCATTCAGACCGTGGGAGGCCGCGCCGATGCTTAGAAACATTCTCCACGTCGCCAAACGTGAGTATCTGGAGCGGGTACGCAGCCGCATTTTTCGCGTCACCACCGTGCTCGTCCCCATCGGTGTGGGCGCGCTTTTGTTTATCGGACAAAGAGGCGACAGCAAACTGGATGTCCTCCCCAATCTCGCCATCGTTTCCAACAATCCCGCCCTCGCCGCCCAGGTGAAGGCCGCACTACTCGACAGTGACGTCACCCAGGCCAATCCACCCACCATCACCGTCGAGGCGCCTGAAACCACCGGGACCATCGACGGGGTTAATCGCGCCGTCGCCGCCCATCAGATTGCCGGCTACCTCCGCCTCGAAACCCAGCCCGGCCGTATTCAGCCCGAGGCCACCTGGGTTTCCACCAACTCCGTCGACTTCATGCGCAAATCGCAGATGCAGAGCGCCGTCCGTCGCGCCCTCATGAGCCAGGAGTTACTCGCGCGTGGCATTTCCCCAGAACGCGTCCACGATCTGATGAAGAACGTCACGCTGACCACGATGAAGCTCAAAAACGGCGTCGCTGCCGAGTCCAACTCCGAACGCAGCTTCGCCGGAGCCTATGCGCTCATTATTGTTCTCTACGGCGCCGTGCTCATCTATGGCATCAACATCGCGCGTTCGGTCGTGGAAGAAAAGACCTCGCGCATCTTTGAGGTGCTGCTCTCCACCGTCTCCTCCGACGACCTGATGATGGGCAAACTCGTCGGCGTGGGCGCGGCCGGTCTCACCCAGATGGCCATCTGGGCCGCGCTGCTCGTGATCGCAGCCGGATCGCAGTTCGCAGTAACTTACGGCATTCACGGGCTCAGCTCCCTGGGCGTTACCACCCCGGAGCTCGCCTTCTTCGCCGTTTTCTTTCTTCTCGGCTTCTATCTTTACAGCGCCCTCGCTGCCGCTCTCGGCTCCACAGTCAGCGGCGAGCAGGACGTTCAGCAGTTCAGCCTCATCCTCATCTCTCCGCTGGTGGTCAGCGTCATTCTGATGCCCTACGTGATGGCCAACCCCGCGTCGACGATGTCCGTGGTGCTTTCGCTCATTCCGCCCTTCACGCCCATCATTTTGTACATACGCATCTGCGCCCAGATGCCGCCCGTCTGGCAGATCGCCCTGGGCATCGCGTTGTTAGCCGCAACTGTTTGGGGAATGATCTGGCTGGCGGCGCGCATCTACCGCATCGGCGTGCTCATGTACGGCAAGCGTGCCACGCTCCCCGAAATCGTGCGCTGGCTCCGCTACAGCTAGAGTTACCAGCAACGAACAACTGGCAACTCGCCACTGGCGTTCACTCCCCGTTCACGCGCCGCTTCGATGGCATTTCGCTCACCAGCGGACGCCGTACCGTCGCGGGCGCTTCCGTCCTCACCGGATCAGCATCCGGCTTCTCGCCCCGCTCTCCGCCCTTCGGTCCCCGCAGGCGCTCGACCATTCGTGGCCCCAGATTCGTCGGCAAAAATATGCTGAACACGGTCCCGTGCCGCCCCGGCGCCGTTGACGACCGCAGCTCGATCTCCCCACCGTACCGGTGCACAATCGAGCGCGTCACCCACAGGCCCAACCCCGTTCCGCTCTGCCCCTTGGTTGTGAAGAACGGCTCGCCCAGCCGCCGCTGCACCGCTGGCTCGATCCCGCTCCCGTTATCCCCGATCGAAATCCGTACCCCGCGCACTCCCGGATCCGACCAGCTCCGGGAACAACGTACCCGCAATCGCAGCCGTCCGTTCTCCGACGATGCCTCCACGGCGTTCGTCACCAGATTTGACAGCACCTGGCGCATTTCGCCCGGATACACCATCGCCTCTTCGCGGCACTCGTACTGCCGCTCCACCCGCAGATTCTTTTCCGAGATGCGCCGGCTGTACAGAGCCAGCACCTCGTCCAGCAGCTCGTCCACGCGCGCCCGCGCCGGTCCAGCCGTCTCGCGCGAAAAATTCAGCGTCTGCCGGCTGATCTGCGCCACGCGGTCCAGTTCCCGCCGCGCCAGCGCCAGATAGTTCCTCGCCGAATCCGAAAGTTCCTTCTCTTCCGACAACAGATACAGCAGGTTGATCACTGACTCCAGCGGGTTATTGATCTCGTGCGCAATCGACGCCGCCAGCCGCCCCACCGTGATCAGCTTCTGATTCTCGCGCAGCGCCGTTGCGGCGCGATCCACTTCCTGCAGCGATCGCGCCTGCGCCGCCGCCGCTTCTCGCGCGCGCAACGCCCGCTCGATCGCCGACGGCAGCCGCTCCACCTGCTCCCCCTGCAGGTATTCCGCTGCCCCCTCGCGCAGCAGCCGCAGCGATTCGCTCTCCTCCACCGCTCCGCCGATCACCACCACCGGCACCGGCGGTTGCACGCTGTTTGCGCGCTCCAGCAACTCGCGCAGATCCAGATCGGGCAGCCCTTCACAACCCACCAGCATCACATCCGTCCTGCCCGAGCGCAGCGCATCCAGAACCTCCCGCCGCGTCTCCGCAAATTCAATGGAAAATGTCAGACCTGCCCGCCTCGCAGCGCCCCGCACTTCGCGGTGCGACAGCAGACTACAGCGCAGCATCAGCACTTCGGGCATGGGTCCCGCGATCATCGGCGCACCGCCTGGTCCGGCCAGGTTTCCCGGCAGCCTCAGCCACCGGGTCATTTCCAACGCGGGAAGCCCGGGAGCTTCCGTTGTTGCCATACGAGCCTCCTCATTCCGTCCCGTTTTCTGCTTACCCGCCACGCGTGCTGATCAGGCAGTCGGAAAGCGTCGCACACACGGAGCCCGTAGATCGTCCTCGACCGTTTCGATGTAATCGCTTTCTGCGGCGTTGCTTGTGAAGGCAGCCGGCGTTCCCGCTCCCGGCCCTTCTGCGCGTCGCTGGGTGCTTCGCGTTACCCGGCCGCCCCCGACACCGGCGCTGTAGAAATTTCGGCATCCATAAACAGGTATTCTGATCTAAACAGAAGCATCCTCATGGATTGGCGCATAGCGAAGATTCTGGCTCTTGCCGCAGCCGCTCTGGGGCTGAGCGCCCTCGCGCCCGCGCAGAGCAATCCCAATAATTCGGCCGTCAACCCCTACGCGGGCAGCGTCCAGGCTGTCCCCGCTGCCCCTGGCGTGCGTCCGCTCTCCCTCGACGACGCCATCCGCCTCGGCATTCAGAACAACCTCGCCCTCACCCTTGCCAAAGACCAGCAACAGACCGCCGACGCCGACAAGCTCCAGCTCGCCAACGTCTTGCTGCCCAACCTCTCGCTCCACGGAGAGACCGGCGTCCACCAGTACAATCTCGAAGCCCTCGGCTTTCACCCCTCCATCGTCCCGGATTTCGCCAAGCTGCTCCCGCCCGGCACTCCAGCCTCAGCTTTTCATCTGGTCACCAAAGTCGACACAACCATCGGCCAGGTCGATTTCTCCCAGGCCCTCTTCAACTGGTCCGGATACGACGTCTGGCGTGCAGCCCAGGCCGCCGAGAAAGCCGCCTACTACAACGCCCAGTCCTCCCGCGGGCTCGTCGTTCTCGACGTCGGCACCGCTTACCTTCAGGCCCTGGCCGCGCGCTCCCGGATCGATTACGCCCAGGCCCTCCTCAAAACCGACGCCACGCTTCTCGATCAGGCTCACCAGGAGCATCTCGCCGGCACCGCTGCCAATCTCGACGAGCTCCGCGCCCGCGTCCAGTACCAGCAGCAGCAGCAGGCCGTCATCGCTGCCCAGGACACCTTCGAAAAGGCCAAGATCGCCCTCAACCGCCAGATCGGCCTCGCCCCCGAACAGCAGATCCGGCTCACCGACTCCGAGCCCTATGCCGAGCTGGAGCCTATGACTATTGAAGCTGCCCGCGCCGAAGCCTACGCCAATCGTCAGCAGTACCAGATGCTCAAGCAGGAGCTGCGCGTCGCCGAACTCGAGCGCCGCGCCACCGCCCATCAGCGCTTCCCCACCCTCACCTTCGGCGGCAACTGGGGCGTCACCGGCATCACCGGCGGCGTTTATCACGAAACCTTCACCGCGGTCGGCACCCTCAGCGTCCCCATCTTCGAAGAAGGCAAGATCCGCGGCGACAACGACGTTGCTCAGGCCCAGCTCGACGAAATTCGCTCCCGCCTCCAGGACCTCACCATCCAGATCGATCAGCAGCTCCGCGACAGCATGCTCGATCTTCAGACTGCGGAAGAAACCGTGAAGGTCGCCAGGAGCAATGTCGATCTCGCCTCCACCGCTCTGGACCAGACCCAGCAGCGCTTCGCGGCCGGCGTCACCGATAATCTCCCCGTCGCCGAAGCCCAGTCCACGCTCGCCGCGGCCCAGACACAATACGTGAACAGCGTCTACCAGCTCAACCAGGCCCGTCTCGGCTTCGCCCGCAACCTTGGCATCATCGACACCCAGTACAAGCTTTACCTCCATGGCAAAGCTCCCGTCGCCCAATCCGGCCAGTAACACCCATCTCTCGTCTCTCTCGTTCGCTCACTGCGGTTCAAACCCTTCGCCTGCCTACCCTGTAACCTGTTACCTGTAACCTGTCCCCGGAGGATCCACTTTTGCCCGAAATCCCTCCCTTCCCGCTCACCCTCGACGGTTCCAGCCTCCTGCACCAGATGTTTCGCTTCGACTGGCCCGCGTGGCGCCGCATCGACGCGCCTGGCCGCGAACGCGTCATCGTCGAAGTCTCCACCCTCCTCGCTCCGCTTGAAAAAGGCCCTTCCGAGGGCCACCCCAGTCAGTCTGCTCTCTTCGCCCAGCTCGGCCACAAGGGCGACCTCATGCTCGTGCATTTCCGCGACTCCATCGAGCAGCTCGCCGTCATCCAGCGCGACCTCGCCCGCACTGAATTCGGCAGCTTTCTCCAGCCCACGCATTCCTATCTCTCCATCGTCGAGCTGGGTCTCTACGAGTCCTCCTCGAAGCTCTACGCCCAGCTCGGCCAGGAGGGTATCGAGCCGTATTCCGACGCCTGGCAGCAGCGCGTGCAGGACACCATGACCCGCCAGTCCGCGGCCATGGCCGCGCGCCTGTATCCCACCATCCCGGAGACGAAATACCTCTGCTTCTATCCCATGGACAAGCGCCGCGGCGAGCACGTGAACTGGTACTCGACGCCCATGCCCGACCGCGCCCGCATGATGCAGGACCACGGCCTCATCGGCCGCCGCTTCGCCGGAACCGTCAAACAGATCATCTCCGGCTCCATCGGACTCGATGACTGGGAGTGGGGCGTCGACCTCTACACCGACAATCCCGGCGTCTTCAAGCAGCTCATCTACGAGATGCGCTTTGACGAAGCCAGCGCCCTCTACGGTCTCTTCGGAGCCTTCTACGTCGGCGTCCGTCTGCCCGTTGCTGAGCTGGGCTCGTGGGTAAAAATCGATCAGCGAGACGGCATGGGAATCTGGAACGATCTGAGCGCAGGCCAGTGAAACTCTTCCTCACCGGCGCCACCGGGTTCGTCGGCTCCCACGTTGCCCGCGAAGCCGCTTCCCGCGGCGCCTCGCTCCGCCTGCTCGTCCGCCGCACCAGCAACCTCTCCAATCTCGAAGGCCTGTCCGCCGAAACCGTCACCGGGGATCTCCTCGAATCCGAATCCCTCCGCTCCGCCATTCGCGGCTGCGACGCCGTGATGCACGCTGCCGCCGATTACCGCCTCTGGGTCCGCAATCCCGACGTCATGTACCGCTCCAACGTCGAAGGCACCCGCGCCCTGCTGCGCATCGCCCGCGAAGAGTCCGTCCGCCGCGTCGTCTACACCTCTTCCGTCGCCACCATGGGATTCAAAACCGACGGCTCCATCGTCGACGAAAATACCCCCGTCTCCCTCGCCGGCATGGTCGGCCATTACAAGCGTTCCAAGTTCCTCGCCGAACAGGTCGCCATCGAGGCCGCGCGTGCCGGCCAGTCCGTCCTCATCCTCAACCCCACCAGCCCCATCGGCGCCGCGGACCTCAAACCGACACCCACCGGCCGCATCGTCGTCGACTTCCTGAACAAAAAATTTCCCGCCTACATGGATACCGGCCTCAACCTCGTCGATGTCCGCGAAGTCGCCCGCACCCACGTCGACGCGCTCAACGACGCGACCGGCCGCCCCGGCGAACGCTACATCCTCGGCGGCGAAAACCTCACCCTCAAGCAGATCCTCGACAAAATGTCCGCCATCACCGGCCTTCCCTCGCCCACTACGAAAGTCCCGCACGCAGTCGCCATGGCTTTCGCCTTGTTCGACGAGACCATCACCGGCAGAATCTTAGGCAAGGAGCCCCGCGCCACCGTCGAAGCTGTGCGCATGGGCAAAAAGAAGATGTTCGCTTCGTCCGCCAAAGCCGAACGCGAACTCGGCTTCCGCGTCGTCCCCGTTTATCAGGCGCTCCGCTCCGCCATCGACTGGTTCCGCGCCCACGGCTACGCGCCCGCCCAGGCCTGAGGAGTTCAGGTCCCCGGGCTCAGCCCTTAACCCTCGTCGCACCCCAGCGCAAATCGCAGCGCCTCGCAAATCTCCCCCATGCGAAGCGAGCTTAGCTGCGCTACGCGTTTTCCCAGTTTGCTGAGAGGCACAACCGCCGTATTGTGCAGATTCACCGCGCAGCTCGCCTTCATGCCGTCGTCTTCGTTCAGCACCACCTCGGACGGCACGCCACGGATGGTCGACGTGATCGGCGCTACCGTCGCAGTGGCCAGTAAGCCGATCGAGCTCTCGCGCGTCAGCACCACCACCGGCCTTCTCTTGTCGGGCGAAGCAAACTGGTATAACCGGACATCGCCACGCGCTATTCGGCCGGCCACGCCATCTCCCCATCCCACAGATGGATCTCTTCGTCGGTTTGCGGCTGTCTTCTGTAGCCCTCCCGCTCCCGCTCCTCTTTCGCGCGCAGCTCCAACCGGTCAAGATGCTCCCGCAGCGCATCGCGCACTAAAGCGGACCGATTGCGCTTCGTCCGCCGCGCCGCCTGATCGGCAGCCTGCAGAAGCTTCTTGTCGATGACAATCTGGACGGTTTCCATCGTTGTGGACTCCACTCCACAGTGTACTCCACAGTCTGGGAGATGAGACCCAAATGCCCTACAGTATTCCCAGATGATCCTCATCGCCGATCGCCGCGAAGTCCGCGCCAAAGCCACTCGCACCGGCAAGAAGACATTCGCGCCTTCCGCGGCGACTTCAGTAAGCCAGATTCAGCGGGTCATCCGGCGCAAATATCAGGGTCTGCTGCGCATCCAGGCCGAACTCGGCCGACACCGTGATTCTGGTGCCTGCTTTGGCCGCCGCGAACAGCGGAGACGCCGGCGAAACAAAGGCCATCTGCTGCGGTTCGCCATCGGACTGCTCCAGCGCGAACGATTTCGTCGCTCCATCGCTGAACCGTACTTTCGCATCGTGGCCCTGACCGCTCAGAATTTCGCCGTCGCCGTCCAGTTTCAGAAACGCCGCGCCGTCCGTCCGGAAGCACAGGCTCGCAGCGGCGTTGTCGTAAGGTTCCTCCAGAAAGACGGTACCCTGCGACTGAATGCAGCCCATCCGCTCCGGCCGGCCGGCCGCGGTTTTCACCATACTGTAACTCCATTGCGAACTGCTCGCCGCACCCGGCTCAGTAATCGGCGGCATCTCAGCTGTGGGCGCGGGGATCGCTTCAGCCGCTCTCCTGGCCGCAACGCTGCCTGGTGTCAGGTAACTGGCCACGAGAACAAGAGCACCCAGCGCCACAGCCAGGCTACCCAGCAGGATAAGTCCCGGCCGCAACTTAGACGGAGCCCTATGGGTGCGGGGTGGCCGCGTACCGCTGCTCGCCGGCAACGGAGTATTCGCCCCGGATTCTGCAGTCTTCATCACCGCTTCCTGTCGCACTTAGAGGTTTTGGGTAAGTTAGCAGGATCATAACATAGACTTATGCCCCGGATAGGTATCGTCGCAGCCTTTCACAGTGAATTAAGACCCGTCGTGCGTGGCTGGGAGCGCCGTGGCTCTGTCTGGCTCGGCCGCATCGGCCCTGTCGAAGTCCGCGCCGCCTGCGCAGGCATGGGCTCTGCTGCAGTTACCCGCGCCTGCGACCAAATCATCGGCTGCCCCACATCGGCGCGAGGGTCACAACCGTGGGAACAGCCCATTGACACCCTCGTCTCCGTCGGCTTTGCCGGCTCGCTCTCCTGCGGCCTCAAGCCCCCCGAGGCCTGCGCCGTCCGCGAAGTCATCGACGCCGCTACCGGCGAGCGCTTCCCCACCCTTGATCCCGACGGCCAGCGCCTCATCACCCTCGATCACGTCGCCGATCCCCTCGAGAAGCGTCGCCTCGCCGAGAAATTCCAGGCCGTGCTCGTCGACATGGAAGCCGCCGCCGTGGCCCGCTTCGCGCGTTCCCACAGTCTCGGCTTTTCCTGCGTTAAAGCCGTCACCGACGGTCCCAACGACCAGCTCCCCGACTTCAACCGTTTCACTGGCCCCGACGGTCAGCTTCGCCTCCCTGCCCTGATTCTGCACGCCTTAACCCACCCCCAAACCTGGAGTCCGCTCCGCCGCCTCGCCCGTAACAGCAGCGCCGCCGCCGAAGAATTGGCAGTTTTTATGTCGCGCCGCATCGGCACTTCGAAGTAAAGTATCCAGAGAGTTTTCATGGCCACCGCAACCACCGACAATCTGGAGCAGCAGGCCCCCGGGCCCATCGCCGCCACCATGCGCGCCGCCGTCTATCGCGGCGTCAACGACGTCCGCGTTGAATCCGTCCCCGTCCCCGCCATTGGCGCCGGCGAAGTCCTCATCCGTGTCGCCTGCTGCGGCGTGTGCGGCACCGACCTCAAAAAGATCCACACCGGCTCCCACTCTGCCCCCCGCATCTTCGGCCACGAAATCGCCGGCTCCATCGCGGCCGTCGGCCAGGGCGTCCACCGGTTCCAGGTCGGCGACCGCGTCATCGCCTACCACCACGCTCCCTGCGGCCACTGCTACTACTGCCGCAAGAAGACCTTCGCCCAGTGCTCCACCTACAAGCAGGTCGGCTGCACCGCCGGCTTCGAGCCCTCCGGCGGCGGCTTCGCGGAGTACGTCCGCGTCATGGACTGGATCGTCGAGCGCGCCCTCATCAGGATCCCCGACGGCGTTCCCTTCGAGCAGGCCGCCTTTATCGAGCCCGTCAACACCGTCCTCAAGGGCGTTCGCCGCCTCCATCTGGCCCCCGACGAAACCGTCCTGGTTATCGGCCAGGGCCCCATCGGCATCCTGCTCGCCACGCTTTCCGCGCGCACCGGAGCCAAAGTCCTCACCTCCGACCTCTACCCTGAGCGCCACGCCATCGCCGCCCATTACGGCCTCTGCCATCCCATCCACGCCGGCCAGGAAGACGTGATCGCCGCCGCCCGCGATGCCAGCGAAGGCCGTGGCGCCGACGCCGTCATCCTCGCCGTCGGCGGCAATGGGCTCATCCGCACCGCCATCGACGCCGCCCGCCCCGGCGGCCGCGTTCTCTTCTTCGCCCAGACCCAGCACGGCGAAGCCCCCTTCGATCCCGCCGTCGTCTGCATGGATGAGAAAACCCTGCTCGGCTCCTACAGTTCATCGTTCGAGATCGAGCCCGACGTCGAATCCATCGTCTTCGGCGGCTATCGCAGCGGCTTCGACCTCACTCGCCTCATCTCTCACCGCTTCCCCCTCGAAGACGCCGTCGAAGCCATCCACGTCGCCTCCCATCCAACTGCCGCGTCCATGAAAATCTTCGTTTATCCCTGATCGTTCGTTGGTTCTGCGAAAATAGGTCGAATGGCTGCACAGATGAAGGCTGCGGTGCTGTACGGCCGCGAAGATCTCCGCATTGAGCAACTGCCCGTACCCGCCGCCGGGCCGGGAGAAATCGTCGTCCGTGTACGCGCCGCCCTCACCTGCGGCACCGATCTCAAGGTCTATCGCCGCGGTTATCACGCGCGCATGCTCGAGACCCCCATCGCCTTCGGCCACGAAATGGCCGGCACCGTCCATGAGGTCGGCGCCGGCGTCACCAGTTTCCGCCCCGGCGATCGCGTTGTCGCTTTGAATTCCGCTCCCTGCGGCGCGTGCTATTTCTGCCGCCGCGGCCAGGAAAATCTCTGCGACGATCTCCTCTTCAACAACGGCGCCTACGCCGAGTTCCTCCTCGTCCCCGCCCGCATCGTCGCCAAAAACACCTTCCGCCTGCCCGACCACCTGCCCTTCGAACACGCCGCCCTCACCGAGCCCCTCGCCTGCGTCGTGCGCGGCCTTGAAGAGAGCCAGGCGCTCGCCGGCGACACCGTCACCGTCATTGGCGCCGGCCCCATCGGACTCATGTTCATGCATGTCGCCGAGCTTTCCGGCCTTCGTGTCATCGCCGTCGTCAAGCACGATGAGCAGATCGCCGCCGCCCGCACCTTCGGCGCTTCCGACGTCATTCAGACCACCGCGGTCCCCGACATGGTGGCTGCCGTCCGCGCCCTGACGCCCGAGGATCGCGGCGTCGATCTCGCCATTGATGCCGCCGCCACCAAACTTACGTGGGAGCAGGCCGTAGCTATGGTCCGCAAGGGCGGCACCGTCAACTTCTTCGGAGGCTGCCCCGCCGGAACCAAAATCGAGCTCGACACCGAGCACCTGCACTACAACGGCATCACCCTCCGCTCCAGCTTCCACCACACGCCCGACGCCGCGCGCATTGCCTTCGACCTCATCGCCAGCGGCCGCTTCCGTTCCGCCGATACCATCACCAGCCGCGCTGCCCTCGGCGATCTCAACCAGGTCTTCCGCCGTCTCATGACCCGCTCTTCAGACATCAAGACCGCTATCATTCCTTAAAGTGTCCTCGCCGGCGATGGTCGAACCCGTACAGCACGCTCTCCTTGAAAAAGCCTGGGCCGCACTTCCCGCGGACTACCGCATCCCCGACCGCGCTCCCACTCTCGAAGAAGCCCGCGCCTGGTGCCGCCGTCTCGCCGAGTCGCATTACGAAAATTTCCACGTCGCCTCCTGGTTTCTCCCCGCACGCCTGCGCCCGCACTTCCACGCCATCTACGCCTACTGCCGCGTTTCCGACGATCTCGGCGACGAAGTCGGCAATCCCGAGCAGTCCCTCGCCCTCCTCGATCTCTGGGGCCAGCAGCTTGACGCCTGCTACCAGGGCCAGGCTCGTCATCCCGTCTTCGTCGCGCTCGCGGAAACCGTCCGCGCCTGCGACATCCCCAAAGAGCCCTTTGCCGACCTCCTCGTCGCCTTCCGCCAGGACCAAACCGTAACCCGTTTCCGCACCATGCAGGACGTCCTCGGCTACTGCCGCTACTCCGCCAACCCCGTCGGCCGCATCGTCCTCTACGCCTGCGGCTATCGCGACAACGAGCGCTTCCTGCTCTCCGATCAGATCTGCTCCGCCCTCCAGCTCGCCAATTTCTGGCAGGATGTCCGCGTCGACCACGCCAAAGGCCGCATTTATCTCCCCCTGGATGACATGGCCCGCTTCGGCGTCTCCGAGTCCGACATCGCCTCCCACCGCTGCACGCCGCAGTTCCGCGACCTCCTGCGCTACGAAGTCGACTTCGCCCGCGGCATGTTTCAGGCCGGTATGCCCCTCATCGGCAAAGTCGACCGCGAGCTGGCCCTCGATCTCGATCTCTTCTCCCGCGGCGGCCTCGAAATCCTTCGCGCTATCGAACGCCGCCGTTACGACGTCCTCAGCGCTCGCCCCGCCATCTCCAAACCCCGCAAAGCCGCGCTGCTCCTGCGCGCCCTCACCGGCCGGCTCTTTGCACGGAGCGCAGCTTGACCCTCGTGGACACCGCACCCACTCCGGCCCTCGATCTCGCTGCCGCCTATCGCGCCTGCACCCTGATCGCGCGCCGCGAAGCGAAAAATTTCTACTATGCCTTCCTCGCTCTGCCCCAACCCAAACGCGACGCCATCTGCGCCGTCTATGCCTTCATGCGCCACGCCGACGATTTGTCCGACGACGAATCCCGCACCCGCGACCAGCGGCGCGCCGGCCTCGCCGCCTGGCTTGACACATGGCACGCCGCCGCTTCCGGCGCTCCCACGCAGGATCCCGTCTTCATCGCCCTCGCCGACGCCGTCCGCCGCTTCCACATTCCCCTCGACCTCCTCGACCAGCTCGTCCACGGCACCGCCATGGACCTCGAGCACCCTCCCGCTGCCAATGCCGCCGCCTACGACACCTATGCCACTTTCGACGAGCTCCGCCGCTACTGCTATTACGTCGCCTCCGTCGTCGGCCTCGTCTGCATCCGTATTTTCGGCTACACCGATCCGCGCGCCGAAAAGCTCGCGGAGGAAACCGGCGTCGCCTTCCAGCTGACCAATATCCTCCGCGATGTCCGCGAGGACGCCGACCGCGGACGCGTCTACCTTCCCGCCGAAGACATGTATCGCTTCCACGTTCGTCTCGAAGAACTGGTCGCTCTCCGCGACGGATCCAAAATCACTACTAACCAGCGATCCCTGCTCGCCAGCCTCGCCCGCCGCGCCGAAGACTCCTATCGCTCCAGCCGCGAGCTGCTGCCCCTCATCTCCGCCGACGCGCGCCCTGCCCTCTGGGTCCTCATCGCCATCTATCACGACCTTCTACGCCGCATCGAGGCCAGCAATTACGACGTCTTCTCCCAGCGCGTCACCGTCCCCGTCTCCAGGCGCGTCTTCATCCTCCTGCGCGGCCTCGTCCAGGTCGCCGTCAATCGCCTGCTGATGCGCCGCTGACCTCCATGCCCGACCCCATCCCCACCTCCGACCCGCGCAAAACCGTCTCCGTTATCGGCGGAGGACTCGCCGGCATAGCCGCCTCCTGCGCCCTCGCCGATGCCGGCTATCGCGTCCAGCTCCTCGAGCGCCGCCCTTACCTCGGCGGCCGCGCCTCCTCCTACGAGCATCCCGGCACCTCCGAAGTCATCGACAACTGCCAGCACGTCCTGATCGGTCGCTGCACCTCCCTCATCGACCTCTACCGCCGCCTCGACGTCCTCAGCGCCATCCGCTGGTTCGACCGCTTCACCTTCCTCACCCCCAACGGCAAATCCAGCATCATCCAGCCCGGCTCGCTCCCCGCTCCCCTGCATTCCTCGCTGGCATTTCTCCGCGCACCCGCATTCTCGCTCGCCGACAAGATCTCCATCGCCCGCGGCCTCTCCTATTTTCTCCGCGCGCTTCCGCCCGATTCCGCAGAAACCTTCGCGCACTGGCTCACCCGCCATCATCAAAGCGCCCGCTCCATCGACCATTTCTGGAAACCGGTCCTCGTCTCCGCCCTCAACGAGGACCTCGATCGCATCTCCGTCCATTACGCCGCCAAAGTCTTCCGCGAATCCTTTCTGCTCTCGCCGGACTCCGGCCGCATGGGCATCCCTTCGATCCCCCTCAGCGACCTCTACAACCGCGCTATCGGATACATCCAGTCACGCGGCGGCCAGGTGCATCTCCGCACCAGCGTCGAATCTCTGACCCCCACGAATCACGCCTGGCAGATCGCCGCCGCCGGCCAGTCGTTTTCCTCGGACGCCCTCGTCCTCGCCCTCCCCTTTGAAGCCATGGCCGCGCTCCTGCCCACCCTGCCGCACAACGCCGCCGCCGAAGAGCTCGCCGCCCACCTCGCCCAGTTCGAGCACTCGCCCATTACCGGCATCCATCTCTGGCTCGACCGCGAGGTCACACCGCTCGAGCACGCCGTCCTGCTCGACACCACCATCCAGTGGATGTTCAACAAGTCCCGCCTCCAGCCTTCGCACCGCGGCGCCGAAGCCAGTTACCTCGAGCTGGTGGTCAGCGCTTCGCGCTCCCTCGTCCCCATGTCCCGCCAGCAGATTATTGACCTTGCTCTTCGGGAACTCGCTCTCTTCTTCCCCGCCGTCGCCTCCGCGAACCTCCTCAAATCCACCGTCGTCAAGGAAATCCGCGCCACCTGGTCCATCCGCCCCGGCCTCGATCGCCTCCGTCCCTCATCCGCCAGCCCCTGGCCCGGCATCTTCCTCGCCGGCGACTGGACCGCCACCGGCTGGCCCGCCACCATGGAAGGCGCCACGCGCAGCGGCTACTTCGCCGCCGAAGCGGTTGCCCGCTCCTTCGCCGATTTCCACACTTTTCTCGCTCCGGAACTGCCCGCCGCGGGCCTCATGCGCCTCTTCGGCGCCTAGGACCGGCCCACTCCACCGCAGAATCCACAGGGCTTACCGAATCCCCTTCCCACCGCGCCCGATTTTTGCGATCATGAACGCGTATCGACGCAGCGATGAAGAAACCTTAATAAAGATTCAGGTTTCTTACTCATTGGAGTCGGGCCATGGAGATTCTCAACATGCACGATCTGCTCGCGCATCTGTCCACGCTCAGCAGCTACCTTCCCGCGATCCTCATCATGCTTGGGGTCGCGACCCTGGTCTGCTGCGCGGTCGGCTGCTGCTGCTCGCCGTGCGAGGAGAAGGACGACCTTTTCCACCGCGAGGTCTACTGAGTTTCCCCTGCGTCTTCATCCTGCGCCTGCACCCCAAAAGCTGCGGCAATTTTCTGCCCATCCGGTGACCCCAGCCCCGTACAGGGATCCCATCCCGGCCCCGCCGAATACGACCCGTTATTCCCCTGCGTGATGTCGTGGAAATCCGCCTCGTCCGGGTAGAGCGTTGGATTCACAAATCCCACCCGCTTTCCCAGCTCCTGATTGATCAGCGCAATCAGCGCCGCCCACAGCGGGGCCACCGCGCTAGTCCCTCCCACCACCTCCTGCTGGCCGTCCACCAGGATGTTGTACCCGCTCTCCGGCGCCGCATCGCCCGCCACGTCCGGCACGCCGCGCATCGTCCCGCTGAATCCCGCCACGCCCGTCTGCCACGCCGGCGCCGCAAACAGCGCGCTGTATCCGCCGCCGCTCGCTCCACCGTCGGTGCCGTCGTTCCACACCGTCTCGGATTCGATCGCCGTTCCGTTCGCAATCAGCTCGGTCCCGCCGCACCCCAGCACATGTGGGCTCGAGGCCGGAAAATCCACATGATTTTGCCCGTCGCTCACGCCGTCAGAGGATCCGCTGTCTCCCGACGCCACCGTGATGGTCACACCCAGCGCTGCCGCTGACTGGCACGCATCGTCCAGCGCCGTCGCCGACGACTGCGCCCAGCTCGACTCCGGCCCGCCCCAGCTGATCGACAACACGGAGGGGTTATTCGTCGTGTCATGCACCGCCGTGGTGATGGCGTCGATGAACCCCTGGTCCGTATTCGTCGTGAAGTACACCGCAATCTTTGCGCCCGTCGCAATCGACGCGGACACTTCGATGTCCAGCGCCACTTCGCCGTCCACATCCGGATCGCCCGGCGAATTCGTTCCTCCATCGACGGAAACCGCCGTCACCGTCGGCGGCGTCAGCCCCAGGCCGCTAAAATACGTCTGCAGATCGCTGGTGTTGTACCCTCCGCCCAGCTCAATAATCCCGATCGTCTGCCCCGCGCCTGTCGCGCCGGTCGGAAAATCGTAGAGCTCCGCCACCTGCGGCGGATTGAACGCTTCCGCTTCCTCCTGTTCCGGTCCTGCCTCGCTGCTTTTCTTCAAATCCTTCAGAAATCGAAAGTGCGGCTTCGCCACCGGCCGCGCATCCAGCCCCAGCACCGCATCCACCAGCGCCGCATGCCCCTGCGTCATCGACACCGTCCCCGCAAATCCGTGGAACCGCCGCGCCGCCGCCTTCCCCGCGCCCGCCGGCTCATAGTCGTGCAGCTCCACGCCGAACGCCGCCTCCATCGCCTGCGCCGGCCCCCGAAGCACCAGCGTCCGGCGCGTCAGGCTCGACGCCGACTCGTCTACGGCCAGCGCGTGCTGCGCGGCAAACTCGCGCAACAGGTCGAAGCTCGCCGGATCGGCCCCATATTGCGCATCGAATTCTTCGCGCGACAGAATCCGACCGTCCAGCGCTCGCAGGTTCAGTGGATTTTTGCGTTTTACGATCACCGATACGCTGATCGCCTGCTGCGGATCGGTTCGCCCAATGTCGTTGGCATTCGAAGGCTGGCCGCGCTTCGTGCGTGGCAGGTCGACGCGTTTCTGAGCGGGGGTACTCATCGCTGCACCTCGAGTTTTTCTCCTCCGGCTTCGCCTCACGCCGGATCGGTTCTAGTCATCCTACGCCTGCTCCGTGTACCCTGCTCCCATCTCCTGTACTCTGTCCCCTGATCTCGGTTAACGGATCACTGATCGCTGTTCTCTGATCCAGGAGTCGCGACCTTGCTTCGGAACGCCTCCACCCCGCTCCGTTTCGCTGTCGCCGCTATCGGTCTTGCGGCGCTTGTCACCGATCCATCTCTGTCCCGCGCTGAATCCCCGCTCTCACTCACCGTCGCCAGCGCCAGCTTCGCCCCCGGCACGCCCATCCCTCGGCGCTACACCTGCGATGGCGGCGACATTTCCCCCGAGCTCCACTGGTCCGCCGCGCCCGCGGCCGCCAAAAGCCTCGCCCTCGTTGTGGAAGATCCCGACGCGCCTGTCCTCTTCACCCACTGGATCCTCTACAACCTGCCTCCGCAAACCCGGTCTCTCCCGGAGAATGCCTCAGCGCAGACGCGCCTGCCTCTGGGCGCCGCGCAGGGCATCAACAACTTCGGCGCTATCGGATACCGCGGGCCGTGCCCGCCTCCGGGCCGTCCCCACCGCTATATCTTCCGCGTGTACGCGCTGGACGCGCGCCTTGACTTCCCCGCCGGCATCACCCGCGTGCAGTTCGATGCCGCTATTCGCGGGCATCTCCTCGCCTCAGGATCGACCATGGGCATCTATGGCCACCTGCGCGGCGGTTCTTAGTCCGCCACGCGATCGCCCTGCGCCGGCGGTGACGAAATCACCAGAAACCGCAACTCCGCGCCCGACGCATTGATCGCCGTGTGCCGCTCGCCGGGTGCAATCTCAATCCCCTGCCCCGTCCCGACACTGAAGCTGCGCCGTTCCACTTCCATGGTCAGCTCACCCTCGAGCACATAGAAGAACTGCCGCGCCCGCGTGTGCGCATGCCGTTGCTCGCGCGTACCCGCCGGCATTCGCTCCTCGATCACACTCAGCCCCTCTGTGCGCGCCAGGTGCCATCCATCGCACCCCTCGCCCCACGTGTAATGCTCCGCATTGGCAACACCAACCGGCTCGCTCATCGCCCTTTGTTCCCCAGGCTCCCGGGTGCCCGATTCAAGCCCTCCGTTGGCTTGAGCAGGGTCGCTAAGCGCCTTTCAGCTGGCCGCTTCACCAGCTAACCGGTTCTTAGCTGGCCGGACCTTAGCTGGCCGCTCCTTAGCTCCCTTTGTAGCGGCTCTGCCGCTACAGCGGCATATTCCCATGCTTCTTCGGGGGATTCCTGTCCCGCTTCCCGTCCAGCATCTCCAGCGCCGCACACAGCCGCCGCCGCGTCTCTCGCGGCAGGATCACCGCGTCCACGTACCCGCGCTCCGCCGCCACGTATGGATTCGCAAACTGCTCGCGAAATTCATGCACCCGCGCCGCCCTCGCCTCGGCCAGCAGCGCCGCGCGCTGCTCCTCCGTCAGCGGACCCTCGCGCGCCTCCGCCTGCCGCACCGTCTCCTCCAGTTCGCGCCCATACACGATATTCACCGCGCCCTCCGGCCCCATCACCGCAATCTCCGCCGTCGGCCACGCCAGGTTCACATCCGTACGGATATGCTTCGAGCTCATCACGCAGTACGCCCCGCCGTACGCCTTGCGCGTGATCACGAGCAGCTTCGGCACCGTCGCCTCCGCAAACGCGTAGAGCAGCTTCGCCCCGTGCCGGATAATCCCACCGTACTCCTGCTGCGTCCCCGGCAAGAATCCCGGCACATCTTCCAGCGTGATCAGCGGAATATTGAACGCGTCGCAGAAGCGCACGAACCGCGCCCCCTTCACGCTCGCATCGATATCCAGCACTCCCGCCAGCACCGCCGGTTGATTCGCCACCACCCCCACCGGCCGCCCATTCATCCGCGCAAATCCCACCACGATATTCCGCGCGAAGTGCTCGTGCACCTCGAAAAAGTACCCATCGTCCACAATCCGCGTAATCACGTCCTTGATGTCGTACGGCTGATTCGATTCCGCCGGAACGACTCCGTCCAGCTCCGCGTCCGCGCGATCCACCGGGTCCGTGCACACCCGCCGTGGCGGATCGTCCAAATTATTCGACGGCAGAAAGCTCAGCAGCTCGCGCACCATCGCCAGACATTCGGCATCGTCGTGCGCCATAAAGTGCGCGACGCCGGAAATCTCGTTATGCGTCGTCGCCCCGCCCAGCTTCTCCTTGGTCACATCCTCGTGCGTGACTGTTTTGATCACGTCCGGCCCGGTCACGAACATGTACGAAGTCTTGTCCACCATCAGCGTGAAGTCCGTAATCGCCGGCGAATACACCGCGCCCCCTGCGCACGGCCCCAGGATCGCCGAAATCTGCGGCACCACACCACTGGCCAGCGTGTTGCGCAGAAAAATATCCGCGTACCCCGCCAGCGACACTACCCCTTCCTGAATCCGCGCCCCGCCTGAGTCGTTCAGCCCGATCAGCGGCGCGCCCACGCGCATCGCCGTGTCCATCAGCTTCACGATCTTGCCCGCATTCGCCTCCGAGAGCGATCCGCCGAAGACCGTAAAATCCTGCGCAAACACAAACACGGTCCGCCCGTCGATCTTTCCGTAGCCGGTTACGAACCCGTCACCCGGCACGCGCCGCTCCGCCATCCCGAAATCGGTGCAGCGATGCTCCACGAACCGGTCTGTCTCCTCAAACGTCCCCTCGTCCACCAGCAGCGCGATCCGCTCCCGCGCCGTCAGCTTCCCATCGCGCCGCTGCCGCTCCACCCGCTCGCGTCCGCCGCCCTCTTCGGCCAGCCGGTTGCGCCGCTCCAGTTCGTCCAGCAAATGCTTCTCCATGCGAGGGGGATTATATCTGGCCGCACTCTCTTTCCTCCGCGCTCTCCGCGTCCTCTGTGGCGCACATGCTGCTCGCTCCGTCGAAAATCCCCGAGCGTTCGGCTCCATACCGCGTCTTTCTCTACAGAAACAGCGTGCGGCGACGATCCGGACGTGCGGCCGCAACCTGCGAACCATCGTCTTTCGAGGCACACCCATGCTCTTCACCGCCGCACCGAAGATTTCTGTCCGTCTCCTCGCCTTTACCGCGCTTGCGTTCCTCGCCGGATCTGCCTGTGCCCAAACCCAGCCCGCGGGCCCCTCTTGTTCTGCCGGAAGAAACGCCGATGCTACTTACCGCACCTTCTATCTCACCCACGCCACCGACGAGCACTCCTTCATCGAGATTCAAACCGTCCTCCGTAATCTGCTCCAGGAGGCCCGCATCGTGGGCGTGCATGACCAAAGTGCCATCACCGTATGCGGCACCGATGCCGATCTCCAGCTCGCCCGGAAAGTTATCTCCGACCTCGATCACGCTCGCAAATCATGGCGCCTCACTTACACCGTCACACGCGCCGGCAGCTCCCAGCCCGCGCAACGCATCGTCCTGGTCGTCGCCTCCGGCGAGCACGCTGAACTCAAGCAGGGCAGCCGCCTCCCGCTCGTCACCGGCACCACCAACTCCTCCCAGGCCAGCGACCAGGAGGTGCAATACATCGACATCGGACTCAACCTCACCGCCATCCTCGACGGCACCCCGGACAGCCTCCAGCTCCACACCAAAATCGAGCAGTCCGCCCTCTCCGACGAGAAGTCCGGCATCGGCGCTCAGGATCCAGTCATCCACCAGACCGTCCTCGACGGCACCGTGACCCTCCTGCCCGGCAAGCCCCAGGTCCTCGGCACCCTCGAGATGCCCGACGGTTCCGGCCGCCAGGAAATCTCCGTCACCGCCGAGCCCGCCTCATAACACCCCATGGTGAAAGTACGGCCGGGTGGTTTCGTTCATCGCCATGTTCGCGCAGGCTGCAGCTCGCGCCCGAGGCTTTGGGCGCAACAGCGTGCTTCTGTCCGCAGTGGAGCCGCCAGTGCCGCTTCCAGCGCGCCCGGGGCGGGCTAGCGCACCTGCTCCTGCAGTGCGGTGATTACCAGCACCGCCGTTCGCATATCGCCTCCCGTCACCTTCTGATAGCGGGCCTCGGCTTCTCCCAGCTTATGCACACGCACCATGGAGGTCAGTTCCGATCGCAACGGCTCCTTGATTGCCGCGGCAATGGCTCTGTAATGTTCCCGATCGGCGGCGCTGTCGCGAAAGTCCCTGATCGCTTCCTCGGTCATACATGGAAAGTCGCCCGTCCAGCGGCCATTTTGCCGCACCAGCCAAAGCACCAGCGATCCACCGTCTTCGGTTCCCGCATACTCGTAGTCAATATGCAACTCGCGCTCTGGCTTCACGGGAAAGTATGCGTGGCTCGCAAGGGCCTTCAGATTCCCTTCGTTCACGGGCATCAGCGTTAGCCTGTACCCTGGCGGAACGCTGTCTCTCATCTGCATGGACAGCAGCGAATCGTAGATTTCCTTGTTCGCCGGGGTGATGCACGCGCGCGATTGCGGCAGATTCAGAGACTCAAGCGCCTCCATATCTCCGGCGTTAAAAGCGGCCACGTACTGCGCGGCATACGCCTTCACTTGGGGCGGCACAGCCAGGTTCTGCGCTCGCCCGTTCAATGGGACCGCGAAGAGCAATGCAACTCCACAGATCGCCTGCAGACAGCCTGATTTCACAGCGGCCTCCAAGGATGTTGCAGACAGGTTGCCATGCCAGTGCCGTGGCCGCAAGGAGTTTCCCATCCCGCCTGAAGAATTGATCGAAGGGCCGCCCCCAGTTCACGTTCAGTCCCAGCCGTTTCGCGGCCGAGTTGAAGGCGCCCCTGGACCCTGTTCCCTGCTAAGTCCGCTTCCGATGAATATTATCTATAGAAAGCCATGACCGCCTCCGATCTCAACCACCGGATCGCCGCCCTGCGCGACAAAATCCGCCACCACGAGCACCTCTACTACGTCCTCGACGCTCCCACCATCTCTGACGCCGAATACGACGACCTCGTGCGCGAGCTCCAGCGCCTCGAAAAGGACCATCCCGATCTCATCACCCCTGATTCACCCACGCAGCGCGTCGGCGGCAAGCCCAAAGAGGGCTTTCCCAAAGTCCCCCACTCCCGCCCCATGCTCTCCCTCGACAACGTCACCAGCGAGGAAGAGCTCCGCGACTGGGACCGCCGCGTCCACCAGCTTGCCGGCGAAGGAGCCGAAATCTCCTACGTCTGTGAATACAAAATGGACGGCGTCTCCATGGCCCTTCAATACCGCGACGCTCATCTCGCCCGCGGCCTCACCCGCGGCGACGGTACCACCGGTGAAGACGTCACCACCAACGTCCGCACCATCCGCTCCATTCCCCTCAGCGTCTCTCCCGCCCAGCTCCACAAGGCTAAAATCTCCGCTGACTTCGAAGTCCGCGGCGAAGTCGTCATGCCTCTCGCCGCTTTCGAGAAAGCCAACGCCGAGCGCGAAGCTCAGGGTCTTGCCCCCGCTGCCAATCCCCGCAACTACGCCGCCGGAACCATCCGCACCCTCGAGCCCAACATCGTCGCCCAGCGCCGCCTCGACTTCTACGCCTACTTCCTGCTCAATGAGCGTGGCGAGGACCTGCTCCCCGAGCAGTCCGAAGCCCTCCACGCCCTCACCGCTCTCGGCTTCCGCGTCAATCCCAACCGCGAAGCCGTCGCCTCCATCGACGACATCCTCGCCTTCATCGCCCGCGCCGGCGAAAATCGTGCCAGTCTCGGTTACGAAATCGACGGCGTCGTCATTAAGGTCGATTCCGTCGATGTCCAGCGCCGCCTCGGCTATACCGGCCGCGCCCCGCGCTGGGCGGTCGCCTTCAAGTTCACCGCTCGCGCCGGCATCACCCAGGTTGAGGACATCCGCGTCCAGGTCGGACGCACCGGCAAGCTCACCCCCGTAGCCGTCCTCACCCCTGTCTCCATCGGCGGCACCACCGTCTCTCGCGCCACCCTCCACAACGCCGACGAGATCGAGCGCCTCGGCCTCCTCATCGGCGATTACGTCAAAGTCGAGCGGGGCGGCGACGTCATCCCCAAAGTCGTCGAGGTCGTCCACGACAAGGACCATCCCCGCGGCCGCAAAAAATTCCACTTCCCCACCCACTGTCCCGACTGTGGCAGCGAAATCGTCCGCGCCGAAGGCGAGGTCGACTACCGCTGCGTGAACATCGACTGTCCCGCGCGCCTCCTGGGCAGCCTGCTCCACTTCGCCTCGCGCGGCGTCATGAACATCGACGGCCTCGGCGAAGCCGTCGTCACGCAGCTCCTCGACCGCAAACTCGTTCGCTCCATCGCCGACCTCTACTCCCTCACCGACGAGCAACTCGCCCAGCTCCAGCACGAAGTCGTCACCACCGACAAGAAAACCGGCCAGCAGAAGACCCGCATCCAGGCGCTCGTCGGCCCCAAAGAGCGCAAAGACCTCCTCGCCGAGATCGAGGCCTCGAAGAAAGCCCCCCTCAACCGCGTCCTCTACGGTCTTGGCATCCGCTTCGTCGGCGAGCGGACCGCGCAGCTCCTTGCCGAATCCTTCGGCTCCATGGAAGCCCTCATGGCCGCTTCGGCGGAAGAACTCGAGCGCGTCAACGAAGTCGGCCCCCGCGTCGCCCAGGCCATCCGCGAATTTTTCGATGAGTCCCGCAACCGCGACCTGGTTCACCGCCTCGAAAAAGCCGGCCTCACCATGACCGCCGAAAAACGGAAGAAGACCTCGCAGCTCGATGGCCTGACCTTCGTCCTCACCGGCACGCTGCCCAATTTGTCCCGAGAAGACGCGAAAGCCAAAATCGAGTCAGCCGGGGGACGTGTCTCCGGCTCCGTCAGCAAAAAGACGAACTACGTCGTGGCCGGCGAAGACGCAGGCTCCAAGCTCGACAAAGCCAGGGCACTCAAGATCCCCATCCTCGACGAAGCCGGGCTCCTGAAAATGCTCAACCCCTGACATCCTCGGCCAGTCCGGGCCATAGCCTCATTACCGTATCGATGCCGACTGCTCTTCCCCCGCCGGCCCCGTCATCGCCGCCCCCACCACTTCCCCCATCCCCTGCTCCTGCACAAACGCGATCACCCTCACGTTCGCGGTCTCCGCGCCCGGCCACAGCGCAACCTTGAACGGCCCCTCGAAAGTCTTCCCTTTATTCAGCTTTCCCAGCTTCACCAACGCCCGCACCACGTCCACGTTGGTCAGCTTCTTGCCGTCGTTTTCTCCGGCCAGCACGTCCGTCAGCGTCCGCCGCATCGTCACCGCCAGATATACGTCTCCGCTGTGCTTTTGCCCCGTCGCGTCCGCCGCAACTCGTCCCGTCACCACCCCCGGCTGCCCCGGCGTCACCGTCGCGGATTCGATCCGCACCGGCACCATCTCCAGGTGCGCATCCCGGTCCAGCGTGTGTTTCACCTGCGCGGTGTTCTGCAGATTCATCTCGTCATCGCCGTCCACCACTAACTGCGGCGTATAGATCCCGCTCAGCCCAATAGCCTGCGCATACTCCTTTTGGCGCTCGGAGTACAGCGACGACGAAAACGGATCCTTCCACCCATCGGAATTCCAGTAGTCCACGTGCTCGCTCAGAACAATCACTTCTGCGCCCGGCACCGGCTGCGCTCTGTCGATCCACGTCGCCCAGTTATCCACCGGCGGACAGCTTGAACATCCCTCCGACGTAAACAGCTCGATCACAATCGGCGTCCGTCCCTGATTCGCGACCGCCTGGCCCATGCACATCGCGCTCGCCATCGCGACCGCAACGATCCCAGCCGCCCAAATTCGTCTTCTGAGTCTCATCGCCGGCACACTCCTCCCTGAACGTTTCGCCACGCCGGAACGTCAGTGGCAAGAATTATCCTCTATCCCGGGGTCACCAGCCATGACCACTCGCCCCACTCTGTCCATAACCGGTCACGCTCCACGCGTTCAAAGGGAAATTCCACCCCGGCCCGTCTTGCGCCAACAGAAAAGCCCGGCGCTCGCCGAGCTTTCCCTGTGCTCTGAGCTCTGAGCTCCGTGCTCTGAGCTCTGTCCCTCAGCTCGACGGCGCAAAGTACCCCTGGCGCACCCGCACTGAATATCTTCGATCCAGACAGAACAGATAAATCGGCCGGAACGCTCCGTCCGCCTTAAAGTCCGCCGGCTTGTACACCAGCGCATACTGGCTGCGCAGCTCGTTCTGGATCGCCGTAAAGCTCACCGGCATGTCCTCCACGCTGTCCGGGAAGAATGCCTTGCCGCCCGTCGCAATCGCCATCTTCTTCAGGATGTCGTCGCCCTTGTCGCGGCTCGGGCTCACATTCGTGCTGATCGCGTAGATGTTCGTGTCCGCCCGCTGGCATTCCTTGATCGCGTCGTCCAGATACGCGTGGCTCTGGTTGTCGTCGCCGTCGCTCACCAGCACGATCACCTTGCGCACCGGCTCCTGCCCGCGCGCCGTCAGCAGCTTGTCCCGGCATCCGCTGTACACCGCGTCGTACAGCGCCGTCCCGCCCCCCGGTGCCAGCGAGTCGATTCCTGCCTCCAGCGCGTCGAGGTTATTCGTCCAGTCCTGCCGGTAGTCCGGCGTCACGTCGAACCCCTCGATGAATGCCTTATCCGTCGCCGGATGCAGCACCTGCAGCAGAAACGCCTTCGCCGCTTCCTGCTCGTACTGGAACCGCTGCCGGATCGACGTGCTCGTGTCGATCAGGATCCCCACCCGCAGCGGTAGATTCGTCTGCTGCGTGAAGCTGTACACCTGCGCCGGCGCACGATGATCGTCCAGCAGCGCAAAGTCGCTCTGCTTCAGATCGCTGATGAACCGCCCGTGCTTGTCCGTCACCGAGAAGACCAGGTACACCTCGTTCACGTTCTCGCGAATCGTGTACTGGCCGTTATCGCCGCCGCCGGAGTCCTTTGCGCCCGGTCCCGGCGCCGTCGCCGATTGCTTCGCCGCAGTTGGATCGCTCGCGGCCGCCGTTTGCGCCGTCTGGGCCAGCGCCGCCGCACAAAACACTGCACACGCCAGACCCATCGCCGGGCGCACTATTCTGGAAACTGCGTTTCTCATGGGACGCCTTTATTTTATCCCTCCGCCCCCGCCGGCGCACCCCAATTCGCGCCCTGTTCCCCTAATCTGATCCCCTGTCCGCCACCCTTTCCCTGCACTCTGTAACCTTTCCCCTGTAACCTGTACCCTGTTTTTATGACCGAAAAGTCCCGCGTCTCCACCTCCGCAGCTCCCAACGCCATCGGACCCTACTCCCAGGCTGTCCGCGTCGGCGAATTCGTCTACACCTCCGGCCAGGTCGCCCTCGATCCCGCCTCCGGCGCCGTTGTCGCGGGCGGCATCGCCGAGCAGACCACCCGCGCCCTCGAAAACCTGAAGGCCGTCCTCGCCGCCGCGGGCACCGACTTCTCGAAGGTCGTCAAAACCATCGTCTTTCTGAAAGACATGAACGATTTCGCCGCCATGAACGCCGTCTACGGCAAATATCTCGCTCCCGAAGGCGTCGTTCCGCCCGCCCGCTCCACTGTCGAAGTCGCCCGTCTCCCCAAAGACGCCCTCGTCGAGATCGAGGTCATCGCCAGCGTCTAGCCTTTCACTGATCACTGATCACTGGAGCGAATATGTCCGACACGAAGTCCGCCAAGATTGAAAAGTCCGACGCCGAGTGGCGCGCTCAGCTTACCCCCGAGCAGTACCACGTCACCCGTGAGAAAGGCACCGAGCCCGCCTTCACCGGCAAGCTCACCTACAATCACGACGACGGCATGTACCACTGCGTCGCCTGCGGCGCTTCGCTCTTCGCGTCCGACTCGAAATTCGACTCCGGCAGCGGCTGGCCCAGCTTCTTCATCCCCGTCGACTCCGCCGCCGTCGAAACCCACGAGGACACCAGCTTCGGCATGCGCCGCGTCGAGGTCACCTGCGCCCGCTGCGGCGCGCACCTCGGCCACGTCTTCCCCGACGGACCTCGTCCGACGGGCCTCCGCTACTGCATCAACTCCGCCGCCCTCAACTTCGAGAAGGCGAAGTGATCCCGCGGCGTGACGCCCTTGCCGGCCATCGCCGTTCCCTGCTCGTCTGTCTCGCTGCCCTCGCCCTGGCCCTCGCCGCTCCTGCTCAGTACGGCTGGCATCCCGGCCACCACGGTCCTCCCTGGGATGCCCCCGTTGCCTCCTCGCATTCCTTCCGCGTCGGCGGCGCAACCATCCAGGTCGACTTCGCCCCCGGCTCGCTCGACCTCCCACCCTCCGCCATCGTCGACTGGGTCGAGACCGCCGCCAGCTCCGTCTCCACGTATTACGGACGCTTCCCCGTTCCCCGCGATCGCATCCTCGTTCAGCCCGTCCCCGGCGCCTCAGGAGTTCTCTCCGGCACTACCTGGGGCGCCGTCGGCGGTTTTCCCGCTTTCTCCCGCATGCGTGTCGGACAGCAAACCACCGTCCAGCAACTCACCGGCGACTGGACGATGACCCACGAGCTCGTCCACACCGCCTTTCCCTCGCAGTCCGACGAGCATCACTGGATCGAGGAAGGCATCGCCGTCTACGTCGAGCCCATCGCGCGGGTCCAAAATGGCAAGCTCACTCCGGAGAAAATCTGGTCGGACATGGTCCGCGACATGCCCAAAGGCAATCCCCAGCCCGGCGACCGCGGCCTCGACCGCACCCACACCTGGGGCCGGACCTACTGGGGTGGCGCGCAGTTCTGCCTGCTCGCCGACGTCACTCTCCGCGAGCAGACCCACAACCGCTTCGGCTTGCAGGACGCGCTCCGCGCCATCCTCGCCGCGGGAGGCAACATCGCTCAGAATTGGCCCATCGAAAAGGCCTTCAAAGCAGGCGACCACGCCACCGGCACGCACGTCCTCGAACGGCTCTACGCCCGCATGAAGGACAAGCCCGTCCCTGTCGACCTGGACGCCATCTGGAAAAAATTAGGAATTATCCGGACCGGAGAGGATCAGGTCCGCTTCGACAACGCCGCGCCCGAAGCCGCCATTCGCCTCGCAATCACGAAAACGCCGCCCTGGGGCCGCATTACCCCGGCACCCTGACCATCGTTCACTGGCGGCCTCTTAGCTGACCGGCCCTCAGCGAACCGCTTCTTAGCCGCTTCTACGCTTTGACGACTTTCCCGGCCTTCAAACAACTCGAGCAGACCCGCAGCCGCTTATTGCCGCCGTTCACCTTCGCCCGCACCGGGTGAAGATTCACGTTCCAGCGCCGCTTCGTGACGTTGTGCGCGTGCGAGATGTTGTTTCCAAATTGCGGACCCTTGCCGCAAATATCGCAAATCTGTGCCATTGATGGACTCCGAATGTGTCGCGATCCGGCCATCCTGGCCAAAATCCGCGGAATGTATGCGCGCAATGCTGCCGCGGCGCAGAATCTTTAGTTTACCGGGAAATCCCTACTCCCACAATCGGGTGCCCCACTTCCGCCTGAGGCCGCTGTCGCCAGTCCCCAGTCTCCAGTCTCCTGTTACCCTGTAGCGAGTGCTTGTCCTCTACGGTATATACGTGGTCTGCACCATGGTCCTCATCGGCGCTGCTGTCGCGGTCACCCGGCACATCCTCCAGCATCGCCGCGCGGACGCCTCGCAGGTCGAGCATCACGACGAATCCGCCTGAACCCACAGCAACAGGAGCCCGCACATGAACCCTGCTTCCGCTGCCCCGACCGCCGCGAACGCCCCAATCACCGCTCCCCGCCGTCTCGCTGTGCCCGCTCTCGCCCGCCGCGGCGCCGCCATCGTTCTCGGATCGCTCCTGGTCGCCATCTGCGCGCACATCGCCGTGCCTCTCTGGTTCACGCCTGTTCCCGTCACGCTCCAGACCTTCGCCGTCCTCCTGCTCGGCCTCATCCTCGGCCCCGCCACCGCCGCCGCTGCGCTCGTCCTCTATCTCCTCGAAGGCATGGCCGGCCTGCCCGTCCTTGCGCCCGTCGGCGCCATCGGATTCCTCCACATCTTCGGCCCCACCGGCGGATATCTCCTTTCCTATCCCGCCGCGGCCGCCCTCGCCGGATGGCTCCGCCGCCACGTCGGCGCCGGCGGATTCACCCCCTCCCTCATCGCCGCCGCCGCCGCCAGCCTCCTCATCCTGCTCTCCGGAGCCGCGTGGTTCTCGATCCTCACCCATCAGACCGCCGTCAATGTCCTCGCGCTCACTGTCGTGCCCTTCCTGCCCGGCGACATCCTCAAGGTCATCGCCGCCGCCGGAGCCGCCACCGGCCTGCGCCGTTTCCGCCGCTCCTGACGCGGCAGGAGACACAGAACATCGGACAGGAACCAGGGTTTCCCGTCTTCTGTAACCTGCTTTGTCTCCTGTTTTGTGTTGACTTCCCAGTAAACCAGCGCTATGCTCCGCACAGTTTCCCGAAAGGTTTCACTTCTGTATGCCTTCGTCCAGGCGGACCGTTGGCGTGTGCCTGCTTTCCGCGTGCCTGCTGGTTCTCGGTTCCGCGCTCTGCTCCTGCGGCAACACGGTCGCCGCGTCATCCGACGGCAATCTTTCCTTCGCCACTGAGACCACCGATCCCCTCGCGACTTACACGCTCACCGGCGACAACCTGCCCGTCCACGATCCCAGCATCATCCGCCAGGGCTCGACGTATTATGCGTTCACCACCGACGTTATCGGGCTGCCGCCCTCCAACTACCTGCCCATCCGCTGCTCTCAGGACAAGCTTCACTGGACCGCGTGCGGCAGCATCTTCCCCACCGCCATGCCTGCCTGGGTGGTCGCCAAAGTCCCCGGCATCGTCGGCCTCTGGGCGCCTGACGTCAGCTACTTCAACGGCGAATACCACGTCTACTACGCCGGATCCGTGCTCTATTCGCAGCGCTCCATCATCGGCCTCGTCACTAACACCACCCTCGATCCCACCGATCCCAGTTACAAATGGGTCGACCAGGGCGAGGTCATCGAGTCCCTCCCCGGCGACGACTTCAACGCCATCGACCCCAACATTCTCGTCGACACCGGCGGCAGCATCTGGCTCACCTACGGCAGCTACTGGTCCGGCATCAAACAGCGCCAGATCGATCCCGCCACCGGTCTGCTGCTCGCCTCCAACCCCACCCGCTACAACCTCGCCACCCGCCCCGGCGTTCCCGGCGATCCCATCGAGGGCGCTTCGCTCGTCCAGCACGGCGGCTCCTACTATCTCTTTGTCTCCGTCGATTACTGCTGCAACCGGAATGTTGCCACCGATAACTACAAAGAAGCGGTGGGCCGCTCCATCAGCCCCCACGGCCCCTTCGTCGATGAAGCCGGCACGCCCATGATGGACGGCGGCGGCACCGTGCTCCTCAAAGCCGACGCCACCTGGAACGCCCCCGGCGGAGGCACCGCCTACCTCGACCCCACGAATGGCGACAGCCTCATCATCTTCCACGCCCTCAACATGACTCAGAATGGCGCGACGTATATGTGGATCAAGAACCTCGACTGGATCAACGGCTGGCCCGTCATCGGCTCCTAAATCTAAAGACAACGAAATAAGCTGTGTCCCTCCAGTTCGCGCGCTTTTCACAGACTGTTTGATTACTAACAAGACAACATAGCCCCGCCATCTATGCCCGCGAGTGAGTAAAGCCTTCGCTGCAGGCCGGCCTGCCTGGCACAGCCGGGCGCAATTTGCATTCGCGCCCGGCTACCCGCAACACACCGTCGGCGAGAGCATCGTCACCTTCCCGTCCCAAGCCTGCCATCGACAGCAGGCGCGGAGTACTTCGCAGAGGCGCCCGGTAGGCAAGCTCGCCGGCTCCCCCAGCCTCCGCCACAACAGCCCATTTGCGTCGCACAACCCCTAATAACCTCAGCCTTTTACGATTTTAATTGACAACATCGCATATTGCGATATCATGATTGCGATTTGCAATATCTCTTATGAAGCTTGGCGAGAAAATGCGCTACCTCCGAGAAGTCGAGGGCAGCCTCCGCGGCCTCGGCCGCGCCATGACGCAGCAGGAGCTCATCCGCTCCATCCGCGCCGAAACCGGCTCCGCCTTCAGCCAGAGCTACCTCTCGCAGATCGAGAGCGGCGCCCGTCCCCACCTCACCAACACCACCCGCCAGGTGCTCGCAAAATTCTTCAAAGTCCACCCCGGCTACCTTGTCGACGACCCCGAGGGTTACCACGTGGAGTTGCAGAGCGACGCCCGCGGCCTTGAAGACAAGCTCGATCTGTGGCTGGTGGGCGGCGCGGAACGCTTTCGCCGCGATCCTGAGCTGCGTCACGCGCTCCTTGCTCTGGCGCGCCACAACGACACCCGCCGCTGCCTGCTCCTGCTCCATGCCGTCATCGATACGCCGGGGCTGGTCAACCGCCTGTTCGAAGTCCTTGGAGCCCCGGCCTCATCGGATGACGCCAGACCGGCTGCTCCCCCGCGCACCCCGCACTCCGCTCTGCACGCGCAGGCCGGCGGCGCGCGCCGCGGCAGGAGCAACAGGGAGGAGATCCAATGACCACCTTCTATCTCATCTGCTTCGTGCTCGGACTTTCGCTGACCGTGCTCTCCGCTCTCGGCGGCCTCACGCACCTCCACATCGGCCATGTCCACCTGCACATTCATCCTGGCCACGCGGCTGGTCATACGCACGTGCATCTTCCGCCCATGAAGGGCGCGGTGACCAAAACCACGGTCAGCCCCATCAACGGCTTCACTCTGGCGGCCTTTCTCTGCTGGTTCGGCGGATGCGGCTACATCCTCGCCCGCAGCGGAGACTTCGCCTTCCTCACCGTCCTCTTCCTTGCTCTCGTCACCGGCGTCGCGGGCGGCGCCATCCTCTGCTGGTTCCTCGTCAAGGTCCTGCTGCCGCACGAGCAGGAGCTGACCGCGGCCGATACCGAGATACTCGGCGTCCTGGGCCTGGTCACCAGCCCCATTCGCGAAGGCGGCACCGGCGAAATTCAGTTCTCGCAGAATGGCAGCCGCCATTTTGCGCATGCCCGCAGCGATGCGGGCGGTATGCTGGCGCGCGGGACCGAAGTCGTCGTCCTGCGCTATGAGCAGGGCATCGCCTATGTCCGTCCGTGGGACGAGGTTGCCGGCGAGGCATCGTCTCTTTCCCCCTTCACCACCACTCTCAACAATGACGTCCCTGATGGAAAGGATCAGGCGTTATGAACCTCACCTACATGATCGTTATTCCTGGAGTTTGCCTGCTGGTGATCATCATCCTCTCCGGCATGCTGGCCAGAATGTTTCGCAAGGCGGGCCCCAATGAGGCCATCGTGGTCTTCGGCTTTCGCGGACCGCGCGTTATCAAGGGGCACGGCACCATCATTTTTCCCATGGTGGAAAGCTGCCGCGAGCTCTCCCTCGAGCTCATGTCCTTCGATGTCGCCCCGCAGCAGGATCTCTACACCAAACAGGGGGTAGCGGTCACGGTCGAAGCCGTCGCGCAGATCAAAGTCCGCAGCGATCAGGAGTCGATCCTCACTGCCGCCGAGCAGTTCCTTACCAAGACCCCGGCCCAGCGCGAAGGCCTCATCCGTCTTGTCATGGAAGGCCACCTGCGCGGCATCATCGGCCAGCTCACCGTCGAGCAGATCGTCAAGGAGCCCGAGATGGTTGCCGATCGTATGCGCGCTACCTGCGCCGACGACATGAGCAAGATGGGCCTTGAAGTCGTCTCCTTCACCATCAAGGAAGTCCGCGACAAGAACGAATACATCACCAACATGGGCCGCCCGGACATCGTCCGCATCAAGCGCGACGCCGAAATTGCCACCGCCGAAGCCGAGCGGGACACCGCGATCCAGCGCGCCAACGCCACCCGCGAAGCCGCCGTGGCCAAAGCCGCCGCCGATCAGGCCCGGGTCATCGCGGAAACCGCATCGCTCGCCCGGCAGGCCGAGGCGCAGCGCGATCTGGATATTTCAAAAGCGCAGTATTCCGAGCAGAGCCGCCGCCAGCAGGCGCAGGCCGACAAGGCCTACGAAATCCAGACCAACATCATGCAGCAGCAGGTTATTGCCGAGCAGGTGAAGGTCCAGCAGATCGAGAAGGAACAGCAGGTGAAGGTACAGGAAGCGGAAATCCTGCGCCACGAGAAGGAACTCATCGCCACCGTGCTCAAGGGCGCCGAGATCGAGCGGCAGCGCATCGAAACGCTCGCCGGCGCGCAGCGCACCAAGCTCACCACCGAGGCCGACGGCACCGCCGCCGCCATCCGCGCCCAGGGCGAGGCCGAAGCCGCCGTCATCTTCCAGAAGGGCGAGGCCGAGGCGAAAGCGATGAATGTGAAAGCCCAGGCCTACCTGGAATTCAACCAGGCCGCGGTTGTCGACCGCCTGATCACCACTTTGCCCGAAGTAGTACGCGCCATGTCAGAACCGCTCTCGAAGGTCGACCGTATCACCGTCGTCTCCACCGGAGGCGATGCGGCCGGGGCCAACAAGATCACCGGCGATATGGCGAAGATGGCGGCGCAGGTTCCCGCGCTCTTCGAGGCCCTTTCCGGCATGGATCTGCGCGAGCTCATGGCGAACATCCAGGGAATGCGCCGCCGCGAAGGCAACGGCAACGCATCCGTGGTCGCCCCAGTTCCCGCCGTCCCGGTGGCTCCCATCGCGCCCCTCGTTGACGGCAAGTAACGCAACCGGGGAGAACCGCGGTTCTCCCCCCGCAATTTCTGAAGGGAGAAATGTCATGGCACTCCTCGAACGGGTAAGCACACTGCTTCGGGCCAACCTCAACGACCTCATTGACAAGGCCGAAGATCCCGAAAAACTCCTCAAGCAGCTTGTCCTCGACATGGAGAACCAGCTCATGCAGGTCAAAACCCAGGTGGCGATCGCCATCGCCGACGAGCATCTGCTCGGAAAGAAACGCAAGGAGCACGAAGACTCCGAAGCCGAGTGGCAGCGCAAGGCCGAGCTCGCTGTCCGCAAAGCCGACGACGGCCTGGCCCGCGCCGCCCTCGAGCGTTCTCTGAGCCATAAGCACATGGCCGCCAGCTTTGTGCAGCAGCTCGAAGATCAGAAGACGGAAGTCGAGACCCTCAAGGACGCGCTGCGCCACCTCGAGCAGAAACTCCAGGAGACGCGCAGCCGCTGCGAGCTCCTGATCGCCGAGCATCGCCGCGCCCGCGTCGTGGGCCGCGCCCAGACCGCGCAGGAAGCCATCGGCAAAACCGACCGCGCCGCCAGCATTGACCGCATGAAGACTCGCATCGCTGGCGCCGAGGCGCGCAACGCCGCATCCCGGGAGCTCATGGACGGCGACTCGCTCGACGACAAGTTCGCCGCCCTCGAGCGCGAAGAGCAGATTGACGCGCTCCTCAAAGGCCTCAAGGAGCAGCACGCCAAATCCGCCTAGTATCGTATCTCCAAAGTTCGTTAAAGAATTGCTCTTCAGCCTTGTATCACGGCACGACCCTCAGTCGTGCCGTTAGGGTCGCAAAAACAATTGGAATTTGTCCCTGTGAGCGGCCCTTCATTGTTCGGCGCCGCGCCCGGCTCTTAACCCGGCCACCATCATGGTGTCTTTGTTCCCCGCGGCGCCGACCACTTCTTCCACATGGCCGGATCGGCCACCATCGGCAGGAAGACGCCGCCCACCACCGACCGCGCCTGGAAGCCTACCTGAGCTCCGGTCACGGTATCGAACCAGTCGCTCAGCGGCACCCGCGTTGGGGTCTCCGTCATGAACTTGTACAGCGGATCGATGAACGCGTCGAAGTCCTGGCGGTCCGGCGCCATGGTCGCTGTCCACACGCTCCAGTCCAGCTTGGTGTAGGTGTGCCGGTTGTCCAGCGGCAGGCCAAACGCGTTCTGATGCCGCAGGTAGAAGCTTATTTCGCTCCGCGCCAGGGATTCCGGAAACAGGTTGAGCCCCAGAATCCGGTCCCACACCAGGTTGTACTTCTGGCTCCAGGTCCCCGGCAAATCAAACGCGAGGCGTGTATGGTCGCCATCGGCGGCCATCTTCATCCATTGCACGGCCATTTGCTGGGCGCTGTGCCGGTAGCGCGCGGCCTCGTCCGGCTTGTGCAATTCGTCCGCCAGCTGGGCATAAGCTCCCAGCGCGAGGATGGCCTTGATCGAGAGGTTCGCATTGTGCGCCAGATGGCCGGTAAAGTCGTCGGTGCTCAACTGATTCCCCGGGTCCATGCCGAACTGCAGCAGGTACGCGGCCCATTTCGACAGCAGCGGCCAGTAGTGTTCCGCGAAGTCCGCGTTGCCCTCGGCCCTGGCCAGCGCATCGAACAGGATCAGGATGTTGCCGCTCTCTTCCACCGGCATCTGATCCACTTCGCTCGTCTCACCGCCCCCGTATACCTGCCCGTTGGCCAGCGGGTAGGTCCCGATATCGTGCGGCGCAAAGGGCCAGCGCCAGCGGGGCAGGCTCGCGTAATTCATCACCGGCCGCAGCTCCGCTTCCAGCAGTTTTGGGTTGAACAGCAGAAAGAACGGCGACGTCGGATAAGTTACGTCCACCGTATCGGTGCAGCCGTTGCTCGAGTTCTCTTTCGAAAACAACAACGGCTGCCCGTCGATATCGACGACCAGCTTGTGCGCCCCCAGCGTCTGCCGGTAGGCGAGGGTGGCCAGCTGCGCGTATTTCTCCCCGCCCACCGCGGTCAGGTCCGCTGTCAGCGTGCGATCGAATGCTTCCGCCTGCGCGCTCAGTGTGTCCTCCTCGCGCTCGGCCGCTTCCAGCATCTGCGCGAAGGTCTGCCCGTTGCGGCGCCAGTAGTCGGGCATCTGTCGGTGCAGATACTCGATCGCCTCGCGATCGTCGTAGGCCAGCATGGCTCGCCGGGTCACCGGTTCGGCAGACACATTCGGCAAACTGAACGCCACCGTCATCATGGGCAGATCGACGCGTACAGTGCGCGGCATATCCAGATCGTCGTCCACCGGATTTCCGGATCCGCTGGCGACAGCGCTGTGAAAGGCACGCTTGCCCAGGATGGCCGTGGTCGTGCCCGGCTGTGCGGGCACCACCAGATCGGCCCAGCCCCAGTCGATGCGCAGATTGTCGCCGGCCTTCTGGAGCATGGGCTGCTGGTTGTCGCCCATCTGCATCACCGTCATGTCGCCCACACGAGCGGTACTCCAGACCACGCTCTCCTGCGGGATGTTGACGGCGAGTTGCGCGCTCGCGCTCACCCAGAGCTCAACCGCGTGAGAACGGCCATCCGTCGATCGCACCGACCATGAGAGGTAGGTCAGCGGGCGCGACAGGACATCCAGATCCTGAGGCAGAGCCGGGGTGAGAAATGTCGCCGTCAGATGGATGCCCTGACCTTCGAACTCGTAGATCGTTCGCGTCGGCCAGAGGGCGCGCGACAGCTGCGGCAGCGGCGGGAAATCCTCTTCGTCGCCCATGAACCGGAACGGCTTGCCGTCGATGCGAACGATGCCATTGAGTTGCTGCTCTACGCCGGTCCAGTGGCGGGTTGGGCCGCCATTCAGCGTGTCGTCGAACGACCAGAGGCTGAAGTACGGGTCATGCACCACCAGCGGCGTGGCCGGCGTGCGCGCGGTCAGCGGCTGCTGCGCCGCCAGGTTTGCGCTCCACAAGGCCAGCGCCAGGATGGGAAGCCCGCTCAGCAGAATTTTCGCGAAGGGCGCAAACTCGTGCCCTTCCCCTCGTGTGTGCGCTGACGATCTTCTCCGTGTGCTCTGCATCTCGCTCCTGCTCCATCAGCTGATGTTGCTCGAACCCGCAGTGAATGCGGCCCTGGTTACCGGCTCCGGCTCAGTGTTAGCACCGTGACGCTCTCGCGCGGAAACACGTGGCGCAGGGCCCCCCGCTTACCGCTTCGCTCGTTTGCGCAGGAGTCACGCGATCCGGATCGTCCTCATCGTTTCCATCGTCAATGTTGCCCCCGCGCAGCGTCTCGACCTCCGCACTTGCGTCCGCTGCGAAGCCGTCGATACGAATTTGCGCCGGAATATCCGTATTCAGGCTGCGGTTGACGCAGAACAGCGTGAGCCGATCGCCGGCGTCGTCGAGTGCGGCGAAAACATCGAGATACGGCACATCCGCGATATCCGGAAGCCGTCCGACTCCATGTTCGACGGAGTAACTCCCGCTGCGCGTCTCCACCGCAACCGGCCGCGATGCGTGCGCGGTCGAGTACATGCGCAGCGCCCAGTATCCCGGCGCCGCATACACCTGGCCGCGCTTCTTCCAGATCCCCGCGAAATCCATGATCCCGGTCATATCCGATACCGGCACGATGGCTGCGTGGCGCATCAGCATGTTCAGGAAGCCGCCGGTATCGACGGCGCCGCCCATGTTAGTGAAATTCGGTGTCCCCGGGCGGTGGCCGATAAACAGCCACTCTGTAAACGCAATATGCGCGTGGTGCGCGAAGCCCGGGAACGAGTCGATTTGCTGCTGCTCGTCCTCCAGACGCCGGCCCAGCTCAACCGGCAGCGCAAACGCCGCCGCATCGATGAAGTCCGTGGAAGCATGCGGCAGCTGCACGTCGGTATTGGTAACTACGAAATGAGCAGACAGATAATTGAAGGTATTCGTCGGGTTCCCCAACTGGGTCGCGTTCCACTGCGTGAAACCATCGGGATCGGCTCCGGTGGCGATCAGCCGCGCGTCAGGATCGACCGCGCGCACCGCCCGGCTGAAGGCCAAAGTCCGGGCCGCCAGTTGGTCCAGCGTTGGATAGCCTAAGTTCCAGTTACCCCATAACTCATTCCCTAACTCCCAAAGTAATCCGCTGTGCTGCGGCCAGCGTTCGTCGATATATTTCACCCAGGCCGCTGCTTCCTCGGGAGTGCCGCTGCCCAGATTCAGAGCCACCTGGGGCTGCGCGCCGATCAGCCGGCAGAAATGCAGAAACTCGTCGGTTCCGAAGGTGTTGTATTCGGGAATACCCCACGCCTGGTTGCGCATGCTGATGCGCTTGTCGCGCGGACCGATTCCATCCTTCCAGTTATACGAGGAAGTAAAATTGCCGCCGAATCGCACCAGGGGCGTCTCCAGAGCCTTCGCCATGGCGACCGCATCCGGATCGAGCCCATCGAGCGCGTCCGCTGGCATAAGCGAAAGCTCATCGAGGTCCACCTGCTCGTCGCCGGTGACCTGCACGACGAAGTCGGCGGGATCCAGACGGTGCATCTTATCTGCGGGAATCGTCAGGTGGAAGGTATATTTCGTCCACTCCGTGCCGGCCGCCTCCACATCGGCGCTGGCCAGCACTTCCGTGCTGTTCCGCGGTCGAAGGGAAACGACCAGCTGCGCGGGTCCGCTGATATGGCGCGCGTAGAGGCTGCCATCGTAGGCCAGCGTCCGCTCCACCGGCAGGTAAACTTCCTGGCGAATTCCGGTGGGCCGCTCCGGCACGCCAAAGACGCGGAGCGACATCCAGGAGTTTGCGGCATCGCCATAGCGCAGCTCGTACCGGTTTCCCTCGCCGTAGTCCAGCGGCTCCCAGGGCAGCGGCAGATCCAGCTCCGACGCTCGCGCCAGCTCAGGTTGCGCCGCCAGCATCTGCTGCACGTGGCGCGCGTCCCACAGCCCTGGTTCGAGGCTGGGGTTTTGCAGGATCTCCGCCCACAGTCCGTTGTAGGTCGAATCGCCGATGGGCTCGAGGAAGGTCCCGAAGATGGTTCGCGGAATCTCCGGTCCCGCCGAACGCGCCGCATCCACATGAATCGTGGCTACCTTCGGGATCGGTTCATCGACTGTGATCTGGGCCTTCGCCGTCGCGCACAACACTGCAGCAACCGCCAGCCCCGCCGTGCAAAAGACGCGTCCCTTGGTTCTCAAATCCACTCGGCTCCTCCTGCTCACTGCACACCCGGAGCGGCAGCGGGCTCGCTGACCGCGGTTGCATTCAGCTTCCGCCAGTCTTCAATATCCCTGGCACGCGCCTGCACCGCGGCGTTGTGCAACTGCTGAAACTTCTCGACCGCCGCGCGCGCCTCCGCCGGTTTGCCCAGTTGCTTATAGACCTGCCCAAGTCCGTACCATGCGCGTTGCGCCGTCTCCCCCTGGAGTGTGGTCGCCTTTTCGTACTCGGCCGCGGCCTGCTGGTTCTTGCCGGCGTCGGCATAAGCACGGCCAAGGTAGTAGTCGGCCACCGTGGGCTGGCCGTAGAGTTTGACGACCTGCTCCAGCAAAGGAAGCGCCTGGGCTCCCTGACCCGCATCCACCTCCACGCTGGCCAGGTTATACATGGCGATCGGATTGCCCGGGGTCAGTTTCAACTGCTCTTCAAACGTCTTCTCCGCCAGATCCAGCTGGCCGGTTTGGCGGTACTCCCATCCCAGTCCTTCGTAGAGGTCCGCCTCCTTCGGGGCGATCCGGATCGCCTGCTGGTACTCGTCAATCGCCTGAGTATGCTGCCGCGCCTGCGCGTCGATCTGCGCATTCAGGCGGTGCAGACGCCACGAGCCCGCATCCAGCTGGTAGATGCGCGTGTAGCTCTCCCGGGCCACGGCCATGTGCGCCTGCACGCGATAGTCGAGAATTGCGATGTCGTTCGGCGCCAGCTCCGACGCTCGATCCAGAGGGCCGGTCGCCTTGTCGGGATGATCGGTGTCGAGTTCCACAATGCCCAGCCACAGCAGCGCCTGTGGGTTAGTGGCATCCTCCTGCACCGCTCGCTGCAGATCGGCCACCGCGTCATCGATCTGGTCCGTCTGATACTCGGCGATGCCGAGAAACAAATAAGCGCCGTGTACCGACGGATCCAGCTTCAGGGCCTGGCGGATCGAGGGGATCGCTTCTGTCAGTTTGCCGCTTTTGAGCTGGGCCAGTCCCAGATCTAGCCATGCCTCCGCGAAATTTGGCGCCAGCCGGGTTGCCGCGCGAAACTGCTCCTCCGCAGCCGCCGCATCGCCCTGGTGCATCGCCTGGGAACCCCGCTGGAAGATGGCCTGCAGTTGCTGCTGATCGGCGCCACTCTGCTGGCCGTGACCCGTGGAAACCAATCCAGCGGTCAGCGCCATGGCAAATACGCACCTCAAACCGTTACTGAGCATGACCGAGACGCTAAAGGATGTGGTGCCCGAAATCAATCCGGAGAAGCTGGTTGGGCTGAGGAACAAGGCGCGCGGAGCCAATCAGGCTCCGCGCCAGGAGGCCAGCAAAAACCGGAACGGCGGCTAGAAGACAATCTTTCCAGTCACCTGGATGTTGCGCGGGTTTTGCAGAGTCGAGGTCGGAATTCCGAACGTCGAATCCGCCGGACCCTGGTCCGGATAATTCCAGGTGTGGTGGTTCAATGCGTTGATGAATTCGAACTTCAGCTCGAATAACAGACTCTCGTGGATCCTGGTGTCCTTGAGAAGACTAAAGTCCTCATCGTAGAACGCGGGCAGTCGCGCTACCCCGTCCACACGAGGCGTGTCTCCGAGCGTGAAGGGACCGGAGCCCCGGCTGGGCACTCCTGCCGGGTTCGTGGGCAGGTTCTGATCGTAGAACGCCGCCCCCTGCTGCTGTGCCGAGCCGCTCGGATACGCTACGTTGCTGATGGCGCCGTTGAACATGCTGTTCGTCAACGGGTCGGTTCCGTTGGCTGTATTGAATGGATCGATCGACTTCGGGCCTTTGCGATAGATCGCGCTCTTCACCTCCTTGCCCGGAATCAGATTGAAGCGAATGGCGTTCTCAAATCCCGGAATCCCGCTGGCGCAGCAGAACCCCATCGGTTGTCCCGACATGTAGCGCTGGATGCCGCCCAGCTCCCAGCCGCCAAGAATGTTCCCGGCCACCCGTTGATTCAGGTACCGCCGGTGCTCCCCGAAGGGCAGCTGGTAAAGATAACTGATCACCACCTGCTGGGGAACGTCCTGGAAGCTGATCGATTTCTCCTGATGCAGATCCCATACGTTCTGATCCTGCGGTACGCCGTTGCCATTATTCGGCAGCAGGCTGTCGGCATCGGTAATGGATTTGGACCAGGTATACGAAACCTGCAGATTGAAGCCCTGGCGGAACTGCCGCTGCAGGCTCGCGATCAGCGCGTCGTACGACGAGTGGCCGACATTCTGCAAGCAGCATCCGGAGTCGATAAAGTCATATTGCGGGAACGGCCGCAGCGCCTGCTGCACGGTGATGCCGTTGCCCCACAGCGTATAGTAGCCGGGGAACGGAGCTGCAACCCCGCCAGTATTGGTCTGCAATTGTTGATTCAGCACATCGCCGTAGGAAAGATCTTTCAGCGGAATGTTGTTCGGGTTTTCCAGGTTCGAGTGCAGGTTCTGTGCCTCATTGCCAATGTACCCGATCGTCGCGATCAGGTCCGTGGCCAGTTGCTGCTGGATCTGCACGTCCCACTGAGTGATCGCGGCGGGCTTACCGTACTGCGGCATGATCCACGACCCGGATACGAACGTTCCATTGAAGTATCCTGGATCGAGATCGGGCGGTTGCGCGAACGTTGGATATCCGCTGTCGATCGCGAACGACGGATCGAAGCCGTTCTTCGACGCGAACGACGGGTTAGAGCGATAACCGGTGTTCATGGATCCGCCAAAGTCGGAATACTGGAGCGGGCCGTAGACCACTCCAACTCCGCCGCGCAGGACCGTATTGCCCTTGAGTGACGGCGGCGTGTAAGCAAATCCGATACGGGGCGCAACATCTTTCCAGTAATCGTTCGCCCACGCTGTGTTGCAGTGGCAGGTGGTTCCGAACACCAGCGCTCCCGGCACCCCGTACTCCGTATCCATCGCTGTCGGGCTGAAGTTCGAAGTGTTGTTCTCCGCCTCATGCCTGGGCAAGTCGGCGCTGTAGCGGACGCCGAGGTTGAGGGTCAGATTGGCGTTTACTTTCCAGTCATCCTGCGCAAACACCGCCCAATACCACGATGTCCAGCGCGACTGGTGCGGGATCACACTCTGCGATCCATTACAGGCCAGACCCAGCAATTCGCTGGCCAGACCGTTTCCCGTGACCCCCGTCAGATTCGGATCCGCCGCGGTTTGCGCGCCGCAGAAGTTGATCACCGGCGAATTCCCGTCGATCGGCGAATACTGCTGCCAGCGCACATCGGTGCCGAAGGTCAGGCTGTGCGCCCCCTTCTGCCATGCCACGCTCTCGTTCAGCCGCAGCCCGTTGTCCACGTTATCGTCGTTCTGCGGGGCGTTGCCTTCCTGCGCCGTAAACCCGTTCGTCATCTCCGGGAAGTTCATCGAATTCGCATTCCCGATGCCGAACTTCTGCGACCAGTTCTGCCCGGCGAAAATGGCTTGCGCGTAGTTCTTGCTGTTGCTCCGGTTCGTGCCGAAGATCACGTGGTTGAGCATGGTCGGACTGAACGAGTAGTCCCATCCCACGCGGCCAAAGTGCGTCGTGAAGTCCTGAATCCAGCTGCCCGGATCGATCGGATAGGGCAGCGCCGGCGTTCCCGATGTCCGGTCGTTTTCCCGCGAGCTGTACGAAGCCCAGATCTTCGACTTCTGGGACAGATTGGAGTCGATGCGGATGGTCTCCGCGGTATCGGTAATCGGGGCGACTCCCTTGTACTGAAAGTTGTTGAAGACCAGGTTGTTCGTCGGGGGTGGGAAATAGGCCAGAATCGCCTGAGCCGCCTTTGAAAACCCCGTTGTTATCTTGTTTCCCGGAAATGCCGTCCGGCATTCCACACCGTTGACCACTTTGGTCGTGGAAGGATCGAAGATCTGCCCCTGATAGATCGGCGTCCCGTCGCAGGGGTTGGTCCCCACGATATTTCCGGTGTTGTAAATCGCCGGGTTCGAGAAATCTCCCCCAAGTTCCTGAGTCGTGGGCACGGTGTTGGTCACGGTCGCGCCCAGGTTGTAGTGAATCTGCTCCCACGAGAAGAAGAAGAACAGCCTGTTGGTGCCGTTGTACAAGCGCGGGATCCGCACCGGCCCGCCCAGGGTTCCGCCGTAATCGTTCTTGACATCGACCGGGGTGGCGAAGGTCTTGTCGCAATACGAAGCGGGATTGCTTCCCAGACAGAGCGCTTTGTTGCCGCCGTTGAACCAGTTGTTGGCATCGAGGGCCGTGTTTTTCAGAATTTCGTAAGCGTCTCCGTGGTAAGTGTTGCCGCCGCTCTTGGTCACGAAATTCTCGATGCCGCCGGTGGTGCGGCCGAATTCCGCTTCGGGCATGGCCGTGGTCAGCTTGAATTCCTGCAGCGCCTCCACCGAAGGCGCTTCCTCGTCGAACGACGAGCCGTTCTCACTGCGCTGCTGGCTGACGCCGTCGATCAGCACCTCATTGCCGTAGTTCTGCCCGCCCGCAATCTTGTTCAGGAACACCCCGCTGTTGCCGTTGTTCGCAGTTCCCGGTCCTACCGTTCCCGGCAGCAGAAACATAAATTCTTCCGGCGAGCGCAGCGCTCCCACACCCACGCTTACCGCCAGCGGCAAATCCAGAATCTGCCTCGTGTCCACCACCTGGCCGATGTCCGAGCTCTCCGTCTGCAGCGTCGGCGCATTTGCGCTCACCGTAACCGTCGTCGTCGCGCCACCCGGCTTCAGCGCAACGTTCACCGCCGACGTGCTCTGAATCTGCACGTTGATGCCGGTCAACTTGGTCGACTCGAAACCCTCAGCCGTCACCGTCACCGTGTAGCTCCCCAGCGGCAGCTCCGGAAAACGGTAAACCCCCGCTCCCGAAGTGACGGTCTCCGACACCGCGCCGGTTTGTTCGTTCCTGGCCTGCACCTTCGCCGCCGCCACCACTGCTCCCGTCGGATCGGTCACGCTGCCGGCCATACTGCCGTACACGGTCTGGGCTCGCGCCTCACCGTTCGACAGTAAGAACAGGGCCAACACACAAATCAAGAGATACGGCGAGCCCTTCATCACGAATCTCATGCTGCCTCCAATGCCGAAAGCCATAAACCCCTCATCCGCTTCGAAGCGCTCCTCACTCTGCGGCGCTTCCTGGTTGAATACCTCGCGGTGGATAAAGGGGACTGCGGGAGCTGCGGTTGGTCCGCGCAAAGTCGCGCGTCCGCGGCAGAGTTGCCGGACACAGCGCGGCTGCTGGTTGCGATGTCGGTGCTTCTCACTCCTGCCCCCGGGGAACGATGGCCTGAGTCAGGTACTTGGGTGGTGAGACAACCTTTACTGGAAGCAGCCTATAACTTTCGGCTCAGTTATGCCCGGGCACAATTACCTATTGACAATTGCCTTGCGCATTCCGCAGAATGCCAGCGTTGCGTTTTCTGTAACACTGCGCCTCGGGGCAGACTCCGCCAGTCTTTCCCGACTTACAGGTCGTCGAGATGCACGATGCCTTTCGCCAGGCAATAGCTCACCGCTTCCGTGCGGTCCGACACTTCCAGCTTGATCAGCAGGTGATTCACGTGGTTCTTCACCGTGCTCTCTGAGATGTGGAAGACGTTTGCGATTTCCCGGTTGGTGAGGCCTCGCGCCAGCAGCCGAACCACTTCCACTTCCCGAACTGTCAGCGGCTGACGGGCTGCGCCGTGGGCGATTTGCTGTTCAATGCCCGGCGCCACCCAGCGCCGTCCGGCACACACAGCCTGGATTGCCTCCACCAGCATTCGGCCGTCCAGGTCCTTCAGCATGTAGCCGAGAGCGCCCGCCTGCATGACCTGAAGCACTTCCTCCTCGGTTTGATAACTGGTAACTACCAGGATGCGCGCCTCCGGAAACAACTGGAGAATCGCCCGCGCGGCCTCAATCCCGCCCTTGTGGGGCATGCGCAGATCCAGCAGCACCACATCCGGACGCAGGCTCCGGTAAAGCTCCACCGTCTCGGTGCTGTTGGAGGCTTCCCCCACCACCTGGTAGCCCATCTCGGCTTCCAGCAGGCTGCGGATGCCGATGCGGTAGACGAGATGGTCGTCCGCCACAAGAATGCGCACGCGCCCGCTCGGGGACCCACTACCGGAAAGCGGCGTATGTGGCAGGGCGGCCGGGGAGTCGCTCATAGTGCAACCATAACCCGAATCAGGGTTCCGTTTGGACCCGACTCGAGATGAAAGTCGGATCGGATCGAGGCGGCGCGCTCGCGCATGCCGGTCAGTCCGAAACTCCCCTGATCCGGCCCCGGAATGCTTCCCGGATCGAATCCGCGCCCGTCGTCCTGCACCTCGAGCCGCAGACAGCGCGGCTCATAGCAGACGCGGACCCTGATTTTCGTTGCCTGCGCATGCCGCACCGCATTGGCGACGGCCTCCTGCACAATGCGGAAACACTGGTTGAGCAGGTGGTAGGAGAGCGGCACCGGATCGCCGGTGACCTGCTGCTCGATGGCCGACCCGCTGTCCACCTTCAACTGCGCGATGCACCGCGCAATCAGCGCATCCAGCCGCTCGCTGCGGGAGGCCGCACGAAGAATCTCGACGGAAAGATGCGATTCGTTCCTGCTGTGACGCACCAGATGCAGAGCTTCCTCCAGATACGCCCGTGCGCGGCGCGGATCCCGGTCGAGGGTCCGCTCCGCCGCCTGCAACTGCAGAGTGATCCCGGCAAATCCCTGGGCGAGCGTATCGTGAATGTCGCGGGAAATGTTAGCGCGCTCTTCCGCCACTGCGCGATAGCGAGCGTGGCGGCTGCGCGCGTTCAGCTGCACGCCGATCAGCACGGCAATGGCAAACAGCCCCACCAGGAACAGCACGTGCTCTCGCGTCCACCACGATGGGCCTTCCACCAGTTGCAGATCGTCGGGCGAGCGCAGCCGAAGCGTGAACGAGTCTCCGTAATTTCCGGTGAGGTCGTCGCTCACGAAGAGAACGCCGGTCACGCGCAGTGTCGAGCCAGGCTGCATCAGCTTCGGCGACAGGTCACCCCCGGCGCTGTCCCCGGGCAGGATGGCAGAGAAGTTCTGGTGGCCGCCGGTCAGGTTCAGCTCCACGCCGGTCAGCCCTGCCGGTGCGGCGCTGAGCAGCCTGGCATCCGTCTGCACCAGGAATAATTCGTTCTCTCCATCTGCGGCCTCATCCGCGGTGATGGCCAGCGGCAGCGGCATCGATCCGTTCCACAGGCGCCGCAGATGACCGTCTTCGATGCGCGCCCGCGGCAACAGGGTCATCCTGCCGGTCACCTCGACCTCGTCGCCCAAAACAGTGGGCGCGGGCGCAGCGAGCTGCACTTCGGTCGCTCCGGTGCGGTCCTCAATGACCAGCAGATCGTGATTGAGGATGACAATACCGCGCACCACGACGGGCACCGGAGTCTTCGTCGAGCGCGCGCCCTGAATTGCCGATTCGATGGACTGCAGGTTCTGCACGCCGTCCGCCTGCGCGAGGGCCGGGGACGCGCACAGGCCGAGCAGCACCGTCGCGGCCATCGATCGCATGACCTGCGCCCGCCTCCTCCGTTTCGCCAATTTTCGCAGCCAAGTCATGTGCGGTTGGAAAGGCCAGCGCCAAACACACTATACTTGCCCGGCAGATTATGGCCAGCATCCGCGGCTTCCGGTGGGTGGGGCTCGCCACGTTGGCGATCACCGTGGTTGTTGCCCTGGCATTTCTTCGCGGACGTGTCGCCGAAGCTCACCAGCAGCACCACGGCTGGTTCCCCATCAGCGGCAACTGGACCATCCGCGGCGACGTAGTCTCCAATACCCACTACGGCCGCGGCGATATGATGCTGATCCGTAACCCTGATGGCAGCGACTATAGCATCTCCGCCCAGGTGCGCTTCGATCTGCTCTTTGCGGAAACCCACTACGGCGACGCCGGCCTGATTATCCGCACCTCCGACCCTCAGCCCGGCGTGGACTCCTACAAGGGCTACTACGCAGGACTTCGCCCCGACAGCCAGACCGTCGTTCTCGGCCGAGCCTCGTATGAATGGCGCCTGCTCCAGGAAGCGAAGCTCAACGTCCCCATCTCCTCCGACGAATGGTACGGTCTGAAGCTGACGGCGCACGGCTGCACTCTGGAGGTGACCGCGACACCTCCCGGTCACGGTCCTGCCACGCAGATTCGCTACCAGGACTCTGACTGCCTCACCTCCGGGGTCGCCGGCCTGCGCAGCTTTTATGCCGATGCTTCATGGCGCAATGTGAAGGTTGTTCCCTTCTGATGCAGTCAGCTGCAGCTCGCCCCGGGTCAGCACTGCGACAATCGGATTGCGCGCCATGGTGTCGCGGTCGATGATCTGCACCGGCAGCTGCGCCGACCAGGCGCTTGCCGACGCGCCCGTCAGGGCCACACGCATCGCCTGCATCGCCCGCCGTCCGAGTTCCTGGGGATCGCTGATCACCAGCGCGTCGATGCCACCATCCTGCAGGGCGCGCAATTCATCCACTTCTTCTGACACACCAATGAGCGCCGGCCGGTGCCCCTTCCACGATTCGAAGGCCGCAGCGGCCGCATGCGTTGAAAACTCCGCCGTGGTGAAAATGCCCCCGATGTTCGGATGTTCGGCCACCAGATCGAGCGTCGCCTGACGCGCCCGCGCCCAGTCCGACAAGCCGTACTTCACACCCACCAGCTTCAGCTGCGGTGTCCGCGCAATCTCATCGGCAAAACCCTCCTCGATGCGCGAGCTGCCTTCCACGGTCGGGCTTACGCCCACGATTCCCACTTCTCCATGCCCCCCCAGCAGGCTCAGAAAGCGGCGCGCCGCCAGCCGTCCGGCTTCCTCCTCGTCCCAGCCGATGAACGCCGCGTAATCGCGCGGGGGCAGCGCGATGGGCGTGCCCACCACCACCACCGGAATGTGCTGCAGCTCAGCGTTGCGCAACACCGACGCCAGCACCAGTTGGTGGGAGGGCGACACGATGATCCCCTGCACGTGCCGGGCGATTGCGTTCTCCACCAGTTGCGCCTGCTCGGTATAGTCGGTCACGGCCTGCGGCGCGGACATCTCCACGTGCATTCCCGCGGAATCCTTCTGCACCTCCTGCGAGAACACTTCCCAGTAGTGCAGTCCGCCGGTGGGCATAATCACGGCAATGGTGGGAGGCTGGCGATGGCAACCCACCGCCGCCCCCAGCAGGGCCAGCCCACCCCACAGCAGGATCGTTCTGCGCATCGTCATCGACACCCGGCTTCGCATCTTCCTGTGCTTATACCCCGGCCGATTTCGCGCCGTCCAGCGCTCACCACCTCCGGGCCGCCGCCGGAACCGGCTCATCCACGCGCAGATACTGCCCTCCCGGAACGTCTTTGAGGGTCTGCACAATTCCGCTCGGCCAGCGAATCTCCACCGTCTTCACCGACGTGTCGCGGCCCAGACCGAAATGCGCGCGCACATCGCTGGCCGAGAGATAACTCGACGAGGTGGTCACCGTTTCCCATTGCGATCCCTCCGAGGTGTCGATGCGGATCACGGCGCCGATCCCGTCCCGGTTCGATTTGTGGCCCACCAGTTTGAATCCGATCCAGTGATTCGCCGTCTTCGTCCGGTTCATCAGGATGTGAACCGGGCCACCGTTCTCCGTGATCACCGCGTCTTCGCGTCCGTCGTTGTCGATATCCCCGGTGGCCAGCCCGCGCCCCGCCCATCGTTGCCGGAACACATCGTTTGACACCGGACCGACATTCACAAATCTCTTCCCGTCGATATTGCGCAGCAGCATGGGAGGCTCGCGGTAATGCAGGTCGGGAAAGCTCTTTTCGATGGTATCCAGATCGTGGCCCTGCGCGATCAGCAGATCCTTCCAGCCGTCGTTGTCGTAGTCGATAAATCGCACGCCCCAGCCGGAATGCAGCAGCGTGGTCCCGGCGACGCCGGTGGCATAGCTGTCGTAGCTGAAGGTTCCGTCACGGTCGTTCCGGTACAGCGCGTATTTCTGATTCGCGAGGTCGTCGACAAACAGGTCGGGCCAGCCGTCGTTGTTGTAATCGGCAAAGTCGGTGCCCATGCCGGCAAAGGTCCTTCCATCGGCATCCACCGCCACGCCCGACTCCAGCCCAACCTCGTCAAAGGTGCCGTTGCCTTTGTTGTGAAACAGAAACTCCACCATCGAGTCGTTGGCGACAAACAGGTCCGGATGCCCGTCGCGGTCGTAGTCGGCTATGGAAATCCCCAGCGCTTTTCCCGGGATGCCGAGACCCAGCTTTTTAGCTTCTTCGGTGAACGTCCCGTTGCCGTTGTTGTGATACACCAGCATCGAAATCGGCGGGAAGACATCCGGATGGCAGTACCCGCGATTGTCCCTGGGCCCGCACCACACGTCGTCCCAGTCCCACGTGATATACCGCAGCACCACCAGATCGAGATAGCCGTCGCCGTCCAGATCCACCCACGCCGCCGACGTCGACCACCCGCTGCCGCCCACGCCCGCCTGTTTCGTCACATCGGTGAAGGTCCCGTTGCCGTTGTTGTGGTACAGGTGATTCCCGCCCAGCGAGGTAACGAACAGATCCTCGTAGCCATCGTTGTCGTAGTCGCCCACCGCAACGCCCATGCCGTAGCCCACGCCCTCGAGGCCGGCCTTTTCGGTCACGTCTTCAAAGGTGCGGTCGGCCCGCTGGTGATAGAGGCGGTTCCAGTACTTCGGACCGGTCTTCTCCGGGATGGTCCCCTTCGGCACGTAATCCCCGAACGGCGCACCGTTGACCACATACAGATCGAGCCGTCCGTCGTTGTCGTAGTCGAACAGCGCCACGCCCGACCCCATCGTCTCGAGCAGATACTTCCGGGAGCTGTGCGGCGCCTGATGCAGAAAGTGCACCCCCACCTGCGCCGTCACATCCTCAAAATCAGCGGGCACCAGATCTGCCGTGGACACGCTCTGCCCCAGGCTGCTCGCCAGAACCGTAGCCAAAACGCCGGCCACAATCGTGCCCAGCGCCGCCATCCTCATTGGCTCTTCCCCGCCGCGCAGGCTGTGCACAAGTCGCCGATCACGCCCCGGCCTTCCTCGATCGTGAAGATCCGGTCCACCGCCGGCAACTTCACGTTCTCCACCCGGCCGCTGGGCCAGTGAATCTCCACCGCATCGACGCGCGTCGCCTGACCCAGTCCGAAATGCACGCGCATATCGTTCGATGAAAGATAGCTGCCGCCGCTCAGCACGTCGCCGCGCTGGCGAATGCCTCCCGCCGTCAGGTAGACCGTCGTGCCCACCGCATCCCGTGGGCTTTTTGGTCCGCCGATCAGGCTCAGTTCCACCCAGTGGTTGTGATCCGGATTGACATTCTTCAGCAGCATGGGAACGCCGTCGAGATTATTGATCACCACGTCGATCTTGCCGTTGTTGAAGAGATCCCCAAACGCCGCGCCGCGTCCCACCCCCACTTCCGCCAGGCCCGTTCCCTCCACAGCCGGCACCAGCGCGAAGGTTCCATTGTGCAGGTTATGAAAGAGCAGCGGCCGCTGCGCATAACTGATGCCCCACTCCGGGTGCTGATCGGCCTGCGGATACACATTGCCGTTCACGATCAGCAGATCCTTCCACCCATCGTTGTCGTAGTCCAGAAACCCGTCGCCGAAGCCCACAAACGGAATCGTCGGCGCGGCGATGCCGGTCTTGTAGCTCAGATCGGTGAAATTGCCGGTCCCGTCATTGTGAAAGACCACATCGTAGTCGTCGGAAAAATCCGTGCTCACCAGGTCCAGATGCCCGTTGTTCTCGTAGTCGCCGGCCGCCAGCCCCATATTAGCCACCTCGCGCCCGTCCTGGTTCAGCGCAAAGCCGCTCATGTAACTCTGGTCGTCGAAGGTGCCGTCGCCCTTGTTGATGTACAGGTAATTCGGCGTCGAATCGTTCGCCACCACCAGATCGGGCTTGCCATCGTTGTTCACGTCCACAAACAGCGTGCCCAGACCGTAATAGCCGTTGGGATCGCTGACGCCCGCTTTCACGCTGACGTCGGTGAACGTCCCGTTGCCGTTGTTGTGGAAGAGATGATCGCCGGCGCCCTCGAGACCGCGCGGCCCGCACATCACGCTCACGCCCCGATACTGGCACAGCGACCCGCCCGCCGCTTTCGAGCCAGCCACCGGTGGATTGTTGAAGTCGAACTTGATGTACCCCGCCACAAACAGGTCCAGCAATCCGTCGCCATCGTAGTCGCCAAAGGTCGCGCCGGTGTGATCCACGGCTATATTCGGTGAAGGTCCGGCCAGCGCCACGCCCGCTTTTTCCGCCACATCGGTGAAGGTTCCATCCCGATTGTTGTGATAGAGCCGGTTGGCGCCGACGTTGGTGACATACAGGTCGGGCCAGCCGTCGTTGTCGTAGTCGCCCACCGCGCATCCCAGGCCCCAGCGATCGTTGGCCACACCCGCCTGCTGGGTGACATCGGTGAAGGTTCCGTCGTGGTTGTTGCGGAAGAGCGCGGCATGCGGCGGTTCGGCCTTGCCGTCGTGCGCCGCGAAGGTCGATCCGTTGACCAGGTAAATATCCAGCCAGCCGTCGTGGTTGTAATCCAGCAGGCAGACGCCCGAACCCTTGGCCTCGATGATCACGCGCTTCTGCGGTGTCCCCGTGACGTTCCGCCACTTGGTGAGACCGGCTTGTTTGGCCACGTCCAGAAAGATGACAGGCCCGCTCTTCACAAATCCGCCGGCCGTGATCGGCCGGTGCTGCTCGTCGAATTGTGCCTTTTGCGCGCTCCCCGCCGCCATCCCGCCCTGCTGTCCCGCGGCGCACGCGCACCACCCTGCAGCCAGCACGGCCGCGGCCAGCCATGCGATTCCGGATCTCCCCTCCGGCCGCTGCCGGTTCCGCGGCCCTGGCCCACTGCGAATGCTCACTCCCTGACTCTCTTTTGCTGCTCGCTGAGAAATAGCTCGCGCATCGGAACACCCTGGGGCGCGAGTTATTCGTGACTATACATGGGCCGCACGGCCCTGCGCTGCCTACTGTTTCCTGCCGGGAGAATCTTTCGATCCGTACAGCTTCGCGCTCAGCGCCAGTTCCGCGCGCGCCTGCTCCATCTCTCCCGCCGCGCGATACGCGCGTCCCAGATCGTAGTGCAGCTTCGGGTCCTGCGGAGACAGCGTCACCGCGGTCCGCAGTTCCTCGACTCCCTGCTTCGCCCTGCCGGTTTCTGCCAGTGCCCGGCCCAGCTTTCCGTGGCACTGCGCGCATCGCGGCGCCACCGCCACGGCTTTTTCCAGCAGGGGAACCGCTTCCGCGGGACGATCATGTTCCAGCAGAAAGGACGCATAGTCCAGATAGGGCCACTGATCCGTCTGCGGGTCCGCATCGGCCAGAACCACCGCCGCCTTGTACGCCTGTTCCGCGTGTTGCGGTTGATTCGCCATCTCACAGGCCAGCCCCAGATTGGCCTCCGCCTTCACATCCCTCGGATCGAGCGCCAGCGCCCGCTGAAACGCCGCTTCGGCCTCGGGAAATTCGCTCTGCGAATACAGGCAGCGCCCCAGCCCGTACCACGCCTGCTCGTTTTTCGGATCGAAAGCCACCGCCTGCTTCATCCACCGGATGGCATCGTCGTAGTCGTTCAGCAGCACGTAGTCCAGCGCCACGACTTTCAGGTCGTCCGATTGCGGCGTGGCCAGCTTGGCTGCCCGGGTGTACGTATTCAAAGACTCCGCCGGCTTGTCTTCACGATTCAGAACGAAACCCAGCAGGTAGAGCGCGTCCGACGAATCCGGATGCAGCTTCGCATAGGTTCGCAGCGCGGCTTCCGCCTGGGCAAACTGCTCCACATTCACCAGCGATTTCCCTTCCATCAGCAGAGCGTCGCTTTTCCCCGGATTCTCCGCCTCCGCCTGCGCGAATAACGGCGCAGCCTGCGCATAGCGATGCGCGGCAAACGCCGCCTCCGCCTGCTGGTAGGCATTGGCCGCCTGGGCATGCGCCGCCGCGCTTCCCCAGACCATCGCGACACTCGCTGCTGCCCACGCCCATCGCATACGAGCGCCGATTATAGGAGCCGCGCCACCCGTTCTGCCACCCGCTTGCCGCATTCGGAAAGTTGGTAGAATGAGCGGCAATCCTGTGCAGCGCCCCCTCGCCATTCTCGCTGTGCTTTTGGCGGCCGCTTCCTGCCGGATGCAGGCCCAGCAGCCGACGGTGCAGTCGGGAACCACCCTCCTTCAGGCCGGCGATCCAGCCCAGGCCCGCAACGTCTTCGAATCGATCCTCGCCGCCGATCCCGGCAGCGATGCAGCGCAACAGGGTGAAGTCGCAGCCAGCGAGCGCATCGCTCTCGACCAGCGTGCGCAGGGGAAAATGGCCGATGCCCTCCAGACCCTGATGCGCGCCGGGCAATACGCGCCGCAAAACGCGCGCCTCGCCTACGATCTCGGCGTGCTCGAGGATGAAATGCATCTCTATCCGGAAGCCACTGCCTCCCTGGACAAAGCCGAGCGGCTTCACTTCGACGACCCCACGCTCCTCTACGCGGAGGCTCGCGTCTTCCTCGATCGCCAGCAGCTGAATCCTGCGGAAGCGAAGATGCTCGCGTATCTGAAAGTGCGCCCCAACGACGCAACGGCATATTACGGCCTCGGCCGGATCTACCAGCTCGGCCTTCAGTTCGATAAGGCCCGCCAGGCATTTCAGAAGTCCATCGATCTCGATCCCGAGCAGACCGAAGCCTGGTATCAGCTGGGCGAAATTGCTCTTGAAGAGAATCACGACGCAGAGGCGCTCACCGACTTCAGCAAAACCCTGGCGCGCAATCCCCTTCATGGCGGCGCTCTGGCCGGAGCGGGCGAAGCCTGCTTCCACCAGAAGCAGTATCGACAGGCCCTCGACTATCTCAACCGCGCGGTTGCCGCCGCGCCCAACTACGGCCCCGGCCACTATTATCTGGGTCTGACGCTGGCCCGCCTGGGCCGCAAGGACGAATCACAGCGCGAGCTTGCTACCGCTGCCAAACTCGCCGATGCCGAGAATCGTCAGGCCGCCACGCACTATCAGGTAACGAGAACGAATGAGCCCCAGTAATCTTTGAGCCTCCAACTTAGCTCGGAAGCCCGTATCGCCGCGCCCAGCTTTCCAAAGAATGCAGTGAATGACCGCTCGCAGGTCCATCGCGACTTTTCACCGCGCTTTTGCGCGGCGTTCACTGATTGCTGATCCCTGTTTCCTGCAAATGGATCCCGCACTCCAGCTTCTGCCCGCCCCAGCGCCCTGACCGCGGATCGTTTGGATCCGTCGGCAGGCTGGTGCACGGCTCGCACCCGATGCTCACGTAACCCCGGTCATAGAGAGGCAGCAGCGGAATCCCGTGCGCTTCGGCATACTGCCACACATCTCGCGTCGTCCACTCCGCCAGCGGATTCAGCTTGTCCAGCACGTGCCCGCTCGGCAGCGTGAAGCTCTCTTCCACCTGCAAATTCGCGCGCGACTTCGACTGCTGCCGCCGCAGTCCCGTCACCCACAGGCGGTAGTCCTCCAGCGCTCGAAACAGCGGTCCCACCTTACGCATCGCGCAGCAGCGGTCCGGAGCCGTCTGGTTCAGGATTCCGAACTCCGCTTCCTGCTCCGCCACGCTCTGCGCGCTGGCTACGTTGATCAGGCTCAAACCCCACTCCGCGGCCATCCGGTCCCGATACGCGATTGTCTCCGCAAAGTGGTAGCCGGTCTCCAGAAAGATCACCGGCACCTTCGGCACGAACTCCCGCGCCATGTGCAGCACCACCATGTCTTCCGCCTGGAAGCTGCACGTCACGCACGCGTCGGACACCGGCTCACCCGTCGCGCCCTGCAGTTTCGCGCGCAGGAATTCCCGCGCCGTCTCCGCTCTTGCCGTCATCTCCGCAGCCGCCGTCATCGAACCTCCGCAATCACGCCCGCGCGCCGCAACTCCGCCACGATCGACTCCACGCCGTCGATGGCGAAGCCTTCACGGGGCTCCTCGGCCCCGTGGGCGAAAACTGCAATCTTTCCCCTGCCTGCATCGCCGCCCTCGGCAATCACCACCGCGCCGGCATGCCCCAGGGCAGCCAGGCGTTCCCGATCCGTTACGCGCGTGCGCACCACCACCACGCCCGCATCCAGCAGCCGCTGCTCCAGCTCCGCGGCCAACTCGGTGTGGCTGCCCAGCTCCACCACAGCCCCATGTTCGGCCGCGCGCAGCGCCGTATCCTGCACAGCCAGCACCATCCCCGCACCGGCCGTTGCGTTGTCCGCGGCATCAATCAGGACCAGGCTGCCCGTAATGCGGTTCTCGCGGTACAGATCCACCAGCAGCGGCCGGCTCGTCTCCAGTACCACTTCGCCAATCGCGTTCAGTTCCAGCGCCTCGGCCGGCTTTTTCTCCAGATGCTCTACATCCATCCGTGACCGGATTTCCGCCACCCGCGCCCGCACCGTTTGCGTCGTGTGCTTCAGCAGATACGTCGCCCCCGCGCGCAGCGGCTTCGCGTGCATCCACACTACCGTCGCTTCCAGCCGGCTCGCTCGCTGTGGTTTCGAGTCGGCCGCGACGATCATATCTCCGCGGCTGACGTCCGCTTCATCCTCCAGCGTCAGCGTCACCGACTGCGGTGCGTGCGCCGACGCGAGATCCCCTTCCCACGTCGTGATCGACTTCACCCGCGTCCGCACTCCCGACGGCAGCGCTACCACTTCATCTCCCGGCCGCACCGTCCCCGCCGCAATCTGGCCCGCAAGCCCGCGAAAATCCTGGTTCGGACGAATCACCCGCTGTACCGGCAGCCGAAACCCTGTCCCTGCCCGCTCAATGGCCAGCGGCACCGTCTCCAGCAGCTCCAGCAGGCTCGCACGCCCATACCATGGCGTCTTGACGCTCCGGTGCACTACGTTATCCCCGTCCAGCGCGCTCACCGGAACCGCAATCAGCTCCGGAATCTCCAGCCGCCGCGCCAGCGCCTGCAGGTTCCGCTCGTGCCGCAGGAAGACTTCCTCCGAGAAGTCCACCAGATCCATCTTGTTCACTGCGGCAATCACCACTGGAATCCCCAGCAGCGCCGCAATGCAAGCGTGCCGCCGCGTCTGGTCCAGGATGCCCTTCCGCGCATCCACCAGCACAATCGCCACGTCCGCCGTCGACGCGCCCGTGGCCATGTTCCGGGTGTATTGCTCGTGCCCCGGCGTGTCCGCGATGATGAACTTCCGCTTCGCCGTCGAAAAATACCGGTACGCCACGTCGATGGTGATGCCCTGCTCTCGCTCCGCCCGCAGCCCGTCCGTCAGTTGCGCAAAATCAATCGCCTTGTCCTTCGTCACCGACCGGATGTGATCGTCGTACACGCTCCGCGAGTCGTACAGCATCCGGCCGATCAGCGTCGATTTCCCGTCGTCCACGCTGCCCGCCGTGCTGAAGCGCAGCAATCCCTTGCCGCGCTCCGCCTCCAGCAATTCCTCGATCGTCAGCGTCGCCTCCACCGGCAGGTCTGGCGTCACAGGGTTCTCCACGACTGTCGCCATCAGAAATACCCCTCGCGCTTCTTCAACTCCATCGATCCGTCCGTGTCGTGGTCGATCACCCGGTTGGCCCGCTCCGAATTTCGCATCTCCATCAGTTCCGCAATAATCTTCGGCAGCGTGTCCGCCTCTGACCGGATCGCCCCCGTGCACGGACTGCACCCCAGCGACCGCAGCCGGCACTTCACCCATTGCTCCTCGCCCGGCAATCCCTTGACAAATGGCTGCTCCACCGGAATCAGGCTGTCGCCCCGCACCAGCATGCGCCGCTCCTTCGCGAAATACAGCGGCACAATCGGAATCTTCTCCAGGTGGATGTAGTGCCAGATATCCAGTTCCGTCCAGTTCGAAAGCGGAAACACGCGGATGCTTTCGCCCGGCCCAATCCGCCCGTTGAACAGGTTCCACAACTCCGGCCGCTGGTTCTTCGGATCCCACTGCCCCGCCGTATCCCGAAACGAATAAATCCGCTCCTTGGCCCGCGATTTCTCCTCGTCCCTCCGCGCTCCGCCGAACGCCGCGTCGAATCCGTGCGCCTTCAACCCGTCCAGCAGGGCCTGGGTCTTGAGGAACCCGCAGCACTTCTGCGTCCCCAGCGCAATCGGATTCGCGCCGTTGGCCAGCGCCTCTTCATTCCGCCACACAATCAGCTTTAGCCCCAGCTCCGCCGTGTACCGGTCGCGGAATTCCAGCATCTCCCGGAACTTGTATCCGGTGTCGATGTGCATCAGCGGAAACGGAATCGCGCCCGGATAGAACGCCTTCTGCGCCAGCCGCAGCATCACCGACGAGTCCTTGCCGATCGAGTACAGCATCACCGGCTTCTGGAACTCCGCCGCCACCTCGCGGATGATGTGGATGCTCTCCGCCTCCAGCAGTTGCAGATGGCTCAGCCGCTCCGGCTCCGCCCTGTGTCCGCTGCCCACGGCACCCGCCCCTTCGACACGTCCACCAGGAATTGTCGCTGCATTCATCGTTGGTTTCTCTCGTTGCCTCTGATAAATAAAAAACCCGCGTCAGCGAGGAGACTGACCTGCGGGCTTGGGGGGTGAGCGGTTGAATCTGGTGCAGCTTACCCGCAAGTCCGGGGCACACAACAACAACATCCCCAACCGCTGGCCGGATTCGTCTTCACACTCATTGCCTTCACTATAGGGTGGGTTGACGTTTGGGTCAACCTCCGGTCACCCATCCGCTCGTCCGCGGCGCTGCCCATTTCCATCAGGCGCACAGCGCCGTCTTTTTCTCTTGCGCCCTCTCCCGCAAGAGGACATACTCAGCCACGTTCCCAGGCAGGCATCCTAAACGACACCAGGTACTCTCGCGTTGAGGAGAGTCTCCATTGACACCGGCTCCGTCATTCCGGCGGACCCTCGTCGCTGAAGGGCCCCGGCTCCTCATCGAGTCGGCCTGCGCCCTCTGCGGCGAGTCGAAACTTGTATCGCATCACGATGGATCGCTCGAGCGGTGGGAAACCGGCCACGACTGCCCCGCGAAGATAGAGCCCTCTTCGGTCCCGCGTCCGGCCCCCGGCCGCGCGCTCACGATCGTCCGCAAGCGCAGCGGCTCCGGCCTCTCATGATCCCCCGCGACCCGCACTCCGCGCGCGGGCAGCGATCCTACTGGACGTCGCTGACCTTTCCGCCGACAAAAATCACCTTCATATCCGAGTAGATGAAGATGGTTTTGTTGGGAAACTTAACCACATTCAGCGGCTGCCCTTTGCTCTGAATCACTTCCGCCTGGGTTTGGCCCAGGGCTATGGTGATCGGACCGGCAGGGCGAGCCGGCGCCGGTGCGGCAGCGGGGGACGCGGCAGGGGCTGCAGCCTGGTCGGGCGCATTGGCATCCGTCACCACCTGCTGCTCCATCTGTTCGCCCTGCTGCGCCTGCTGGTCGAGTTCGGCAGCTCCGTTGGGATCGGCCGGCGGCGCGGCTGCGGCGTAGGGAGCCTGGGTCGTTCCCTGAATCGCTTCCGCCGGGGGCGCGGGCAATCCGCCCTGTCCAGGATGGTCCTTCATCTGCGCCATGGCGTTGTCGATGTTCGCCAGCAGATGATTGTGCATTTCCTGCAGGTCATCGAGCCCTACGCTGACTGAACCCCCGATCGCGCAGTCGCCCTGCTTGCTGGCCAGCACCTGCAGGTCGGCTGTGGTTGCGCTTTCCGGCGGAGCGGCGCTCAACGACAACACGTCGCCTTCGGTGATGCCGCAATCCTGTCCCGACGAGCTGACCGTCAGGCCCGTATTCACCACGAAGACGTGCGGCTGTCCGTCGGCAAGCAGGGTAGCCAGACTCGCCGTGCTCCCGTCCGACGGGTCCTGAGTTTTCTGCGCTGCCGCCAGCTCCCGGCTGATCTCCTGGGAGACGGCATCCTTAACGGCCTTGCTCATCACCGGCGGCGCGGCCGTGCTGTCGTCAGGACTGTACGAAGCGAGGAGCAGATGGGGACCATTCGGCGCATGAAGGCGAGCCGTTCCGTCACTCGCCTGCCCGGCCGCGACCCCTGCCGCATACGCGTCAGCGAGGCTGGCCGCCATCAGGTAGTCGGCAATCCAGTAAGCCGCTCCTGGATAGACCGGATAGGGGGCAAAATAGGCGCCGTAATAACCGTACCAGGGAGCTGCACCCCAGCCCCACCCGTAAACCACCGGCGCCGGCCATGGATTGTAGGCCCACCCGTAGTAGACCGGCGGGTAGTAATAAGCGGGCATATAACCGTGAAGATAGACCCCGTGATAGTAGTAGGGGTGGTAGTAGCCTCGGTAATAGCGGCCATCGCGATAGTACGTGCGGCTGTAATAAGAATGGCCGTGCCAGGAATAGGGGCGCGAGATATAGCCGCGTCCGTGGCCATAAGCCACACTCCGCACGCCGCCGCGCTCCACCACCGTCCGCCTCATACCGCGGGGACCCCGATAGACGTCCATGCCGTTGCCGTGGACCTCGCGAACCCGGCCGTTGGAGCCGAATCTCGCCTCGCGGCCATTCGCGTCTTTGTAGGAGGCCACATGCCCGTCACGAGACCGGGTGATTTCCCCACCGCGCGCGTTGTGACTGGTGATGCTGCCGTCCGGATGCCTCACCGCGGTGTTGCCTGGCCGGCCGCCGCCATTGGCTCCCATGCCTCCCGCCCTGCCCTCTCCCGGACGCGAGGTGCCCGCGGTGGAACCATGCGCTCCGTTTGCCGCGGGATGAGCTGGCGCTTTCGCAGCCGGTTTCGCCGAAGTGGTTGTGTGCGTCGTCGTCGTCTTCTTCTGGCTCGTCGCCGCGCCAAAGCAAACGGCTGAACCGAGCAGTACGATGGCCGCTAACTGCGCAACCGCGGATACATGGGCGCTGATTGTCCGATGGATCGTCATGCTTCCCTCACCTTTCTTTGCTGAAGGACGGACCCGAATCCGGCAGCTACTGTACGTCGCTGACTTTGTCGTCAACGAAGATGATCTTCATGTTTTTGTAGATATAGGTCTTCTTCTTGCCCAAATCGATCATTTGCAGAGGCATGCCGAGCGCCTGAAGCACCTGGGTGGAGGATTCTCCGATACTGATCGTCGGAGGCGGTCCGGCGGGAGCCGCGGGCGGTGGGGGAGCAGGTGGCGGAGGCGGTGCGGCGGCCGGCTGTGGAGGCGGCGGATTGGAAGCGGGCTGCGCTGGCCCCTGAGCCTGGCCGGAATTTGCGTTCGACTGGGAGTCGTCGCCGCTGTCCGGAGCCATCACCGCTTCAATTGCCTGCTCGACTTCCTCAGGCGGCGTCTCGTCGAGATACCCCTTCTTGAATTTGAAGGAGACCACTGCCTTGTATTTCTTCTGGCTGTCGCCGCCACTTACATCCAGATCGGTAACGGTCAGGATGTCGAAGCGGAGTTCGTCGCCGGAGCTGCCTTTGCTCTCGATCTTCGTGATGAAAACCTTGTCCCCGGTCTGCAGCACGTGGGATCCCATTTTCTCGAGCGTCATCCGCGTAAACATGGAGGGGCTCTTGATCGACCCGTCCTCGACCGTGTTCTGCGGCAGCATCATGGAGGTGGCGGGGAGAGAGTAGATGCCCGCGCACTTCATCACCATGGTCGTGCCGTCTTTGGTCACCTGCTCCGCGTCGGTAGTCGTTTGCGTCACCTGGTACTTCCTCTGCAGAGCCTCCACGATGCCGCTCGCGGGGTGATCGGCCCACGCATTCATCGCGGGAAGAACGCCGCAAACCAGCAGGCCGGCTGAGGCCAGCAGCACCGAGGGACGGGCGCAGGAATGGGGGCGACATCTCCCCGCCCCCGCACTCCGGGCTGGAATTGCCGGACGGAGAGCAGAGTCGTTCGTGCTTATCCACATACCGGGAACACCTCCAACAGAAAAAGTCAGAAGTCTTCCAGGCGGCGATCTGAGCGGGTAGGAGCGGGACCGGAGCCAGGAGGGGAGGCGACGGAGTGAAGAAATATTAAGAGGAAGAAGCTTACCCCAACCCGCAACGATTTGGGAAAGGAATTCTGTGAAAATGTCGGCGCCGCTCAGAACTGGTCTGCGGGAACCCACTAACCAGGCAAGAGCCTCCGGCCATAAGCGTCATCTTCGCAACCCTGGGCCTTTCTTCATTCCTGCGAAGCAGCCACCGCTTCCGCCCGTGCGTTCTCCGGACGGGAAGACCGATGCCTGCTCGCATCCAGCCAAATCGCTTTACCCGGAAAACAAAAAGCGCCCCGAAAGGGCGCTTGATTCTGAAACCGGCTCGGCCCTCAGGAGGCCATCGCCGATCCTCTGACCATCATCTCCTGCGTTACCCGTCTCTGCGGACGCGCCACCGCCTGTATGCCGGCCGTCGACCGCTCCATCATCATCGTCTGCGAACACTCCCCGCACAACCAGAAGTGCTCCAGCCGCCGCGCGCGCTTCCCGCTCGGGTCAGCGCCGCCCGTCGATACTTCGAACACGAAAATTCGCCCCTCCCGCAGGTAGTGCAGGGGCTTCCCGCATTTCGGATTCGCGCAATTGCTCACCATAAAATCCTCATCTGATTCCGCGCTTCCGAGCTTCCAGCGGATTCCTCCGCCGCATGATTCCTGAGCGCTGCTGATTTGTTGCTCTTGTGGGGGACAACCGGTCGAACTACGTCGTCTCCCCGGGTACACATCGGTTCGGGTGATTCAATTCATTGGATGCGGGCTCCCGCGTCACGCGTTTTCCACAAGGCTCGGTGCCTTGAGTTACCAAACGTCCGCCCGTTACTACCCAACGATTACTGCTGCTGCCCAACGATCATTACTGCCCCAGCGATTACTCTGGTTACTATTCTGCACCATTTCCCTGCGCTCTCAACAATTATCTTTCGTGAATTCCACAACCCTCCCCACCCGCTATGCCAAAATGGATCGTTTGGCGTATTTCGGAGTCCAATGTCCCTTCTGCGGTCTTCCTTCATCGCTCTCTCTCGCAATGCCACCCTGCGCCGTTTTGTCGAGCGCTCCACTCCTGGCCGCCGCATGTCCGCCCGCTTCGTCGCCGGCTTCCGCCTCGAAGACGCGATCAGCGCTGCCAACGCCCTCGCCTCCCAGGGCCTGGCCATCACCCTCGACAGCCTCGGCGAGAACATCGCCACCCCGGAGCAGGCACGCCGGGCCGCCCAAATCTACCACTGGCTGCTCGACGCCCTCGCCCCCTCCAAACTCGACGCCAACGTCAGCCTTAAGCTCACCCAGATGGGCATGGATCTCAGCCCCGAGCTCGCCCTCGATAACGTATCCGCTCTCGTCGGCCACGCCGCCCAGTCCGATAACTTCGTCCGCGTCGATATGGAAGGCGCCGAGTACACTCAGGCCACGATCGACCTGGTCCGCCGGCTCCATGCCACGGCCGGGAACCGCGGCCACGTAGGCATCGTCATCCAGGCCTATCTCCGCCGCAGCGCCGCGGATATTCAAACCCTGCTCGCCGACGGCATCCGCATCCGCCTCTGCAAAGGCGCCTACAAGGAGCCGCCCAACCTCGCCTTCCCCGACAAAAAAGACGTCGACGCCAACTTCGTGGCCCTCATGAAGACCGTCCTCAAAAGCGGCGTCTACCACGGCATCGCCACCCACGACCCCGCCATGATCGCCGCCACGCGCGACTTCGCCCGCGCCGAGCGCATCGACCCCTCAGCCTTCGAATTTCAGATGCTCTATGGAATCCGCCGCGACCTGCAGGCGTCTTTAGTGAAGGAAGGCTACCGCGTCCGCGTCTACGTCCCCTTCGGCGACGAGTGGTATCCCTACTTCATGCGCCGCCTCGCCGAACGCCCCGCCAACGTCCTCTTCCTCGCCCGCAACTTCTTCAGGAAATAACCCCCTGCACTCGCCGATCACCAGGCGACCGGGGACTGGCAACTGGGGACTGGGGACTGGGGACTGGCCACCAGCCACTGGCTGCTTTTCCTGAGCCCTGAGCTCTGTCTACTGTTCGTACGGCTCGATCGACAGCAAACTGCCCAGCACGTGCCGCTCCTGCGGCGAAAACGTCTGCGTAAATCGCGCCGAGTTCAGGATCTCCTGCCGCTCATCCGGTGGAATACGGCGTAGATCGTTGAAGGCTCTGGTCATCAGGGCTTTCCGCCCCGGTGGCATCATGGCCATCGCCTGCGCGGCTCCCCGCACGTCCTGCTTCTGCTCCGGCGAAAGCCGCTCGAACATCTCGTTGCGGGCTGCCGTGCGCTCGCGCTGCTCAGGCGTTCGCGTATCGAGCCGGTGCAGCGTATTCATCGCCCGCTGCTGCTGATCCGGCGTCAGCCGATTGAACCCCGGCTCCCGCCGCAGCATCTGTTCCTGCTGCTGCGGGCTCATATTCTGGTGTTGCGCCAGCCACTGCGGCAGATGCTCCTGCCCCGGCCGTCCCCCATACCCGCCCCCCGGATTCACCCCCGGCCGCATCGCCGCGTTTGGCCTCGCTCCGGCTCCATTGCCGGAATTTCCGTTCCTCGCATTCCGCCCTGCGTTCTGCCGCCCGTTCCCGTTTTCCGCTCGACGATTCCGCCGCGCCGCCCGTCCCGGACCCATCCTGGCTGGCCGCGCCATCTGCACCCGGCGCATCCCGCCGCCGAATCCACCCCGCCGCTGCGCCTGCGCTCCAGCTCCCAGCAACAGCCCGGCCAGGACCGCCGCGAGCGCAAGCCCACGGCCGAGGCGCCATCCGCGCCCTGTTCTTTCTGTCCTGGTTCCCGAGTTCATCGTCCGCTCTTTCGCCACGGGCTCATCGGATCACTGATCGCTGTTCGCTGATCACTGATCTACAGGCTGCTCCCCCCGTTGTCTCCCGTATCCTGCTGCTGATCCATCGAGTTCAGTTCCTGGAACACCTGCGCATTCTCGTCCAGCGACTGCAGATCCCGAATCACCGGCGAGGCCGCCTGCGCGGGCGTGGGCACCGGCTGCTGCGTAATCACCCCTTCGTAGACGCCGCCCCCGATCGCGATCATCAGGGCGAGGGTCGCCGCCGCCAGCGGACGCACGCTCACCTTCTCGCCAAATGTCCAACGCGCCCGCAGCCTTTCGAGGAACCCGGCCGGCGCGGCCTTGCGCTCGTCGTTGAGCCGCGCCTCCAGCCGCCCGTCGAACCACGGCGAAATCTCCGGCGCCTCCCACGCATCCATCAGCGCCATCGTCGCCTGCAGTTCCTTCAGTTCCCGCCCGCACTCCGCGCAGCTTTCCACATGCGCCTGCATCTCCGCCGGCACCGACTCCGGCGCCAGCAGCAGATCCGGCAAACTCGCTTTTACCTTCCGGCAGATCATACAAAGTACCTCAGTTCCTCCGGCCGCTCGCCGGCCGTTCATTCTTCCCCGCGCCCTCGTCCACAAACCCCTTCAGCTTCTCACGCAGCGTCTGATACGCCCGGAACAGCAGCGACTTCGTCGCCGACTCGCTCAGGTGCAGCACCGCTCCAATCTCCCGGTAGTCCAGCCCCTGATACTTATGCATCAGCACCGCATTGCGTTGCCGCTCCGGCAGCGCCATCACGTGCTTCCGGATCGCCCGCATGCGCTCGTCCCGCACCAGCTCTTCTTCCACCCCCGGCCGCGCATCGGCCACTTCCGGCGTGGTGCCCGTCTCCGGGTCCGGCTGGTCCAGATACACATTCTGAGCCATCCGTTCGTGCTTCGTGTCCCGCGCGTGGTTCACGCCCAGATTCGTCGCGATCCGGTACAGCCACGTCGAAAACTTCGCTTCCGCCCGATACGTCTGCCGCGACCGGTACACCCGCAGGAACACCTCCTGCGCCAGCTCTTCGGCAACCGCCTGGTTGTGCACCATCCGGAACATGAAGCTCACCATCGGCTTCCGGTACTTCTCGATCAGGAACGCGAACCCCGAGTCATCGCCTTCGCGTACCCGGAGCATGATCTCCGCGTCTTCCATCGCGCGCCAGTCCGCCGTTCCGGCTCTCGGTCTTCCGCCGGTCACGCGTTCCGCGCCCGCCTCGAACATCCGCTGGTCTAACGCAACGGTCGCCATACCCTTGCTAACCCCATCCGGGTCGCCAGGTTGCGGCAAATCCTCGGTTAAATCTTCCTCGGGAGTATCGTCCCACTCCGCGCCCTCGCCGGATTCGGCCCGGGGCGCGTCGTCCTCGCCCTCCGGCTCCTCATCCCGGCCGGATTCCGGCTCTCGCGGCGGCTCGTCGGGATCGAAAGGGGTACGCAGGGCCATACGTGACTGCCCAATTCTACGCTGGCGCCAGAGTCATTCCGAATGATTCTCAGGCGCCTCATGCAGGCGGTTTTTGCCTGGGCGGGATGGTCCGGGTGGAATAGCCTGGGCGCCCCATCCGAGCCGATTTTCCTCGGGTGCGGTCGTTGGGGCGGGACGGTCCGGGTCCTCCATCCAGGCTTCCTTTGGCTTGGGCGGGGATTTTTCTTACGCGGTTGACGGACTCGGCCACAATTGTTTGAATGGAAACAGCCGGGGCGCATAACTCAGCGGTAGAGTGCCACCTTCACACGGTGGAAGTCGTAGGTTCGAATCCTGCTGCGCCCACCAAAGAATCAATAATTTACGGCGATCCGTTTCGGGACGTTGGTAGCGATTGGTAGCAAACGCTCGCCGTCCGAAGCCGAACCCGCCGTCTCTTCCCGCTCTGCCGGCCCTCCTTTCATCAGCATTTCGTACACCGCCCCGACCATCCTCACCACACTCTCCGGCAGCTCCTGCATGTACTCGTTGGCCGTGGTATCGGCCTTCGCGTGCCGCAGATGCGCCTGAATGTCCTTCACCGAGCCCATTCTCTGAGCCTGCGTCGCCATCGTTCGGCGCAGGATCTGGAAATTCAGTTTGGGAATTCCCAGTTCCTCAGCGAGCGGTTTGAGAACCCGGAAACGGTAGTTTGCCGTGTCCATGAATCCTCCGTCGGCGTTGGGGAAAATAAATGCATCCGGCGAGGACCTTGCATGCTCGGGATTCCGGCAGTCCCGTTTTCTGCACGATCCCTTCTTGCATTCCCACCTCCAGCGCCTCAACTCCTCTGCCAATCCTTCGGGTAGATGGACTTTCGTCATACTTCCCGGAGTTTTTCCGAAAGGCCTGATTTGCCGCCGGTAGACGGTTTCCGTGATCGACAACGTGTTCACGTTATCGAAGGATCGCCACCGCAAAGCAAACAGTTCGCTGGGGCGAAGGGCTTCAATCACATCGAGCATCAGCAAAAGATGATCTCTCCTCTTTGCCCTGGCGAGTACCTGCCACAGTTGCTCCCAGGTCAGGACCGTTTTGTCCTTGGGCCGAAGATTTTTGGGAATCTTCAGCTTTCGAGTCGGATCCTTTACCAGGAATTCCTGCTCAATGGCTTCATCGAAAATGGATTTCAGATACGAACGCGCCTGCTTGACCCGGTCCTGCGAATAACGCTCGGCCAGCTTGTTCACTTGTGTTTGCAGCGTGAACTTGTCAAGTGAATCGAGGGGACATTGTCCGATGTTCCCAATCAGGTCGAATTCAATCTGAGCCATCTTTTCGATCGCCGTCTGCGGCCGCCAATCCCCTTCACGGAGCGGGAAATAGCGGTTCCGAACGAACCACTCGAAGGTCACAGAGCCGTCCTTCAGCACTCTGCCCCCGAGATTCTGACCAGTCTGCCTGATCACCTCCGCCCGCAATGCATCGCGCGCATCGGCTCTCGTCATTTCCGATTTAGGTTTCAGGAGAATGCAGACCGTGTCCTCCTGTTCCTCGTTGGTGACAGGGTCGAGTACGCGCTTGCGAAAATACCCGTACCAGCGCTTCCCGCGAAGCACCACCCAACCCGCCTGGTGCGATTTACCCATTTGTCTTCTCGTTTTCTGTGGGGGAAAACAGTGGGCCTCTTTATTTTACCGGCGTTTGCGCCGCAGGATAGAGAGCCTCTCGCGTTCAATGACGAAGCCTTCAATCTGACTCTGGCGGTACCGGAGGGTACCGTCGCCGATACGAATGACGGGCAAATATGGCGCTTTGCGCGACGAGTGATCCCAGACCCAATCCTTCGTCACATTCAGCCTTGTGGCCACCTCTTCCGCGGTAAGAAGAGGATCATTAACGAGAGACCGTTCGAGAACTGCGACTGAAGCCATGGTATGTCTCCGGAGCTGGGGTTTCGACGAACCGAACCGGGCGCGATTCATCGCGTGTCCATAGCCTCCGGCCATTCCCAGCAGATGTCCAATATTTTGGAGTTATCGGGTGATAACTTCCAGCTATCAGGGATCAGTTACCTGCAGGAGATCGCCCCATATTTATTAAAGAATAATCACTTTACGCAACCTTTGTTGCCCAAAGGGCTTCCAACAGGCCACAATTTTTCCACAGGGCGAAGTCGGTTGCCCAAACGGCTCCCTTTCTCCCTGTGAGAGCGATTCATGGCACTCTCAGGAGCTGGTTTGGGTATGAACGAATCGGCAGAGTTCCGTCATTTCCGGTACCTGCTCGCCATCATCGAGCAGGGGGGATTCAGGGCTGCGGCCGAGCATCTCCACACAGCTCAACCGAACCTCAGCGAGCAGGCAAGGCAGTTCCAGGACCTTCTCAACATCCATCTCTTTCGACGCAGGAAGGACGGGCGAGTTTCCCTAACCAAAACAGGAGTAGCATTTGGCCCACTTGCCCATGGGCTTCTTGATGCGCGTGATGAGGTGATTGCTGCGCTCATTGCCATCGAGCGCGAGGAGATCCGGAACCTGAAACTCGGGAGCACGTCCTTAATCGACCAGGCACTGTTCCACGCCTGCTGCCAGATCCACAAACAGATCCTGCCGGATTGCCCCATCTTCCCGACGCATGGCGACATGCCACAGCTGGAAGAGGAACTCGCGAGCGGAGAAATAGACGCAGCGCTGGTCACGCTACCGGTCACCAATCCTTGTCTTTCAGTTCAGGTCATCCGCCGCGACCCCCTGGTGGTATGTCTCCGCCGCGATCATCCGCTCGCCGCGAAGAGCGTACTCGAACCCTCCGATTTACAGAACAATCTCAGAATTCTCTATCATCCGGACCGGCATTTTCACGCACACCAGCGCCACCGGAAATACCTCCGAGAAATCGGCATCGAAATCGAGCATTACTCCCGAGCGAACCATCCCGTGGAGTTGAGAGAATTGGTGAAGCAAGGCTATGGATTCGCTCTCGTTCGTGAAGGATCGAAGATTGACGACGAACTCACAACGCGGCGGGTCGCGGGTGTCGACTGGCACGTCAGCATTGCGGTCATCTACAACAGCCAACGGCACCCCAGGACAATCCCGGTGCTCGTCCGCCATCTGAAGCGATATCTATCCGCGGTCAAAGGAAATGGCAATCTGCGGGCAGCTTCGACGCCGCACGATTCGAATGATGTTGGGCTGAAGCGTCCCCCGGGTTCAGAAGGAAAACGGCCAATGCAGATGTCACTTCTCGGGTGAATAGGACCATGCAGCTTTGCAAACAACCGCGCTAGACAGCGTAGATAAGCTGGGGTGATACGTAAAAGTTATCACCCGATAAATACAACGTATTAGACAGCAACGCAGACCGGCGCCATCCTTTCGGCATATTGCGGCTGTTCAGGAGCCGCAGGAGGTGCCGATGTTTCGTCGCATGCGAGCCGCAATTCCATTCCGCAAATGCCCAGTCCACGCCTGCTCCACCGAGAGGTGGAGAGAGGTCCTTTCCAGAAAGCTCAGATCTGCTGCTCACGTGATGGCTCCGACGCTCGCGCCGCTGCTCTTCATGGGGGCGAGCAGCGCCGTTGCCCACGCCCAGGGAACCATCAGTTTCAGCGGCGCTCAGACATTCATGCAGACAGTGCAAACGTTCGCCGAATACGCGGGCGCGGTGATCTGCCTGATTGGGCTCATCTTCGCCGGCGTCAGCTTCATGAGCGGCAATATTCAGCGAGGCGTCATCGGGCTGTTTGGAGCCATCTTCGGCGCCGGTGTGCTCGGATGGGGAGCGGGCTGGATTTCGTCTCTGACCGGGCAGAGTGTGAGCTAACCATGGAGACGGCCAAACGAGGAGAGCCGCTCGCGATCAATCAGGCGTTGAATAAGCCGCGCGAAAAGCTCGGCCTCAATCTGCCGACCTGGCTGATCATCGTGATGGTTTGCGTGATGGCTTTCCTCGCCGGCTTTCATATGCTCGCGGTCGTCTCCTTTCCGCTTCTCACAAGCGGGTGCTGGCTCGTGGTTCGCAAGCACCCGAAGATGTTCGAGCTCTGGGCCCTGAGTCTCAGCCAAAGGTCCTATTATGACCCGCGCAAATACTGAGCAGGCAAAATTCGTGCCATGGTTCGCAAAGGCCGGAGCCGCGTGCTCGATTGTCCCAATCTCGCGTTTCATCGGCGCCGATATCTTCGCGCTCAAAGGCGGCGGCTACGGATGCCTGTTTAGACTCACGGGAATTGATGAAGAGAGCCTGACCGATCAGGAGCTTGACGCTCGTATGCGGTCGATTGAAGGCGCCCTGCGTGCTCTCCCGGAAGGCTCCTGCCTTTATCAGTACACCCGTGTCATCGCCGGCTGTGAGCTTCCGCGCCAGAAGAAGTACAGCAATCCGGTCACGCAGGTCTTCATGGATGACAGATTGTCGTTCCTCGAAAGGACGGCCGGTTTTCGGCGCATCGATCTCCATTGGTGCCTTACGCTGGAGCCATCGTCTCCCCGGGCGTTTGCGCAGAAACCGCAGGATCATGCCGGCCAGAACGCGCGGATGCTGGCCGATCTCCAGAAGGCAGCAACGATCCTCGAAGGTCATCTCAGCAGCCTGCTGGGGTTGCGCCTTCTGGACAGGAACGACACATTTCAGTTCTTCAGCTATCTGTTCAACCTCGAAGAATGGGCCGCGGCCGACCAACTCCGCGGCGACACCGGCGTTGACCGGCAGATCGTAAAGAGCCCGGTCGCCTGGCACAGCGATCACCTGCGCGTGGGCAGGCGTTACGTCCAGATGCTCTCGCTCAAGGCGACCCCGGAGGCATCGAGACCATGCCTGTTCTCCGGTTTGCTGACGCTCGACTGCGACAGTATCCTTTGCTCCACCTGGCGGCCGAAGTCCACGTCCGCAGCGCGGCGCGAGATCGACGCGCAGGAAAAATTCATTTCCTTTTTCAAAGTCGGCGTGCTGACACGGGTGATGAGCGGGCGCGACTTCGCTTCGCTCGAAGCCGGAGCCGGCGCGAGGGCTGCCAACAGCGGTGTCGATGACCTGAGCGAAGTCGTACGCTCGCTCGATAAGAAGGTACATGGCGAATACGCCGTGCGTCTCCTGCTTGCCGCCCGCACTCCGGAACAGCTGCGCGACGTCGTTCCCGCAGTCCATCGCATCTTCGTCGGCGCACGGGCCCAGGTGATCGAGGAAACGCTTGGAAGTCTGTCAGCCTTCTATGCGATGTTCCCCGGCAATCACAAATTCAATGTATTCCCGCTATGGCTGAGCGAAGACCACCATGCACGCCTGTCGTCCGTCTTTGCGCCGCATCTCGGTCATCCGCATTCGGAGGACCTCGATTCGGAATACCTGAACATCCTTGAAACGCGCACCCGGACCCCGTTCTTTCAAGATGTCTATGTGGACGGCGTGCGCGTCATGCTCATCATCGGGCCAACCGGATCGGGCAAGAGTGTGCATGGCAATACCCTGGTGGCGCTCGAACAGAAGTACGGCGGGTTCACCTATATCTTCGATATCGGCGGCAGCTACGAAAGCGTCGTCGAGCTTTACGGTGGTCGCGTGGACCGGATCGGCAGAAATGGCCCGCGCGTCAATCCCTTTGCCCTGGAGCCGACCGAGAGCAACATCAGATTCCTCTACTCCTTCGTCAAGCTTCTGCTCGCGAACGGCGGCGCGGAACTCGAACCCGAAGATGACGATGTGATCCATAAGGCCGTCCAGGACATGTATCTGCTCGACCGGGAAAATCGCCGCCTTTCGAATCTCTATCTGCCCAGGAAACTCGACCGCTATCTCTCGAAATGGGTACGAGAAGGGGTTTACCACGCCATCTTCGACAACGTCGAAGACAGCCTGTCCCTGTCGCGCGTGCAATGTTTCGATTTCGCAGGCGTCAACAATGAGCAGTATGCCGATCTGATCGAGCCGCTGATGGTCTGGCTTCTGCGGCGGATCAACGATGTGCTCTACGATCCCGCCAATCTCGGGGTACCCAAACACATTTTGATCGAAGAGATCTTCTCTTCAATGAAGAATCGCCAGTTGCTCGAAGGCGCACTCGCCTCGATTAAGACGGTTCGCAAGAATCTTGGCGGCGTAACGCTGATCGGCCAGTCCGCGGATGATCTGGGTGACAACGCCGACAGCATCGTGAATTCCTGCAGCTCATTCCTGTTTCTCAGGGATGCGACCTTCAACCGGAAGCGGTATGCCAAGCTATTCAGGATGAACGAGCAGCAGATCGCGCTGTTCGAGAGCCTCCAGGACCGCGAGGCGCTCTATATACGGCGAGACGGACTGACCAAGGTCGTAATTCTGAACCTCGACAGCCGCAGCTACGCAACCTTCTCGACGAAACCGAAGGATCGGGTGCTCCGGTCGAAGCTAATTACCAAATATGGACTCGCCGAGGGCATCGAACGCTTTGCCCGGGGCGAGACTGCGTAAGCCGAAAGGACCGACTCGTGAAACCGCTCGTCCCAATTGCCGTGATCCTTGGACTTGCACTCACCACCGACGCTGCCACGCATGCCCAGACTTCGCCAAAACATCCCGAGCCGAGCTCTCCGCGAACTATCGTTGTATCGAATCGTGCCACTCCTCCCGTGGTCCGCGCCGCCATGCTCGAATCGACGCTGATTGTTTTGCCACCCGAGGAGAAAGTGGCCAACGTCTTCGCGGGGGACACAGTGGACTGGGTCTTTGACGGTGGGCACCTTGCCAGCCGCTACATCAGCGTGAAGCCGAAAGTCGCCAACAGCACGACGGACATTCACATCATCTCGGATCACGGGAACGAGTACACGCTGGAGCTGGAGGAGGTTTCGGGCGACGCCGATCCTCACTTCGACTCCGAAGTGTTCCTGACGCCGGGCGACCAGGCAGCCAAGGAAAAGTTGATCCAGCTGCCGGTCTTCGTGCCTGTTGCCGAACTCGACCAGGCGAAGCAACAAATGGCGGCGGCCAAGGCCGCCGCGGGGGCAACGCTCAAGGCCGAGCAGGAGAAGGAAGAAGAATATCGCAGCCAGTATCCCGGGACGCTCCGCTTCGATTTCGCCTGGGATCGATCGAAAGGCGACGCCCTCGGATTGCACCAGATCTGGCACGACGGCAAATTCACGTACCTTCGCGGCCAATTTCAGGAAACGCCCGCGCTCTATGAGGTGAAAGACGGCAAGCCTTCCCTCATCAACTTCGATTTCAGCGACGGTCTCTACACCGTGCCGAAAGAACTCGACCGCGGCTATCTCGCCATCGGCAAACAAAAGGTCGAATTCCATCGGACCGGCGAAAGGAATTGACCATGCCGGAGCCGAAGGACAATTCGCCAGCAACCGTTCCCGAACAGCCGGAAGCGAAGCCTCCCCTGCGTAAAACCATGCCAGTGGTCGTCGCTCTGGTCGTCATCATGGCTCTCATCGGTATCGCCAACCTTTCGAATCTGATGAGGGGCAACAGAAAGGCAGTACCGGCCGGAAGCCTGCCTGTGAGCCGGCCCGCCGCGCCGAGCGCCCAGCAGGTTAACAGCTTCGAAACACAGCAGCAGTTAGAGGCCCAGCGAGACGCCCAGGAGCGCCAGCACGCGCAGGAGATGGCCGCCGCGATGCAGCAGCTCCAAGCGACCGACGGCATTCCGGGGCCAGAGGGCGCAGGCATGCCGCCGATGACCGCCGCCCAGCGGGCGGCTATCTACGGCGACAGCTCGAATGCGCCCCTGATCACCTCAGGAGCTTCCGAAGAACGGG
>JBATVK010000057.1:0-72052 GCA_049671725.1 Acidobacteriaceae bacterium
CGCCACAGCCTTCGGGCTCGGCTTCCCACCCCATCGACCAGGTGCGGTCGATGGGGACCCCGGCTTCGTCTGGCCCGATTTTCCCTCGCAACGCCGGCCGCGCGAAAGTTAATAACAGCCTCTAGACGACGCGCAGCAACAGCAGAATGACGATGATGAGGAGGATCAGCCCGATCCCGCCGCTGGGGTAGTAGCCCCAGCTGCGGCTGTAGGGCCATGCGGGGAAAGCTCCGAGGAGCATGAGGATCAAAATGATGATGAGAATCGTGATCATAGTGTGTGGGTCCCTTTCGCGTTCGCGCGGGAGTCTTCAGCGCTCCCTGCGCCGGCGTCCGGTGAGGACGTATTCAGGCTGGATGCGTGCGGGTCGCGGGGGAGATGTCCTGAGGAGCCAACATATTCACGGCGAGGAAATTTGTGCGAGACGGCGGGCGCTGCGGAAGACTTTGAGCATCATAGGCGCGGTGAGTTTGCCGGTATTGGTGTTCTGGAGAGAGGGGTGGTAGCTCGCGAGGAGCCAGCGGTTGCCGGGGATGGGATATTCGACGGCGTGGCCGAAGAGAAGCTCGCCGCGGCGGTTGATCTGGCCGGTGCGGAGAAGATGGGCGACGATGCCGTCGAAGGCGATTTTGCCGAGGCAGACGATGACGCGGAGATTGGAGAGGGCGGCGATTTCCTCGTCGAGGTATGGGGCGCAGGCGGCGATTTCGGCGGGCAGCGGCTTGTTGCCGGGTGGAGCGCAGCGAACCACGGCGGTGATCCAGGCATCGGTGAGCGTGAGTCCGTCGCCGCGATGAGTGGAATGGGGCTGGGAGGCGAATCCGGCGCTGTGGAGGAGCGGGTAAAGGAATTCGCCGGAGCCGTCGCCGGTGAAAGGGCGGCCGGTGCGGTTGGATCCATGAGCACCGGGGGCGAGGCCGACGAAGAGCACGCGAGCGGCTGGATCGCCGAAGGAGGGAACGGGCTTGCCCCAGTAATCGCAGTCACGGTACATGCGGCGCTTGTTTTGGGCGACGGCGGTGGAGTGGGCGCGCAGGCGCGGGCACAACTCGCAGGCGACAATGCGCGCGTTGAGAGCGTCGAGCGCAGAGGCCGGGGAAGCAAGGGAAGTCACGGTGCGATTGTAGAAGGCCGTGCGAGACAGCAGACGGCGTTACAATGGACGGGTTTTGAGAGAACGGTTTCACATGCAGGAGAGAGGCAATCCATGTCGATGCACAAAGGAATGGCGGCGGCCATGGCGGGAGCACTGGCGCTCATGATGGGGTGCAACAGCAAACAGCAGCAGCCGGCGCCGGCGGAACAGGCGGCGCAACCCGCGCAGGCGGGCACGCCGGCGACGCCGGAGATCGGCGGCGAGCCGGTGGTGAAGCTGACGCGGGATGCGACCAGCAACGGGCAGAAGCCGGAGTTTCTGTCGCTGACGGTGCTGCCGGGGCGTGGGATGAACGTTTTCCAGATCACGGCGGATGTGCCCGGGAAGGGCGAGATTCCGGTGCTGTGGTCGACGACGCTGGAGGACCTGGCGGCGAAGATGACGGGCAAGGCGCCGGACGACGCGTGGGGAAATGCCAGCTTCAGCTGCTGCGGCGCGTTTCTGGTGCCGTATCCGAATCGCATTTTGGGCAAGCTGTCGCCGGATCAGCAGACGCTGACCACGGAATGGCACGGCAAGCAGATTGTGCTGCCGGCGAACTGGCACGATTCGAGCGATCCGACCAAGGACAAGCATGCGATGCACGGGCTGATCCTGGATATGCAGACGCAGGACGTGCAGACCATGAAGATTCCGGATGGGGAGAGCGTGACCGGGGTGATCCACGCGGGGGATTTCGGAGGGAATTCAGAGGGGCCGGATCGGGTGCACTGGCTGTCGAAGACGGACCTGAGTTTTGTGATCTCGCTGACCGGCGGGGCGGTGGATGCGACGATTGTGGCGAAGAACGTGGGCAACGAAGACGAGCCCATGGCGATCGGGTGGCATCCGTACTTCTCGATTCCGAGCGGGCAGCATGAGCAGGCCCTGCTGCACGTGCCGGGCGAGCAGGTGGCCCAGGTGAACAACTATCACGATGTTTTCCCGACGGGCAAGCTGGTACCGGTGAAGGGGACAAAGTGGGACTTCCTGGCGCCGAAGGGAAAACCGCTCGACGACATCTACCTGGACGACAACTGGTCGAAGCTGCAGCGGACGAACGGCGCGGTGGAGGTGACGCTGACCGATCCGGCGAGCAATTACGGGGTGAAGGTGCTGGGGCTGTCGCCGGAGATTAAGACGGTGCAGGTGTACTCGCCGCCGGGGAAGCCGTTCGCGGCGATCGAGGAGCAGTTCAACTTCGCCGATCCATTCGGGAAGGAATGGCACGGGATGAATACCGGGATGGTGACACTGAAGCCGGGAGATTCGGTGGAGTGGCACGTGCGGGTGGAGCTGTTCCAGCCGAACTCGGCGAGCGAGGCGGCGAAGTAACAGCGGAGCGGGCAGAAAAACGAAAGCCTCCGGGAAACCGGAGGCTTTTTCGTTTCAGCGCAGAGACCACCGGGAATTCCAGATCCTATTTCTCGGGGACTCTGCATGGACTCTCTGTGTCCTCCGCGGCGATGGGCTTACTGGCTGATGCGGAGCATGACGACGCCGTGGGGAGGGACGGTGACGGTGTAGGTTCCGTCGGTTGCGGTGACGTCCTGGTGGGCCCAGAGGTCGCGCAGCGTGGCGTTGGCGGAAAAACCGACATCGTGCAGGTTGAGGGTGACCTGGTGGGCCTCGGTGTCGCGGTTGAAGAGGCCGGCGGCGAGCGCGCCACCGCTGAGAGGTTTGGTCCAGATCTCGGTGGGGCCGACGGCAAAGGCGCGGTCGCCCTGCTTGCCGAGCGGGTCCTGATCGACGGCGATGACTTCCTTATTGCCGAGGATGGAGAGGGTCTCGGGGGTCACCTTGCTGAGGTCGTTGCCGGCGAGGAGCGGCGCGGCGAGGATGGCCCAGAGGCTCATGTGGGTCTTGTATTCGTCCTCGGTCATGCCGCCGTTGCCGACCTCCAGCATGTCGGGGTCGTTCCAGTGGCCGGGGCCGGCGTATTGGGCGAGGCCGAGTTGGTTGAAGCCAATGTCGGCCATGCGGGCGTAGTTGTCCTCGATGTCGCCGGTGGTGCGCCAGAGATTGCCGCCGACGGAGGCGCCCCAGGTCCAGACGTGATCCCAGCCGTACTGGCAGAGGCTGAAGACGATGGGACGGCCGGTGGCGACGAGGGCCTGGTGCATCTTTGTGTAGGCAGCCTGCATGAGCTGGTACTGCTTTTCGCGGTCATGGGGGGCTTCCTTTTCCATGACGGCAGGGATGAAGCTGCAGAGGTCGTACTTGAGATAGTCGATGCCCCATTTAGCGTAGGTATCGGCGTCCTGCTGTTCGTGTCCGTAGCTGCCGGGATAGCCGGCGCAGGTTTTGGGGCCAGGCGAGGAGTAGATGCCGAGTTTGAGGCCCTTCGAGTGGACGTAGTCGGCGAGGGCCTTCATGTCAGGGAATTTGCTGTTGGGATGGATGAAGCCCTGGGCGTCGCGCTGGCCCTCCCAGGTGTCGTCGATGTTGACGTAGATGTAGCCGTCGTCGCGGAGGCCGCTGGAGACGAGGGCATCGGCGGCGGCGCGGACGTCGGCGTCGTCGACGCGTCCGGCGAAATGGTTCCAGCTGTTCCAGCCCATGGGCGGCGTGGCGGCGATGGTGGGATCCTGAGCGAAGGTTGCGGCGCTGGTGAGGGCCAGGAGAGCGATGAGGAACAGGGCGAAACGGAATCTCGGCACGGAAGAAATCCTTTCGTTGCGACGCTGTGGGCCTGTAAGGAGCCGCAGGCCAGTTTAACGCAGCAGGGCGCCCCAGAGCGTGTCAACGGTGGCGTGGGTGATGGCGGAGGCGCCGATGCGTCGATCCTGACGCCAGGCGCGGCCGTAGAAGATGCCGGCGATGGCGGCGAGCAGGACGTAGCGCCAGTTGAAGTGAAGAGCACGCTTGTTGAAGTGGGCGAGGCCAAAGATGCAGGCGGTGACGAAGAGCGCGGCGGTGCGGCCGAGGCGGCGCTCGAGGAGGTTCTGCATCCAGCCGCGGAAGAAGATCTCTTCGGGGAGTGCGACGGCGAAGAAGGTGAAGATCCATGCGGGCGCGGCGAGCCAGGGGTGGGCGATGTGGGCGTGCAGGTGGAGGAAGCCGCGCGCCAGTCCAAGGGAGATGGCGATGGGCGCGTAGAAGGCGAACTCGCGCAGGCCGATGCCCAGGTCGCGCAGGCGCAGGCGAAGGTCGAAGCCGACTCCGGTGAGGCGGCGGATGGCGAGGAAGCCGTAGAGGCCGGCGTCGAGCAGGGTGAGTTTGCCGAGGACGCTGAGGCGTGCGGGCCAGGCGGGCTGGAGCCAGCGGAGATCGACGGCGAGGCCGAGGGGGATGAGGACGAGGAAGTCGAGCCAGTGGGCGCGCTGTTCGGGATCGAGATGCGCGGCGAGCGCGAGCAGCGCGGCGATGGCGATGGGAATCAGCACATACAGGATGAGCCAACGCGCCTGAAATGCGTGCGCGGCCAGGGCGACGATGAGGTAAGGAACGGCGAGGAGAGCAGGGAGGGTGAGGCGCGCAGGGAGGGGCAGGCGGGCGACGGCGCTGACGCAGCGTTCGCCGGCCAATCCAAAAGCGAAGAGGGGAGCCAGGAGGAGGACGATCGCCAGCGCCACGGGCGTGGAGAGGAACGGCACACCTGCATGATACCGGCGGTCTCCGCCAGGAGTTACCCGTGGTTTGGACGGCTGTGGGGCACAGTTGCCGCGCGGGATGAGAGGTTGTAACGTAAAAGGTTCGTGCTGCGCGCGAAAGTCCGCCACCCTCCGAGGTATTTGTGCCTGACGCTCTGCGGAAAACTGCACTGAATCCGATTCACCGCCTGCTGGGCGCGAAAATGGTCGATTTCGGCGGGTGGGATATGCCGGTCGAGTACTCGGGGCTGATCGCCGAGCACATGGCGGTGCGGACGGGGGTGGGGCTCTTCGATGTGAGCCACATGGGCGATATCCAGTTCCGCGGGCCGGGGTCACTGGAGGCGGTGCAGCACATCAGCATGAACGACGCGTCGCGGCTGCAGGTAGGCCAGGCGCAGTACTCTGCGATGCTGTACCCGCAGGGGACGTTTGTGGACGACGTGATCGTGCACAAATTCAGCGACAACGATTATTTGTTTGTGATCAATGCGGGGACGCGGGAGAAAGACTACACCTGGGTGCGCAGCCAGGCGGCGCGGTTCGACTGCCATGTGAACGACTACAGCGATTTCTATACGCAACTGGCGATTCAGGGACCGAAGGCGCAGGAGACGCTGCAGAAGCTGACCGACGTGGACCTGAGCAAAATCAAGTTCTACTGGTTCGCGTGGGGAACGGTGTGCGGGCTGGCGAATACGCTGATTGCGCGGACGGGATACACGGGCGAAGACGGATTTGAGATTTACATTCCGTCGGACGCGGCGACCAGCGAACAGGTGTGGAACGAGGTGATCGAAGCGGGGCGGGAGTTCGGGATTGTGCCGTGCGGACTGGGCGCGCGGAACACGCTGCGTCTGGAAGCGGCGCTGTCGCTCTACGGGCACGAGATTTCGGACACGATCAATGTGTTTGAAGCGGGGCTGGACCGCTTCTGCAAGCTGGACAAGGGGCCGTTTGTGGGGTCGGAGGCTTTGCAGAAGGTGCAGGCGGCGGGCGGTTCGGAGAAAAAGCTGGTGGGACTGGAAGTGGTGGAGCGGGGCATCGCCCGCGATGGCTACAAGGTGATGGACGGGAACGGCAAAGAGATTGGATATGTAGCGAGCGGATCGCCGGCGCCGTTCCTGAAGAAGAACATCGCCCTGGCGTATGTGCCGCGGGCGCTGGCGAACGTGGGGACCGAGGTTGCGGTGGAGATCAGGAATTGCCCGGTGAAGGCAAAGGTGGTGCCGTTGCCGTTCTATAAGAAACCGAAGGTCTAGGCGACGGCGGAAGTCTGGCGGCGACGGTTTTTGGCCAGTTCGTAGCAGGAAAGGAATAGATTTTCGTTTATGGCATATCCCACGAATTATCGATACACGCGCGAGCATGAGTGGATTGAGACGGGCAGCAAGACGGCGCAGGTGGGGATTACGGATCACGCGCAGGATTCGCTCGGCGACATTGTGTTTGTCGAATTGCCCAAGGTTGGCGACAAGGTCGAGAAGGGCAAGGTGTTCGGCAGCGTCGAGAGCGTGAAGGCGGTGTCCGACCTGTATGCGCCGGCCAGCGGGACGGTGATGGCGGTGAACGAAGAGCTGACCACTGCGCCGGAGAAGATCAACCAGGACGCGCATGCGGCGTGGATCATGAAGATCGAGCTGAGCAACCCGTCGGAGGTGGATGGGCTGCTGAAGGCGGACGAGTACGAGGCGTACGCGAAGGAAGAGACGGGACACTGACCCTCCGCGTGAACCGCAGAGGGCGCAGAAGGCAGGTCAGAGCGTTCAGTTTTCAGCGTTCAGCGTTCAGAAAGACCCCCCGCGGCTAATCTATTGCTCTTAATACCTTGAGGTTTCATGCGCTACTTACCGAAATCGGATGCTGAACGCGCGGCCATGCTGCGCGCGATCGGCGCGTCGTCCATCGACGATCTGTTTGCCATCATTCCGGAGGAATACCGGCTCACGCGCGACCTGAACATCCCGCGGCAGATGGGCGAGCAGGAGATTGTCGACCACTTCAAAGCCGCGGCGGCGAAGAACGCCAACGGCTACGCGAGCTTTCTGGGCGCGGGCGTCTACCGGCACTACCGGCCGGTGATCATCGACGCCATCGTGCAGCGGGGCGAGTTCCTGACCTCGTACACCCCGTACCAGGCGGAGATCACGCAGGGAACGCTGCAGGCCATCTTCGAATTCCAGACCATGATCTGCGAGCTGACGGGGATGGACATCGCGAACGCGTCGATGTACGACGGATCGACGGCGTGCGCGGAGGCCGCGATGATGGCGATGCGGGTGACCGGGCGCGATGGGGTCATCGTGGCTCGGACGGTGCATCCGGAGTATCGCGAGGTGATGCACACCTACGCGCAGCATCGCGAGGCGGCGAGCGGGCACCCCACGCAGGAGGTCGGGTACGGTGCGGATGGTACGAGTCAGGCGGGGCGCGTCGATCTGGCGGCGCTGGAAGCGGCGGTGACCGAGGAGACGGCGTGCGTGCTGGTGCAGTCGCCGAATTTCTTCGGAGTGATCGAGGATATTGCGGCGATTGCGGAGATCGCGCACAAAAAAGGCGCGCTGCTGGCGGTGGCCATTGCCGAGGCGGTGAGCCTGGGCGTGGTGCGGCCGCCGGTGGAAGCGGACATCGTGACCATGGAGGCGCAATCGTATGGCGTGGCGCCGAGCTATGGCGGGCCGTTTTGCGGGGTGATCGCGGCCAAAGAGAAATACGTGCGCCAGATGCCGGGACGGCTGGTGGGCGAGACGAAGGACAAGCAGGGACGGCGCGGCTTCGTGCTGACGCTGTCGACGCGCGAGCAGCATATTCGCAGAGAAAAGGCGACGTCGAACATCTGCACGAATCAGGCGCTGGTGGCGCTGATGGCGACGGTGTTCATGACGGTGTACGGCAAGGAAGGGATCCGGGAGCTGGCGCTGCAGAATCTGGCCAAGGCGGACTATGCGGCCCGGACTCTGAGCAGCGCGGCGCTGGCTGGCGCGGGCAAGCCGCTGTTCGCCGGGTCGCCACGGTTCAACGAGTTTGTGCTGCAGACGGAAGAATCGCCGGATGCGTTGAACGCCCGGCTGCTGGAAGAAAAAATCATCGGCGGGGTGGCGTTGAAGAAGTGGTATCCGGAGCTGGGGAACGCAACACTGTGGTGCGCGACGGAGCTGACGTCGCGAGAGCAGATTGAGAAGGCGGCCAGCGTGATGGCGCAGATCACGGCAGGAGTGCGGTGAGGGGCAGTCATCAGCTGTCAGCGATCAGCGATCAGACAAGCGGTTCACCACAGAGGACACAGAGAGCACAGAGAGTGCAGGGTTGGAATGGCGACTGAAACAGCGGAAGAAAAATTCGTAGGGACGACCAGGAAGGTCACGGCGCACCTGACGCAGAACGAGGGGCTGAGCTTCGAGAAGTCGGCGCCGGGCAAAAAGGCTTATCGGCTGGCGCCCCTGGACGTTCCCGAGGTCGACGCGAAGGCGTTGCTGGGCGACGCGGTGCGCGAGCAAAGCGCGGAGCTGCCGGAGCTGAGCGAGATCGAGATTATCCGCCACTTCACGCGGCTTTCGACGTGGAATTACGCCATCGATCTGGGCATGTATCCGCTGGGCAGCTGCACGATGAAGTACAACCCGCGCGTGAACGAGTTTGTGTCGCGGCTCGAAGGGATTGCGGAGGCGCATCCGTATCAGCCGGAGGCACTGGCGCAGGGATCGCTGGAGATCATGGGCCTGCTGCGGGAGTGCCTGCTGGAAATCACGGGCATGGAGGCGATCACGCTGCAGCCGGCGGCGGGCGCGCATGGCGAATTCACCGGGATCCTGCTGGCGCGCGCGTACCACCAGGCGAAAGGAAATCCGCGCAAGACGGTGATCATTCCGGACTCGGCGCACGGGACGAATCCGGCGACGGCGGCGATCTGCGGGTACGAGGTGGTCAATTTCAAGTCGAATGCGAACGGCGGCATCGACGTGGAGGCGCTGGCGCGCGCGGTGACGGAAGAGACCGCGGCGCTGATGCTGACGAATCCGTCGACCATCGGGGTCTTCGAGAACGAGATCCATCGCATTGCGGACATTCTGCACGCGAAAGGCGCGCTGCTGTACATGGACGGCGCGAACATGAACGCGCTGTGCGGCAAGACGCGGCCCGGAGATTTCGGCGTGGACGTGATGCACCTGAACCTGCACAAGACCTTCTCGACGCCGCATGGCGGGGGTGGTCCAGGTTCGGGTCCGGTGGCCTGCAAAAAGCATCTGGAGCCTTTTCTGCCGGTGCCGGTGCTGGAGCGCGGCGGGGATGGGCGGCTGCACCTGAACTACGACCGGCCGCAGAGCGTGGGCCGGGTGCGCGCGTTCTTCGGGAATTTCGGGATGTTTGTGCGGGCGCTGGCGTACATCCTGGCCAACGGGCCGGATGGTCTGCGGCAGACGACGGAAGACGCGGTGCTGAATGCGAACTACATCCGGCACAAGCTGCAGGACCTCTACGAGCTGCCGTACACGACGCCGTCGATGCACGAAGTCGTCTTCAGCGACCGGCGGCAGTTGCGCAATGGCGTCAGAACCGGCGACATTGCGAAGCGGCTGATCGATTACGGATTCCATCCCTACACGGTGTCGTTCCCGCTGATCGTGCCCGGGGCGCTGATGATTGAGCCGACGGAAAGCGAGTCGCGCGAGGAGCTGGACCTGTTTGTAGACGCGATGCGGCAGATTGCGCGCGAGGTGGAGGAGAATCCGGAGGTGGTGCTGGAGGCTCCGCACTCGACGCGGGTATCGCGGCTGGACGAGACGACGGCGGCGAGGAAGCCGGTGCTGCGATACAGGACGCAGAACACAGGGAGCAGGACACAGGGCTAGCTCCCCCTGCCGACTCCGGGCGAGTAGCAGAAATCCGGTAAGATCAAAGCGCATGCAGACACGAACTTTTGTTCACGCCATGTTGCGGGAGATTTACGAACAGCCGGAGGCGCTGGCGCGCACGATGGCGCGGTACGCACCCAACGGCAACCTGGACGCCGATGCGTTCGCAACCGTCGCGGAGGCGCTGCGCGGGCGGCAGCGGGTGGTGATTGCGGCCAGCGGATCGAGCCGGCACGCGGGGCTGGCGGGCGAAATCATGCTGGAGGATTCCGCCGGGCTGGCCGTGGACGTGGAGTACTCGAGCGAGTACATGTACCGGTCGACACATACGCTGCACGATCCGGGCGTGATCGTGATTTCGCAGTCGGGGGAGACGGCGGACACGCTGGCGGCGCTGCGCGAGGCGAAGGCGCGGGGATTAGCTACTGTGGCGATTACAAATAACCCGGACTCGTCGATGGCGCGGGAGGCGGACGCGTCACTGCCGACCGTGGCGGGCAAAGAAGTGGCGATTCCGGCGACGAAGAGCTTTACGACGCAGCTGAGCGTGCTCTACGTGCTGGCGCTGTATCTGGCGCGGCTGGGCGGGCGCATGACGGCGCATACGGTGGCCACGCACTGCGAGCAACTGGAGCGGCTGCCGCGGCTGCTGGAAGAGAATCTGGAGCGGTGGGAATCGGATATTTGCGCGATTGCCGACGGGCTGCGCAAGGCGCAAACGTTTTTGTATCTGGGACGGGCCATCCATTATGCGATGGCGCGCGAGGGAGCGCTGAAGCTGAAGGAGTCGGCGTACGTGCAGGCCGAGGGCATGCCGGCGGGCGAGCTGAAGCACGGGCCGAACGCGCTGGTGAGCCCGGAAGCTCCGCTGGTGGTGCTGGCCACGCGGGACCGTAACGATCCGGACTCGACGCTGCGCTACGAGCGGACGGTGCAACTGATGCGCGACATGCACACGCAGGGCGCGGAAATTGTGGCGATCCACGTGGAAGGCGACGAGGAGCCGGCGAAGCTGAGCCGGTTTGCGGTTGCGGTTCCGGCGGTCGACGAGTTTCTGCTGACCATGCTGGAAGTGGTGCCGCTGCAGATGCTGGCGTACTTTATCGCCGTGCAGCGCGGGGTGAATGTGGATGCGCCGCGGAATCTGGTGAAGGCCGTGGTGCGGGAGTAGGACTGGCCGTCCAGGCGGGCGCGCTTTGCGCCAATCAGTGGACGGACCAGGCGGCGTTGCTCCAGCCGGCGAGGGCTGCGATGAGAATCGCCACCAGTACACATTCCGTCAGGCCGACGCAGGCGTGCCAGCGGCCGAATCTCCAGATCCAGCCCGGCAGAACGCCGCCCACCGTGCCGCCAATGTAATAGCAGGAGAGATAAAGTCCGGCGGCGGAGACGCGCGCGCCGGAGGGAGCGGCGAGGCGCAGGTAGCTGGCGGCGGTGGACTGGGCGATGAAGACGCCGGTGCAGACGAGCCCGAGGCCGAGCAGGATCACGATCCAGAGAGCGTGACTGAGAGTAAGAATCTCGCCCAGGAAGCAGCAGCCGATGGCGAAGAGGATGCCGCGGCGCATGCCGACGCGGGTGACGAGCACTCCACCGAGCGGCGTAACCGCCAGGCCGATGAGGTAGATCGCGAAGAGATTGCTGAGGCCGACCGTGGAAAGGCGGAAGGGCGGAGCGGCGAGATAGAACGTCACGTAGGTGAAGGTGGCGACGAGCGTGAAAAGCATGCCGAAGCCGACGGTGAAGGTGGCCAGCAGGCGGGTGTTGCGGAAATGGCTGAGGGCCACGCGCAGTCCGTGAGCGGAGGCGACGGCGTGGTGCGGAGCGCGCGGACTTTCGGGGGGCAGCCAGCGCGCGATCATCGCCGCGCCGATGAGGGTGAGAATGCCGAGGACGACGAAGCTCCAGCGCCAGCCAAAACTGTCGGCAACGATGCCGGAGATGTAGCGGCCGAGGAATCCGCCCATGGCGGTGGAGCTGACGTAGAAGCTCATGACCAGGGCGATGGATTCGCGGCGCCACTCCTCGCCGACGTAGGTGATGATGGTGGCGAAGATGCCGGGGAGGGCGAGGCCCTGGACGAATCGCCAGAAGATGAGCGTGTGCAGGCCGGGCGAGGTTGCGGCCAGCAGGGTGGGGATGGCGAGCGCGACGACGGATACGACGATTACGCGCTTGCGGCTGATGCGCTCAGTGAATGCGCCGAAGAGCGGCGCGGCGAGGGCGACGGCGAGCGTGGAGGCGCTGACGGTGAGGCCGACCATGGCCTCCGACGCGCGGAAGATATGAGAGAGGAGCGGCAGCAGCGGCTGCGTGGAATAGAGATTGAGGAACGCAAAGATGCCGGAGATGCAGACCGCGATGACGGCGCGCGCGGGACGCAGGCCGAGATGCGGGTGCGGATACTCGGGGAGCGTCTCAATGGCGGGATTGGCTCCGGCGACGGCCGGCTGAGGCGGAAAAGAGTCCACCGAACAGACTAACCGGGAAAGCCGGTTTGACGGTTGTGGATGGCGGCGACGCTTCGGTGGCCAGGGCCGGGCGGTCCCGGTATAAAGGAAGGAGGAATGCCCCAGCCTGCAGCCGCGTTTCTCTCCCGCGACTTTGTTCGATATCAGCTTGCGCGCGTCGTTGTAATTATCGGCGCGGAGGCGCAGGCGCTCGCGGTGGCGTGGCAGGTTTACGAGATCACGCACAAGGCCATCGATCTTGGATACACGGGGCTGATGCTGTTTCTCCCCGGGCTGCTGTTCATTCTGCCGGCGGGGCACGTGGCGGACCGCTTCGATCGGCGGCAGGTGATCCTGGTCTGCTACGCGCTGCAGGCGGTGTGCAGCTTTCTGCTCTTCCGGTTCGCGTGGGTGGGCATTCACCAGGTGTGGCCGATTTTCCTGGTGCTGTTCCTTATCGGGACGGGGCGCGCTTTCAGCGGACCGGCCAGTTCGGCGCTGCTGCCGCACCTGGTGCCACAGACGCATTTTGTGAACGCGGTTACATGGGGGTCGGCGATCTTTCAAATTGCGAACATTGCGGGGCCGGCTCTGGGTGGCGTGTTGTACACGCTGCCGCTGCACCACAGGCTGCACGGAGCGAGCCTGGTGTACGCGCTCACCTTCTGCACGGTCCTGTGGTTTCTGGCGCTGGTGGGATCGCTGCACGTGCGGCCGGGACGCATGGAGCACCGTGCGATATCGAAAGAAGTGATCCTGGCGGGAATCCGCTACGTGGCGCAGACCCAGGTGCTGCTGGGGTCGATTTCGCTGGATCTGTTTGCGGTGCTGCTGGGCGGAGCCGTGGCGCTGATGCCGATCTTTGCGCAGGACATATTGCATGCGGGGCCGAGCGGCCTGGGCATGCTGCGGGCGGCGCCGGCGCTGGGCGCGCTGATGGTGTCGCTGTGGATGATGTGGAGGCCGATTCGCGAAAGAGCCGGCGCGAAGATGCTGGTTTGCGTGGGGATTTTTGGCGCGGCGACGGTGGTGTTTGGCCTCTCGAAGAGCCTGCCGCTGTCACTGGCGGCGTTGTTTGTGGTGGGCGCGTCGGATATGGTGAGTGTCGTGATCCGCGCCTCGATGCTGCAACTGGCGACGCCGCCGGAGATGCGGGGGCGGGTGAGCGCGGTGAATTCGCTGTTTGTGAATGCCTCCAACGAGCTGGGCGAATTTGAGAGCGGATTGACTGCGCAGTGGTGGGGCGCGGTGCGTGCGGTTGTGGCCGGGGGCGTTGGGTCGCTGGTGATCACGGGATTGTGGAGCGCGTTCTTTCCGAGTTTGCGGCGCGCGGGCGCGCTGACGCCGGAGGCGCTGATGAATGTGGAGCGTGAAGAAAGCGCAAGAGAGACGCGGCAGTTATGAGCGCGGCCGGGAAGGCGATGGCGAGCACCGATCGGGAGGCAGGGAGCGGGATGAGGATGCTTCCGCGCGCGTTCCAATGGACGCTGTGCCTGGTGCTGCTGGTTTGCGCGGTTCTGTATGTTGCGTGGACGTGGCGCTGGCCGCTGTTAGGCGACTGTACGCTGTTTCATTACATCGCCTTCCTGATGGATCACGGATTCGCCCCTTACCGCGATCTGCCGGACATGAACCTTCCCGGCTCATTCCTGGTCGAGTGGCTGGTGATCCACACCTACGGCGGCGGATCGCTGGCCTGGCGGCTGTTCGATTTCACGGTGCTCGCGGCGATGGCTGTGGGGCTGATCGTTCTCGCGCGGCCGTATGACTGGTTCGCCGGGGTCTTCTCGGCCGTGATCATGGTGCTGGTCCACGGGCGCGACGGGATCTACGACACCGGGCAGCGCGATTTGACCATCGCTGCGCTGATGGTTGCCGGGTATGTCTTTCTGTTTCGCGCGCGGCGGAAGAATGAGGCGTGGGCGGCGGGGGTGTTTGGGTTCTGCATGGCGGCGGCGGGGACTATCAAACCGACGACGCTACTGCTGATGGTGATCCTGCTGGCATTTCTGGTGGTGGCAATCAGAAGAGAAGGCGGGCCCGCCGGCAGGTTCCTGGCGTGGGGCATCGCGGGCATGATTCTGCCGCTCGCGATCGTCTGGATTTTTCTCCTGCGCGAACATGCCGTGGGAGCCTTTGCAGCCAGCCTGACCACGCTGGAGCCTTACTTTGCGAGCCTGGGCCATCGGCCGCTGAGCTATCTGCTGGTGCACAGCATCTCTCCGGTGATGCCGCTGGTGGCGACCTGGATCGCGCTGCTGATCGGGTCATCCCTGGTGAATCGCTCCTGGCGCGAGGGCCGCGGAGTGGGGTCGATTGAGCAATGGGAGCGAGCCGCGCTGGTCATCGGTATGCTGGTTGCGCTGCTGGGATTTATCGCGCAGGGGAAGGGGTTTCCGTATCAGCGCTATTCGTTTCTGGTCCTGCTGCTGCTGCTGATTGCGCTGGATCTGACGGCGGCGCTTCGCGAGTCAGGCTTCCGGTTGTGGCTGGCGGTCCTGGGCCTGGGGTTCGGATGTTTGTTCCTTGTGCCGCAATCGCTGATGAAGGTGAAGCGATACGACTGGCGCAATCAGCAATACACGTCGATGATGGATGCTGACCTCGAACGCCTGGGGGGAAGCCGGCTTTCCGGGCACGTCCAGTGCATGGACACTACCACCGGTTGCAGCCATGCTTTTTACAATCTGAAACTGGTTTCGGAGACAGGGATGCTGTCGGATTTTCTGGTGTTCGGGCCGCCGCAGAATCCGGAGGTGCGCGGGGTGCGAGCGCAATTTCTGCCGCAGATGGAAGCCAGGCCGCCCTGGGTGATGGTGGTGACGGGGGGACTGTTTCCGAAAGGGCCGACAGACTTCCGCAAACTGAAACTGTGGCCGGCGTTCGACGATTTCCTGAGCGAGCACTACCGGCTGTGCGCGCAGAGGACGCCCACCAAGATGGTCGACTGGGGCGGAGGGCCGCCGGAACCGCCGGCCAGTTACAGAATTTATGCTCTTGACGGCGACGCGCAACTGGCTGCCCCATGCGCGGAGCTTACGGCCGCCGGCCAATGAGATCCAGATGACATCGGCGCAAATACAAACAGAGCTGGATCCCACGCAGCAGCGCAATTTCCCGCGCGCTCCATGGACGATCTTCTGGATCGCGCTGGCGGTGCGGCTGGCGTACATGACGTTCGCCAAGATGTGGCACATCCGGCCTTACGAGCACGACTTCACCTTCGGCTACGAGATGGGCCGGATTGCGCGGGCGCTGGCCACCGGCTATGGATTTGCCGATCCTTTCCGCGGGCACACCGGCCCCACCGCCTGGGTGGCGCCGCTCTATCCGTGGATTCTGGCGGGAGTGTTCAAGCTGTTCGGGGTGTACACGGCGCTGTCGGCGTGGGTGATTCTGGCCTTCGACTGCGTGCTCAACGCGCTCATGGTACTCACCACCTGGGAGATTGCCGAGCGCTGCTTCCATCGCAACGCCGCGCTGTGGTCGGCGTGGATCTGGGCGCTGTATCCGGCGGCCATGCAGTATGCGGTCAAGTGGATCTGGGAGATGACGCTGTCGGCGTTTCTATTCAGCCTGGTGCTGGTGCTGGCGCTGCGCATGCGGAGGATTGGCGAACGGGAGGGTGCGGCGCCCGAGCCGACGGCGAAACAGTGGGCCGTGTTTGCGCTGCTATGGGGATTGATTGCGCTGTGCAATCCGACCCTGCTGCTGTTTCTGCCAGCATGCGGCATCTGGATTCTGCTGGGCGTGCCGCGCGGAAAGGTGTGGCCGCGGCAGATTGGATATGCGGCGCTGGCGGCGGTCATTTTTGTTGGCTGCGTTACGCCGTGGACCATCCGCAACGAGCGGGTCTTCCACCAGTTTGTGCCGTTTCGCGCGAACTTTGGCGCGGAGCTCTACCTGGGCAACGGACCGGGGGCGGATGGGCAACTGATGGAATACGACCATCCCTTCCAGGCGCCGGATCAGCTGCGGCTCTACAAGCAGATGGGCGAGATCGCCTATTCGCGGATGCGTGGCAACCAGGCCAAACGGCTGATCGAGGCGAACCCGGGGCGATTTGCGCGGCTTTGCCTGATCCGCATTTACTTTTTCTGGTTCAGCGTGCCGCACCCCAGCAACGAAGGGGTGGTGAGCGAGGTCGGGCGCAGCCTGAATTTCCAGTTCACCAGCCTTGCGGGGCTGTTCGGACTGGCGCTGGCGCTGCGACGGCGTATTCCGGCGGCCGGTTTGTTTGCCTGGGCGTTTCTGCTGGTGCCGCTCACGTACTACTTTGTGAGCATCAGTGCGCGTTTCCGGCACCCGCTGGAACCGCTGATCGCGATTCTCGGGGTGTATTTGTTCCAGTCGGCGGAGAAAACGTGGCGGGTACGGGCCGCTAGGGGTGCTCCGCCTGATACAGCGCGGAGGCGTGCGGAGCGAGCGTGACGGTGATCTCGTTGTTCACGCCCAGTTCCTGGCGCTGCCACAGGTCGCGCACCGGACAGCGGCCGTAGACGATGCCGAGATCCTGCCAGGTATAGGTGACGGTGCGGGGCGTGTCGCCAATATTGAAGATGGCGATGTAGTCGCCCTGGTGCTCGGGCGCTGAAGCCATCCACACGATCATGTTGTCCTTGTTGAGGACGACGTGGTTGTTCTGCGAGTTCTGATCGACGGCGAGCACTTCAGGATTGGTGAGGGTCTGCTCGGTGAAGGCGTCCATGCGCAGCAGATTCGTGCCGATAAAGAGCGGGGAGCGGCCGATGGACCACAGGGTCATGAGGGTGCGGACCTCGTCGCGCGTAAAGCGGGTCTGGCGGGGCTGGCCCAGGCCGGGATGCGGGCCGAGGTAGCCGATGGGGAGCATGTCGGCGTCGGGCCAGTGGCCGGCATCAGCCCAGGGCTCCCACGCTGCGATCAGCGCGAACTGATTCTTGAGGGCCTGGGGGAAAGTGGGGGCGCCGGCGGGCTTCGACCAGACGTCCCACATGTCGTTGGAGATGCGCCACAGGGCGGCGCTGCGTACCACGTCATTCGCGTCTGCGAGCGGCGTGGGGCCGGGCGACAGGCTGAGCACCACGGGGTGGCCGCTCTGGGCAATGGCGCGGTCGATCATGTGGATCTGGGCGCCTTTCCAGGGGCTGGAGATGCAATCGACTTTCACGAAATCCACGCCCCACTTCGCGTAGAGGTCGAAGAGCGAGTTGTAGTAGTCCTGGCCGGCCTTGTTGTCGCGGACGCCGTAGTTGTCGGAGTTCCACGCGCAGACATCGCTGGTGTCGGCGGCGTCGGCAGCGCGGAAATGCGAGTGCGCGATGGGGAGATTTTCCTGGACGGCTTCGCGGGGAATGCCGCGCACGATATGGATGCCGAATTTGAGGCCGAGGAAATGAACCCAGGCGGCGAGCGGCGCGAATCCTTTGCCGTTGGCGGCGGAGGGAAAGCGATTGATGGCGGGCGTGAACAATCCGTCCTTCGACATGGTGTAGCCCTGCTGGCCGGCGGGATCGTCGGGATGCTCCAGGAACCAGCCCTCGTCGACGACGACATATTGCCAGCCGTAGCGCTGGAGATGATCCTGGAACCACGTGGTAGTGGAGCGGAATTCCGCCTCGTCGATGGTCATGCCCCAGGAGTCCCAGCTGTTCCAGCCCATGGGCGGGGTGGGAGCGAGCAGACTGGCATCGGGGTGCGACCGCCATGCGGCGGCAGTGGCGACGGCGGCGATGGCGAAGACGACGGGCAGAAGAAGTTTCGCAAGGCTGTTGCGCATGTTTTTCTCCACAGCACTTTTACACCATAGTGCAAGGGCGGGGTGATTGCGGGTTCGGGGACCAGCAGCCCCTATTTTGCAGTGGCTCCTCTACGCGGCCCTGGGTCCCGTTGCGATATACTCCTCTTTCTATGCGGGTATTCGTGATTTTGCCGGCGGCGGGGCTGGGCACGAGGATGTCTCCCGGCCATGCGACGCAGGCCGCGCCAAAACAGTTTCTGGAACTGGCGGGAACGCCGATCCTGGTCCACACGCTGCGCGCGTTTGCGGAGGTGCCGGAGGTTTCGTCGGTGGTGGTTGCGGTGCGCACGACGGAAATGGAGCGGCTGAGCGCGCAGGTGACCGAGCACGGCTTCGCGAAGCGAGTGCGCGTGGTGGAGGGCGGCGACTCGCGCCAGGAGAGCGTATCGAATGCGCTGCGAGCGCTGGACTGCGAAGCGGACGACATTGTGCTGGTGCACGATGCGGTGCGGCCGCTGATTGAGCCGGCGGTGATCCGGCGGGTGATTGAGGCGGTGGAGAAGCACGGGGCGGCGATCGTGGGATTGCCGGCGCTGGACACCATCAAGCAGGTGGAGCGAACGGCGGATGGGGCCATTGTGACGGCGACGATTCCGCGCGAATACATCGTGCAGGCGCAGACGCCGCAGGGTTTCCGGTGCGGTCTGCTGCGGAAGGCGTTCGCGGAGGCCGAGGCCGACGGATTTGTGGGCACGGACGAGGCCAGCGTGGTGGAACGGGCCGGGAAGCAGGTATTCGTGGTGGCGGGCGCACCGTCGAATATGAAAATCACGCAGCCGGGGGATTTGGAACTGGCGGAATTTTACCTGGCGCAGCGGCAGGGCGCGGTCCTGCACTCGTAGAATCCTGATATACCCTGAAAGAACACGTCCCACGGAGTCGTCTGAAGCAAACGCCATGGATATCCGCATCGGCTACGGCTTTGACTCGCATGAATTCAAGCCTGGCGTGCCGCTGAGAATCGGCGGCCTCACCATCGAACATTCCGAGGGGCTGGCCGGCCACTCCGACGGCGACGTGCTGCTGCACGCTATTACCGACGCTCTGCTGGGCGCGGTTTCAGCGGGGGATATCGGCAGCTTTTTTCCGCCGGGCGACCAGCGATGGAAGGATGCGGATTCAGCGATCTTCCTGAACGTGGCGATGGAGGAGATCCGAAACGCGGGGTACCGCATCGTGAACCTGGATACGACGCTGGTGCTGAGCGCGCCGCGGATCGGGCCGATCGCGGGAGACATGCGGGAGCGGGTGGCGGAGCTGCTGGACATTGCGCCGTCGCATGTGGGCATTAAGGCCAAGACCCCGGAGGGTCTGGGCGTGGACCATGTGGCGCAGGCGCATGCAGTGGTTCTGCTGGAGGCGATCGAGGAGCCGGGCGAACTACAGACCATGAGCGCGGTGATGGAGAGCCAGCGGCAGCTGGAGGACGTGGTCCGAGACCTGGTGAGCCAGGTGCACGGCGTGCCGGTGAAGGCGCCGTTCGACACGGACGATATCACGTAAGAGCAGCTGAGAAGCGGTCAGCTGAGGGGCGGCCAGCTAAGGGCCGGTCAGCTGAGAAGCGGCCAGCGAGAAAACCCCCAGTCAGGCTTTTCTCCGCTGAAAACGCCCGTTTTCGAGGCAATTCCACGTTACCAACAGCATCCCCCCTGTGCCCGCCATCACATACAGCCGTGCGTGCGGGAGACGAGGATTGATTCCCGGAAAGGAGGGCAATTATGCCGAATCGAATCCACGTCGCATTCGTGGCGGGGCTGCTGGCCACCGCCGCATTCGGGATCGCCCAGACTAATGTGCAGGTGAAGCAAGTGCCGGTGAGTCCAACATCAGCGGCATCCGGGAAGCAGATGTACCAGAACTACTGCATCGTGTGTCACGGAGCCGATGGGAGGGGGAACGGACCCGCGGCGGTCGCGCTGAAGGATCAGCCCACGGACCTGACAACGCTGGCCAAAAACAATAACGGGAAGTTTCCTGAGGATCGCGTTTACACGGTGTTGCAGTTCGGTGTGGAAACGCCAGCCCATGGAACGAAAGGCATGCCGATCTGGGGTCCGGCGCTGCGCTCGCTCTCACATGGCACGGCAACGGACATGCAGGAGCATCAGCGGATCGCGAACCTGACGAATTACCTGAAGTCGCTGCAGCAGATGTAAGGCGGTTCGGGCCAAAAGAAAACTCCCTGCGGGCGCAGGGAGTTTTCTTTTTTTAGGGCAGGAGCTATTTCACCTTGAAGATGATGATGGCGAAGGTGAACAGCGCGAGGGACTCCATGAAGGCCAGGCCGAGCATAAGCATGGTCATGATGCCGGCGCGGGCTCCTGGGTTGCGAGCCACGGCCTCGGTGGCGGACGCGGCGGCGCGGCCCTGGCCGATGCCGCAGAGGCCCGAGGCGATGGCCATGCCGATGCCGGCTCCGATCGGCACCAGGCTGGAGGCTGAGCTGCCGCCTCCGGAAGACTGAGCGAAGGCCGGGGACGCCATAAAGAGGGCAGCCATGGCCATGAACATATATTGCAGCTTGCGCATGTGTTTCTCCTGCTTCCCTAAGATTGCCGCCAGTGGGTGGTTGAGGCTCACCGAGCTGGCCCCCTCACGCTGAACGGCGGGATTCATGCCGGAAAGGAAGCGGTTCCGGCAGGAAAGTCGAACTCAATGCTCCTCGTGGGCAGTTGCCTCGGCGAGGTAAATGCTGGTAAGCAGCATGAAAATGTAGGCCTGAATGACGGCGACGAAGAGGTGCAGGCCGAGGCCGACGATGGGCAGGGCCAGAGGGAACATGGAAAAGAAGATGAGCGTGATCAGGTCGCTGGCGAACATGTTGGCGAAAAGCCGGATGGTGAGCGACATGATGCGGGCGAGATGGGAAATGATCTCGATGGGGAACATGAGCCACGCCAGCCAGCCGACCGGGCCCATGAAATGCTTCAGGTATCCGAAGATGCCTTTGGCGCGGATGCCGTTCCAGTTGTAGTAGACGAAGGCAAAGAGGGCGAGGCCGAGCGGAACCACGGGGTTGGAGGTGGGCGTCTCGACGTGGGGCAGCAGGCCCATGCAATTGCAGAGCAGGATGAAGACGAGCAGACAGGTGAGGACGGGCAGGTGCGGCTCGTGGCCGTGGCCCATGACCTGGCCGGCCTGGCCCTCGACGAACTCATGGGTCATTTCCGCCAGGTGCTGCACCTTGCCGGGCTTCTCCACGCTGAGCGCGAGGCGGACCAGGATGAAGAAGATGACCATGACCGCGGCAGCGATCAGCTCCTCGGTGAGGGTGTTGCTGATGGGATGAGCGGGATGCAGGGGATGGATCCCCAGGGCGAAGAGCAGCACCTCAATGGGGACGGCGAACCAGTGATTCAGCAGGTGCGTGAGGGTGATGACCCAGATGAGCATGGTGTTGTCGGACTCAGGTGGAAATGCTGTTGGTCAGGTGCGTACGCCTCGGTCCGTTCAGCCACGCAGGAAGCGAAGAGCCTCAACCGAGAGAGCGACAACAGCGAGTCCGAGGCCAGCTAACAGCGCGTAAACGGAGCCGTGCAAACACCTAAGACTAACATAGAGAATCACGATTGCCATCCCGAGGCGGAGAAAAAACATGACCAGAGTGCGGCCCATGGGGCGGGCCTGCTTTTGGTTGTCGAGGCGGGCAAAGACGGCGAGGGCGAGGCTGCGCCACTCCCAGATGCCGGTAAAGGAAATGGCCGCTCCGGCAAGCAGTTGCAGGCCGGTTTGCCAGCCGAGCGTGAAGGTGAAGACGAGGAAGAGAATGACCGCCAGGATGGCGACGGTGCGCAGGGCGCGGCGCAGCATGCCGCGCAGATCCTCGTCGGTGATCGCTGGGGCAGAGCCGGGGATGGGAGGGGGCTCGGGATCCATCAGTAAGTTGCTTTCATTCTTCTGAATGACTTTAGTCTTCATTCTTCTGGACGACGCGGAAGACCTCGATGAATCCGGCGACGGCGCCGAGGAGCAGGCCGACCATGGAGATCCAGTGCTGGTGCAGCCACTTGTCGAGGCCGACGCCGAGGAGCCAGCCGACGACGACGGAGACGGGCAGGATGAGGGCGATCTGAAAGAGGCGCTCGGCGCGGACAACGCCGTCGACGAGGGGGTTGCGACCGGGGCGGCCTGGCTGGCGGGTTGGCGGATCCTGCGGCATGAGCGACGGCTGTTCCGGGTCAGTTATACACCAGGGCATGAGCAGCGGCCGGGCGCCTCGCCGGAACTCAGTGCCCCGTGGATGGCGAGCTGGCCAGAGACGACTGGGAGACGAGGAAGTTTCCCTCGTCCGGGGAAATGGCCCACAAGCGCAGCTGGGGCTGACCGGTTCTGGAGCCGTTATCGACGTCTGTCCGGAAGTAATCAACCTGGCCTGCCTCGGCGTGGAGCTCAGTCAAATCCACCACGGAGCGGAGATAGGCCTCACGGACGCTCCAGTAGACACAGACGTGCCGCTCGCCGGGCGCGACCGCGACCGCAAAGTACGAGTTACCCTGGTTGGCGCCAACCCAATGGCCATCCACGCCGACGTTCACCACGGCGCAGCCAATGCATTCGAACTCGTTATTGGCGAAGACGAGGGTCGCCATTCGGGGAGCGGGGTGGATGGGCGCATGGGCGCTTTTGGTCGTCTTCACCTTCAGGGTTTGTCCCGAGGGCCCGCAGGCGGGCGGCAGGGTCTGGGCCACAGCAGCGAAGTAGGGGAATAACAGGAGAGCGGCAGCGAACGCAGCGAGAGGAGCTTTCATCGTTCAGCCTCCTGGAGGGTGGACGCACGAGAAGTGGGGAAGTTCCATGAAAGCGCAGCCGGGCCGCTCGTTATACTCGAACGAGACCGAATTCCGAGAGGAAACCGCGTGTTCGAGAGCGAATTCGAGCGCAATCTGTATGCGCTTCGCCGGGAAAAACTGAAGCAGCTGGAAGCGCTGGGACAGAGCGCGTATCCCAACACCTTTGCGCCGCCGGCGGACCATCCGCTGCGGACGATTCCGGAGATTCGCGCCGGGTATGACGCGAAGAGCGGCGAGGAACTGGAGGCTGCGCGCGTGCCGGTGGCGGTGGCGGGGCGAATTATGGCCATCCGGCAGCAGGGGAAGGCCGGGTTTGCGACGCTGCAGCAGGAGGGCGCGCGGCTGCAGATCTACGTGCGCAAGGATGCGGTGGGGGATCAGGCGTTCGAGCTGTACAAGCTGCTGGACCTGGGCGATCACATCGGGGTGACGGGGTATCTGTTCCGGACGCGGACGAACGAGCTGACCATCCACGTGGAGACGATTACCTTTTTGGCGAAGGCGCTGCTCGCGCTGCCGGAGAAGTATCACGGGCTGGCCGATGTGGAGCTGCGCTACCGGCAGCGGTATGTGGACCTGTTCATGAACGGGGTGCTCAATGAAGCTCCGGCAGAGGGCGCGGCGGACGCGCAGAAGGCGGAAGAGGGCCGGGCTGCTGAGATTCGGGTGCGGGACGTCTTCGTGAAGCGGGCGGCAGTGCTGCGGGCGATGCGGAAATTCTTTGACGCGCGCGGGTACATCGAGGTGGAGACGCCGATGATGCAGCCCATCGCGGGCGGGGCGATGGCGCGCCCGTTCGTGACGCATCATAACGCGCTCGATATCGATCTGTTTCTGCGGATCGCGCCGGAGCTGTATCTGAAGCGGCTGGTGGTGGGCGGATTCGACCGGGTGTACGAGATCAACCGGAACTTTCGCAACGAGGGGATTTCGACACAGCACAATCCTGAGTTCACGATGCTGGAGTTTTACCAGGCGTACGCGAACTATCACGACCTGATGGATCTGACAGAAGAGCTGGTGAAGTTCGTGGCGATGGAAGTGAACGGAACGCTGATTACGAACTTCAACGGGGTGGAGATCGATCTGGGGAAGTGGGAACGGCTGACGATGCGGGAGGCGATTGTTCAGTGGTGGCCGGAAGAGCTCGGAGCCACGCCGGGCCTCGATGAATTCGCGGATGAACAGAAGCTGTCAAGACGGCTAGCTGCCGCCCACGAGTTTGCCCGTCCTTGGCCCAACAAGAGCCAAGAGCAACTAAACAGATTCGGGATTCTTGTGCTGATCGAGGGCACGCTACGTGATCGCCAAAAGAGCCTTGGTCACATAATTGCCGACCTTTTCGAACTTGTTGCCGAGAAGCATCTCATCCAGCCCACCATCATCTACGAGTTCCCCCTCGCCGTTTCTCCGCTCTCCAAGCAAAAGCCCGACGAGCCCGACTGGGTGGAGCGGTTCGAGTTCTACATTGGGGGGTTCGAGCTGGGGAATGCGTTCTCCGAGCTGAACGATCCGGAGGAGCAGCGGCGGCGGTTTGAGGCGCAACTGGCGGAGCGCGAGCGCGGCGACGAGGAAGCGCACCAGATGGACGCCGACTACGTGCGGGCGCTGGGGTACGGGCTGCCTCCGACGGGGGGCGAAGGGATCGGGATCGACCGGCTGACGATGATCCTGACCGGGGCGCGGTCGATTCGAGATGTGATTCTGTTTCCGCTCCTGCGGCCGCAATCATCAGTGAACAGTGATCAGTGATCAGTCGTCGGTAATCAGTGATCGGGGCGGCGGATCGCGTCTATTGCGCTTTGGCGATCTTTTTCACCATCAGCTTTGCCATCGAACTCGGTTTGTTGTCATCCGAGGCGCCGTGCGTGATCTTTTTATCGGAGTCGGTCTTTCTCAGCGAATAGTTCAACTGCGTGTTGGATTTGGATTCCATTTGATTCACGGTTTGTCTCGAAAACTGGTCGGTATTGCTGCCCGGCTGGAGGGTCCCGGCGTAGAGAGGCGAGTCCGGGGGAAGATCGATCCGCCAAATTTCGGCAACGTAAGCGCAGCTGCGCTTTTGGGCCTCGGCATTTTCCTGATCGGGCGCGACGCCATTGATCGGGATCGCATTGATCGCGACACCTTTCGGCAGCTTGAGCGCGCTCAGCGCCGTAGCCAGATCCTGGGCATCGCTGCCGTCAGGGACCTTGTAGCCCTTCGGCACCTGAAAGACGCAGACCGTCACGGCCTGAGCCTGAACCAGCGGCGTGGCGAGCGCCAGGGCGCCTGCGAAGATCAAAAAGCTGCGAACCATATCTGCCTCCTGCGATGAGAACGAGATTGCCCTCCAAAAGCCGATGAGGAACATTAAGCTCGCGAGGGGCGGGCGAGTCAAGAAAAAGCCCAGAACAAGGCGGATCGACCTGAAACGGCGGATTCCGATCCAATGCAAAGCGGCAGAGCCGTCAAGCCCTGCCGCTCGCCGCATAACCAGCTACCGGATCCTCAGCTCCGGCTAGTGAGGGTTGCCGCCGCCGTGCGGCGAAGACTCGTGGGATGGATGCGAAGCGGCGCCGTGGCTCTGCGTGGAATGGGACGCTCCATGCGCAGCGCCGGCGTGAGAAGGAGCTGCGTGGGATGGATGCGCAGCGCCGTGCGGAGCGCTGGCATGGGAATAGTTGCCGTGGGATGGATGCGAGGCGCCGTGCGCTCCCGCGCCACCGGCAAAACGGCCGTGATTGGCCGCATAGCCGCCATTACCGTGGTAGCGGCCTCCGCCTGCAGCGACGAAGCGATGATGACCCCAGCCATGGGCGTAGCCCCAGCCAGCCCATGGGCTCACGCCCAGGAAAATGCCGTTGTAGAAGTATCCTGGGCCGTAGAAGCCAACCGGCGCGCAGGCGTAAGGCGCGTAGTCGTAGTAGCCGTAGGGACAGACGGGTGGAACGCCGATGTTAATGACGATTTGCCCCTGAGCGACCGGCGCGACAGGCGCCACAGCCAGGCCCGTGAGCAACGCCGCAGCGCCGAGCAGAGTTTTAATTCCACGCATATTTCAGGTCCCTCCTTTAGGGACGGCCGCGAGTGCAGGGTTATGAGGTGCGCGGTTGGTTTCAGAGAAACTCGCCGGCGACAACCGACATAACCATCTTTGTTCCGAGCATTCCTGACAGCTTCTGGATTGCCCATCGATACTACACCCGTTATGCCGGCGCCAAGGCGCCTGAATGATGCCGGGGCGCTACGGAGTCTTCGCCAAATACGCTTCGATGTTCTTCATCTGCTGCGCCCAGCCCTTTTCGTGGTTGGGGAAGGCTTCCTTGCGGCGGTCGTCGGGGAGATCGTTGAAGCCGGATTCGGTGACGGTGAGGCAGGCGCCGGCAGGAACGGGGTCGAGGCGGAACTCGACGAGGGTCGGGATTTCTTCGGAGTAATCGATTTTGGGATCGATGGCGTAGGGATGCCAGGTGAAGGCGAAGTACTGCTCCGGGTCGATGGCCTGGATGACGGCGCGCCAGACGATGTGCTCGTAGCCGGGAGTGGTGACGGGGCCGTGAGACTCTTCGCCGACTTTGAAGGGGCCTTCGAGGTTGACGCCGAACCATGCGCCGAACTCGGCATGGTCAGTAATGGCGCGCCACACGCGCGAAGCGGGGGCGGCCAGATCAACGCTCATTTCAATGCGATCGGGTTCCATGGGTTGCCTCCGGTAAATCAGGATACTCTTTGGAGGACAGTCCCCAGTAGACAGTTCCCAGTCCCCAGTAATCAGTCCCCAGTTCCCAGTCCCCAGTAGACAGTTCCCAGTCCCCAGTCCCCAGTAGACAGTCCCCAGTGGCCGGGTAACTGGGGACTGCAGTTACGCCGCCGTCAGCAGCATCGGCTCGTCTTTGGTGATGACGAGGGTGTGCTCGTAGTGGGCGGCGAGGCCGTGGTCGGCAGTGCGGACCGTCCAGCCATCTTTGCCGAGGACGGTGCGGCCGGAGCGGCTGGCGATGATGGGCTCGACGGTGATGACCAGGCCTTCGGTGAGGATGTCGGAGGCGGAGGGATCGGGCCAGTTGGGGATGCTGGGCTTCTCGTGGATGGTGCGGCCGATGCCGTGGCCGCAGAGGTCGCGAATGACGTGGAAGCCGGAAGTCGTGACTTCGCGCTCGACGGCGCGGCCAATGTCGCTGACCCGGTTGCCGGCGCGGGCAGCCCGCATAGCGTGCTGAAAGGCGCTCTGGGCGCAGGCGGCGAGGCGCGGGCCGAGTCCGGTATCGAGCGGCTGCGCTCCCACCAGCATGGTTTCGGCGGCGTCGGCCATGTAGCCGTCCTTCTGGATGGTGACGTCGAGCTTGAGCAGGTCGCCATTGCGCAGCTTGCGGCCGGAGGGGATGCCGTGAACCACCTCGTCGTTGACGGAGATGCAGGAGACGCCGGGAAATTTGTAGACGGTGACGGGGCCGGAGACGGCGCCGTGGGCGCGCATGACGTCGGCGCCAATGTTGTCGAGGTCGCGGGTGGTGACGCCGGAGCGGGCGGCAGCTTTCATGGCTTCGAGCATGAGGCGGACGATGCGTCCGGATTCGCGGAGGGCGGCGAGTTCTTCGGGGGTGGTGATGGACATAGGTGTCAGCTCGCGCGCCTGCGGCGGGGCGCTGCTTCCCGCAGCATGGCTGCGCGCAGGAGGCCGTTCAATCTGGTCTGGTACCCTTTGCCCTGCTTCCGAAGCCAGGCGATGACATCGGCATCGAGCCGCACGGTGAGCTGCTTTTTGACGGGGCGGTAGAGAGGGTTGGGGAGAGGATTTTGCCAGTCCAGTTCGGGAATATCGGAAAGATCGATTTCGCTGTCGGGGCGCGCAGCGAGCGCCGCCACGCGGCGTATTTCCCGGGCCGACGGCTTGTAGTCGCTAATTGTTTTCCTGACGATTTTGCTCATAGGCGATCCGTTCCCTTCTGGTGGCTCTGCGCACCGAAATGATGCGGACGACTTCATCGAGACCTTCCTGGTTTATTGTGCAGGCAACTGTGAGCAGTGCGCGATCCTCGAACATGCCAACCACCTGCCAGCGGAGCTCTCCATCGACGATCCGATCCGGTTCGGAAATGGCAGAGGAATCGGAGAACACCAGCATGCCGCTCTCGAAGTTCAGGCCGTGCTTGCGTCTGTTGCTCGCTGCTTTGGCTTCATCCCACTCGAACAGAGTCATTGCGGCAAATTCATTGTAACTACAATTCGATAACTACGCAATCATTCGCCGAGGAGGAGGCGTTCGGTGGAGCGGGCGCGGCCGGTGGCGGGGTCGGCTTCGATGAGCAGCGCGGCCATGCGCGGATCGCCCTTCGCCGGTTCGAATTTGCCGGGCATGCCGGTGAGGAAGCGGTCGAGGACGAGCTGCTTTTCGACGCCGATGATGGAGTCGTACGGGCCGCTCATGCCCACGTCGGTCTGGTAGGCGGTGCCGCCGGGGAGAACGCGGTTGTCGGCGGTGGGGATGTGGGTGTGGGTGCCGATGACCGCGGTCACGCGTCCGTCGAGATACCAGCCAATGGCGCACTTCTCGCTGGTGGCTTCGGCGTGGAGGTCGACGATGACGACCTTCGCGGTGATCTGCCTGAGGAGGGCGTCGGCGGTGCGGAAAGGATCCTCGTTGGAGGCCATGAAGACGCGGCCCTGGAGATCGATGACGGCGTAGTCGACGCCGTTGGGCAGCGTGCCCTGATAGAAGCCATAGCCGGGACTGTTGGGGGCGTAGTTGGCGGGGCGGATGACGCGGCGGGGGCGGTCGTGGGAATCGGGCGGCGCGGATTTGAAGTAGTCGATGATCTCTTTCTTGTCCCAGATGTGGTTGCCGGTGGTGAGCACGTGGGCACCGAGGTCGAAAAGCTCGTCGGCGATGGCGGGAGTGAGACCGAATCCGCCGGCGGCGTTTTCGGCATTGACGACGACCAGCTCGACCTGGCGCGAGGCGATGACGTGGCCGATGTGTTCGCGCACGATGCGGCGGCCTGCCTGACCGAAGACATCGCCGACAAAAAGGATGTGCATGAAAACAGGGTACAGGGTGCAGGGTGGAGCGGGCTTGCGGCCGATCACGGCTGCGTCGCTGTCCGACAGGCACCGGGATGGTTACGGAATTTATTTTTGGCTGCAAAAAAGCTGTGATAGCGTGGGGCATGGCCGCAAACACCCGATTCGCAACCGGCGTTCACGCCATGGTGCTGCTTGCTGGAGACACGGACCAACTGCAGACCTCGGAGCAACTGGCAGGTAAGCTCGGCATCAATCCCGTAGTGGTTCGGCGCGTGTTCTCGCTGCTGCATCGGGCGGGACTGCTGGAGAGCCAGAAAGGGCCGCGGGGCGGTTCGCGGCTGGCGCGCTCGGCGAAACAGATCACCCTCGCCGACATTTATGCAGCGGTGGAGGGCGGCGAGCTCTTCCATGCGGGAGAGTTCCCCGGCGGACAATCTGCGAAGGTAAGCGCGGCGCTGAAGCGCGCGGTTGAAGCAGCCGACGCGGCGATGCGCGAAGAAATGGAAAAGACCACGCTGAATCAACTGGCGAAGAAGTCGGCGAAGAAGTAACAGGGATCAGGGTGTAGCGTTTAGGGGCGGCCGCCGAGCGCGACGGTTCCTTTCCGGAATCCTGAAAGTACACGATTCCGGGAAATTCAACGAAAAATCTGAATGTCTGCTTAGGTGGTCTGGGCCTGCGGCTGCGCCTCTGCTGCGGCGGGAATGGCGTTATGGCGCCGCGCCCACACGATGAAGACAATCCCGGCGGCGACGGAGCCGAGGCTGGCGAGCTGTGCGTTGGTCATGCCCCAGAGGATGCGGGGATTGATGCGGATGAATTCCACGAGAAAGCGCGCGATGCCGCTGAGGATGAGGTATTCGCCGGTGATCTGGCCGATGGGGCGGCGTTTGCCGGGGGCTCCGCGGCGCCACAAATACCAGGCGATGAAGAGGGCGACGATCAGCTCATAGATGGGCGTGGGGTGAACGCGCTGGGTGGTGGGGACGAGGCCGTGCGGGAAGCTCATGCCCCAGGGAAGCTTCGTCGGAATTCCATAATCGCCGTCGCCGGAGATGAGGCAGCCCATGCGCCCGAGGCCGTAGCCGACGCACGCTGAGGGGGCGGCGAGATCGAGCATGCGCACGCTGCCGATTTTGTAGACGCGCGCCTGCCACAGCAGCGCGAGAATGCCGACGATGAGGCCGCCGTACCACGCGAAGCCGGCGCGGTCGAAGAGGAGGTCGGCGGGGTGGTGGTAGAGCATGCGCGGCGTTTCAGCGACGTGCCACAGCTTGGCGCCGAGGATGCCGGCGACGGTGACCACGGCCACGATGCTGATGGCATCGCCCTCAATTTTCCAGCGGCGCAGATTGTGATGGAGCACCCAGCAGGCGCCGACGGCGGCGAGCCACAGCATGATGCCGAAGGTGCCGATGGAGAGGTGTCCGATGTGGATAAAGGGGTACATAAAGGCGTTAGTGCCAGTATAGCGAACAGTGAACAGTCCCCAGTAGACAGTCCCCAGTCCTCAGTAGACAGTCCCCAGTCGTTAATCCTCAGTTCCCGGTAGCCAGCTAACGGCCACTGGGAACTGGCGAGTGGAGACTGGGGCGAAGACGTTGAGGCTGGTGCTATACTCACAGGTTGCGGGCGTATCCTGGAAACACTTCTATTTCCGGTGATTTGGCCCCAAAAATCCACGCAAAATCGAACTGAGGTTCTCATGTCCGGCCATTCGAAATGGGCGACGATCAAGCACAAGAAGGGCGCCCTCGACGCCAAGCGCGGGAAGATCTTCACGCAGCTGATCAAGGAAATAACGATTGCCGCAAAATCGGGCGGCGATCCGGACGGCAATCCGCGCCTGCGCAGCGCCATAGCGGCGGCGAAGGCGGAGAACATGCCCAACGACAACATCAAGCGGGCGATCCAGCGGGGAACGGGCGAGATTCCGGGCGTTTCCTATGAAGAAGTCGCCTTCGAGGGCTATGGCCCCGGCGGCGTAGCCGTGATCGTGGAAGCGACGACCGACAATCGCAATCGCGCGGTGAGCGAGATCCGCCACACCTTCGCCAAGCACGGTGGAAACCTGGGCGAGCCGAATTCCGTTCGATTCATGTTCGCCAAGAAAGGGATCATCGCGATTCCCAAGGGCGCGGCCGATGAAGAGAAGCTGATGAACATCGTGCTGGAATCGGGCGGCGAGGATCTGAACGACGAAGGCGATACGTGGGAGATCATCACCGATACGCATGCGTTCGAAGCGGTGGCGCAGGCGGTGCGGGATGCAAAGATCGAGACGGTGATGTCGGAGGTGACGATGATCGCCTCCACCTACACGAAGCTGGAAGGGCCGGTGGCGGCGCAGATGGTGCGGCTGCTGGAGGCTCTGGAAGACCACGACGACGTGCAGCACGTCTATTCCAATTTCGACATGGACGCGAAGCAGCTGGAGGAAGTCACCAGCTGATCGCAGCAGAGAACCAGCAACAGGCAAGGCCGCCTGCAGGCGGCCTTTGCTGTGAATGGAGACGAACGGCCAGGAATGGAAAAACGGATGTTTGCCCGAATTGCCGCGGGTGTGTTGCTCGCGGGCGCTGTTTCCGCTGTAGCCCAGAACGCAACCGCATCGGCGAGCCCGGCAGCGCAGGAGCTGGCCACGCGGCCGTGGGAATACGGGCCGTTCTTCCAGGGCGGCAAAGGCATGGGTTATCTGATCGACGACTACAAGCTGTTCAGCGCCGGGATGCGACTGGGGAAGGTGATCACCGGCGAACATCTGCCGGGCGTGCTGCGCGGGCAATTCGAGTACGCGGGGGAAATCATGCCGTACTGGGAGGCGCTGACCCCGCCGGCGCACGAGCAACTGATCACCTACACCAACCCGGCGACCGGGCAAAGCGGGTACGTCTACGCGCCCTATGGCGGCGGGGCCTATCACGGCGTGAGCATCACGCCGATCATTCTGAGGTGGGACTTCAAGCCGCGCGGGACGGGCTGGTGCGGGCGTATTGCGCCGTGGTTTCAGGCGGCCGGCGGGCTGATCTATACGACGCACAAGTTTCCTCCGGATGTGCTGGTGCCGCACGGCCAGCCGGGAGGGACGAGCGTATGGAACTTCAGTCCGCAGGGCGGAGTTGGCTTGCAGTATTTCGTGCGGCCACGCCAGTCTCTGATGTTCGAGGTCAGCGGGGTGCATATTTCCAGCGCATCGCTGGGGGACAAGAACCCGGGAGTCAACGCGAGCGTACAGTTCCAGATCGGATACACGTGGTGGAGCAGGAAGTAGCGAGGCGCGGCGCTGCGACGAACAGGGGATTGCGCGCGAACGAACCCGGCGGCAGGATAGGGACGGTTCTTCTCCATGTCTGACGCCCTCATCGAATGCGTGCCGAACTTCTCCGAAGGCCGGCGGCCGGAGGTGGTGGAAGCGATCGTCGCGGCGATGCGCGTGGATGAAGTGCGTTTGCTGGACTGGTCGCTGGACGCGGATCATAACCGGTCGGTGGTGACGATTGCGGGCCCACCGGCGGCGGTGATGGAGTCCGCTGTGCGCGGGGCGGGGCGGGCGGCGGAGCTGATCGATCTGACCACGCAGCATGGAGTGCATCCACGGATTGGCGCGGCGGACGTGATCCCGTTCGTGCCGGTGCGCGGGGTGACGCTGGAGCAATGCGTGCTGCTGGCGCGCCAGGCGGGGATGGAGATATGGAAGCGGCATGAGGTACCGGTGTACTTCTACGAAGCGGCTGCGGCGCGGCCGGACCGGGTGCTGCTGGAAGATGTTCGGCGGGGGCAGTTCGAGGGGCTGCGCGAGGAAGTGCGGCGCGACGCGGCGCGACAGCCGGATGTGGGCGGGCCTGGGCTGCATCCAACAGCGGGAGCGAGCGTGGTGGGAGCGCGGAAGCTGCTGATCGCGTTCAATCTGTATCTCGATACGGCCAATGTGGCGGTGGCGCGCGCCATTGCGCGGGATATCCGCTCGTCGGGCGGGGGGCTGCCGTGGGTGAAGGCGATTGGGGTCTCGGCGCAGGAGCAGGCGCAGGTTTCAATGAACCTGACGGACTATACGCGGACGCCGGTGGGGCAGGCATTTGCGGCGGTGAAAGCAAAGGCATTACAGCACGGCGCCAGGCCGGTGCGGGCGGAGCTGATCGGGCTGATGCCGGAGGGGGCGCTTGAGCGAAACAGCGAGTGGATGCGTCTGCTGGATGGATTCGAGGAGCAGCAGAAGGTGCTGGAACGGCGGCTGGAAAGCCCGCTGGCGTGGCCGGAAAAGCGGTGAAAGCATTGGTAACCGCCTTCAGGAGGCAGCGGAATCCAGCGTAAAATTGAGGTAATCTTCATGTCCGGGCGGAGATTCCGTCCGTTTTCCGGGAATGTCCGGGAGCAGGGACTTTTATCATCAGGCTCAGCCGGGAGACCGGCGGAGGGAGCAGGATCGTAGTGAAACTGAGCAAGCGGATTGCAGTCTGTTTAACCACGATGGGTGCGGTGGCACTGGCCGCAGCAGTAGCGCTGCCGGCGCGGGCGGCGCAGATCGACACCGACGCGCGTACAGCGATTCCGGAAAACGTGCAGCAGCTGATCGTGGTGGATTACCGGGCGATGGAGAACTCGCCGACGGCGATGAACCTTAAGGCGCGGCTGCTGCCGCCGCAGCTGAAGGATCTGGAGACGGCGCTGAGCCACTCCGGCATGAACGTGGGCGACGACGTGGAAGTGCTGGCGTTTGCGGCGTACCGCACCGGCACCGGCAACGACGACAACGTGGACGTAGTGGGCGTGGCGCAGGGACAGTTCGAGGTGCAGGACATTGTGGCCGGTTTCACGAAGAAGAAGATGAAGCCGATCATGATCCGGAACAACCGGCTGTGGCCGATGGGATCGAGCGGGATGCTGGTGACGTTTTTGAATCCGACGACGATGCTGTTCGGGTCGAAGGACGCGCTGAAACCGGCACTGGATGCGCGCGACGGGCTGGCGCCGAACATGCTGAGCAACAGCAATCTGGTGAGCGCCATGGGGCAGGTGGACTCGCAGCCGCTGTGGAGCATCATGGACCAGGAGGGAACGCAGTACATGATGCGGTCACTGCTGGGGCAGGCGTCGCAACTGGCGAATTTCGACACGCTGAAGACGCGGCTGCAGAGCTCGAGCTACACGATGAACTTCAACAACGGGGTGAACTTCACGCTGAACGTAAACACGTCGGACACGTTCACGGCGGCCACGATGTCGTCGCTGCTGAACGCCGCGGCGTTGTTTGAGAAGACAAGCGGCACGGCGGTGGAGAAGCAGGCGATCGACTCGACGACGATCAACTCGACGGCATCGGTGCTGACGGTGACCTTCGCAACGTCGGACAACCAGTTCGAGAGCCTGCTGCAGTCGCCGCTGTTTGCGGACGTGGTGCGGTAGGACAGGTTAGAGGTTTCAGGTAAAGGGAGCGGCGGAAACGCCGCTCCCTTTTTCCGGGCGCTGCGCGAGCCTCCTTTTGGCGCCGTCCGACCCGGATTCGCGCGGTATTTTCCGGGCGAGTTCCGCACCCTGCCTGCTCACTCAGGCCAGATGACGAATCGAACGGGATCCCCGGCCCATGGCGTCCATGCACTGTGACGTGTAAGTTTAGTGTTGTCGAATACCTCTCTCCAGGAAATAACGGATGAAACGACTGTCATTGGTTCTGGGCACTGTTGCTCTCGCTGTGTCCATGTCCTGCATGGGGCAGACGGACGCGAATGCTCCGGCGGGTCCGGTGGCGCTGACGGTGCGGTTACCCGATCCGGCGCAACAGATCCTGTATGTGCACGAGGCGATGCCGGTGAGGCCGGGGCCCTTGACGCTTTATTACCCGAAGTACATTCCCGGCGATCACGCGCCGGACGGTCCGATCGGCCAGATGATGGGCCTGGAAATCACGGCGGGCGGCAATCGGATCGCATGGCATCGCGACGAAGTGGACATGTTCACGTTTCATCTGACGGTGCCGGCGGGCGTCGACCGCATCGACATCTCGTTCCAGTTCCCGTCGCCTGACCGGGTCACGCCGAATCTGATGGGTCTGGAGTGGAACGAGGCAGCGCTGTACCAGGCCGGTTATCCCACCAGGGTGCAGATGGTTCAGCCGACGCTGGTGATCCCCGCCGGCTGGGGCTATGCCAGCGCGCTGACGACAGAAGAAAGCAGTGGCGGGCGCATCACCTTCAGGCCCGTGCCGTTTAACACGCTGGTGGATTCACCCGTGATTGCCGGGAAGTATTTCCGGGAGATCGATGTCACTCCGCCTGGTTCATCGGTGCACCGTTATCTCGATATGGTCGGCGACGATGCGGCAGCGCTGGATATCTCCGATGCCCAACTCGCCGGTTATCGTCATCTGGTGGAGCAGGCGCAGGCGCTGTTTCACTCCCATCACTACGACGACTATCACTTACTTCTTACCCTGAGCGATTACGTCTCGACCGGCGGTCTGGAGCATCACCAGTCCAGCGACGACCGCGCGCGCAGCGGCGCGAAGATGTTTGCCGACGCCGACCATTTCATGCTGGATGCTTCGCTCTTGCCCCACGAATACACGCACTCATGGAACGGCAAATTCATGCGTCCGGCGGAGCTGTGGCAGCCCAACTTCGAGCGTCCCGAACATGCGCAGATGTTGTGGGTGTATGAGGGTCTCACCGTCTACCTCGGCGACATGCTGACGGTCCGCAGCGGTTTATGGTCGCCGGATACATGGCGTCAGGTGGTCGCTTACCGGGCGGCGTCGATGGCCTACCGAACCGGCCGCGAGTGGCGGCCGCTGATCGACACCACCGATGCCGCGCAACTGGTGTACGGCTCGCCGGAGGCATGGTCGAACTGGCGCCGGCAAACCGACTTCTATCGCGAAGGCCAACTGCTGTGGCTTGCGGTGGACATGAAAATCCGGACATTGAGCGACGATCGGCGTTCCATTGATGATTTTGCCCAGCGCTTTTTCGGCGTCGACAACGGCAGTTTCGTCACCCACACTTACACCTTCAACGACGTCGTCGCCGCGCTCAATGCGGTGCAGCCGTATGACTGGGCCGGCTTCCTGCATAACTGGCTGGACGGCGTGGGCCAGCAGGTACCGCTGCTCTCCGGCGTCGAGGCCAGCGGCTGGCGTCTGGTCTATACCGATCAGCCTTCGCGGTACCAGCAGGCGCTCGAGAACGTGGGCGAGGGCGAACTCAGCAGCAGAGGCGTCAACGCAATGTTCTCGGTGGGATTGTTTCTCGATCGCGAGGGTAAAGTCGAAGACGTGTTATGGAATGGGCCGGCTTTCAAGGCCGGGCTGGCACCGGGGATGAAGCTTGTCGCCATCGACGGTCAACCGTACAGCACACAGGTGCTGCGGAGCGAAATCGCCGGGGCGCAGAAAAGCAAAAAACCGCTGCAGATACTGGCGAACAGCGACGGCGTCACCGAGACCTACACGGTTGATTACGATGGTGGAGTGAAATTCCCGCATCTGGTCCGTGTGCCGGGGACGACCGATTACCTGCAGCAGATCCTGGCGCCAAGATCGTTGGACAATGGCTCGTGATGTTGACGGGATTTCGCGTGGCCAAGGTGTTGGGGCGAAGGGAGCGTCGTTGCCCCATTCGCCTTCGGCAACGATGAGTCAGTAACTCTTGCCGCGCGCCGAAACCGGCCAGACTAACTCGACCTTGCCGTTGCGCACCCCGACATACCAGTCATGAAGGTTGCAGGTGGGGTCGCAATGGCCGGGTACAAGCTTCAACTTTTCGTTGACGCGGAGAACGCCGCTCTTGTCCTCGATGACGCCGTGCTCGTCCGAGGCGTTGACATAGGTCACGTCGTCGCGGCCATAGACGAGGGGCAGACCGCTATCCACCGACAGCACCTTGAGGCCCGCATCGCAGACCGCGAGATCGGGCTTCGCATGGCTCATCACTGAGGTGAGGACGAACACCGCATTCTCCCATTCGCCGCGATCGATGCGGTTTCCGTCCTTGTCCCGGATGCGGCCGTAATCGGCATCCATGAAGGCGTAGCTGCCGCATTGCAGCTCGTTGAAGACGCCCGAGTGTGACTCGAAGGTATAAGAACCAGTGCCGCCACCCGTGACGGTTTCCGGCTTGAGGCCGGCCGCTTCCAGAGCCGCGACCACGGCCTTTACCTGGAGGATGGCGGCGTCGAGCGCGGCCTTGCGCTCCTCGTAGCTCTCCAGATGCTGCATCGCCCCCTGATACGCCTGGATACCGGTGAATTTCAGCCGCGGCGCACGATCGATGGCTCTGGCAATCTGGATCGCGTCCTCTGTCGTCTTCACACCGCAGCGATTCCCGCCGCAGTCAATTTCCACGAGGCATTCCAGGGTCGTGCCGTGTTTGCGCGCGGCAGCCGAAAGGTCGTCCACGTTCAGGACGTCATCCAGGCAGACGGTGATTCGCGCACCATACTTCGGCAGACGAGCGAGGCGATCGATCTTGACCGGATCGCGCACCTCGTTCGAGACGAGGATATCGCTGATGCCACCACGGGCAAAGACTTCGGCCTCTGCAACCTTCTGGCAGCAGACGCCGGCCGCACCACCAAGCCGCTCCTGCAGCTTCTGCACGTCGATTGACTTATGCATCTTGCCGTGGCTGCGGTGACGCATGCCATGCGCTTTTGCATAAGCGCCCATTTTCCTGATGTTGCGCTCCAGCGCGTCGAGGTCGAGGATGAGGCACGGAGTCTGGATATCCGTCTCGTCCATTCCCGGGAGGGCGGGTATGTCATAGCCGACTTCGTAGCCGGCGAAATCCGTCATTGCGTCCAACCGAATCTCCATGAGTCACGGTGCAGCTTGTCGAGATCGACATCGCCGCGGGTGGTAACGATGCCGACGCGCTGGCCGGCGAATCCATTGCTGTTCTGAATGCCCGGGGAAATCCCCCAGCTATAGGCTTACGAATGCGGCGAACAGTTATGAGACGAGTTATAAGCGGCAACGGGCCAGCGGCGAGCGGGGTCATGCTTTCGCTGGGTAGATATCTGCTCACTCTGTCCTTTTGCCTTCCACCAGCTTCGGTAGCCTGCGGTTGTGTGTGGCCTGCTCGTAAGCATAAGCATAGCCAATCACGTCTCCGTCCATCCAGCGCTTCCCCGAAATTTCCAGTCCGAAGGGCAGGCCGTCCGCGTAGAAACCTCCCGGCACCGAGACCGCCGGAATTTGGATGCGGTTGACCCAGGCGGTCTCGCTGGGAGGTCCCCACTTAGAGGCGCCGGGAACGGTTTCGTCATAAGTGGGCTCCTGCAGCGCCGGGTAGACAAAACCATCGAGCCGCCAGCGTTTTATGGTCGCCTCGTACTCCGCGAGCGCCGCCCGCTGAGGAGCGTAGTAATTCGCCTGGCTGTCCGGATCGGTCTCGATCAGCTTTTGCGGCGCGGTTCCGCCGAGCATGAAGGCGGGGAACTGCGTCCCGGTCGCCGCCTGGTACTCCGCAACCGAATGATATTGGGGAGGGCCGAAGTTCTCGAGGAAACGATCGAGCCCCTCGCGGCGATAGGGCTGGGTGTCAACCTTGCGGGTCATGGCGAAGAAGCTCTCAGGAAGAATGTCCTTGTCGATGATGACCGTGGCTCCGGCCGCGCGCAGTTGCTCGACAGCCTTCATAAAGGCGGCACGCGTCTCAGGCGCCACGGCCCCGCCATTGGGCGGAGCGCCCGGTCCGTGACCGTAGACGTCCGGGGATCCGTTCAGCACAAACCAGGGCACGCCGAAGCGTTTGCCTCGAAGTGCGTCTTTTCTGAGATAGCGCGTATAGGGACCGGCTTCCGCCTTTTGGGCGCTGCCTTTGGTCCATGGATCGAGCGGGTCTTCCGCCTGCATAACATCGAGAGCGATGGCGGCGCTGGTGACATCGCGCGCCAGCGGACCGATGTTATCGCGGAGCCAGTCCAGCGGTTCGACGCCGGCAATGCTGGTGAGTCCGCGGGAAGGCAAGATGCCGACCAGGCTGCTGTTGGCGGCCGGCTGCCGGACGGAATTCGCCGTATCCGTTCCCGTGCCGAGGACGCAAAAATTCGCCGCGACCGCCGTTGCCGTTCCTCCCGAGGATCCGCCTGGCGAGTAGCGCCAGTTATACGCGTTTCCCGTCCTTCCTCCCGCGGTGCTGTTGGTGGTGTCGCTGTAGGCAAAGTCGGGCATGTTGGTTTGACCCAGAAGCACGGCGCCCGCCGCCTTAAGCCGCTGCACGACCAGCGCGTCGCGCGGCGCGACTAACTCCTTGCCCGGGATCAAAAACCCCTTCCACCCCGCGCTGGTTATCCAGCCCTTCACGCTGGTATTCGCTTTGACGACAATCGGCACGCCCCACAGCGCTCCGCGGTGTGCGTTCCGCGGCTCGGCATCTTCGCGAGCGGCGGTACGCAGCGCGCCATCTTTGTCGAGATACAGGATCGCGCGGTAAGTTCCGTCATAGCGTTCGATACGGTCGAGATACCACTCGGTGACTTGTGTCACGGTGTACCGATGTTGCGCGTAGAGCTTTTCCAGTTTGGGGACCGTGATCTCCATCAGATCCCGGTCCATGTTGGGTTTCTGACTGGCTGAGGCGCGGGCTCCGGCCAGGGCAACGCCGGTGTTCAGGAGCGCGAAGCAGAGCGCAGCGCAGGCAATGACTCTTTGCCGCATCGGTGATCCTTCCGTTCTAGAAGTCGTAACGCAGGGAGAATTGCTGTTTGCGCGACTGCACGAGCTGCGAGCTGTAGACCCCGAATCCCGGGCCGGTGGTAACGGTATTATTCAGTCCGCCGAGACTGCTGATGGGGTTGGTATCGAAGCGTGCTGAGTTAGAGAGATTGAATACCTCCCAGGCAAAACGCAGCCTGCTCTCGCGCCAGGTACTCCAGTCCTTCGACAAACTCGCATCCGGCTCGAAGTAACCGTCGCCGCGGAATATGTTGCGGCTGCCGGCCTCGCCGGGATAGGGATAGCGAATCGGTGTGCTGTTGGCAATGCCATTATTCAGCGCGTCGGGATCGGCAAAGGCCTCCGGCAAACCGTTCACCAGATGGCGGTGCATTTTCACCGGAGCTGTTTCGACCACGGCGCTGCGGAAGGCGAAGTTGGTGGGGTAGCTGTACGGCCCGTAGACGGTGAAGGGCAGGCCGCTCGACCAGCGGAGGATGCCGGAGAGGCCCCAGCCTCCGATGAGCGCGTCGACGGCCCGGCTGGTGTCCGCGGCAAAGCGCCTGCCGTGGCCGAAGGGGAGCTGGTAAATGGCATCGCCGGAAACAAGGTGGCGGACGTCGAAATCCGAGTCGCCGCGATTTAACTGAGGACTGAAGCTGTTGATGATCTGGCTGAAGGTTCCGGTGCCGGCGTTGCGCTCGGCATCCGAGCCCATGTCGATGGAGTTGGACAGGGTGTAACTGAAGTTAAAGTCGAGGCCGGAGCTGGTGGTTTTGCGGGCAGTGAGCTGCATTGCGTTGTAACTGCTGGACCCCAGCGAGGACCACGCATACAGCGCCGAGAACTGTCTCTGATAATAGCGGGTAGTTACGTTGCCATTGGCATCGGCGTAGGGACCGCAACCCAGTCCGCCTTCCTGGGGGAGACAGTAGGCGTCGAGAACAATGAGCGCGTAGGAATCGTTCGCGCCGTTCGCGGCCAGTCCCTGATAGAGGTTGGTATAAATGTTCTGGGTGGCGCTCATGCCGCCGGTGGCCAGCCACGGGAACATATCTTCCCAGTAGGGAATGGCCTGCACGGTATTCTGTCCGGCATCGGCCGCTTTAGCCAGAATGGTTCCGGCGCGGAAGTAATCCATGCCTGATTTGGGGTCGACGAGGTCAAGCGGTTCCGCGAGGTCTAACTGCTGGAGCAGGTGCCGACCGAAGGTCCCGACATAGTCGGCCTCGATGGAAAAGTCATGCGAGAACTGACGCTGCACGGAAAGATCGGCGGCGATCGTATAGGGGGTCTTGATGCGATTGTCGATGCCCCAGGTGAGGGCGAGGCCGGTCTGCACGTTGTTGGGCGGGGTGTAGGGATAGGGAACGACCGAGGGGATATTCACTCCCACCAGAGGCGGCAGATTGCCGAGCCCGGCAAATCGGGGCACCGTGTCGACGGGGTATTGGCCGTCGGGGTTACTGATGGAGGTCTGGAGGCCGTAGGAACCAAACTGGGCGAAGGAATCGACGATGCCCTGGCCGAAGTGCTGATAATACATCCCGACTCCCATGCGGATGGAGGTTTTGGAATCGGGCGAATAGGCGATCGCCAGCCGTGGAGCAATGTTATTCCACTGCATGTTCCAGTAAGGCGCTGCGCCGCGCGACTGGCCGGAGGGGGCAAAGGTCAGGTCGGGCTGATCGGTAACTCCCTGGGCGGCCTCGGCGGCGCGAGTGATAAACCACTGGTGGGTATCGACGGTGGGCTGAACCTGCTGGCCATGGGTCTCATACGGCGGCTGCAGGAAGACCTGGCGGATGCCGAAGGTGAGGATGAGGTTCGGCCTGAGCCTCCACTGATCCTGGAGATAGTACTCAAACTCGTGGGAGAGGAAATTCAGCGGCACATAGGTTCCCTGGGGCATGGTAGTACCGTCGGTGCCGGCGGAATTTACATGGAAGTTATACTGGCCGGTGACCAGGGGGACCAGGCCGGCGATCATGGTGGCGGCGATGTCGTAGCTGTTGTCGAAACTGCCGTCGACGGTGGGATAGCCGAAGGCGTCCGGATCGAGGCTGCCGCCCGAACCGGCGATCACTCCTCCGCCCGACAGCCACTCGTTGTAGACCTGGGCCGAGCTATAGGAGGCGGTGTCGGTGTCGTCGGAATTGGTAATGATGCGGAGGTCGACGCCCCAGGACAAGGTATGGTTGCCGCGCGTCCACGCCGCGTTATCGATGATGTTCTGCACCGGGACGTGAACGATGGTGGTGCAGGTTTCCGGGGTGGGCTGGGAGAAGAAGGCAAAGGTGACGTGCGCTCCGCATCCGTTGCCTGAGTCGCTGTAACCCTGGCGCGTGTAACCGTAGCGAAAGTCGTTGACCAGGGCGTTGGTGATGGTCCATGTATCGCCCACGGCTATGCCTTTGGTGTTATCGCGGAGCACGTAGGACGGGGCCTGGCCAGGAAACTGGAGAACGCCGTCGCTGGTATCGTCCTGCAGATTGCCGCGCACGAAAATCTGATTGCGCTCGCTCGGATACCAGTCGATGCGGGCAATGGTGGTGTTCTGGTTCTGCGGGGAGGGCGAGGAAAAGGTGTACGAGCCGGTGTTATAACCGTCGCCGAGGGCCGATCCATTGGCGGTGGGGTATTGCTGCAGCAGCGACAGGATATTCGGATCGTCGCCGCCTCCCCATGGACAGGTTCCGTTGCTCTGGCAGTGGGGATCCATAGAGGCAACCTGCGCCGGGGTGAGGATGACGGGCGTGTTGTTGCTGAGGTAGGTGAGGTTTCCGCTCTTGAAGGAAGCGAAGGGCGTGGTGCGCGCAACCTGTGCGTTCTCGCGAGTGTGCGAGGCTTCGTAGTTCCCGAAGAAGAACAGCTTCTTTTTCAGGATGGGACCGCCCACGTCGGCGCCGTAGGTGTTGCGGATGTACTGGCCGGGAACGTTGGGCTCTCCGGCGGAAAGCTCGGCCTGCTTATTGAACCAGTCGTTGGCGGCGGTGGCGGTGTTGCGGTTGTATTCGTAAGCGCCGCCGTGGAATGCATCGGTTCCGCCCTTGGTGACGAGGTTGATCTCAGCGCCGGCCGAGCGTCCCTGGTCGGAATTGGCCAGGCCGGTGACGACGCGAAATTCCTGCACGGAATCGAGGGTCTCGCGCAATACGCCGATGAAGGCATCGCCGGTGCGCTGGTCGTTATCGTCGAGGCCGTCCATGGTGACGTTGCCCTGGTCGGATCGAACGCCGTTCACGGCGCCGGTGCGGCTGTCGCTGTCCGCGGTTCCGGGTCCGGCATCGACGCTGTGGCCCAGGTAGAGGACGCCGGGCTGGAGGCTGAGCAGGTCCGGAACGTTACGATCCTCCATCGGCAAAGACTGAATGGTGGCATTCGGGACCGCGTTCCCGAGGGTAGCGTCGCTGGTGTTCAGCGTAGCGGTTTCGGCGGTCACGTTCACGACCTCCGACGCGGCCTGTACTCCCATGGTGAAGTCGATGGTGGCCGGCTTGCTCACCAGCAGCTCGCCCACCTTGCTCTGGGGGCTGAAGCCGCTGGCGCTGGCGGTTGCCGTCCACGTTCCGGGGCTTAGCTGCAGAAAGCTGTATTCGCCGTGGGCATTTGTGGTGGTCTTCAGAGTCTGGCTGGTGGCTGCGCGTACGATAGTCACCGACGCGCCGGGCAGAACAGCCCCGGTGGAGTCAGTGACCACGCCATTGAGAGAAGTTGTTGCCTGTTGGGCGAGCAGGGCCGGGGAAAAGAAAAGGGACACCATCACGGTGGCCGCGAGGGCTGCGGTCAGGATTCTGACTTGCATTTGAACTCCTGATTCTCGGTGGGGTGGTGGATTTAGGGACGAACTTTAGCATTGGATGAACAGGAAGTCAATGCGGAGTTGTGTAAGTGCATCGCGAGTACATGATGTGCGCGGTGGAGAGAGCAGACGATGTGCGCGCTTTGCGGCGGCGGAAATCAGCGACGGAACGAGGTGGCTGGAGCGCTCAGGCGGTCTTCAGCTCTTCGCTGAGGTTCCGCCAGGATGCGGCTTTGGCGGAGAGGCCGAGCCGCTCGAGATAGACCGCATCCATCGGGGTTTTGTCGTTGCCGTCCGCAATCCGATGCACCAGCGCGTTGGCCGAGTGCACGGCGGTGAGAGGGGAGAATTCGGATTCGATCGCCTGGGAGGGGACATGGTGGAAGGCGACAGCCTGCACGAGCGAGGTGGGCAGACCCCAGATGCTCATGAGATACCCGCCGAGCTGCGCATGCGAACAGCCGAGCAGTTCGGTCTCGACATCCTCGACGGCGGCGTTTCCCTCAAGGCGCCTGCGAATCTCGCTGAATTCCTTCGGCCGCTCGCTCATCAGGATGACCTTGCCAACGTCGTGCAACAATCCGGCGGCAAAGGATTCCTCGGCCATGGTCCGGATGCCCGACTCCTGGGCGGTGATTTTCTGAGCCAGCGAAGCGACGGCAACGCTGTGCTCCCACAGGGCCGCCACCTCCGCGGCGACGGCGGAATGCTGGTCGAAGCGGGAAAAGATGTGGATGGAGAGAGTGAGGGTGCGCACGGTGTCGACGCCAATGAGGGAGACCGCCTGGCGAAGGCTGGGGACGCGTCCGTGGACGCCGATGAAAGCGGAGTTGGCGAGCTGGAGAATCCTGGTGGCCATGCCCACATCGCGCATGACAATCTCCTCGATCTGGGCCAGCGAGGTGAGCTCGGAGCGGAGGGCCGCGGTGAGCTCGTTGTAGATGGCGGGGAGGCTGGGAATGGAGCGCAGATGTGCGACCGCCGCGGCGATGGAAGGGTTGTGCAGGAGGTCGCGCGAGGCGAACGCCTGGGTGAGGCGCAGTTTGAGTTCGCCAAGATCGCAGGGCTTGGCCAGATACTGGTGGGCGGGGGCGATGGAGCGCAGCATGGCATCTTTATCCGACTGTCCGGAGAGAACGATGCGGATGACCTCGGGATAGCGTTCCTTGATGCGGTCGAGGAGTTCGGCGCCGTCCATGCCGGGCATGCGCATATCGGTGACGACGGCATCGAAACGGGAAGCGGCCATAGCGTCCAGGGCTTCCTGGCCGCTGGCGGCAAACTCCATCTCCCAGGTTTCCCGCATCTGATGCAGGGCGCGCCGCAGGCCGGCCAGCACCATGCGATCGTCATCGACAAAGAGCAGCCGTTTGGCGGTCATTTCTCCTCCTGTTTGGGGTCGCCGGCGATGGGCAGCTGGATGAAAAAGGTTGTGCCGCGACCCAGCTGGGTTTCGAACCAGATCTTTCCCGCGTGTTTGCGGACAATGACGGTGTGGGCGAAGGCGAGGCCCTGGCCGCTGCCCGATCCGACTTCGCGGGTGGTGAAGAAGGGCTCAAAAACGCGCCCCCGGATTTCTTCAGCAATGCCGACTCCGGTGTCGCTGACGGCAATTTCGGCGAGGCCGTCGCAGCGGCGGGTGCGCACGGTAATCCGCCCCATTTCCGACTTCTCCGGCCGGTCCCGAATCGCGCTGGCGGCGTTGACGATCAGGTTGAGCACCACCTGGTTGATGTCGCCGGGACAGCAGAACAGCGGCGGCATATCGGGATCGAAATCGGTGACCATCTCGGCCAGGTACTTCCACTCGTTGCGCGCGATGGCGATGGCCGACGCTATGCCATGATTCAGATCGAAGTGCCTCCTGCCGACCAGCTCCGGCTGCGCGAACTCTTTCATGGCGCGGACGATGGTGGCCACCCGCTGCGAGCCTTCGAGGCTCTGTTCTATAGCGCGGGGCACCTCTTCGCGCAGGAACGCGAGGTCGCACCGCGCTTCCGCGTCCGCCATGCGCACAGCCGCTTCGGTGGACAGCGGGCGCAACTCGGCTCGGCAGAACTCGATATGCGAGAAGAGGGAGGAAGAGGCGCTCCGGAGAAACGTCAGGTTGTCAGCCACGAACTGAATGGGGGTGTTGATCTCATGCGCGAGGCCGGCCGCCAACTGTCCGACGGCTTCCAGCTTCTGGGCCTGGTGAAGCTCAGCTTCGAGGGCGAGGCGGCTGGTGATGTCTTCCTTCACGGCAAGAAAATGAGTTATGGAGCCATCGGCCGCGACGATGGGGGCAATGGCGGCGGTTTCCCAGTAGAGCTCACCGTTTTTCTTGCGGTTGCGGAACTCGCCTCGCCACTCGCCGCCCGCGCGAATAGTGGTCCACAGCTCCCGATACATTTCGCGGGGCGAGTAACCGGAATTGAGAATACGGGGATTTTTTCCCAGCACTTCTGCCGCGGAGTACCCGGTTAACTCGGTGAACTTGCGGTTCACATAGCTGATGTTGGCGTCGAGGCCGGTGATCATCACCGATACCGGGCTCTGTTCCACGGCGGCCGACAACTGGCGCAGGGTATCCTCGTTGCGTTTCCGCTCGGTGATGTCGCGAAAGATCCAGATGCGCCCGTAATACTGGCCGGCGCTTCCGGTGACCGGGGCAGAGTAGCGATCGAGGATGACGCCATTCGCCAGCTCGATCTCGTCGCGACTGGTCTGGCCGGGATGGGTGTAGAGATGCTGCACCCGGGCTCGAAACGCATCGGGATCCCTGGTGAGGCCGACCACATGCCGGAGCATCGGGGCGTCGTCGGCATCCTCGAGCAGTTGCGGAGGGACAGAAAACATCTCGCTGAAGCGGCGGTTGGCGAGGATCCTGTGCCCTTCATCGTTCACCACCAGAATGCCGTCGATGGTGGCATTGGTCTGGGCCTCGAGAAAGGCGGTCTTGGCCTGCAACTCCATCTCCGCCTGTTTGCGGCGGGAAATATCGCTGAGAATGCCGTCGGCGAAAGCGAGGCCGTTCCGCTGCCAGGAAACAGCGCGGCTATGCAGCCAGACCCACGCGCCGTCGCTGCGCTGCGCTCGGAATTCCACGTCGAGGGCGCCGCGCAGAAAGAGCTCTCTTTCCGCGCTGCGCACGCGCTGGCTGTCTTCCGGATGAACCCGGGCGAGGAAGAACGCCACTCCTCCGTCGCGGATGGTCCGCGCGCTGTAGCCGAGGAATTCCTCGACTTTAGGACTGATGTAGAGGACCCGCCCGGCGGCGTCGGCGGTCCAGGCGACGTCGGGCAGATTGGAAAGGATGCGGCGGAACTTGACCTCGTTCTGGCGCAGGAGGTCGTGAGCGCGGCCGGCGGCAGCTCGATTGGAGGTAGCGGCCGCGGCGGCCACAGCGCTGACCAGGAAGGGCAGGATCAGGGGACGAGCCTCGGGACTGATGCCCAGGGTATAGAGAGGAGGCAGAAAGAAGTAGTCGAGCAGCAGGGGCGCGAGCAGGGCGGCGAGCAGACCGGGGGCCCATCCGCCCAGCCACGCGGCGGCCACCACCGCGGCGAGGAAGATGTATTCCGCGGCGTGGGGGAGGACGGTCCGCAGACCCCGAGAAGCGGCCACGGCGAGACCGAGGAAGAGCGGGACAAGACTGTAGCGGACGAGGGTGTGGCGGATCGCCGTGAGTGCCCGAGCTCTCAGCCTGTGACTCATCCGAGTCTGTTATCGGCCTGTGGGACGAGGACGATCAGGGCAGACGGCGCTGTTGGGCGCGCGCATTTTGCCGATGGAGGGAGCAGGTGCGCCGCGCCCGGCCGGGGAACTGCGAATCGCAATCCGGCTGGCCGGAGCGCCGCCACCCTGCGCGGGAGGTATGTGTGAGCGAGAAAATTCTGTTTGTCGACGACGAAGCTTCGGTGCTGGCAGCGCTGCGGAGAATCCTTCACGCCTCCTTCGAGGTACGCACGGCGAGCAGCGGCGGAGAAGGGCTGCTGATGCTGGACCGCGACGGACCCTTCGCGGTGGTGATCTCCGACATGCAGATGCCGGGGATGAACGGAGCGGAGTTTCTATCCCGGGTGCGGCAGAGAGCGCCGTGCACGGTGCGCATGCTGCTGACCGGGCACGCCGATCTGCATAACGCCATCGACGCGGTGAACCGCGGGCAGATCCTTCATTTTCTGACCAAGCCGTGCCCCGCGAACGTGCTGATCGCGGCAATCAACAGCGGCCTCGATCAATATCACGCGGCGGTGGAGCAGAGAGAGCTGAGCCGGGAGGCGCGGGCGATGCAGCGCAGGCAGATCGACTGGTCGGCCGCGGCACCGGCGGGCTGGGAGCAGTTTCGGAGCCCGGTTGGGCTGCCCGGGCCGGCAGAGGCGAAGACTTGCCTGGAGCCGCTGATCGGCAAGGATGCGGAGACCTACACAGTTCTGCTGCGCCTGCCGGTGCTGGACACGGTGGAGCAGCGCTACGGCCAGAGCGCGACGGCCGCATACCTGAGCACGGTGGCGGGATACCTGCAGAATTCGCTGGCCGCCGGGGACCGGCTTTTCCACTGGCGCCGCGATATCCTGCTGGCGGTGCTGCGCCGCCACATCTCCCCGGCCGCGGTGGGCAAGGAACTGGAGCGGCTGATAGCCGACACCCGCGGCTACATCATCGAGGTGCAGGGCAAGCCCACCATGGTGGCGTGCCTGATCACCCTGGACCTGCTGGCGGGGACGCAATTTTCGGGATTCCCGGAGTGGCTGGCAGCGTTCGAGGCTCGATGCGATGGCGTGGCAACGGCAAGCGTGGGAGCGCCGTGAAAGACACGCTCACGTCCGGGCGGGCACCGGCCCTGGCCGGAGATGCCGCCGGCGCTTCGCCGGTGGGCATTTCCCCGGGGCTGTCGTGCCGCGCAGCCGGGGCAGACAGCGACGGGAACGGGTCTCGGCTGCCCGCAGGGGCGGGCGAATGCGTCTCCGCGAGCTGCCAGAAAGAGCTGCACCAGATGCGGGACCGCCTCCAGGCTTTGTTTGAGGGGGTGGAAACGGGCATCGTGGTCATCGACCCGGCTACGCATCGCATTGTCGATGCCAATCCCGTGGCGCTCTCCCTGGTGGGGGCGACGCATAGTAAGATCGCCGGCGCGGTGTGCCATCGGTTCATCTGTCCCGCCGAAGCGGGCCGCTGTCCGGTCACCGATCTGGGCCAGACGGTGGATAACTCGGAGCGGGTGCTGCTGACCGTCTCCGGAGAAAAGCGCGCCATCATCAAGACGGTTCGCCCGGTGGAGATGGGCGGACGCCGCTATCTGCTGGAAAGCTTCCTGGACATCACCGACCGCAAGCGGGCGGAACAGAGCCTGGCCGAGCAAACCGCCTACCTGAACACGCTGGTGGAGGTGAGCCCGCTGGGCATTGCTGTCCTCAGCCCGGAAGGCTGCGTGCGGCTCTCGAATACAGCCATGGCGCGCCTCTTCCGCTATTCACACGACGAACTACAGGGCGCTTCGATCGAGGAACTTCTGGTTCCCGAAGATCTGGTCCGCGAGTCGCGCAGTTATATGACAGCCTGTCTGGGCGGGGAGAGCATCCACTTCACGACTCGGCGGCGCCGCCACGATGGCGCTCTGCTCGATGTCGAAATTTATGCCGTTCCTCTGGCCATTCCGGGAAAGCCCGCCGAAGTTCTGGCTTTGTACCACGACATCACCGCGCGCCGGCAGATTGAAGAGGAGATGGAAGAGCGCCATCGCTTCGCGCGGCTGGCCGCGGAAGTCGGCGTAGCCCTGACCGGCGCGGACAGTCTGGAGCGTGGCCTGCAGTCGTGCGCCGAGGTCGTGATCCGGGAACTGCAGGCAGCGTGCGCGGGCATCTGGATCACCCCGGAGGAGGGCGGGACGCCGGAACTCCGGGCAGTGGCCGGAATCCCGGCGGGCACGGGGGCCAGCGACGCTGGGCTGCGCGAGTTGGTGGACATTGGCGGCATCGCCGGCAGCGGCGAGGCGCAGTTCATCAGCGTGGCGGGCGACGAGCCGTGGCTGGGCGACCGGGAATGGATCCGCCGGGAACATCTCACCGCGTTTGCAGCCTGCCCGCTGAAGGTGGGCGAACAGGTTCTGGGGGTGGTGGCGGCATTCGCGCGCCGATCGCTGACTGACGCGGCATGCCAGGCCTTCACCTCGGTTGCACCCAACATCGCGCAGTTTGTTCAGCGCAAACGGGGCGAAGCATCGCTGCGGGAGAGCGAGGATCGTTTTCGCAGCGCCTTTGAAGACGCTCCCTACGGTATGTGCATGGCCGCGCCTGATGGCCATTTTCTGCATGCCAATGCCGCGCTCTGCCAGATGCTCGGCTATTCCCAGGAAGAGCTTCTGGGAGATGCATGGCAACAGATCACACATGCGGACGATCTTGAGCAATCCTGCCAGGCGCTGGCGCGGTTCAACCGCGGCGAAGTGAAAACCGTCGAGATGGAGAAGCGATATATCAGGAAAGACGGACAGGTCCTGTGGGCGCGGGTGAGGATTCTGGCGGCCCAGGACAGCGGCGGGCGACTCTCCCACTTCATCACCCAGGTGGAAGACGTGACGCTGCGGAAGCTGGCGGAAGACCGGCTGAAGGCGTCGGAAGAGCGTTATCGCGAGCTCTTCGAGAACGCCAGCGATCTGGTTTACACGTTCGACCTCGACCTGCGCATCACCTCGCTGAACCGGATTGCCGAGAGGACCACGGGCTACAGCCGCGCAGAAGCGGTGCAGATGAACCTCTGCCAACTGATGGGCGCGGCGCAGTGCGAGACGGTTCGCAGCCGCATCGCCCGCATGGTGAGCGGCGCCGCGGAGGGTAAGTTTGAAATCGACATTCTCTCGAAAGAGGGTCGCCGAGTCATGCTGGAGGTGAGCCCGCGCCTGATATACCGCGAGGGCGCGGCGGTCGGGATCCAGGCGATCGCGCGCGACATCACCGGCCGCGATGTGGCGGAGATGGAGCTGCGCCAGGCGCAGAAGCTGGAGTCGGTGGGGAGGCTGGCCTCCGGCATCGCGCACGAAATCAATACCCCATTGCAGTTTGTCGGGGATAACGTGCGGTTCCTGCAGGACTCCTTCCGGACAATCGAGGAGCTGCTCACCCGGCTGCGCGCCTTTTGCGAGCGCTCCGGGGCCGCGTTTGCCGCGGAGCTGCAGCGGCTGGAAGCCGAGATCGACACCGGCTACGTGCTGCGCGAAATTCCGGAGGCTCTGGCGCAGACCCGGGATGGGGTGGAACGCGTGGTGACCATTGTTCGCGCCATGAAGGAGTTCGCGCATCCCGATACCCGCGACCAGATCCTCGCCGATCTGAACAAAGCGCTGCTGAACACGCTAACGGTGGCGCGCAACGAGCTGAAGTATGTCGCCGATGTCGAGACTGACTTCGGCGAGCTGCCCATGGTGGTCTGCAGCGTAAGCGATCTCAACCAGGTGTTTCTCAATCTGCTGGTCAACGCTGCGCACGCCATCGCCGATGTCTTCAAGCAGAGCGGGCAGAAAGGCAAGATCCGGGTTCGCACCGAGGTGCAGGGCAATCAGGTGCTGATCAGCATCGCGGACAACGGGGCGGGTATCCCGGAAGGCATTCGGGAGCGCATCTTCGATCCATTTTTCACGACCAAGGAGGTGGGTCGCGGAACCGGGCAGGGTCTGGCGATCGCGCGCTCGGTGGTGGAGCGGCACAAGGGCAGCCTTACTTTCCAGAGCGAGGTGGGGCGGGGAACCACATTCTTCCTGAGCCTTCCGGTCACGAGCTCCTGACTCCAGGTAACTCGCCGCTCAGGCCAAAGGAGGGTCCGGGTGGGGCGCCCGAGGTCAGTGAACGTTTTGGGTTACGAGGATCTGGTGTTCCGCCACACGCTGCGACATGCGGACGGCAGCCTCACGGATCATGCGCAGGTGCTTTGAATAGCGGTACTCGAGAAGTTCCTCGTGGAGGAGGTCGCACTCGCCAATCACGATCATCAGCTCGTTCAGGAGGTCGTGAGACGGATCGTAATAAGCGACGAAAGGCTGGGGAGCGTTCTGTTCCATCGAAATCACCTCAAACAGGGGCTCTGGCCTGCCCCAATTCAGTTATGGGGTGAGTTTGCGCGATTCATGCGAGCCAGGATGTGACCGATGTCACGGAGCTAAAGGCGGTTCGCTAAGGCCCGGTTCGCTGAGGAGCGATGGGCGGCACTTCTCGTCCGAAGGTCCGAACCGACGGACCCCGAGCACAGGCGAAGTGGGCAGCCCCGGGGGTCAGCTCGAACGAGCGATGCCGGCCTGGGAGACGCTGTATTGGCCGCCCTGATAACGGAGGCCCTCGAGCCGGGCATCGGGATCGAAGGCGGCCAGCTTCGGACCGGCGTGGATTCCGTTGTAGAGAGACGGGGTGACGCCGAAGATCGACTCGACGATCATGTCGATGAAGGCGCCGCCGGAGATGGCGCACCAATCCTCAATGTAGGGCGCGTCGTTGGAGGCTTTGTACGCGCCGCCCTTCAGCGGCGGGACGACTTCTTCCACAAAATGAGCCTGGCCGATCGGCCCCTGATTGCCGGCTTTGGCGACCTCCGCGAGCCACGGCGCGACACGCGCGGGATCGTCGATCTGGAGGAGGCCTTTGGCGCACTCGGGAGGCCATGCAGTGTAGGCGCCCAGACAACTGTGGTCGGGGCGCACGTTCCAGGTGGCGTCGGGATCGCCGCTGGCCAGAGCGCGCATCCATTTTTTGGAGGCGAGCTGGGCCCAGAAGAAGTCAGCCATCTCGCGCTTCTGCTGAGCGGAAAGGTCCTGGCTCATGTTGTCGAGGACGGCGAGGAAATCGTAACAGTGACGGACTTCATTGAAGCTGCCGTCGGGCTGGCCGCAGCGCCACCAGCCTTTGCCCTGCACATAGAGGACGTCGTTGATGCGCTGCGCCAGCGCCGTGGCCTCGGCACGAAGCTGCGCTGCCTGGCTGGCGCGGCCGCGGTGATCAAGAAGCTCGGCGACGAAGCGCATGCTGGAAACATTGCCGGCGTTCATGCCGGCGACTTCATGAATGTAGGTGCTGACAACCTCGAGGAGATTGGAGATGCCGCCGTAATCCGCCAGCCCATTTTTGCCGGCCAGCTTCTTCCAGTACGTGGCGTGATCGAGCAGGTGATCGAGCACCGGCTTGCCGGCGATGGGCTTGTCGAGCCACTGGAAGTCGCCGGTGACGCGGAGATAATCCCGGGAGCAGCGAACGATGGCCATGTCGTTGACGGCATACCAGGGGCCGATGGCCTCGCCGCTGATGTAATCGGTGGCGAGGTGCTGATGCATGTCGCGCTGGAACCAGATTTCGACCAGGTTGCGCAGTGGTTCGGGATCGAGGAGCGCGAGGCTGAGACTGCTGAGCGCGGTATCCCAGGGAAAGCTGAGCGTGGGAAGAACGTGGCCGCTGAGGGTGAGCAGGGTGGGACCGTAGGCGGAGTCGGGGGAACGGCGGCGGGCGGTGAGCAGGTTCTTCAGGCCGTTCTGCCAGAGGTTCCAGAGCGCCTCGCTGTTGGTTTGCAGCCGTGGCAGAAAGCCGGAGAAATCGCTGTTGCCGGGCGTGTATGCCGAGTGGATGAGCTGCTCGAATCGCTGTTCGTTCTGTGCCTGCGCGCTGGAGAAATTCGCCTGCAGGCGGTCGTGCATGGAATTCGCCTCGGCTCCGGTGGACGCGAGGGCGCATACGAAATGAAGCTCGCGGGTTTCGCCGGGGAGCAGGGTGAGGTGGTACTGGAGGACGTTTCCGGCGACGAGGGAGTCGGCGGGAGGGTGGATGCCCTGCGCAGCGGCGATCGGAGAGTGCTGCGCAGTCCAGGTGATGCGGCCGTGCGCAGCATCCCAGGAGCTGAGATTGTCGCCTTCGCCGGGAAGATTGGTGAACCATGTCGTGGTCTTCTTTGCGACCGCGGCGCGCATGTCAAAGCCGAGGGTGACGGCGCGGCGGTGAGAGGAGAGGCTGCGAATCTCAATCTTCTCGAGAACGGCTCGCTGTTGCGGGGGCAGGAACATGGTGGTGCGGACGCGAAGCTCATCGACGGTTTGTTCGCGGACCACGCAGTGAGGAAACCACTGGTAGATGACGGCCTGAGCGGGATCGTCGGAGATGGCGACGAAGCGGTCGTTGACGAAGAGCTCGCAGGTAGTGAGGAACCCGGGACTCCATGGGACATCGGGTATGCCGCAGCAGGCGTAGGGCGGAAAGCCGATGGCGCTGATGGCGGAAACGGATTTGACGGTCTGTGCGTAGCCCCAGTCGTTCATGGCGATGGGCAGATTGAACAGATCCATGAAGGTGTGGGGCATGCGCACGCTGGCGAGATCGGCGAGCGATGGAATCGCCGGAAGGGCGCGGGTTGTAGCGGCGAGAATGCTCTGCTGACCGGCCATGGCGGCGACTCCGCCCGAAACTTTGAGAAAGGTGCGACGGTTCACGGGCAGAAATCCCCTGACGCGAAGAATAGAAGGAGGTGCTTTGCACCAGAATCATAATCCATGGCGCGCGTTTCAGGCGGAATAGGATATGCCGCGGTTTCGTTTGCGGGGAAATGGGGCTTCTCCGCCGTGAACGCTGCCGTCAGGCGGAAGATCAGACGCGGAGGACTTCGATGCCCAGCTTCAGAAACGGAGCGATCATTTCATCGGTTGCGTCGGTGTCGGTGATCAGCTTCTGAAGGACGGGTGTCTCGCAGATGCGCCAGTTGGCGATGACGCCGAACTTAGTGTGATCGACAACGGCCACGTGGCGGCGGGCGTGGCGCACCATGGTGCCGTTCAGCTCGGCTTCGTCGGAGCTGAAACAACTGAGGCCCCACTGCGCATCGATGCCGTCGGCGCCAATAAACATGGTGTGAATGAGCATGTTATCGAGGCTGCGGCTGGCGGATGGGCCGACCAGCGAGAACCAGTCGCCGTGGAGATGGCCTCCGGTGACGAAGACGCTGATATCTTTCCGCTTCGAGAGCTCCATGGCGATGTTGACGGTATTAGTGACCACGGTGACTTTGAGATCGAGGGGGAGGCTGCGAATAATCTCGGCGGTGGTGGTGCCGGGAGTGATGGCGATGGTTTCGCCGGTGGCGATGAGGGCGGCGGCGGCGCGGCCAATCCTTCTCTTCTCGTTGGCGAGGCGTTCGACCTGAGCCTGGAAGGAACGGTCTTTCTTGAAAGGTTCGTAGAAGAGCGGCTCGATGGAGACGGCGCCGCCGTGGGTGCGGCGAAGGAGCCCCTGCTGTTCGAGGAGATCGAGATCGCGGCGGATGGTGACGACAGAGACGCCGAGGTGGGCGCTGAGATCGTCGACGGCGACGGAGCCGTGTTCCTGGAGCCCACTGAGAATCGCGTGGAAGCGCTGCTGCTGCGCGTTCACGGTGGCCTCGGGATTCTCTCGAGACCTGGCCGCCTTCTTCTGCCTACTTCGCTTCACCATGGTTCAGGGTCTCCCACTCGTGCTGGATCTGCTCCAGGGTCTTGCCTTTGGTTTCGGGAACCTTCGTCCATATAAACACGAAGGTCAGGACACAGAGAACGGCATAAATGGAGAAGGTACCGGCGACGCCCAGGGCGCGGACGAGGGAGAGGAAGGTGAGGGTGACCACCAGAGTTCCCAGCCACAGCGTGGAGGTAGCGATGGACGCTGCGCGGCCGCGGATTTTGTTGGGGAAGATTTCGGAGATGACAACCCACGGAATCGGCCCCATGGCAAAGGCGAAAAAGCCGGTGTAGCCAAGGATGCAGGCGAGGATAAGGAGCGGGGACAAGCCGGGAATGCGCCAGGCGATCACGAAGAGGGAGAGGGCAATCGTCATTCCGGCGGAGGCGGTGAGCAGCATGGTGCGGCGCCCCCAGCGATCGAGGCAACGCAGCGCCACCAGGGTACAGACCAGATTCGTGCAGCCGATGATGACGTTGGCCAGGAGAGCGGTTGCAGCGGATTCTCCGCGAAAATGCTGGCTGATGAGGATGGATCCGTAATAGAGGACGGTATTGATGCCGGTGACCTGGCAGAGAATCGCGAGGCCGAGGGCCACGGTGAGGGGGCGGCGCATGGGGCGGGCGAATACCTCTCTCCACGTGCCGCTCTCGGCGGCGGCGGCTTCTTCGACGAGCTGCACCTGAATCTCCGCCTGAGCGGCTCCGTAGATGCGCGCGAGGACAGCTCTTCCGCGTTCGCGATGGCCCTGGCTGATGAGCCAGCGGGGGCTCTCGGGGATGAGCAGGAGACCCAGGAAAAATATGGCGGCGGGGATGGCGGCGACGGCCAGCATCCAGCGCCAGCTGGAATCGCCAATGCCGGCGAGCGCCCAGCTGACGACATAGGCGACGAGAATACCGACGACAATGGCGAGCTGGTTCATGGAGACAAGGCGACCGCGGTTGCGGGCGGGAGCGACTTCCGCGATGTACACCGGGGTGAGAACGGAAGCAAGGCCGATGGCGAGGCCGCCGGCGAAACGGCCGATGGAGAAGATCAGCACGGAGCCGGCCAGAGCGGTTCCCACGGTGGAGACGGCAAAAAGGACGGCCGCAAGCAGCAGGGATCGACGGCGGCCGATGCGGTCGCCGACCAGGCTGGCGCCGGCGGCGCCGAAGAGACAGCCAAGGAGCAGAGCGCTGGCAGCGATCTCGGTCTGCACGCTGCTGAGTGCGAACTGCCGCTGGAGAAAGAGAAGGACGCCGTTGATGACGGCGGTGTCGAATCCGAAGAGGAAGCCGGAGACGGCGGCAACCGCGGCGAGAAAGAGCACATAGATGCGCGAGCGGGCCGGAGTGTCGTGCTGCGGATCGTGCGTGACAGCGGAGATGTGCATGTCAGGACCTTTGAAGGGCGAGAGTGGACGAAACACCCTTTTTCGACATAAACGAAATCATAATGTATTCGTTATCCTTGAAAACGAACAATGTGTCTGCTACTATCGCGCGTGTTATGAAGTTCCAACATTCGGACATCGATCTCCCCGCCGAGTCTGTTGCGGCCCCCGCGCAGGTGAAGCTGGACTGGGAGCGGGGAGAAATGAGCGGCCCGGCAACGCGCGGAAGCGTGAAAATGCTGGGCGACCTTCAAGGGTTGTTTCGCGATGAGCGAGCTTACGCCGGCATGGATCCGCAGCGCGAAGTGTATCGCGTGCGCCTGTGGGCTCCGGTTCCCGCGGGCGAAGAGGGCGGACTGTTCTGGGGCGTGACCATTCTGCAACCAGGCAAAGTGGGCGACGAGTATTTCATGACCCATGGGCATTTCCATGCCAACCGGACCAGAGCGGAGTATTACACAACGGTGGCGGGGCAGGGAATGCTGCTGCGCATGGATGCGCAGCGCGCGACGTGGGGCGAGACCATGGCGCCCGGAACGCTGCATTACATTCGCGGGAAACACGCGCACCGGGTGGTGAACGTGGGCAGCGAGCCGCTGATTTTCTGGGCGTGCTGGGGCAGCGACGCGGGCTACGACTACAGCACGATCCGGCAGCATGGCTTTGGCGCCGCGGTGGTGGAGCGCAACGGCGAGCCGGCAATTGTTCCTAACGAAAAAGGATGAGGACATGGGCTTCGATCCTGGCCTGGAGGTGAGAGTGAGGCCGGGCGAGCTGGCCTTCGACTACGGCGCCGGGATCATGGGACCGCCGGCGGAGGAGCGCCGGCTGAGCGATATTCGCGCCAGCCTGAGCGATCCGCGCTGCGACGGACCCGACCCGGTGTACGGCATCGCGATGGACGTGTGCCGGCGCCAGGACGCGGAGGATCTGAGGCGGAGATACCTGCTGTTTGGGGTGGTGGCGTACGCCAGCGGGCGACTGGGCGAGGAACCGGTGCGCAGCCAGGGGCATATCCACGCCGCGGCGCCGCACAGCGGATGGTCGACGCCGGAACTGTTCGAGATCTGGGAAGGACACGCCATCGTCTACGCCCAGGAATTCGCGGACGATGAGCCGGGGCGCTGTATCGCGGTGGAAGCCGGGCCGGGCGATCAGGTGGTGGCGCCGCCGGGTTGGGCGCACTGCGTGATCAACGCGAACGAGCATGAGCGGATGGTCTTCGGCGCGCTGTGCGAGCGGCAATATGGGTTCCTCTACGACAAGGTGCGGGCGCACGGCGGTCTGGCCTGGTTTCCGGTGCTGCGGGGCGGCGGCATCGAATGGCGGGCGAATCCGCATTACCGGAAATCCTCGCTGCAGGTGAGGGGGCCGAGGAACTATCCGGAACTGGAGCTCGATGCCGGGACCCCTATCTATCGGCAATATCAAACCAATCCCGAGGCTGTGCAGTGGATCTCCGAGCCGGCGCGAGTTGCCGGGTTGTGGCCCACGCTGGAGCCGTGAGAGGCGGAATGAAGAGAATCAATCGGCGCACATTTCTGGCGAGCGGAACCGCCGCCGGGGTTCTGAGCAGTCTGGACCTTGGGGCGGCGCTGCATGGCTCGGAGACGCCGCAGGTTCAGGACGGCGGCGCGAACCATGGCGCGGTGGACTTTCGCTATGCGCCGACCGAGTTTCAGTCGACGGTTTGTTTTCCCGACGATCCCGACAAGACGGTGATCGGGAAATATGGCGATCTCCGCTACGACTTCCCCGCCGATATCTTTGCGGGGATCGAGCAGTTCGGGACGATCGTGGAGTTCACGCTGGCCGGCATGCCCGGGAGCCAATGGGTGGAACAGCGGATGGAAGCGCCGGGAATTTCCATCGTGCACACGCTGATCGAGCGGCCCAACGCGTTCCTGGAGCTGATTACCTTCCCCACGCGGCGTGCGGGCGAGGGCCGAGTAGACAACGTGCTGATGGAGATCCGCGCGAAAGCGGGCGATGTGGAGGCGGCGCCGCGGGTGCGCATCCGGTCGTCGAGGACGTATCGGCTGGGGCCGAATACCGGGCTGGTGAATAACGTCTTTCGGGATCAGGAGGAGACGCCGTGGATGGTGTGCATTCCGGAGAATGCGTATCCGAAAAACGGGGACCTGAACTGGCGCGGCGCACAGGGCGGTTACGAATTCTTCCTCGAACACGGCACAGCGCAGAAGGGCAATCCGATGCGGGTGCTGTTTCGATTGCCGCAGAAGGGCGGCACTGGGAAGGTCGATATAGATGTGACGGGGGAGGAACTGCTCGGGGAAGCTCGCGCGTGGTGGCGGAACTGGCAGGCCTTCGGCGGCAAGGTGGCGTGGTCGCTGCCCTCGGCGAAGGGCGACTTCCTGATCGCGTGCGCGAGAAATATTCAGCAGGCCAGGGAAGTGAAGGACGGCATGCTGGTGTTCGAGGTTGGCCCCACGGTCTATCGCGGCATGTGGATCGTGGATGGGAATTTCCTGCTGGAAGCGGCTCGCTATCTGGGCTACGACGAAGCCGCCGACCAGGGGCTGCTGTCGGAATGGAAGCACCAGGTTTCGACGGGGCAGATCATCGCGTCCGCGGGCAAGGAGCACTGGAAGGACACCGCGATCGCGATGTTCACGCTGGTGCGGGCGTGCGAGCTGAAGCAGGACTGGAGCATGATGCGGCAACTGGCGCCTCAGGTGGGCCACGCGGTCGAGTTCCTGATCGAGCTGCGCGACGAGGGGCGCAAGGGCGATTCGCCGAACGGGAAATACGGAATCCTTGCGCCGGGATTTCCCGATGGCGGGATGGGCGGCATCTGCTTCGAGTTCACGAATACTCTGTGGGCGCTGGCGGGGTTGCGGGCGGTTTCGCGGGCCAATCAGAGCCTGGGACTTGCCGATCTGAGCCGCGCGGCCGGGTTTTACCAGGAGCTGCGGACGGCACTGGAAGCGGCCGCGAGCGATCAGATGGTGACCGATCCGCGGGGATTCCGTTATCTGCCGATGCTGATGCGGGAGGATCCGGCGATGCAGCTTGACGCCTGGGACCGGCCGCAGCCGCAGACCTGCCAGTGGGCGCTTTCGCAGGCCATTTTTCCCGGCGAGGTGTTTGCCAGGGACAACCCGATTGTGAGCGGACACGTGGCGCTGATGCAGGCGTGCACGCAGGAAGACGTGCCCGCCGACACCGGATGGATCCACCACGGAGGGGTGTGGAACTACAACGCCGCATTCGTGGCGGAAGTGTATCTGTGGGCGGGGCTGCACGACTGGGCGCACCGCACCTTCACGGGGTATCTGAACCATGCGTCTCCGCTGCATGCATGGCGGGAGGAGCAGCCTCTGCAGGATGCGCTGATCAGCATGTTCTGGGGGGACATGCCGCACAACTGGGCGAGCGCGGAGTGCATTCGCTATCTGCGGCACATGCTGGTGCTGGAGGACGACCGGAAACTGCGGCTGCTGGAGGGCATTCTGCCGGCGGATTTGGAGGAGCGGAAGGAATTCGCGGTGCGGGAGACGCCGACGCGGTTCGGGCGGGTTTCGCTCGAGGTGCAGCCGGACGGCAACCGGGGATGGAAAGCGCACTTTGTGCGCGGCACGGGTGCGGCGCCGGAGTCGGTGGAGATTCCGGCCAGCCTGATGCCGGGCGCGGGACTGAGCCGGGTGGACGGCGCAGCGATGCGCAAGGGCGAGGGCGGGCGGGTGACGATCGATCCCGCCGCGGAGGAGTGGACGGCAACCTGGGGCGGCTGACATAAGGATGGGCATGCTCGGAACGGTGCGCGCCAGCGCAGTTCTTCGCGCGAAAACGGAATGGAGGCAGGGATGGCTCTGAAGCAGTGGATCGCTCTACTGAACGCTACGTTGATTCTGACTCCACTTTTATCCTGCGGCGGCAAGGGCGGAGCAACGCAGCCTCCGGTGACCACGCCGCCACCCTCGCCGACCACGACGAGCTGGTTTCCTTATGAGCAGGGATGGCTGGGCGCGGACGGCGCCTACTCGGTTTCGCTGGGCAACGGACAGAGCCTGTGGTTCTTCGATGACACGTTCATCGGAGCAAGCGGGGCGACGACCCGCACCCAGTCCACGGGTTTCATTCACAACTCGGTGGGGATCTCCACCTGCTCGGGGCAGAACTGCAGCTTTCAGTACTACTGGACGGGGATGAACTCGGCGGCGCCGGGGCCGATCTTCAGCGCGCCGGGCACGGACTGGTACTGGGCGATGGACGGATTCATCAACAACGGCACGCTGTACCTGGCGCTGATGCAGATGCACGCCGCGGGCACCGGAGCGTTTGGCTTTGCCTATAGTGGTTCGGTGCTGGCCAGCATCAGCAACTACACGGCGCCACCCACGCAATGGAACATCACGTATCAGCAACTGAATACCGGGGGAAGCGCGGTGCCGGGAGTTTCGATCGTGGCCAACCAGGGACCGGCAGGCAATCCCGATCCGACGAATCCGAATGGAGCGAGCTACGCGTACTTTTTCACGGCGGTGGGCAGCCCGCCGTATCTGGCGCTGCTGCGCATTCCGCTCGCGGATCTGAACAGTCTGGCGCGTCCCGGCAATTCGGACTGGCAATACCTGAATACCGGCGGCACATGGGAGACGTGGCAGGATACGGCGACGGCGCTGCCCGCGGATAACGCCCAGGTGATCAATCCGGGCGCAACGGAGATGACGGTTCGCTGGCACAGCTCCACGAACCAGTGGATCGCAGTCTATCCGGTGGGGCTCGACGACAAGGCGTACTACAGTCTCTCTTCGTCGCTCACCAGCGGGTGGGGGGCGTCAGAAGCGCTGTACACCTATCCGGAGATGCAGCCGTCGAACGCGAACTACACGCCCAACGTATTTTGCTACGCGGCGAAGGAGCATCCGGAGTTTGAGACAGCGGGCCAACTGTTTTTCACCTACGTGTGCAATTCGACGGTGGAAAGCGACGTCACGAACAACATGAATCTGTATCACCCGATTGTGGTGACGCAGAGTCTGCCGAGCAAATAGAGTCCCGTAAGCCATCCGTTGCGGCGAAAACGAAAGCGACGCCGCTGGGGCGCGCTTTGGCTCCGGACCCGGCGTGCGCACGGCCGCGGAGCGCGGACCGGCTCTTAGCTTCCGTGCTCGCTGAAGGCGCAATAACAGGTTGATCCTGTGGATCTTAGAGACAATCCAGGAAAATCTGCCGCGGCCGGGTCGCGCGGAGACTCGGAAGTTTACCGGCAGGGTTACTACGGGAAAGGAAAGTCAAAAATTCCCTATTGACAGAGAAGAGAAAGCGCACATAGTCTTTATGGCGGCAAACAGAACATGGTGGCTTTGCGTTCTGTGCGAGACAGGCAAACAGAAACTCTTTTTGGGTGGAGGCGGCGATGTTGCATTTTCGGCAGTTCCCTGCAAGTGGCGGGTGGTCACACTTCCACCGGTCGGTGATGGCAAGTTTGCGCTTTGCGGCGGTGTTCGCGTTCGCGCTGGTATCGTTTCCCCTGCTCGGGAGAGCACAGGGCGTGAGCACGTTCGACACCGGCACGATTGCCGGAACGGTGACGGACCAGTCTGGCGCGGTTATTCCAAACGCCACAGTCACGATTACAAATATGGGAACCGAGCAGCGGACGAAGCTGGAGACCAAAGGGGACGGCGTGTTCACCGCGCCGGCGCTGCCCTTCGGCAATTACGTGGTGAGCGTTACGGCTGCCGGGTTTGCCACGACCACCACGAAATCCTTTGCGCTGAACGTGGGCGCCACCGTGCGCGTGGACCTGAAGTTGTCCGTGGCTACCGCGACCCAGAATGTCACGGTGACGGGAACCAGCGTGACCGTGGATACCAGCAGCGCAACCGCCGGAACGACCCTGAATCAGGATCAGATCCGCAACCTGCCCACGAACGGCCGCGACGTGATGGACTTTCTCGAGATCGCGCCCGGCTCCATCAACTCCACGGGGTACTTCCAGGGCAGCGTGAATGGTCAGGAGAACTTCCTGACCGGACTGAACGTGACTCTGGACGGTCAAAATTCGACACGCCCCGATGTCAACGGCTTCGACGAGACCGAAGGCAACGAGGGGAACCGTCTCACGCGGGCGAGCATCGACAGCATCCAGGAAATTGATTTCGCCAACAGCGGCTACAGCGCTGAGGTGGGCGATTCGCTGGGGCCGCAAATGAACATCGTGACCAAGGGCGGCACGAACGAGTTTCACGGCGAGGTGTTCGATTTCTTCCGTAACGACGCCCTGGACGCACTCGACTACTTCAGCAATACCCTGACCAACCCCAAGGTTCCGCTCAGAATGAATCAGTTCGGGGCCAACCTCGGCGGACCTTTCGTGAGAAACAAACTCTTCTTTTTCGCGAGCTACGAAGGAATTCGCCAGCGCTTCACGCAGATTAACTCGCTGTATGAGATACCAAGCGCCTACGTGCGCTCGCAGTTCGACGCGGCCATGCAGCCTGTGCTCGCACAGATGGCTCCGTTGCCGGCCGGGTGCACCTCCATCCCCGCACCCGCATCCTGCGCGGTCCCAGACACTGTGGACGATACGAACGCTACAACGATGGCGGGCGGAGCCCAGCTGGTCTTCGATCCCGCTGCCTTTTCCACCACGCTGCGCGAAGACAGCGGCGCGATTCGCGTGGATTACAACATGGGGGACAAGGATCGAATCTTTGGCCGTTTCAACGTCGATAACGGGCTCACTAATCAGGAGCTGGGGTTGAACGAGGGGCAGACCACGCCGCTGGACGAGATCAACAAGTCCACGATGATTGACGAAACCCACACCTTCTCTCCGACCCTGGTCAACGAGCTGAGCGTGGCGTTCCACAGCTTCTACTCGAATACAAATTCCGATACCTCGCAGCCTTTAACGCAGTTTGGGGGCTTCTTCACGAATCTTGGCTCACTTCCGGGAGCGCCGATCAGCTTCAATCAGATCAACCCGCAGTCGAAGTTCGAGATTTTCGACAACGCCACCAAAACAGCGGGAAGCCATACCATCCGGTTCGGGACGCACATCCAGTTCAACCGCATCAACGAGTGGCTTCGCCCTCTGCAGGACTTCGCGTTCGGCAGCTTCTCCAACCTCGAGAACGACCAGCCCTTCGTCCTGCAGAAGATCGGCTTCAACAACTTCGTCGGAGTTCGCAACTCCAACTGGGATCTGTACGGTGAGGATGACTGGCGCGTGACCTCAAAGCTCACACTGAACGCCGGGCTGCGCACGGGCATCAACACGGCCTGGAGCTTCAGGAATAACGTTGCGCCAAACTTTGATTTCGCCACGCAGTCGTTTCTGCCTGCCAGCCAAACGGCCTATGCAGGTCCAACCTACGACGTGGCGCCTCGTCTGGGGCTGAACTACGATCCGTTTGGCCACGGGAAGACGGTGATTCACGCTTACTACGGGTTGTTCTTCAATCCGATGCACTTTGGGACCAACCTGGTGAGCAACAATCCCGCCTACGAAAGTTACTCGGTGAATGCGTTCGAGGTGCCGCTGGCTTATCCGATGGCGAATCCCAGCCTGCCCGCGGGCACCCAGAACGTGTACATCATCCCGCGGAGTATGCACGATCCATATTCGCCGAACTGGCTGTTCGGGATCCAGCAGCAGATATTGCCCAACACAGTTCTGACCGTCAACTACACGGGGAACGAGGACCATCGGCAGGATGCGGGCATCGATTTCGCGGCGGAAAACCTGAATCCGGCGAACTATTTCACCCAGGCCTACCCATTGTCCGGCTATGCCAATGAGTATTACGAACCGGACGAACTGCAATCGAACTACAACGCGCTGCAGGTGCAGCTGCGCCACAATGTCGGCAAGCTCGACGTGGAGGCGAATTACACCTGGTCGCACGAGATCGACGACATGGTGAACGTCTTCAACAGCTACTCCGATCCGTACAATCCGCGCGACGACTTTGGCAACGGCGACTGGGACGTGCGGCACAACGCGACCGGCAGCGTGGTTTACAACTTCACGGAACTGAACGGGCACAGCGCGCTGATGCGCACCGTTCTGGGCGGCTGGCAGACCTCCACCATCGTGCAGGCGCGCTCCGGCGATGCGATCAACGTGACTGACTCCGGCGGCGGTATTTTCGGATTGTCCACCCGCCCCAACTCCACCGGTGCGCCCGTGAAGCTCTCGAACTTCTCGTGGCCGTATCACACTTATAACATCCAGGCCTATGCGGTCCCGCCGAACTTCAACGGCACTCCGGGCGATCCTTCTACTCTGGGGAACGTGGGGCGCAACAGCCTGCGCGGTCCCGGCTTCTTCCAGTGGGATTTTTCAGGGATGAAGAATTTTCCGCTGACGGAGAGAGCGAAGCTGCAGTTCCGCGGCGATCTGTTTAACATTCTGAATCACCCGAATTTCGGCAATCCCGGGGTGGGAGTCTGCAATTCGTTTTCAGTATTCGGTTGCACGGTCAATTCGACCTTCGGTGAAGTTGGGTCGACCATCGCGGATCAGGACACGAGTCAGGTGGGCACCGGTACGGCTCGGCAGATCCAGCTGGCCCTGAAGGTGATTTTCTAGGCCGCGACAGCACTCTGCAACACAAGGGTGGTCGATGCGAATCGATCACCCTTTTACTTTGTGAGCCAGGAAAGCCGGGATGGAAATCTGAAACAGGGCTACAGACGGACCTGCGCGCGGACGGTTCCGTATTCGCGCTCGCGATCGGAACCGCGGGGGCGGACGGTATACGGGCCCACAGCAGCGGGAACGATGAAGGTCTCCGCATAGTTCACGGCGAAGGGATCGAAGGCCCCGCCAGGGCTTTCCACGACGGCGTGTTCGCCCTCAACCAGATTCAGCACGTGCACCGTGCCAGCCGTGTCGTGCGGGACGGTCCCGGTGAACCAGTGCCGCCGCGTCTCAATGAACTCGAGGGCGTGGAGTCCGGTGCGCTCTTCGCGCCAGCCTTTTCCGGCGGTTACGGGTTCCACGCGGTTGATCAGCGAGCGGCGGACCCACTCCGTTGTCCGGTCCCACTGAATGTTGGCTGCACCATGTTGCAGATGGATGGGCCGAGGACGCCCGTCGAGGCCGAGACGGCCCCAGTCCCACAGCTTGAAAGTGAAGATGTAGGGCGTGGCGCTGATCTCGAGGACCATGCTGTTGCGGCCGGAGCAATGGATGGTCCCGGCTGGGATCAGAAAATGGTCGTGCTTGCGGGCGGGGAAGCGGTTCACGTATTGCTCCGCGGGAAAATCGAAGTCCGCCTCCTGCGCGCGCTCCAGATCGTGCAGCATGGCGCGGCGGTCGATGTTTTCTTTCAGCCCCAGGAAGACGCAGGCATCCTCGCCGGCGTCCAGCATGTAGTAGCTCTCGTCCTGGGTGTAGTCCATGCCGAAGTGCTCGCGGATGTAGGAGGTAAGTGGATGAACCTGCAGCGACAGATTCCCGCCTCCCATTGTGTCAAGGAAATCGAAGCGGATGGGAAACTCCGCGCCGAAGCGCGAATGAACATTGCTGCCGAGCAATTCCTGGGGGTGGGCGAGGACCAGATCGATGGAAGGGATCTCCACGCGCAGATCGCCGAAACCGAGGAGCAGGCTGTTTTCCTCGGGGACGCAATCGAAGCACCACGCATGATTGGGCGCATCGCTGGGGGGCAGGCCGCAGACGCGTTCCATCCAGTGTCCGCCCCACGGGCCGGGATCGAAAAAGGGAACGACGCGAAAGGGGCGGCGAACTACCGCGGCGAGACTGCGGCGGAAGATGTCGCCGGAGATGGCTTTGGGATGGTTGGGAACATTCGTGTCCAGCAGGAGATCGATGGTGGGGAGCAGACGCGCCTTGAGCCGGTCCGCGGCACGCCAGTCGACGAAGAAAGCGCGTTTGTACTTGAGCGACGGGCGCTCGTCGAAGTTGGCGGATCCAAGATTGCCGATTTCGTTGCGGCGCTGGCGCATCTGGATCTCCCAGCGCGCCATATCGGCATAGACCAGAAAATTGGGCCGCGGGCAAAGCAGGGAAGCGCCGGGACCGAGCACGACGGTGGAAACAGAGGGGTTGGAAGCGCGTTCGCGAGCGGCGGCCAGACGGACGGGATCGAAAAAGTCCTCGATCTCGATGGAGTTCATCGTGCCGAAGACCGGATCGTCGCCGAGTAGCGGCTCCAGCATGCGGTCGATCGCGGCGGCGGGGCGAAAGAGATCAGGTGTGCAGACAAAGTTCGCATCCGGCAATGTGGAGGCCAACTCGCGGTGAACTTCTTCCAGAAAGACGCCGGGATAACATTCGACCACGACCGTGGTTCCCGAATGCGCGCGGGAACGAATGGCCTGGCCAATTTGGGACCAGCCTTCGAGGCATTCGTCGCGGGAACCTGCAGGGACGAAGGGAAACCTATCGTACAAGGGGACGCTCCTGGGATTGCTCCGGTTCGAAGAGGGGAACTACGCCGAGCAAAGCAGCGTCATTGCCGAGCTGCGCGGCTCGAACCCGAACTGTGCCCCATGGCGTCCATGCATTGTTGCGGACGTAATCCTGGAGAAAGGGGAGAATCACGCCGGCGCTCTTCATCACGCCGCCGCCGTAGACCAGCAGTTCAGGATCGAAGGAGTGAACGGCGGCCACCGCTGCCGCACCCCAGACGCGAAGACAGTGATCGACGATTTCGCCGGACACCCGATCGCCGGCGGCCGAGCAGGCGAAGAGGTTCTCAAAATCGATGTCGCGAGAAGCGAGCGAGCTGGAGGCAAAGCCCGGCCAGTCATGGGCGACGAGAGGGAGGGCCCATCCGGAGGCCTCCGATTCGGCGCAGCCCAGGCCTCCGCAGGTGCAGCGGCGGCCGTGCAGGTTCACCGGAACGTGTCCGCCGAGAACGCCGGCCTGCTCATGCTTTCCGCGGAGAAGGCGGCCGCCGATCATGGCTACTCCGCCGATGCCGGTTCCCAGAGTGAACATCACGACGTCGGTTTCTCCCTGGGCGGCGCCGGCATGACATTCGCCGAGAAGAGCCAGCCGGGCATCGTTTTCGAGGCGGAGGGGCAGGCCGAAGTGATCCATTGCCCAGCGGGAAAGGTCGAGCTGGGGGCCATCAGTGTATTTGCCGTTGGTGGAAGCGATGCGCGTGCGGCGCGAATCGACCAGTCCGCAGAAGCCAAAGCCGATGGCTTCCCCGCCATGGGCGGATTTCAGCCGGGAGAGAGCTTCCGCGATGGCCGATAAGGCATCAGCCATCGACAGCGAGCCGGGAAGGGCAACCGTTTCGCGCGCGAGAATGCGGGTCTGCTCGACGAGCGCACAGGCGGCGTGGGTTCCTCCCAAATCGACGGCGAGGATCTTCATGCGAGGAAGTCCGTGGAGCCGCAGAAGGGCCTGCGGCGGGAGGCAGGTTCAGCGTGATTCCGGTGGGTGATGCGCGGGGAATCGAAGTCCGGAAAACCCTTGGATTTTGGAATCGCGGCGAGCGCAGTCATGGGCTAATGACGCTTTATTCGACAAAAGAATATCAGGAAGATTGTTTAATGGCAAAAAGAAAGTTTGGCTGGATTGATGAAAGGGGCTCCGCCCGCTTTTGAGAGATCGCCGACGCACGCGCAACCATTTGCCGGAGCCGTGGCTGCGTGCAAATAGCAGCTGGCGTTACTTTTGAATCTCGTCGAAATCGAAAATAAGGCCGCGTGGCAATTTTCGACCCAATGCCCGGAGCAAAGCGCCCACAATGCTCGCGCGGGAGATCGAACGATTGGCGTCACGGCCCGATTTGCCTACTGGTGGTGGTGGCGCCACTTCCAATAAGCGTTCTGGTCGGCCTTGCTGCGCCGGTCGTAATCAACGTGCTGGCGATGCGTATCGTGCTCCCACTGGACGTAGTATGTTTGCTCGCCTGGCGACCACGCATAGACTTCGCGGTGCGGGGCGCAACCCGTGGCAAAAAGCGGAAGCATCAGGGTTGAAATGAGCAAAAGCCGGCCAAATTTTCCCATGCAGAATTCCTTTCGTTATTCGTCCGCAATTCCGGACATCCAGTGCCAGGATGCGGTGGGAAGGGTGGCCGGTTGTTCGGGTCCTCCGAAATTGCCGGGTGATTGACAGGAGCAGGTGGGACGGATCATGCTTCCGTACTCACTCAATCAGGCATAAGCGGAGGGAGTATGAAACGGTTCATCGCGGTTCTCGCTGCCTCTTTATGCGTGTTCGCAATCGCCCAGTTCGGATGGGCCAATAACCCCGGAGGAACCCAGTACACGCTGACCAGCGGAAGCGACTACACCTATGTCGGTCCGGGTCAGCCCGTGGGTTGTCCTCAGTGCAAGGACCTCTTCTTCACCACAAAGGCGATCAGTTCTCCGGCGGGGACGGTCATTACGTCGATTCGCGTCACCGATCGCAGTCCAACAAAGAATAACCACTGGTACCGCTGCCAGGTCGAGGTCAATTGCGGAGTGGAAGAGTTCTCCGATGTGAACGTCCACAATAAAAGCTGTATCGGCACATCCGCGTGTCTGGTCTGGCGTGCGACCGATGGACGCCAAGGCAGCGAGCAGGACGTGATCGACGTGCAATGGCAGTAGACGGTCATTGACTCGGTCTGGATAGGATTTTCACGTCCGGGACTTTGACTCAAGCTAAGCACGGACAGGTGCGCGAGAAGAGCGCCGGAGGGCGGGTCTGTCTGCGAGGCAGAGGTGCCGCGATAGGGAGCGGCTGACTCAAATGAATAATATACAGGGGACTTGGTGTGCGCAGCAGGATTAGAATCTACGACTTCCACCGTGTGAATCTTGTAAGCAACTGCAATCAATTGATGACGGGGCATCGACGGCACCAAACGGCACCCAAGAGCACTCATTGAAAGAGTTCATCACCCTGGAAAACATACCCAGCAGATAATGCGGTACCTGTCCGCGACAGCCGGAAATCAGGTGGAGGCGTGGGTTCGACTGCTGCCGCTTTTCATTGGAGCCTGATCAACCAGGCTCAGAAGCCGCTCCCCATGCGGGGCATACCCGGCATAGATCGCAGCTCGTATTCATCTGGTGAAAAGTAACGGCGGGTACTCGGTTTGCTTTGGCTCAGGAACGCTTGGAAGTATCGAACAGGATATTCCATGCCTTTCTGAATAAAGACGGCTCACTGCTGTCTTGTCTGAGCTGCTGCCGAAAATCCTGCCAACGCCGATCCTCGCCGGCAGTTTTGCTTACCTCTTCATCGCTATTCGTTTCTGCGCTAAACTCGACCACAATACAATTCTCCGTTCTTTCCAGTGATCCACGTTCCATCGATGGGCAGGGTGCGTGCGCTGAACCGATCTCCCCCGTCCAAATGCCTCCCCGGCTCATACCATCATTGCGGTTTGCCGCCCTGCGAAGCAATGGCCGTTCGGTGGCATTACGCGGGTAATCTCGCATGGGCTCTATATCGATTCAGTGAGGGGTCAGATGATGCTTCCTCCGGATCTCAGCATGCGACGTGCCCATCGGATTGATCCCGATTGCTTCGATGTCTCCACCCCATGCCCGTGGTGCGGGTATCGAACGCAGTCCGCCGAAATCCTGCGAGCCGGATGGGGGCTGATCCCGTGCCCGTCATGCGGAAAGGGTTTCGGCTCGAGCAGGGAAGGAAATGCGAGCGCTCGCGGACTTGCGGGCGCGGCGCCGGCACGGGCGCGAACCGATGTCCCGCGATCCAGCGGCGCTGGTGTAAATGCTTGATTGAGAAGGGAGACCTGGTGGGCGCAGCAGGATTCGAACCTACGACTTCCACCGTGTGAAGGTGGCTTCGTACCAGCCGGAAGCTGATTTTAAAGGCGTTAATTCTCGGCTGGGTGGTGAGAAACCGGTAGAATCGGCCCATTTTGCTACCAATTTGCTACCAAACTTCGCGCAGTGGGCATTGGGCTGATCGTGGGGGGTCAGCCAACTGCATAGCAGGCAAATAAGTTGGTCGGGTGGGGGATCGCCGACCGACGAGTCCGGTCGCAAGAGAAAGGAGAAGGCCCAGAGTGAGGGGGATCATCGTGGGTACGGCAACCGTTCACAATCCGGAGACTGGAATAGCGGAGACGGGCCGATAAAAGTGACCGTGCGTAGCTTTGGCAATAATCGGATACCGGAAGCACCAGGGACAACATCAGGAAATACCTGAGCATAGCAATCCCTTCGAACATCAGACGCAGAAGATTCTGTTTCGCTCGCTGGAACACAACCAACTGCCAAACGCCTGCGCTCAGAGGGAGTTACCTGTCCGGCGGAGTGGCAGGCAGTACGGCTTCGGGAGCAATGGCGGAAAGTTCATCGAGCTAATGAATGCTGGCGCTCGGGGAGATGGTGGTTTGAAATCAGGCTCGTAGAGAACCCAAACTGTACGAGCGCGGGTCACGGGTGCGCTCGACACAAAACGTTTTCCTGGCCATTCAGTTCGAATGTGATGCGATTCAAGCGAACACGCTGTCGGTGGCCGCGCACGCCAGCTTCGGAGACGGCGCGGCAATGTCGTCTCATACTAGCCAAACGGCGGCGATGATGGCGGCGGCAATCACGAGCGTCGAGGCGAATCGGTTGCGCTGACGCTTCTCGGCCTTTCTGGCGTTCGCCCTCTTCATCTCGCCCATCATGAGAGCATAGGCGAATCTGAGGCGAAAGTCTTCCACAGGACGCCTGAGTGTAGAGTCAAGAGTGCGCCGGCGTATCGGCGCAACATGGGGTATCATAAGTCACTTGTTCCGAGAAATTAGGCCCATAAATGGAAAGCTCCGCTGAGGCTTCTGTGCCTCCCCCGCCACGACCAAAAGTGCTGGTGGCTGATGATGAACGTGTCATTGCAGATACCTTGGCGATTATTCTCGCCCAAAGTGGTTTTGAAGCCGCTGCCGTGTATGACGGAAAGGAAGCGGTTGAGAAGGCAAAGAAGTGGAAGCCCAACCTCCTGCTCAGCGACGTCGTTATGCCGAAATTGAACGGCATCGAGGCGGCTATCGAGGTCCGCAAGATTGTCCCGGAATGCAAGGTTCTCTTGTTCTCTGGTCAGGCTGGGACAGCGGATATGCTGCGCGAGGTCCACGCGGCGGGTCACGACTTCGAAATCCTGCCAAAGCCTGTCCATCCGCACGAACTGCTGGACCGCCTCCGTACGCTCTGACCGAGCCCCGTTTCTCCCGAACCCGAATTCGGATGCCGTGATGTAAAACGTCCAATGGGGCTGTTTGTTCTGGGCATCCGACTTCCAGCATCCAACGTCCGTGGGTGATTCAGAGAATGATGGGGCCTTCCGTTTTCCTTGCGCTCGCTTGCGGAATAATCGAACCGCCGGTTTGGTTGACAAGGGGGTTGTGTGGCTCCAGAGAAGCGCGTGCTGATTGTTGACGATGAACCCACCATCGCCGATACGCTGAAAATTATCTTTTCGAATACAGGCTATTCGGCACGAGCGGCCTATTCGGCAGAAGAGGCGCTTCTCGTCATTACCGAATGGAACCCGCAGCTTGTAATCCTTGACGTGCGCCTTCCGGGCATGAATGGCATCGACCTCGCGATGAAATTGAAGGCGGAATATCCGCATTGCGATACGTTGCTCTTCAGCGGCGACGGTGGCACTGTCGAGCTTCTGGAATCGGCTCGCCAAAAGGGTTACGACTTCGATGTGCTGGCGAAGCCCGTCCCCCCCGACGATTTCCTGAACCGGGCTGCGGGCTTCTTTCCTCCTCCATTACAGGGACTGGTGCCAGAGACCGCCTGAAACGGCGTGAACTGATTTTTCCCCATTCATCCAGGAGGTGGAAAGCCCCGGCAAAAATGCCGGGCCTTTGTTTTGACAAAGCACCTACATGTTGTAGGCCCGCCAGATGCTGTCACGCTAGACCAATACCTCTCCAACGCCATCATCAGCCCCTTTGCTTCCTCTTCCATCATTCCCATCATTCCGGGATTTCTAGGGAATACGCAGAAATCGCGAAAGTATTTCACATGAACGGAGAGCTCCATGCACTGAACCATCCTCCTGTCATCGAGATCGAGGCGACCGTTCCCCTCCTTGGCACCGTATTCTGCGAGAAGTTCCTTAGTGGTCTCCGCCTGTCAAGGGCGGAGTAAAACCAGGCCAGTGTGGCGGAGCAAAATCAGGCCACAACGGGGCATGAAGTGGTTGGGATTACGTGGGAGGAGGGGCTCTGGAGCGTAGCGGAAGAGGCCCTTCTCCCAC
>JBATVK010000058.1:0-4153 GCA_049671725.1 Acidobacteriaceae bacterium
ATGCCGACATACTTTATGCTGTCCATCTCGCTCTTCCTCCCTGTGGTTTTTTACTCCTCTTGCACCTAGGGGGTGGGGCGTCCTTTCATAATGTGTGCCGAGCCGCGCTTTCTGGAGCAGGGGCCCAAACTTGTTTTGGGAGAGGAGTCCTGAAAGCAGAGCGGCGACGTGCCGCCGGGCGCCGGAATTGGCCCGAAGCGAGTGACCGGACAAACAAGGGAGAAAACCGGAGACACACGTTTCATGGATCGCATCGCCACATGGTTCCGGGCTGCAGCAATGCCTGGCGACATCCCGCGAAACCTTCTCTTTGCCGCCGGTACAAGAGAGGACCGGACCAGACGGCCATGTGCTTCGCATCGCCTTGTCCGAGGGCGGCGACTGCTCCAAAGATCCGGTATGCTTTCTGGCCGTGTTTGAGAGCCGTGCTCGGACATGAAGACTGCCTCGCAATGGGAAGTGGCTTCGGTCAATCGAACGCCTGGTCGGCCCGGAAGCGGATGATGGTCAACCCCAGGGGATTCACGGCCAGTTCGTTATTCTTCACGGTCTCCCGGAAGACGTAGGTCACGCTGGCAGTCCACTGCTCCCGCCTGAGCACGGAGTTATCCGTGGGATTGGTGAAGATCTTCACGAACTGAATGCGCGCCGAATAGGGAGACTGCTGCAGGTCGCCGAGAATGACATTTCTGACCTCCACATCGACAAACGGCAGCGAGCTGTCCTTGGCATAATCGGCGATGATGTTCTTCTTTTGGTCCTGGTCGATCACGGCGCGCTGCATGGCGCCATCGAGAAAGTAAAGGGCGTTCGTCTGGTCCCGCTCGATGGTGAAGCGGTCGCGGCTGAAATAGAGCTCCGCCCAGCGTGTGAGGTAGTATTTGTTCTCCGCCTCCTTCGGGCGGTATTTGAAATCGTGGTAGTCGATTGCCTGCGCCTGCCCTACGCCATTGATCCGCAAGACAAGCGGATGCAGGTTGGCAAGGGCCATCTGGCTGCGATAGACCAGGCCGGCGAGAACGAGACAAACGACGGCGATCACCAGGATCGTGACCTTCAGGTACGTGTTCATCACCAGCGGGTCGCCGTACTGTTCGAGGTAGTGTTCGGCCGCGTGCGTGATTTCAGGAGTTGGCTTTGCCGTTGTCGCCATGGAACACCTCTGCACTACCTAAGCCATTCTGAGAATTGCGGCCGTAATGAGACCGCCGGCACCAATTCCGTGCCCGCCAACATGTCCGGAGAACAGTGAAGCTGTCATAGTGGGGATCTTCAACAGAATGAAGCCGGCGACGAAACACAGAATGAGCAGTCCAGGCATGAGAGTGATTAGTTTTTGCGGAGCAGCAACATTCATTGCTCCGCTGGTGAAATATGCAATGAGCAGATGACTGATTACGCTGAGGGTTGCGGCGGCGACCACTTTGTAAAATTCAAAGCCGACGAAGGCCTTCAGCCATCCCCAGAAGAGAAACTCCGTCTTGCCGAACACCATCCAGGGAATGAACACTGGTCCGAGCAGACCAATCACGGTGGCTCCAATCGCTCCGTAGGCAATGATGACGCCAATCAAGGCAGTAAGAATAGATAGGATGATTTGGACGGTCCAGGTGCAGAGGAGCGTGTAAGGCTCAGTAAATGAAGGAGACATCGTACCCGTTTGGTTGAGAGCAGCATGGATCGTGTCCTGAACTTGCTGCGTCGCGTCGGTTCCGATTAAATTGACCAGACTGCTGGTGCCGCCGCTTACAAAGCCCTTGAGGGAATAGCCAATCCCCGGAATCGCGCCGTCGTAGAACTTCACGAAACAGTACGCAAAAGTGATCAGCAAAAAGAACTCCAGAAATCTCCCGACGTTGAATCCCGCGCCGCCATGTGCTGAGGCAAGTGCCTCCTGAACGCCAAACCAGACCAGCATGATCGTGGCGAGCGCCAGCACCATGTGCAATCCCAGCGCATCCACGGACGGGGAGGCCGTCGCTGTCAGGTTGTCGCAACCATTTTTGATTAGGATGAGAAAATCCATGACGAGCCTCTTTGGTCAGTAATGGAATGCCCATTGCGTCCCGGCGCTCGTCTGCTGAGGCGTGACCGAGTTGAAGTTCTGCTGGTAGTCGTTCGCGGTAACGAAGAGCGATTTCAGATTGTCCTGCTGCACTTTTTGTCCCACGATCTGTTGCAGGGCATACGCCTCGCTGATCTGATTGGATTCCTGTTGTTCCTGAATCAACAGGATCAACGCTTTGTTGATCCGCTGCAGGGTTGCCATTTCCGTGTGTTGCGCCGGGTCCGAGGACTCCGAGGCGCTGATGAGCGCGTTGATGTCGGCTTGGCGCTTCTCGGCGTCCGCTCGAATTGTGCCCAGGGTCTGCATGTTGCTTGAAGTCACAGAATCGTCAAGGTCGACAGTGGCTCCCTGAGCTGCGATTTCCTGCTGTCCCAGCGTGCTCAGATTTCCGTAGCCGTTGATGCGGCCAGTAACCGGGACCGAGGCTTGCTGGTATCCAATACTCGCGCCAGAGCCGGTGTTGACAGCGTTGGTCCACTGGTGGCTATTGCCGTAGGTATTCGCCGCCTCGTTCAGCTCCATCCAGTATGTCGAAGGCGACAGGAACGGCTGATAGAGGCTCTGCGGGGCCAGCGACATCTCGTGAGCGAGGTTGTACGTGGCAATGGCATTATCGGCGAGCTTCACGGAATTGGTGAAGATGTTCTGCCCCTGCTGAATCTGTTCGATGGCGTGAGCCGATTGCGTGGGGTCATAGACGATGCCGGAACCGATCTGGGCATACGCGGGCAACACTCCGAGCATCGCCGCTAAGACTGCGGTCGTGGGGTGGAACTTCATCGAATTCTCTCCGTGTTTACTTTTGCGCGCGTTCTGTCTCCAGCCGATGCCATGCTTCGTTCATCTTGGCCTCCTCGCCCTTGCATTTTGGAGTGATTTTCGGTGGGACATCGTTATATTCGGCCGCGCAGTCCAGTTGGAATTTCTTAGCTAATTGGTCATATTGCTTCTGCAAGTCTGCTGTCTTGGCTTGATGACCATGGCAGCCGCTGACCGCAAAACTGAACGTTGCAGTAATCACAATGAGCATAATCGTGCGGCGCATGTTGTTCTCCTTCAAAACGACTGCGGAATCGTGTGGTTCTCATACGCAGGCAGCAACATATCCTGCGTGAAGTAGATTTTGACGCGGTGCCCCTCGCGGATCGTGATTGTGGGCGGAATCTGGATGAAACGGTCGAGCACGCTGGACGCCGATTGAGAAACGCTGGCGGAGGCCCCCGTTGCAAAAGCCTGGGAGCCGCTGGTCGAGATGATGCCGCCGCCTTCTTCGATCTCCCCGGCGCCGGAAACGATACCGAGCGCAATGGAAGTCCCGAAGATCTGGAAGTAATGATTGTTGACCTTGCCCTTAACACCTTCGGCGCCGGACTGGTCGAGTCCCTGAAACTGGTCGAGGTCTACGGAGTAGCCATCCGGCATAATCATGCGGTGAAAAACCAGGGCCATCCTGCGCTGATGGCCGATTTCCGGCGAGCCGATCGTTCTGGCCTCGCCCAGCACAACGGTTCCCGCGGGGATGAGCACGCGCTGGCGGTCGTGCGAATAAACGGGGTTCGACACGAGCACCTTCACCGGGCCGGGTGCGTCTCCGTCAAGCCGATTCATCAAAACAGTGTCCAAAGTCGTTCCTTCGTAGATCACATAAGGCTGACCCGTGGCGGAGTCGATGTTGACCTCCGGCCGGCGTTGATCCTGCGGCTGTGCGGCCGAGGCCGACGTAGGAGCCGGAGGGTCGTTGGACGCATTCGGCGCGAGCGTATGAGTCGCAGCCGGATTCGGAATTGTCAGAAGCGAAGCAACACTTTGCTGCGGGCCGGTCGCGCCTGCGCTGTTTGCCAAGGCAGCAGAGGATGGTTTCTGTGTAGGCTGTACCGGCGCTCTTGTGTAGACAAGGTTAGATGCGAAGCGCGAATCATACGTTAGCTCGCGATCCCTGGCGGCAAGCTGCTGCGCCTCTTGCTGGGCCGGCGAAAGCTGCGGTTGCTGCTGGGCGCAGGGCTGGCCTGGAATGCACGGGCTTGGCTCGCCGTTGGGGCCGTAGGCGGCAGCTGCGGCCTGCTGCGCGGGCGTCATGGTCTGGGG
>JBATVK010000059.1:0-47477 GCA_049671725.1 Acidobacteriaceae bacterium
CTGGGAGGGGTGGTCCGTCGCGAGCGAAAGGCGGGCTGGTTGTGCTGGCGCTTCGAGGAGCGAGACGTTTCCGGTTTGGCGATCCAGGCGCGCAGGGCGTGCAGGGTGTCGTTGGTGACAAGGCCGCGCCACACGAGCGACCAGAGCGCGTCGACGGTTTCGCCGGGATAGCCGCCGCCGATGGCTTCGTGGAGGTCGGCGAAGAACATCGCGCCACCGCTGGTCAGCGCCGTGAGGATGGCTCCTTCGCGAGGCGTGAACGGCTCGGCGGCGGCAGGGCGCGGCGGGAGCAGATCGGCCAGCTTGTCGGCCAGATAGAGCGCGATGCGGCCGTCGCGGTCGCCGATGGAGTCGACCCCAATCCAAACAACCTCGCCCGCGGCGATGAGCGTGTCAAGGTCGCCGGGGGAGTAGCGGGCGAGTCGGGCGGGAAGAATCTGCGCTTCCAGCAGGGATGCGGGAATGGGAGCGCCCTGCAGCGACTCGATGGTGTCGAGAAGCGCGTCGAGGCCGCGGCGCTGGTGCAGAACGCCCTGCCAGTGGGTCTGAAAGCGCGCGAACAGCCGCGGCTCGGCTGGCTCAATCTCGTTTCGTAACTGTGCCAGTGACTTGTTGCGGATGAGGCGGAGAGATTCCGCATCGCAAAATTCGCGGTGGGTTCCGCCTGGTCGAAATTCGCCTTCGAGCACGCGGCCGTCGCGCACGAGCGTGCGCAGGACAGCGTCGACGGATTGGAGATCGAGTCCGAAGCGCGCTGACACCTCCCGCAGGGTGAAGGGGCCGTGGGTGCGCGCGTAGCGGCGGACGAGCTCGAGGACAGGTGCGGCGACGGGCTGCAGCAATGCTTTGGGAAGACCTTTGGGGAGGACGATGGGTAGCGCGTCGCGGTAGCGCGCGGCGTCTTCCACGGCGATGAGACGGTGTTCGCCGGCGATCGGGATCTCGACGATGCGGAGAGCCTTCAGGAGCACTTTGAGCGCAGCGGGCAGGGCGGCCGGCTCAGCGCGCTGGGCCAGTTCGGCGCGCGAGAGATCGCCGAGGCGGAGCAGAAGATCGTGGAAGCTGTCGGGTGAATGGGCGCGCTGGCCTTCGCCGAGCATCTGCAAGCGGGCTTCGACGTCGCTGATGGCGATGGGATCGAGCAGCTCGCGGAGGTCGGCGTCGCCGAGCAGTTCGCGGAGCTGGCTCTGATCGATGGAGAGAGCGGCGGCGCGGCGTTCGGCGAGAGGCGCATCGCCCTCATAAATGTAATTGCCGACGTAGCCGAAGAGGAGCGACGCGGCGAAGGGCGAGGGTTTCTGCGTATCGACGACGTGGACCTGGATTTCGCGCTGTTGGATGGAGCGCAGAACGTCGAGCAGCGCCGGCATGTCGAAGACATCGCGCAGGCATTCGCGATGGGCTTCAAGGAGCATGGGAAACGACGGATAACGCGCGGCGACGGCGAGCAGATCGGAAGCGCGCTTGCGCTGTTGCCAGAGTGGAGCGCGCGTGTTCATGCGGCGCCGGGGCAACAGCAGCGCGCGGGCCGAGGCTTCGCGAAATTTCGCGGCAAAGAGCGAAGTACCGCTGAGCTGCCGGACGACCAGATCGGTAGCGGCGTCCGGATCGGGAATGAGCGCGGCGGGATCGGGTACGGCGTCCATGTCCGGAAAGCGGAGGACGAATCCGTCATCGGTAGCCATGGTTTCGACATGCGGACCACCGTGCGCCTCGATCTGCGCAGCGGCAGCCATGGCCCAGGGCTGGTGGACGCGGCTGCCAAAAGGGGTGAGGACGCAGACGCGCCAGTCGCCCAGCTCGTCGCGGATGCGCTCGATGAGGATATTACGGTCATCTGGAACAGTCGTGGTTACACTCGCCTGATCCGCGAGGAAGCGGAGCAGGATTTCGGCGGCCTGGGCGTCCAGATCGTGCTCGTGAGTGAGACGGCTGACGGCAGCGTTCGGCGGCAGAACGCCCAGTTCGCGGACGAGCGCACCGATGCGGCGGCCGAACTCGAGAGGGCGTCCTGCGAGATCGCCGTGCCAGAAGGGCATCTTGCCGGGCTGTCCGGGGGCGGGCGAGACGAGCACGCGGTCGTGGGAGATTTCGTCGATGCGCCAGGAGGAAGCGCCGAGGAGGAAGACTTCGCCGACGCGGGATTCGAAGACCATTTCCTCGTCGAGCTCGCCAACGCGGACCGGTTTCTTATGCTCACCGGACAGGAAGACGCCGTAAAGACCGCGGTCAGGGATGGTGCCGGCGTTGAGAATGGCAAGGCTTTTCGCGCCTTCGCGCGGAGTGAGAACGCCGGCATCGCGGTCCCACGTGATGCGCGGGCGCAACTCGGCGAATTCATCGGAAGGATACTTGCCGGAGAGAAGATCGAGGAGGCCTTCAAAAGAGGATCGAGCGAGCGTGGAGAAGGGCGCGGACTTGCGGACGAGCGAGTAGAGGTCGTCGACGGAGATGACGGCCTCGCGCGGGCGCTCACCTTTGCGGCGCGGAATGGCAAGCTGCGGCGGGTGCGCAACGATGGCGACGATCTGCTGAGCGAGGACGTCGAGGGGATTGCGGAGGATGGCCGTGGACTCGACGTGGCCCTCGTGCATGGCGCGGGTGACCGCGGCGCAGGCGATAAGGTCAGCGCGGTATTTGGGAAAGATGATGCCTTCGCTGACCACGCCGACGCGATGGCCGGCGCGGCCGATGCGCTGCATGCCGGCAGCGACCGAGGGCGGCGATTCGATCTGGATCACGAGATCGATGGCGCCCATGTCGATGCCAAGCTCCAGAGAAGACGTCGCGATGGCGGCGCGAATCTGCCCGGTCTTGAGCTGAGTTTCGATTTCGGCGCGCTGCGCCGCGGCGAGCGAGCCGTGATGAGCGCGGGCGAGCGGCTCCTGGGCGAGGTCGTTGATGGCTCCGGCGAGACGCTCGGCGGTGCGGCGATTGTTGACGAAAATGAGAGTGGAGCGGCGTTGGCGGACGATTTCAAGGAGACGCGGCGGGATGGAAGTCCAGATAGAAGCGCGTTTTGCGGGGGCGTTGGGGTCAGGAGGGGGCTGCGGAGCGAGCCTGGCCAGATCTTCAACCGGGACTTCAACTTTGAGCGCGAGCTGCTTGGGTGCGGCAGCGTTGACGATGGTGACGGAGCGGGACGGTCCGGCCAGGAAATGCGCGACCTCTTCCAGCGGACGCTGCGTGGCGGAGAGGCCGATGCGCTGGATGGGCTGCGCCGCGATGGCTTCGAGCCGCTCCAGTGAGAGGGCGAGGTGCGCGCCGCGCTTGGTGGGGACGAGGGCGTGGATTTCGTCGACGATGACGGTATCCACGGTGCGGAGCGCGGCGGCAGATTCGGAGGTGAGCAGCAGATAGAGCGATTCAGGGGTGGTGATGAGGATGTCAGCGGGGTGGCGGCGGAAGCGGGCGCGCTCGGATTGCGGCGTGTCGCCGGTACGGACAGCGATTTCAGGAATGCGGAACGGAATTGCGCGGCGGCGGGCGAGATCGGCGATGCCGAGCAGGGGAGCGCGCAGATTGCGCTCGACGTCGACGGCAAGCGCCTTGAGCGGGCTGATGTAGACGATGCGCGTTGGGCCGGCGGCCGATGCTTCGCCCTCGTCGTCGAGCGGCGGGTGCAGCATCAGGCGATCGAGGCAGGAGAGAAAGGCGGCGAGGGTTTTGCCGGTGCCGGTGGGCGCGAGCAGCAGCGTGCTTTCGCGGCGGGCGATGGGAGGCCAGCCGAGGCGCTGCGCGAGCGTGGGCTCGCCCAGGGCGGAGCGAAACCATTCGCCGGTGACGGGGTGAAAGATGGCGAGCGGGTCCGGATTTTCCCGGCCAGCGGATTCAGAATCAGCGGGCAGCCTGGCGGAATCCGCCCGCGGGCCTTCTTTTGGCGTGGGGCGGGAGCCCTTTTCAAAAGTGGACGGGGATTTTTTGGCCGGCGACATGCCAGCTTGAGGATAGCGCGCAGGGTGCGGGACGTGTGGGCTCCTGACCATGGGTTCAGCGGCGAGCCGGGCTGATCCGTAATCCGGAGCCGGTCGTGGCGGAAGACCGGGTCCGGGATGCGCGGCGGATGCAACCTCGGGCCGCGTGGGATCCGCGAAACCTTCGCCGCGGGATGCGGAGAACGGTTCCAGCTCCTCCTGATCGGGCGAGGCGATCGGCGGATCCCTGAGCGGCCCTGCCTCCCGGGAGCCAGATGCGGCTTTCCGGCGAGGCGAAACTTTGCGCGCGAGCGGTCGCAAGGGGCGCGGCTGCGACCGCATCAGGATGGGTTTCTCATATCCTGAGCGCTTCCATGGTGTGGACGGCGCGGAAGACGTCCGCAAGCAGCCCGGCATCGGCGGGGCGGGACTCGAGACCGGTGAGGCACCGCTCCATGCGGCCGAGCCCCTCCTGGCTTTCCAGCAGGAATTCGCGAGTGAGGCCGTCCACGCATTCGTTATCGGTCGGGACGGCGGGAACTTGAGGAGTGGCGGGGTGGGGAGGGTTCCGCTTCTGCCGCGAAACGTTATAGCCTCAAAGGGTCATGGCGACGATCGATGCTGATGTGCTGGAGCGTTTGCGCGAGGCCGCACTGGAGGCCGCGGCGCGGGCCTACGCGCCTTATTCGAAGTTTTATGTGGGGGCGGCGCTGCTGTTTGACGACGGCAGCGTCTTCACGGGATGCAACGTGGAAAATGTCTCCTACGGGTTGACCAGCTGCGCGGAGCGGAATGCGCTGTTTCGCGCGGTGAGCGAGCGCGGCGCTGGTCCGAAGATTGCCGCCGTCGCGGTTGCGAATCGAAATGGAGCGCCATGCCCGCCGTGCGGCGCCTGCCGCCAGGTGATGAGCGAATTTGTGACAGCGGACGCGGTGGTGACATTTCCAGGTGAGCGCGGCTGGGAGACGCGGCCTTTTGCGGAGGTTTTTCCGGTGAGCTTCTCTTTCGAGCCGCAGGACGAGGCGCGATGAGCCTGCACGCGGTCGATCTGATCCGGAAAAAGCGCGATGGGGAAGAGCTGACGGCCGAGGAGATTCGTTTCCTGGTGGAGGGCGCGGCGCGGGAGACCATTCCCGAGGAGCAGCTTTCAGCTTGGCTGATGGCGGTGTTCCTGCGCGGACTGTCGCTGCGCGAGCTGGATACGCTGACCACGGCGATGCGGTATTCCGGCGAGGTGCTGGACCATGCCGGGCTGGGGCGCAGGACGGTCGATAAGCATTCGACGGGCGGGGTGGGCGACAAGACCTCCTTTCTGGTAGCGCCGATTGCGGCCGCGGCGGGACTCGGCGATCCCATGATCAGCGGGCGCGCGCTGGGGCATACGGGCGGAACGCTGGACAAGCTGGAGTCGATTCCGGGGTATCGGACACAACTTTCCCGCGAAGAAATGCGGGCCGTGCTGGAGGAGTGCGGCGCGTTCATCGTGGGGCAGACGAGGAATCTGGTTCCGGCGGACCGCAAGCTCTACAGCCTGCGCGACCGCACGGCGACCGTGGAGAATCCATACCTGATTTGCGCGTCGATTATGAGCAAGAAGCTGGCGGCGGGGCTGGATGCGCTGACCATCGACGTGAAAACTGGATCGGGTGCGTTTCTGCGCAGCGAGGACGACGCGAATTATCTGGCGGCGCTGATGGTGGAGACGGGCGAGCGCGCGGGGACGCGGACAGTAGCGATCCTGACGGACATGAGCCAGCCGCTGGGGCGGTTTGCGGGGAACTGGGTGGAGATTCAGGAGTCGATGGCGCTGCTCAGGAACGAGCGGCATCCGCTGAGCGAGGATTGCCGGGAGATTTCACTGATCCTGGCGGGGTGGATGATCCATCTGGGCGGCAAGGCGGCGAGCGCGGACGAAGGACGGCGCATCGCGGAGGAAAAGCTGGCGGACGGGTCGGCGCTGCGCATCTTTCGTGAGATGGTGGCGGCGCAGGGTGGGGACGTGCAGGCGCTCGATGCGGACGAGGCGTTTCACCGGCCGAAGTTTCGGCGCGTATTTCGCGCGGCGAAGAGCGGATATTTTGCGTCGGCGGACTGCACGAAGATCGGATGGGCGGTGCAGCGGCTGGGCGCGGGACGCGAGCGCGCGGTCGAGCCGGTGGAGGCGCATGCTGGTCTCGAGATGCATGTGAAGCTGGGTGCGCGCGTGGAAACAGGGCAACCGCTGGCGACGATGTTCACGGAAGATGAAGCGCGATTCGCGGAGCCGGAACAATTGCTCGCCGAAGCGCTGACCATCGGCAAGCAGGTGGTCGAGCCGCCAGCGCTGGTGCGGCGAATTATTTCCGCAGAGAACAAAAATATGTTCCTCGAAGTACCCGGCCGCCCATAGGATTGAGAAAACCCTGAGGGGGAACGAATTGGCTCGGTTTACGGGTGTGCTGGGACTGCTGACCATGCTGCTGCTGGCATGGATTTTCTCCACCAACCGCAGAGCGATCCGCTGGCGGACGGTGATCTGGGGCCTCAGCCTGCAGATTGTCTTCGCCTTCATGGTGCTGAAGTGGACGCTGGGCGAGGATCTGTTGCATCACGCCGGCGATGCGGTGAACAAGCTGCTGGGCTACGCGTTTGCAGGATCCACGTTCGTGTTTGGCGATCTGGGCGCGTCGCACTCGAAGATCGGTCAAACCTTCGGGACGAGCTTCTTCGCCTTTCAGGTGTTGCCGACCATCATCTTTATCTCTGCGTTTTTCGCGGTGCTGTATTACCTGGGCGTGATGCAGCTGATCATTCGCGGATTTGCGCGGGCGATGCAGTGGACCATGAAAGTCTCCGGCGCGGAGAGCCTGAACGTGGCGGCCAGCATCTTTATGGGGCAGACAGAGGCGCCGCTGACCATCCGGCCGTTTCTGCCCGGCGCGACGCGCTCGGAGCTGATGACCATCATGACCAGCGGGATGGCGCACGTCTCCGGCGGCATCATGGCGGCGTACATTCTGTACGGCATCAGCGCCAGCAGTTTGCTGGCGGCGGTGATTATGACCGCGCCGGGAACGATTCTGATTGCCAAGATGCTGGTGCCGGAGGTGGAGAAGCCGGCGACGGAAGGCGTGGTGCATCTGCCCGAGGACGCGGAGCACAAAGAAGAGAATTTTCTGGGCGCGGTGGCGCGAGGCACGATGGATGGCGGCCGGCTGGCCATCAATGTGGGCATCATGCTGATCTCGTTTCTGGCGCTGATCGCGCTGGCGAACGGGATTCTGGGCGGGATGCACGGCTGGCTCGGGCACTGGCATATTCCGTTTCCGCACTCGCTCGACGCGATCCTGGGCTTCTTCTTTGCGCCGATTGCGTGGCTGATCGGGATTCCCTGGCACAACGCGCGGATCGTTGGAAATCTGCTGGGCACGCGCATGGTGCTGAACGAGCTGGTGGCCTATACCTACCTGGGCGGGATGAGGACGGTGCTCGACCCGCGTTCGTTCACCATTGCGACTTTCGCGCTGTGCGGCTTTGCGAACTTCAGCTCCATCGGGATTCAGATTGGGGGGATCGGAGCGCTGGCGCCCAATCGGCGGAACGAGCTGGCGAAATTGGGGCTGCGCGCGATGCTGGCGGGCACCATGGCCAACCTGATGTCGGCATCCATCGTTGGGATTCTGATTAAGTAACCATGGCGAGCACAAGTTTCGATCGAGCGACGGCAGCGGCGGAGTTTGTCGTGGCGCGAACTCTGCTGCGGCCGCGCATGGCCATCGTGCTCGGCTCGGGGCTGGGCGCATTTGCCGAGCAGATCGAAGGCGCGACGGCGATTCCGTTTGCAGAGATTCCCCATTTCCCGCAGTCGACCGTGCCGGGACACAGCGGACGGCTGGTGATCGGCACGATTGGCGGCACCGCCGTCGCCGTGATGCAGGGACGCGTGCACGCCTACGAGGGATACAGCTCCGAGGAAGTGACGTTTCCGGTGCGCGTGCTGGGGCGGATGGGCGTGGCGCAGCTGGTGCTGACGAACGCGGCGGGGGGCATCAATCCGGCGTTTCGGCAGGGACAACTGGTGCTGATTGCGGATCACATCAATTTCTCGGGACGGAATCCGGTGGCGGGGCTGAATGACGAACGCCTGGGCCCGCGCTTCTTCGACATGAGCGAGGCGTATTCGGTGCGTCTGCGGAAGCTGGCGCAGGAGGCGGCGAAGAGCATGAGTCTGGATCTCGAAGAGGGCGTGTATCTGAGCGTGCTGGGCCCGAGCTTCGAAACGCCGGCGGAGATTCGCGCGTTTCGCGCGTTGGGCGCGGACCTGGTGGGCATGTCGACGGTGCAGGAGACGATTGCCGCCCGGCACATGGGCATCGAGGTGCTGGGGATCAGCTGCGTGACGAATATGGCGGCGGGCATTCAGGCCGAGCCGCTGAGCCACGAAGAAGTGATGGAGACAGGGCGCGCCGTGGAAGCGCGGCTGGCGGAGCTGCTGCGGGGAGTGGTGGGTAGGTTGTAAGCCTCAGTTCGACACCCACCCTGGCGCGCCAACATCTGCCTAACCCTGGCGGGCGCCTGGATGAGGCTCTTTGTAGGTGCGCCGGCGAAGTGAAGCCCAGTGTGCCTACGCCCGGAAAAATAGCTCGATGCTTATCCTTACCGGAACTGGTTTGTCCTCGTACATTGCCGGCTTGAACCGGTACTTCTTTACGGCGCTGAGGGTGTCTTCGTCCGCCACAATTCCAAGGCTTTGAGTGACCTTCACATCGTGGGGCAGGCCGTCGGGGCCGACGATAAGGGAGACGACTTCGGCACCGTTCGCGTCGGATCTGTTGTCCGGATCAGAGGCGCGGAGCAGCTTCGGGGCGATCACACCATGGCCGATTTTATAAACGGCACCGAGGACGGGGTCCGTTTCCACGACGATCGGCCCGGAGACTGTCTCCGGGGCCGCGTCGGGCGTGTGCCCTGCAGAGTTGCCGGATGCTGGCGGCGCGGCTGGGTGTTCGTCATGCCACTCAGGCACCGGATCGGCGGACTTCACCCACGCTGCCACAATCAAATCGCGCAGCATCGAAGCGCCGGCGGCGATGCGTTCGGCGGTGAACTGGCGCGACTCGGGCGTGCCCGCGCCGTCGAATCCGTGGTCCTTGTCGAGCTGGTAGACCTTCTCGACGAATGAGTTGGTGTGGTGCAGATAGGCGAGGTAGGCGTCCCACTCGTCGCCGACGGGCTTGAGCGGGGTCATGAGCGGCTGCACGTCGGACTCGTTGATGTTGTCGTTGACGAACTGGGTCTCAAACTGCCAGTGAATCTGGTGGTCGGTGGTGTAGCCGTTGGGATTGGGGCCGACCCAGCCGTTGTATTCGATGGTGGTGTGGAGCGGCTGCGATCCGTCGCCGACGTAGTGGCCGAGCCAGCCGGCGTAGAAGACGATGGCGGCCTCGACGGGCTTCGTGTCCTGATGCTCGGCGCTGAGCTGGCGGTAGTCGCGCATGGCGGACTTGAGGCGCTGCCAGACTTCCTCGGTGATCCAGGGCTGGAAGCCGATGCGCTCGGGGCGCATTTGGTCAGCCTCAGAGGGATGGGCGGCGATGTACGCGTAAGCCGCGGCTATGAACTGGTAGCGTCCTCGGGGCAGCGGGGCGAGCTTGTCGGCCAGCTCGAGGTCGATGAAGTGGTCGGGGGCCTGTTCGGCGGCCAGCTCGGGCTCGGCGCGGGAACGCCAGCGATCGGGCTCGGGGCCGAGGTAGGTGATCTCATCGATGGCTGCGGGCGTGCGCAGGAAGGCGGGAACGCTCTCGGGCAGGCTCTGCGCAGCGAGGTGATTGATGATGGTGTGCCCCTTGCTCCCCCAGGCGAAGGAGGCAGGCACGGCGACGAGGGAAAGAGCCAGCAGAACGGAGAACGGACGCAGAAGTTTCATGATGAGGCGAGTATAGCGGGGCTGTCTGAAAACGGGACGGGGAACAGAGAACAGTGATCAGTGATCAGAAAAGGCCACGGGGTGAGTGGCAGATCGGTGTAAAATGGCAATGGAGATAAAAATGGCACTCAATGAGGTTCGGCTACGGCTCGCGGAAAATGGCAGAGTGGTGATTCCTGCCGAAGTGCGGAGAGAACTGGGTGTGGAATCCGGCGGGGAGATCATTCTGGAACGGCAGGAGAACGGATACCGGCTGACCACGCGGCGGCAGCGCATCGAGGAAGCGCAGAGATACCTTCGCCGCTTCATCAAGCCGGGTGCCTCGCTGGTCGACGAACTGATCGCTGAGCGCCGCGAAGCGGCAAAACATGAGTAGATGCGTTCTTGATGCGTCCGCGATCCTGGCGCTGCTGCAGAACGAACCAGGCAACGAAGTTCTGACGGACCAGGTTCTGGCGGAATCCGCGGCGAGCACGGTGAATCTGGCTGAAGTACAGACCGCCATGGTGAGACGAGGGATTGATCCCGAAGAAGCGTGGAAGCGCGCCGTCGTAGCGGTGGGCGAGGCGATGCCGCTGACTGCAGATCAGGCGCGTGTGGCAGGGAACCTGGTTGCGAAGACCCGGCCACTCGGGCTCTCCCTGGGGGATCGGGCGTGCCTGGCGCTGGCTCTGGAGCTGAAGGCGCCGGTCTACACGGCGGACAGGAGCTGGAAGAAGCTCAATCTGGGGATTGCGGTGAAGGTGATTCGGTAGGAAGGTCCCGCAACAGGTCCCTGCCGAAAGGCAGCTACGGGACAGATATTCGCTGATCCTTGTCAACGAAGGCGTTGATCACCGTTCCCACCGGCAGGCTCGCGTTCGGGCCGTACCACATTGCCGATTCCCAGGTAAGCGCGCCGCCCTTTCCTCCATTCACTGCGGCGGCGCCGCGCAGGGGAATTCTTACTCCCGCAACTGATTCCACAGAGTCAAACTGAAGAACGAGTTTGCCAGACTTTCCGAACAGACCGCTCCTGGAAACCGACTCGATGTGCCCGATTGCATCACTGCCTGTTCTCACAATGAGCCGGGACTGAACGATCACGTTCTCGCGGACTTCGAAACGAACTGTTTGCTTTACCTGTAGCTTCTTGCCCTGCAGGTCGTCCATAAGAACGAGATGGACCGGAGTCCCATCGGCAACGACAACTACATCTGCTTTCTTATCCGATGGTGTTTGCGCCAGAAGGAACAGCGGCGTGAAGGCGACTACTGTCTCCAGCGCAACCAGACTCAACCAGACTCCGGAACGGGCACGCGATCTGATCATGGCCGGCACTTATTGAACGGTGAAATCATATCCCTGCCCATAAACGCCATGAGGGAAATCGGCTGACCCGACTGAGTACAGGATATATTCGCCTTTTTTCATTTCATCCGCGGCTGTAATTCGGAAGCGGCGGCCTCCGAGAGGCATTGCAGAAGTGCGAACAATTCTGTCCGCACGAATGCCGACCTTTTCGCCTACCGTTCCGCCCACCGACCCCATCTCAATTTCTCTCCGGTCTCCCTTTTCGTCCATTGTGACAACGATGTAATTGTCGATATTCTCATTTGCCGGAAGTTCAATTTCGATTATCGGCTGCCGCGAGGCGATTACGGAAGCGTGCTGCCCCTGCAGATATGCCTTGTTCTTGACGGATTTGATCCCGAAGGTGACCTCGTGCCCGAGCCGCCCTCCGACCTTCTGCTCTCCAATTACGCGCACTTCGACGGGATTCCCATCGATTCTGACACTGGCAACGGTCAGCTGCGTCGACTGAATCATGGCCGCAACAACAGCGTCTGACACGCCGGCTTTCTTCAGGGCGGACAGATCGTCATCTGAGAGGCTGAACTTTGTCGGGCTGGCTTTAATTCTGGCGATAATAACTTCGTCGCCCAGGCCTTTCTGTGTCATCTCGATAATTCGAGCGTTGTCAACACCGGCCTCGAGGGTCGATTGCGCATGGAGAGCGTAAGTCCCGGCCCACCAGAAAGAACAAATGATCAATGAGAAGGAAAGATACCGCGATATGACTTTGCTAAGTCGGGCCCGGAGCCGCATGCTTTCTCCTTTGCGGAACAGAATCTATCACGCCCGCCGCATGCTGTACATCGTTTCTCGCCATCTGGACGTTACGAGTGGTGCCATCCCGCCAATAAGGACCGACTGGGTGTGAGAAAAGCATCGATCACGGACGGCGAATATGAGAAAGGGGAGCAGATTCCGCAGGAAAGTGCCTGCTTTGTCTGGCGAGGGCCAACCCGGACTTACACTCCCACGGGAAACGGCTTTGGCGAGGTTTCGTCGAGGTTCGCGCCGGAGCGCCAGCGGTCGAAGCGGCCCTGGAAGAGCGAGAGCAGGCCTGTGTACAGGTATCCAACGACGAAGAGAAGCAGGAAGGGGACGGTGAAGAAGTTCTGGTTGGCGACCGCGTACCAGATGCAGAGCACGAAGTAGCCGCCGATCAGCAGCTCAATCAACGGGATCAGGCCGAGTCGCTTGCGGTACTTGAACGCCTGGGATTTTTCGCCCTTTTTCTGGACGCGGTACTTGGGCGTGCGCTTGAAGGCGCTCTGGATGCCGAAGAGCGCCTCCATCACCGCGATGGTGTTGGTGACGGTGAGGCCGATGCCCAGCGCCATCAGGAACGGCATATAGATCAGGGTGCGATGCCAACTGCGGGGGAAAAGCTCTTTCTGGGAGACGAGATAAAACGAGGAAATGGAAAACGAAGAGGCGAGGAAGAGCGGGAAGTCGATGTAGAGCATCTCCCACCAGCCCTGATAGAAGCGAATGATCATGGCCGGCATCAACAGCACCGAGAGCACCACCATGAGCGGGTAGCTGATGTTGGCGGTGAGGTGGTACCAGGCTTCAATTTTGGCGCGCAACGGGGCGTCGCTCTCGAAGACGCGGGGCAGGATTTTTTTCGAGGTCTGGATGAGGCCCTTGGCCCAGCGCTGCTGCTGGGTCTTGAAGGCGGTCATCTCGATGGGAACTTCGGCCGGGCATTCGACATCCTGGAGGTATTTGAACTTCCAGCCGATGATCTGGGCGCGGTAGCTGAGATCGGTGTCCTCGGTCAGGGTGTCGTGCTGCCAGCCGCCGGCCTGGTCGATGACACAGCGGCGCCACATGCCGGCGGTGCCGTTGAAATTGAAGAAGAGGCCGGCGCGGGCGCGGGCGCCGTGCTCCAGCACGAAATGGCCGTCCAGCAGGATGGCTTCCACCTGGGTGAGGAAGCTGTAGTCGCGGTTGAGGTGGGTCCAGCGGGTCTGCACCATGCCGATGTTGGGCTCGGCGAAGTGATGGATGACGCGCAGCAGCCAGTCGCGGGGCGGGACGAAGTCGGCGTCGAAGATGGCAATGAACTCGCCGCTGGCGACTTTCATGCCTTCCTGCAGCGCGCCGGCTTTGTACCCGGTGCGGTCGGTGCGGTGCAGATAGACGATGTTGTGGCCCATGGTGCGATAGCGCTGCACGATGGCTTCGGCGACTGCCTGGGTCTCGTCGGTGGAGTCGTCGAGGACCTGAAACTCGACCCGGTCGCGCGGATATTCGAGGTTGCAGCAGGCGTCGATCAGGCGATCGATGACGAACTGCTCGTTGAAGATGGGGAGCTGGACGGTGATGCGGGGCAGTTCGGCGAAGAGGCTGGGCGGCTCTTTGGTGGCGTTCTTCTTGTAGTGGTAGTACTGCCAGACGAGCTTATAGCGATGCAGCCCGTAGACGGAGAGGACGACCATCACCACGAAGTAGGGCGTCAGCAGCAGCGTGTCGAAGGAGAAAAATTGCCAGTGGTAGAGGTTCTGGAAGGTGTGATCGCCGTAGTGCGTGCGCAGGTAATGGCGCAGGTCGCTGCGCATCTGGAAGAGACAGAGGGCCTCCGCGCAGGAAGCGAGGAAGCGAGCCGTGAAGGCCGTTGGGAGCAGAACACTGTGCATCGTAGCTCGCGCCGATCAGAGCGGAAGAGTTCATGCACATTGTAAGGGAAGAAAACTCCGCGCAGGGATCGGAGACGGCCGCGCGGGCGCCGGAGGCAGGCGGACAGGGTGAAAGCGTCCGCCCGGCCGGTGCTGCTCTATTGTCTGCCGAAGCGGTAGACCACGCCCATGCTGCCGCCCAGGTTCTTGTACTCGAAACTGCTGCCGTAGTTCGTCATCAGGTCGGTAAGCGACCAGCGAATGGCGATCGCGGGACTCAGGTTGTAGTCCACCGAGGCGCCCGGCGCGATGTTGAGGACGGTCGCATCCGTGTAGAGCCCGACGTACTGCGGAGGCAAACCGTAGGTGCCGGTGCCGAAGTTGCCGTGGCCGACGCCGGCGAGAACCTGGGCCGTCCAGCCCCAGTGCTGCCCTTCGAAGAAGCGGTAGCGGGGACCGGCGAGGAACACATACTGGCTGATGCTGGGGTTATAGGCCTGGTTGAGGCCGGTGTTGACGTGCGAGCCGGTATACGCGGTGCCGTAGTAGCCCAGCCCCTCGGCGGTGACGCCCAGCCGGCCGCGCAGATAGTCGGTGATATCCACGTGCCAGCCGGCCTCGTTCATGAATTGCAGGTACTGTCCGGGGCGGAAACGCAGCGAGTCCCCACCGAAGTCGAGCTCGTACTTGTGACTGTAGGTATCGCGGATGATCTGCGCGATGCGCAGTTTGCGGCGCGCGTTGACGCGCTCCTGCGCCTCGCGCAGCACCTGGGCGCGCTGCTCCGGGGTGGACTGCTGGGACTCGTCCATGTTGGCCGGAGTGCTGGTCTGCGGAGCCGTGGTCTGCTGCTGGGGAGCATCCTGCGCGCGAGCTGCGGAGGGGATGAAAAGAAGAGCTGCCAAAAGCGGATACGCACCGTACCCGAAACACTTGCGAAAGTGCATGAACCTGATTGCCTCCACTGCCCGTGCCAAAGAAGATTGTGCCTGCTTTGTATTAAATCATCTGCGGGGCATCGGGTGTTGCCGCCGGGCGGACGATGCCGGAGGATTGCGCAAAAATCGCCCGCATGTCAGGATGCCGAGAGCACCTTTCAGCGCAATTTTTCGACGAGGCAAACAACGCAATGGCGAGATTTTTACTGGGCCTGATCCTCGGACTGCTCATCCTTCCCGCGGTGGTCTGGGGCTATTTTCGCTTTGGGCATCCGCCGGTAGCCGTGGCGGACCACCCGTTCCCCTTCGAGAAGCAAATCGTGAAGATGCCGCTGAACGCGCGCATCGATCGCGAGATGCCGGCCAGCTCGCCGGTGGCCGCGACGCCCGCGAACCTGATGGCCGGCGCGCAGACTTATCGCGAACAGTGCGCAGCCTGCCACGGGCTGCCGCAACGCAATGCTTCCTTTGCAGCGCACATGTATCCGAGCGCGCCGCAGTTGTGGAAGTGGCACCGCGTGGGCGTGATCGGCGTGAACGACGATCCGGTGGGCGAAACGTACTGGAAGATCGACAACGGCATCCGCCTCACCGGCATGCCGTCGTTCAACAAGGTGCTGGACCAGACGCAGATGTGGCAGGTGGCTCTGCTGCTGAAAAACGCCGGAAACACGCTGCCGGCGCCCGTGGTCCAGTTGCTGAATCAGCCCATTGAGTACAATCCGCCGGCGCCCGGCAGCCGGTAGCCGGGCTGAGCCGGCGGTTAGTACTTCGACTTGATGGCGTAGGTGAACCCGGTGGTGAACTGGAGCGAGTTCTGCTTCGTCGGCGGCACCGCCGCGGGAGGATCGTTCAGGTAGCTGTCGATGGAGCCGACGGAGAACGCGAGATTCCTAAAGAACGGCATGATCAGCGAGTTGGTTTCCCCGGCTGAATACGCGTAGGGATTGTTGTAAGCCGGGATCCACGAAATCTCCTGCTTGAAAATAATCTTATGCGGCAGCTTGCTCGCCCAGTTGGCGTCGAGCGTGGAGCCGATCAGGTTCTGGTTCTCGCCGGGAGTGGCGTCGAGGAAGTTCTGGCCTTCGTATTGCAGCGTGGTCTTGACGTCGAGCTCCTGGCTGGGACGCTTGATGGCGGTCCAGCCGATCCCGGCGCCGTAAATCTGCTGCAGCTCCAGAGTCTGGGCAAAGTTGTGGTCGAAGACTGTCTGCGCCAGCACATAAAAGCGCGGCGAAAAGTACTCGTCGCGTTCCGCGTCGGCGTGGTAGATGGAGGTCTTGGAAGCGCTGGCCGGCGTAAAGACGCCATCGCTCATGTAGGCCGGCTGAATGATCTTCCCAAACGACCCGCTGAAGTCCACCAGGGTGCGGTTGTTCGTATTCAGCCAGGTGACGGTGGGTGCGACCCGAGCCAGGCTGAGGCCTCCCGAGAAGGTGTACTGCTCCTCGGTGGCCTCCACGATGGTGGCTCCGGCGGTGGCGCTGCCGTTCCATCCCGCCAGCGCGCCGGGGTGGCCGGCAATCTGCTTCTTCAGGATGGTTTCGTCGACGATGTACTCGGCGTCTTTGACAGGAATCGGGGCGATGGTCGCGCCATTTTCCGGCTGCACCGTGATCAGTTGGTGGTCGACCGAGAGCGTGCCCTGCGGAACGCCGGGAGGCAGGTGCCCGTGGCGGAGGAACGCGCTCTTTTCGAGCACGACCAGGCGCGTGCCGGTATGGAGCTCTTTCACCTTGTCCCACTTCACGGTGACGTCGCCGACGATATCGCTGTGAAACAGGATCTGGTCGCCGACCGCTCGCTCGAATTTGCCTGAGAGGCGGTCGCCGTTGGTGAACACGAGGGTGTCCGGAGCGGGTTCAGGGGCCTTTTTGCTGCGCCCGGCCGCGGAGGGGTCGACGGCCGCCCGCGCCTGAAGCGGCGCGGAACCAAAGACCAGAAAAACAATCCAAACAGGCAGCAGACGGCCAGACCAGGAGGAAAGCAGGGGAAAACGCGAAGCCATGCGACTCCAGAGAGGGAATTCGTTCAACAACAGCAGATGTACAGGTGGGCCTCTTCCGATAGTACAGGAAGAAGTCGAACGGATTGTTCACTCTGCCGGGGTGGGTTACCCGCCTGGGAACCTGCCGGATGGCGGTCGCGGGAGTTGTGACAATAGTCACGGAAAGAGTCCGCGAAGCCCTTTTATGCTTCTGAAAGGGAATATAGGAGCAAAATGGTCGCAATTGCGCTATCATCGGATTTTGGAGCCGAAACTGCGGACGATCTGGACCTGTCCGGAGCGTGGAAGTTGAGTCTGCTGAGCGAATTGGCCATTGGAACGACTGGCGTGATCGAGTCTCTGGAGCTTCCCGGGGAGATCCAGCACCACCTGATGCACATGGGGTTTGTGCCGGAGGCGAGGGTGGTGGTGGTGCGGCGCGCCCCGGCCGGCGATCCGACGGTTTACTCCATTGACGGTTTCGAGGTCGCACTGCGGCGCGACACCGCGAAGGCGATTCGGGTTCGCGAGTACGACGCACTCAATTCGAGACAGGCATGAGTAGTTGCTGCAATACCGAAACCGTCGATCTCCCGCTGGAACCGCGGGTTGCCGGCAAGATCCGCACGGTGGCGCTGGTCGGCCCTCCCAATTCAGGAAAATCCACCCTCTTTAACCGGCTGACCGGCTTGCGGCAGAAGGTGGCGAACTATCCAGGGGTGACCGTAGAGCAGCGGGTTGGGCGGCTGAATGGCATCGGCCGGGCCGACCTGACCCTGATCGATCTGCCCGGGATTTACGGCCTGGACCGGTACTCGGAAGACGCAAGGGTTGCGATCGAGGTCCTGCACGGAGAGATGCCGGGGACGCCGGCGCCGGACGCGATTCTGCTGGTGCTGGATTCTCTGCAGCTGCGGCGGCAACTGATGCTGGCCGCGCCAGTGCTGGCGCTGGGATTGCCCACCCTGGTGCTGCTGAACATGAGCGATCTGATGGAGGCGCGCGGCGGCCACATCGACACCCTGGCGCTGGCCCAGGAGCTGGGTGTCCCAGTAGCCAAAATCAGCGCTACGCGCGGCGCGGGGCTGGACGCCATCAATCACTTCCTCAGCCGCAAAGCTGAGGCTCTGGCCGGGCACGCGGACTATTCAGGGGGCTCCGCTGACGGGGCTGCTGTGCCGGCGACGAGAATTGAGCTTCCGGTGATCGGCAATCCCCGCTCGTACCGGCAGTGGGCCACCGGCATCAGCACGAGGACCAAGTACAAGGCGCCGCTTTCGTCGGAGTGGGGCAAACGCCTGGACGGCGTGCTGCTGCACCGCATCTGGGGACCGCTGGTTTTTCTGGCCGTGGTTTTTGCCGTCTTCCAGGTGGTTTTCACCATCGGGCAGCCGCTCAGCGATGGCTTCGGGAACATTCTGAATGCGGCCGGCGACCATGTCGCTCCGTTTCTCGGCCACGGCTGGATCGAGTCGCTCACCATCGACGGCGTATGGCGCGGGGTGGCTTCGGTGCTGGTCTTCCTCCCCCAGATTTTGCTGCTGTTCCTCTTCATCGGAGTGCTCGAAGACTCCGGTTATCTGGCGCGGGCTGCGCTGATCGCGGATCGCGTCATGCGGTCGATCGGGCTGAACGGGAAGGCGTTTATCCCGCTGCTCTCGGCTTACGCCTGCGCAGTGCCGGCGATCATGGCCACGCGCACCATCGAGAACAAGCGCGACCGCTTCGCGACCATCCTGGTGGCTCCGTTTATGACCTGCTCGGCGCGGCTGCCCATTTACATGCTGATGATCGCCGCGTTCATTCCCAACAAGCCGATCCTTGGCGATCTCTTTGGGCTGCGGGCCGCGGTGATGCTGTCGCTCTACCTGCTGGGCTTCCTGGCGGCGCTGGCGACGGCGCGGCTGCTGAAGTCGTCGATCCTGAAGGCCTCCTCGGCGCCCTTCATTCTGGAGCTGCCGCAGTACCGGCTGCCCACGCTGCGTTCGCTGAGCCTGCGGCTGATGGATCGCGGCAAAATCTTTCTGCGCCAGGCGGGCACCATCATCCTGGCCGTGACCATGGTGCTGTGGGTGCTGAGCCACCTGCCCGCGGGGGCAACCCTGGGCGAGAGCCTCATCGGACGCCTGGGCCATTTCATCGAGCCCGTCATCCGGCCGCTTGGCTTCAACTGGAAGATCGGGATCGGATTGCTGACCTCGGTGATGGCTCGCGAGGTGATCGTCGGCACGCTGGGCACGCTGTACGGAGCCGATCCGGCAACCCAGTCTCTGGGCTTGCAGGCCGCGCTGCGCCACGATCTGACCCTGGGCGGAGCGATGGCGCTGGTGGTGTTCTTCGCGTTCGCGCTGCAGTGCACCTCCACGCTGGCGATTGTGCGGCGCGAGACCAACAGCTGGAAGTGGCCCGCGCTGCAGTTCTGCTACATGAGCGTGCTGGCGTACGTGGCGGCGCTGGCGACGAATCAGGCCATTCTGCACTTCGTGCGGTAGGCGCCGGCTTCAGCGATCAGTTTTCAGCGATCAGTCAAACCAATTGCGGCGTCCATTTCCGAACAGTTGATTGCGAACGCGGACACCGGACCTTCCAGGTCGCCCACCGTAGTCCCTGTGTTTTCAATGCTGCTCACGCCGTGTCCAGTGGCGGACGGCATGCACATGCACTGAACCAATACACGCAGTCAAGCGTATCGGGTTCCATGGCGCGGAGGAAGACGGCATGTGGGGCAATGTGATATTGGCTATCCGGCAGTTGCGGAAGTCTCCCGGATTTGCGGTAACCGCGGTGCTCACACTGGCGCTGGGCATCGGGGCCAACGCGGTGGTGTTCAGCGTGCTCAACGCGCTGATCCTCCGGCCGCTGAAGGTGCCGAATCCTGGAAACCTCTACATGGTGCAGCGCTGGATTCCTCAGATCGGCAGCGTTCCATCGCAGTCGTATCCGGATTATCTCGATCTGCGCGACCGCAGCCGCAGCTTCCAAAGCCTCGTCGGGTACGACATCATGGGCACGGTGGGGATCGATACCGGTGGCGAGCCGTCGACCATGTGGCCGTACCTGGTGACCGGCAATTACTTCGACGCGCTCGGGATTCAGCCGTACCTGGGACGCTTCATTCACCCCTCCGACGAAAAGGGTCCGAACAGCGCCCCGTACATCGTGCTGAGCTACGCATACTGGAACAGCCATTTCCAGGGTAATCGAGGCGTGGTGGGGCGGGTGGTGCAGGTCAACAAGCACCCTTACACCATCATTGGCGTGGCGCCGCCGTCGTTTCGCGGGACCGAGCTGTTTTTCGCGCCCGATGTCTGGATCCCCATCATGCAGATCCAGCAACTGGCAGACTGGGACGCGCTGCACTCACGGGGATCGCACTTTATGTGGGTGGTTGGGCGGCTCAAGCCCGGCGTCACCCCTGCCGAGGCGACCGCGGAGCTGAATACGCTCTCGGAGTCGCTGGCAAAGACGTATCCAAAGGACGATGACGGGCTGGGAATTTCCCTGGCCAAGCCGGGGCTGGTGGGCGATTTCCTGGGGAAACCAGCGCGGGCATTCATGGCGGGCATGATGCTGCTGGCGGGGCTGATTCTGCTGGCGGCCTGCGCGAACCTGGGCAGCCTGTTTGCGGCGCGGGCGGCGGACCGTTCCAAAGAGATCGCCGTGCGGATGGCGCTGGGGTCGCGGCGTGCGCTGATCCTGCGCCAACTGCTGACGGAAGCGACCCTGGCGTCGCTGGCGGGAGGCGCGCTCGGACTGCTGGGGGGCGTGGCGATCCTGCGCTGGCTGAGCGCCTGGCAGCCGATTCCGAATATCCCCATCAACGTGCCTGTAAATCCGGATGTGCGGACCTACGGCCTGGCGCTGGTGCTGGCGCTGGTGAGCGCGTTCCTCTTCGGCATCGTTCCGGCGCGTCAGATTATGAAGGCTGATCCGTGGCAGATTATCCGCTCCGGCGCAACCGGAGTAGGCGCGATGCGGCGGCTGACCCTGCGCGACCTGCTGCTGGCCGGTCAGATTGCCATTTGCGCGGTGCTGGTGACAGCGTCCCTGGTGGCGGTGCGCGGGCTGGTGCGCTCGCTGCACAGCGATTTCGGATTCAACCCCCGGCACGCCATCGTGGTGCAGACCGACCTCTCCATGGCCGGATATACCGACGACACCTCTCCCATGATGCAGAAGAAAATTCTGGACGCGCTCTCGGCCATCCCCGGAGTGGCCGCGGCAGGATACGTGAACCAGCTGCCGCTGAGCCTGGGCGGAAGCGACTCGACCGTCTATTCCGATAGCACGACGGATTTCCGCCCGACCAATTCTGTGGCCGACGCCATGGACTACGACATGTCGCCAGGATATTTCGCCGCCGCGGGGACGACGCTGCTGGCGGGACGCGATATTACCTGGCATGACGATCACAATTCCCCGCACGTCGCGGTGGTGAACCGGAAATTCGCGGAAAAAGTGTTCGGCTCGGTGCAGAAAGCCATTGGCGGCTACTTCAAACGAGGCGGCGGAGACCGGATCGAGGTGGTGGGAGTGGTCGAGAACGGCCGCTACCGCACGCTGACCGAGGATCAGCAGTGCGCCATGTTCTCCCCCATCCTGCAGCGGACCGATACCGACGCCATCTATGTGGTGCGGTCGAGTCGCGATCCCGCCGAGATTGCCGGGGCGCTGGAGCGAACGCTGCACGGCCTGGATCCGGGTTTGCCGTTCATCGTCCAAACCTGGGATCGGAACCTGGACTCCGCGCTGTTTGCGTCGCGCGTGGCCACGGTGGCGCTGGGCGCGCTGGGGCTGCTGGGAGCGATGCTGGCGGTGACCGGGATCTTCGGCATGGCTTCCTATGTGGTGAGCAAGCGGATGCGGGAACTGGGCATTCGCGTGGCGCTGGGCGCGGGGCAGCAGGAGATACTGCGCACGGCGCTGGGACGGGCCTTCCGGCTGCTGGCCTTCGGATCCCTGGCCGGGCTGGTGCTGGGGCTGCTGGGGACGAAACTGCTGTCGTATATCGTGTACCAGGCGAGCCCCAGGGACCCGCTGGTGCTGGGTGGGGTGGTGGTGACCATGCTGGTGCTGGGCGTGGCGGCGGCGTGGATGCCGGCGCACCGGGCGCTGGCCGTCGATCCCATGATCCTGCTGCGGGAGGAATGAGACGCGACTTTCGCGACTTGCGCGGGTCAACAGAACAGGGACAGACTGTTCCGAGGACCCACGCGCATGTCCATCGTCACACGCTGCCTCGCTTTGCTGCTCTCCGCGCTTCTGGTGCTGCCGCCCGGGGATGCGTGGGCGTTCGGGCGCCGGAAGAAGAATGCGGGCGCGGCCGACGCTTCGCCGCTCACCCAGCAGGAGCGCGTGCTGCAGGCGCTGAATCGGCTCACCTTCGGTCCGCGGCCGGGAGATGTGGCCGCCGTGGAGGCGATGGGCCTCAACAAGTGGATCGACCAGCAGCTCCATCCGGAAACCATTGACGATTCGGCGCTGGAGGCGCGGCTGGCTGCGTATCCGGCGATGGGGCTGAGCCTGCGCGACCTGGTCGCCTACTTTCCGACGCCGGCAATGATCCGCCAGGCAGAGCAGGGCAGGCTGGCGATCCCGGACGACCCCGTGGAGCACGCGATTTACGTGGATCAGATCGCGGACCTGCGCGAGCGCCAGGAAAAGAACAGAGCTCAGGGCTCAGAGCTCAGAGCCCAGGCTGGCGAAATGCAGCCGGGTGCGCCGATGGAAGGCCAGGCGGCGATGCAGGGCAACGATGCTCCACCCCAGCGAGCAGGCTCGCCGGGGGCCCCGGACGCGGTGCCGCCGCCGCCGCCCGATATGGATGCGGCGCAGGCTCCCACTGTGCAGCAGGCGGAAGCAAAGATCTTCGCCGACCTGGATGCGACCGGCGTGACCACTTTGCCACCGGATCAGCGGATCAGGAAGCTGGTGGCCATGCAGCCCCAGGATTTTCGCGACTTTCTGCAGCATCTGAGCCGGCGCGACCGCGTTGCGCTCTTTCGCGATCTGACCCCGGAACAGCGCGAGACGGTTTTTGCACTGATCAATCCGCAACTGGTGGTGGGCGGCGAGCTGCTGGTGACGCGGCTGCTGCGCGATATCTACAGCGAGCGGCAGTTGCAGGCGGTCATGGCCGACTTCTGGCTGAACCACTTCAACGTGTATCTGCGCAAAGGGCCATTTGCCCCATGGTATCTGGCGCAGTATCAAAACCAGGTGATCCTGCCGCACGCGCTGGGCAAGTTTGAAGACCTGCTGGTGGCCACGGCGCAGAGCCCGGCCATGTTGTTCTATCTGGATCAGACGGAGAGCGTGGGGCCGAATTCGCTGGCGGCAAAACGCGCGGCCATGGCGCCGTACGGCCACGCACGCATGCTGGGGATCAATGAGAACTACGGGCGCGAGCTGATGGAGCTGCACACCCTGGGCGTGAACGGCGGCTACACCCAGCAGGACGTAATCGAGGTGGCGAAGGTCTTTACCGGCTGGACCATCGAGCGCCCGGACCAGGGCGGTGGATTCTTCTTCAACGAGAATCGCCACGAGCCTGGGTCGAAGAAGGTGCTGGGGCACACCATCCGCGAAGGCGGCGAGCGCGAGGGCCTGGAGGTGCTGCACATGCTGGCCATGAGCCCGGCGACGGCGCACCATGTGTCGTACGAGATCGCGCAGCGCTTCGTCAGCGACAATCCTCCGCCGGAACTGGTGAATGCGATGGCCGCGACGTGGATGAAGACGGGCGGCGATATTCGCGAGGTGCTGCGGACCATGCTCGACTCCCCGCAGTTCTGGTCACAGCAGGCGTATCGCGCCAAGGTGAAGACGCCGGAGGAGTACGTGATCTCGGCGGTGCGCGCGACCGGCGGCGAAGTGGTGCATCCGGCGGCGCTGGTCGAGGCGATCGCGCAGCTGGGCATGCCCCTCTATGGCTGCCAGACGCCGAATGGCTATGTATGGACGGCGGAGGCATGGCTCAACAGCGGCGAGCTGCTGGACCGCATGAACTTCAGCCTGGCGCTGGCCGACAATAGCGCGGGCACGCAGATGCGCTGGGACGATCTGCTGGGCATTGCCGGGCCGGACGGGGCCAATCCGCAGAGCAAGGAAGAGCGCCTGGAGACGCTGCTGCTCGACGAGCCGGCCTCGCAGCAGACGCGCAACGCGGCGCTGAGCGAGCTGGATCAGGAGCAGAATGCGCCGGTGGACGACCAGACGCGTCCGAAGCTGGGGCGGCGGGTGAATTTTATTCGCCCGCGGGAATTTGGACCGCTGCTGCTCGCAGCTGCGCCCCTGCCTCCGCCTGCCGACCAGCAGTCGGCGCTGCTGGCGGGATTGCTGCTGGGGTCGCCGGAGTTTCAGCGAAGATAGGCGAGCGGGCGAAGCTGGCGGATCGAAGAAATGTCAGAGATCAGCCGGGCGGAGCAGAGTGCGGAGGTGGGGTGGATCGAATTCGATCTGTGCGGCCTCGGAACGGGAAATTAATGTTGCGACGTTGTTCCGCTTGGCCGAAATCTTGCGATGCTCCTTGATGGAGAGCAGCACGTAAGCAGGACGTCCGTGATTGGTGATGACAACAGGGCCTCTGCTGGCGGCGAGCTTAACGCGTCCAGCACTTTGGCTGAATTCGCGGCTGGTGAAGGTAGTGATGGGCACAGTGCGGCTCCGCGGCAGAGATAATCTTATACAAAGCCGAACCTGGCCACAGTCGCCAACCGAGACGGATGCGCCGATTTTCCTGTAAACTGAAGATTCGCAAATCCTCTTCAGGAACGAGTTATGTCCATCCATCCGGTAATGCAGCGCCTCCACGAGAAACTGACCCGCACCGACCTGCCCCCCTTTGGGCCGGGCGACACGGTGCGCGTGCAGGTCAAGATCAAGGAAGGCGATAAGGAACGTCTCCAGGCCTTTGAGGGCGTTGTAATTGCCCGCAAGAATGGTCCCCAGGGCAGCTTTACTGTCCGCAAGATGAGCTTCGGCCAGGGTGTCGAGCGCATCTTCCCCTTCAACAGCAAGGTCATCGATAAGATCGAGAAGATCCGCTCGGCCAAGGTTCGCCGCGCCCGCCTCTTCTACCTGCGCGGACTGCGCGGCAAGGCGGCTCGCCTGAAGGAAGTGGATCGAGTCTGAGCGGCAAGCGTTCAGCGATCAGCGTTCAGACAATTCGAAACGCACCCGCCGCCCCGGTCGAGAGGCCGGGGCGTTCGTGCGTCTAAGCCGGCTGCTGCGCGGCGGCGGCGCGGGTGAGCCAGGACTTCATCGTGTCAGCATCGACGAGCCCGGCCTGCTGGAACGCAAGGCTGCCACCGCTGAAAACCGCAAAGTTGGGGATGCCCTGAACCTGGTAGCGCGCGGCCAGCTCCGGGTGCTGCTCGGTGTCCACCTTGAGCACGAGGGCGCGGCCGGCCAGGTCGCGGGCGGTTTGCGCGACGTGGGGCGCGGCCATGCGGCAGGGTCCGCACCATGCGGCCCAGAAATCGACAAGGACGGGGACTTTAGCCTCGCGCACGATCTCGTCGAAGTCGGCGGGTCCGACAGCAATCGGTTCGGCAAGCGGCGGAAGCGGGTTCTTGCAGGCGCCGCAGCGTCCAGTGTCGCTGAGGTGACGGGCAGGGATACGGTTGGTTTTGCCGCAGGCGGAACAGGTGCGGAGGGGCATCGTGGGTCTCCGCATTTAAGATGCGCCTGGTGCGCGGCAGGGAGCAAGCACGTTCGAGCCCCGGGGTGGCCTGAGGGCTGCGGGATCAGAGCATGGTGATGAGCTGCTGGTCGCCGTCGAGCAGATAGAAAGTGATGAAGGTCAGCGGGTCGGAGTCCGATGCGTTGCGGAAGTCGGCGATGACCGTAGCGGCGGGCTCGTGGAAGGCCGACCCGGTGGTAAGCGTTTGCGGAGGCTGACCCTCGATCTCGAGGATCGCGGTTCCTTCGGCGATGTAGCCGACCACCGTGCAGGGATGGAGATGGCGGTTCGTTTTCTGACCGGGGGCGAAGCGAATCTCGCGGATATCGACGGCATCGACGTTGCGGTCGCCGAGCAACGCTTTGAGCAGCGGTTTGCGAACGATGGCCTGCGGGTTCATAGCCAATCCGATGCGCGGACGGCGTCGAGGATTCATCGGGGAGCGGCGTCTCGGAGTCTGCCGCAACGGCGCCCCTGTTTTCCACCATCATCCTCTGCGGCGTGAGCGGTAGACTCGCCCTATGGGGACCGTGCAGGGCGAGCTGCTGCCGAAACGCGGGCGCAGGAAGCTTTCCGATGAGGAAGTAACCGCTGCGACGCGCAAGATGCGCATGCTGCGCTCGCTGGCCTGCGGCAATAAATACGAGAAGCTGGCCCGCGCGCAGGGCGCGACGATGATCGCCGGCGTGGATGAGGTTGGCCGTGGTGCTCTCTTCGGCTCGGTGGTTGCGGCGGCCGTGATTCTGCCGGCGGAAACGCGCATCCGCGGCCTGCGCGACTCGAAGCAGCTTCTTCCGGAAGACCGCGAGCGGCTGGACGCGATCGTGCGGACGCGCGCGCTGGCCATCGCCATCGAGGAAGTCGACGCCGAGACCATCGACCGCGTGAATATCTACCAGGCCTCGCGGATGGCGATGAGCGCCGCGGTGATGCGGCTGGCCCCTCAGCCCGATCATCTGCTGATCGACGCCATGCGCCTCGATCTGCCCCACGCGCAAACCAGCATCATCTATGGCGATTCGCTGAGCATTTCGATTGCGGCGGCGTCGGTGGTGGCCAAGGTCTACCGCGACCGGCGCATGTGCGAGCTGGACCGCGAGTATCCGGGCTACGGCCTGGCCTCGCATAAGGGCTACGCCACGCCGGAGCATCGCGAGGCCCTGCGGAATCTCGGGCCAACCGTCCTGCATCGAAGAAGCTTTACGCCTGTGGCCCAGACGGAGCTGCCATGGGAAGACTTTCCTGCCGAGGATGACGCCGTTTGCCCCATCGACTCCTCTGTGTAACCGCGCACCCTGACGACGAAAGCGGAGCCTTTGGCGGTGCGCTGATGCTGGCGCACCAGGCCGGCGCCGAGACGCGGGTGCTGTGCTTCACCGACGGCCAGGCAGCACATTTTCGCGGCGATGCGACCGGAGATGAAGAGCTGGGCCGGATGCGCCGCGCTGAGATGGACGCGGCCTGCGACGTGCTCGGTGTCACGCACCATGAGGTGCTGCATTATCCGGACGGAGCCCTGGCGCAGGAGAACTTCCAGGAGGTGGTTGGGGTGGTCGTGGAGCGCATTCGGCGCTGGCGGCCGCACGTGGTGCTCACCTTTGGCGCGGACGGCGGCGTGAATCTGCATCGCGACCACACCATGATCTCGGTGGTGGCGACCGCGGCCTTCCACTGGGCGGCGCGTGCGGAGATGTTTGCGTCCGCGGGCACAGGGGAGACCCCGACGTGGGCTCCGCAGAAGCTCTATTACTGCAGCACGCCGTTTATCTCGGTGCGCGGCAAGCCGGAGCTGGCCGGTTCGCCAACGGTTCCATGGTCGCTGACGCTGGAGCTCGGCACCCTGTCCGAGCGCAAGATGGAGGCCTTCCTGAAGCACCATTCGCAGCGCGGCGTTTTGCAGCGAGTGGGCGACCAGGTGAAGCAGGCGATAGGCGTGGAGCGCTACTTGCTGGCGGCGAAGCGGGGGCTGACTTCAGTTACCGCCGATGTGTCGATGCTCACAGGCATCGGGGACGATCAGGGCTAGACTTTGAGCGTTTGCGTGACTCGAGGCGGCTTATGACGGAACCAGCGATTCGGACAAGACTCTTCGGCTTTACCCTCCTGAACCATCCCCGACTGAACAAAGGCACAGCGTTTACGGAAGAAGAGCGCGATGCCTTCGATCTGCACGGTCTGCTGCCGCCGCACGTGGGCACGCTGGAGGAACAGGTTGCGCGCCGCAAGAGGGTCTTCGACTCGCTGGAGACGCCCTTTGAGAAGTACAGCTTCATGCGCGATTTGCAGGACATCAACGAGACCCTGTTCTACGCGCTGATCACGCGCTACATCCGCGAGATGATGCCCATTGTCTACACGCCCACGGTGGGCGAGGGCTGTCAGCGCTTCAGCGAGATCTGGCGCAGGCCGCGCGGGCTCTTCCTGAGTTATCCGAACAAGGATCGCATCGAGAAAATCCTGAGCCACAAGCGCTACGACAACGTGAAGTGCATCGTGGTCAGCGACGGGGAGCGGATTCTGGGCCTCGGCGATCAGGGCGCGGGCGGCATGGGCATTCCCATCGGGAAAATGGCGCTGTACACCGCGCTGGGTGGCATCCACCACGCCAACTGCCTGCCGGTGCTGCTCGACGTGGGCACCGACAACGAGGAGCGGCTGGAGAATCCGATCTACATCGGCTGGCGGCACAAGCGCGTGCGCGGTCAGGAGTACGACGACTTCATCGAGACGTTTGTTTCCGCCGTGGAGAAACGCTGGCCGCACGTTCTGCTGCAGTGGGAAGACTTTGCCGGGACCAACGCGGCGCGGCTGCTGCAGCGCTACCGCGACCGGCTCTGTACGTTCAACGACGACATCCAGGGAACGGCGGCTGTGGTGCTGGCCACGCTGCTCGCCGCCGTCAAAGCCGCGGGCACGAAGCTGCGCGATCAGCGCGCGGCGATTGTCGGATTCGGATCGGCGGGGATCGGCATCGCCAACCTGATCGTGAAGGCGCTCATCGACGAGGGCCTGAGCGAACAGGAGGCACGCTTGCGCGTCTATCCGATCGGACGTCCGGGACTGCTGGTGGAGGGCGCGGAGGGAATTCATCCGGAGCAGACGGAGTTCGTTCTTCCGCGCAGCGATGTGGAAGGCTGGCAGGTGAAGGATCCGAATCGCATCACGCTCGAAGAGGTAGTGCGCGACGGGAAGATCACGGTGCTGATCGGCGTGGCGGCAAAGGCGGGGATGTTTACCGAAGAAGCCGTGCGCGCGATGACGAAGAACTGCGAGCGGCCCATCGTCTTTCCGCTGTCGAATCCGACCTCGAAGAGCGAGGCGGTGCCGGAAGACATTCTGAAATGGACAGATGGCAAGGCGCTGATCGGCACGGGCAGCCCGTTCGAGCCGGTGAACTTCGGCGGACGGGAAATCTGCATCGACCAGACGAATAATTCCTACGTCTTCCCGGGGCTGGCGCTGGGAATCGTCTCAGCGCGGGCGCGGCGCGTGAGCGACACCATGATCATGACCGCTGCGCAGGCCCTGGCAAAACTGTCGCCCGTGGAGCAGAACCGCAACGGAAACCTGCTGCCGCCTATGGCGAAGTCGCGCGAGATCAGCCGCGTGATTGCAATGGCCGTGGCGAAGCAGGCGATCGCAGAGGGGCTCTCGGACCTGAAGGACAAAGACGTGGAAGCGGCTGTCGCCGCCAACGTCTGGGATCCGGTCTACGTGCGGTACGAGCGGGAGAACCAGGTTTAGCGATTCCCGTTCCGCTGTGCTGCGCCGAGCCGTCGACGTTCAGCGGTGAACGATCTTCCGGTCCCGCCGCTCCGATGTTTTCCACAGAAAAAGTCGCGGCGGGTAGAAAAGAGTATCCCTTTATTCCTGCAAAGCGTAGTATGTCGCAACCGGGTAATCCGTTGAGTAGTGATCCGGCCGCGACGCACCGCTCGCGGCATCGGCCCAGGCAGCGCATTCGAGTTCGCTGAGATCCAGCGACAACACCGAACGCAGTCCGTCGGGAAGGGAGCACTGCGCATGACAAGCTTTCTGAATAAGATTTGGTGGATACTTCTTCTCCTCCTTCTTTTGATTCTGTTTCTGTACTTCCACGGATGCGCGCGGAAGCCCAGGGAAACCGGAACCCTCAGGATCGGACCGATCGGTTACTCGATCTGGCCGGACGGCTCGGTGGCTGTGGGCATTCCACTGGTCGACTCGGGCGCTCACCCGGTGAGCGCGGTCAGCGTGGCCAAAGTTACGCTGGGCGGTGGCAGTCTGGTGCTGCCGGTGGCGTTGCCGGCCGACCTTGGCGAGATACTGGCCGGAAAACGCGCCATCCTCCAGACCCGCTTCAGTGGAGTCGCTGTTCCCGGATCGCAGACGCTCGCGGTTTCCGGGACTTATGCCGAGGGCGGAACCACGCATCCGTTCATGGCGACGGCGGTGCTCAGCCTGGCCGCCCCGCACACGGGCACCAATCCAACCGTCACCGTCAGCGTGCCCAAGCACGTAACCAGCGGCGTGCCGACCGCGCCTTCTCATGTTCCCCAGCAACTCGATGAGAACGACGAATTGGGGCCGCCGGTCCCCATCGGTCCGACCATCCATCCCTTCCCGGTAGCTCCCACCCAAACCGGGCCGAAGAAAGCCGGCCCTCTGGGAACGCCGGGCCAGAGCGCCACCATCATCACGGATACCGGGACCAACCAGGCCACCGGCTGGCCGCCTGACCCGTCCACGGCGGCAGCCTCGTCCGCAGGTGTCGTCCTCGATCCCAACAACACTTACATGCTGTTTTCGGTCAACGGCGGAACGAGCTTTACCCAGGAGGATCCCACGACTATTTTCCCGCAGAGCGACGGCGGCCTCTGCTGCGACCAGGTTGTGGTCTACGACGGCAACACCGATCTTTTCTTCTGGATCATGCAGTACAGTCCCACTTCGGCCGGGCAGAACCGGCTGCGCATCGCCTATCAGCATCCCGCCAACCTGAAGACTAACTTCGGCGTGTGGACCTATTTCGACCTTACCGTGGCCACGTTCAACGGCAGCGTGTCGCTGGATTATCCGGATATCTCGGTGACCAACAACTTCCTCTACGCCAGCGTCGACGGCAGCGACTCGGCCGGCAAGAACGTCGGTCTCCTCGTGGCACGCATGCCGCTCTCCGATATCACCGGCAGCGGTTCGAGCGTCGGGGTGGGCTACATTTCCACCAATCAACTCACCGATCTGGACAATGCGTGGGGAGGGCGGCTGACGCAGCAGAGCACCGACGGGATGTACTGGGCGGGTCACGTCGATACCAGCCACCTCGAGGTTTATCACTGGCCGGACAGCTCGGGCGACGTGACATCGAACGTTACCTCCAACAACACCTGGTGCAACAGCGATTACACGTCGCTTGCGCCGGACAATCAGCAGTGGATCGACTTCACGCGAGCCGCCGGCAGCGGACGCGTGATCGCGGGCGCGCGCCAGGCCACAGTCAACGATAAAACCGGCACCGTGTGGCTGGGGTGGGGCGCGGCAAGGGACGACTCGAGCTGCAAGAACGGCAGGCCGCAGCCGTATGTGGACATCGCGCAGATCGACGCCAACACTCTCAAGGCGGTGGGCGAATACGACATCTGGAACACTCCCTATGCCTTCGCTTACCCCTCGCTGGGCGCTGCGCCCAACGGGGATATGGCGGTGACCGTCTCCTTCGGCGGGCCGACCGACTATGGCAGCAGCAGTGTCGGATACCTCGGCGACTACGTGGTCTATTACGTCGACGAGAGCACGGTTACGCTGACCTTCCCGGTGGGCACCAACAGCCAGGGACAGCCGGTGCTGGGCACGCGCTATGGAGACATGTTCGCCGTGCGTCCCTCGGGAGCGAGGAACACGGATTTCTCCAGCGAGCTCTACGCGTACAAATATGTGAATCCGGCCACGCCGAGCTGTTCGTCAGCGGCGGGCTGCACGTTCTACACCCACTACGTGCAGTTCGGCCGCTGAACGCCGACGCTGCGGGCCGTCGCCAGGCCGGGCCCGCGGTGGGAGGATTGATCCTTTCGGCTTCAGGCCGAGGCCGCAACGTCGAGCGATTCGCAGTGCGCCTTCAGGCTCCGAGCCTCGGTGCGCACGTAATCGGCGATGCGCTTCGCGTAGAGGCCGCCGAGGATGGCGCCGAGCACACCTTCGGTCGCGAAGGACAACTCGACTTCGGTGCCGGCTCCGTCGCCGGCGTTCAGGCGATGGTCGGCAATCATTCGGGCGCCGGGTGCGCGGACCACCCAGGTGAAAGCCTGGTGCGGGACACACTCCGTGACTTCGTAGACAGCGGGGCGAAGTTTGGGCTGCGCAATCCGGTAGCGCGATCCGACGCGGAGGCCGCGATTCGTCAGCGGCTTCACCTGAAGGATGGTGGGGTTCCAGCAAGACCAGCTCTCGACATCGGCAAGGACCTGCCAGATGGCGGCGCGACTGGCCTGGATGATGACGCGTTCAACGGTCTGCATCGAAAACGACTCCTCATGGGCCCGGTTTCAGCTTCGAGGAGAGATACGAGGAAGGCAGGTCTGCGGTTCCCCGGCGAGGGCTATTCTGAACGCGCGAAGGCGGGCATGTGCCGGAGCAAGTCCTCCGGCTCGGGGCGCACGCGGAAGTCGGCGTGGGCCTCGGCGTAGAGGACTTTGCGATCCTGGTCGAGCACGTAGGTCGCGGGCAGCGGCAGTTTCCAGCTTTCCTCGCCGTTGATAAAGGGAACGTTGAGCAGGATGCCGAGGTAGTAGCGGCGCAGATATTCCGGCAGCGTCCACACCAGTCCGAATTTCTCTGCCACGTTGCACCCCGCGTCGGTGAGCAGCGGGAAGGGAATCGTGTGCTGGCCGGCCGTGAAGTCGCTCTGCCGCTGCGTCTGCGGAGAGATGCCGACGACCAGCGCGCCACGCTCGCGGAGCGCGGGATAGAGATCGCGCCACGCTTCCAGTTCCGTCACGCAGTAGGGGCACCAGCGGCCGCGGAAGAAGTTAATGACCAGCGGCCCGAGAGCGAGCAGATCCGAGGAGCGGACCGTTTTGCCGGAGAAATCGGGCAGGGAAAATTCCGGAGCCGTAGCCCCGACGGGCAGAATTTGCCGCTCGATGCCGCTGGCGAAGAGCTCTTCGATGGAGCGCTCGCCGATGGCAAGGCGTTCGGGCTGAACGAGACTGCGCGTCTGAGCGGTGATCTGATCGAGCTGGTCCTGGAGGCGCGGCATGCTTCTTTAGTTTAGACGGTGTGCGGCGAGTGGGAAGGGGCGATTTGCGGAGGGGGATTACGATGGTGAGCACGGGGGAGAACGAATGCGGGTAAGCTTGCGTGTTGCTGCGGCAGTTCTGACGATGGTGTTGGGAAGCGGTGGCTGGGCGCGGGCCCAGCAGGGGACGATGCCGGCCCAGGCTGCGGCAAAGGCCGATGTGCTGACCATCACCGCCGGCCCGAACGAGCGCGGCGTCTTTACGCCGCAGACGCTGAAAGAGTATCCACACACGACGGTGACGATTTTCGATCATCACACGAATGCCAACGAGAGCTACTCCGGCGTGCCGCTGATCGATCTGCTCGCCCACCTGGGCGTGCCGCACGGGAAGGCGCTGATGGGCAAAGCGCTGGCCGACTATATCGTGGCCACAGGCTCGGACGGCTACAAGTCGGTCGTCGCGCTCGGCGAGATCGATCCGGACTTCCACCCCGGCGTTGTGCTGATTGCCGATACGCTGGACGGCAAGCCGCTGGGCGCGAAGACCGGCCCTTTCCGCCTGGTCGTCAGCCAGGATAAGCGGCCGGCGCGGAGCGTGCGCAACCTGGTGAGTATTGAGGTGAAGCCGGCGGAGTAAGAGGTCGGTGCTCTGCGTCAGCCCTCGATGCCCAGCTTCTTCCAGATCGCATCGATGCGGGCCCTGGTCGCAGGGTCCATTTCGATCAACGGCGGCCACGGGCGCGTGAAGCCTTCGGCGGCCCATTTCCGCGTGGCGTCGATGCCCATCTTGCTGCCGTAGTTCGGAAGCCGTGATGCGTGGTCGAGGGAATCGACAGGTCCGAGCGTGAACTGGATGTCGCGCTCGGGATCGATATTGTTGGCCACGCGCAGCGTGACTTCGGCCAGGTTCTGCACGTCGCAGTCCTCATCCACCACGATGATGCACTTGGTGAACATGGCCTGGCCCATCGACCAGATGCCGTTCATCACCTTGCGCGCGTGCCCCGCGTAGCTTTTGCGGATGGACACGATCATCAGGTTGTGGAAGACCGCTTCGACAGGCAGGTTGATGTCGACGATCTCCGGCAGCGTGAGGCGGAAGAGCGGCAGGAAAATGCGCTCGACGGCCTTGCCCATCCACGCGTCTTCCTGGGGCGGCTTGCCCACGACGGTCGCGGACCAGATGGGGTCTTTGCGATGCGTGATGCAGGTGATGTGGAAGACCGGATAGTCCTCCTGCAGAGTGTAGAAGCCGGTGTGATCGCCGAAGGGGCCTTCGGGCCGCAGCTCGTCGAGGCGCACGTAGCCTTCGAAGACGATTTCAGCGTGGGCGGGCACTTCGAGATCGACGGTCTCGCACCTGACCAGTTCCACCGGCTGCTGGCGCAGGAATCCGGCGACGAGAAATTCTTCCACCTCGGGAGGCGCGGGCACGATGGCGGAAAACGTGGTCGCGGGATCGGTGCCGATCGCCACGGCGACTTCGAGGCGATCGTTCTCGACCTTGCCCAGCGCGATGTTCGTGGTGCCCCCGGCGGTCTCGGCCATCGCCTGCACCCGCGCGGAGGCATCGCCCGCTACGGCGCGCAGCCGCTCCCGCAGATGCTCGGCGGCATTCTTCTGGCGCTGCCAGTGCATGCCGGTGGTCTGGCCGTCGTAGACCTGCATGCGATACATGCCCAAGTTGCGCTTGCCTGATTTCGGATCGCGCGTGACCACGCAGGGCAGCGTGATGAAGCGGCCCGCATCGAGCGGCCAGGTTTGCAGCACGGGAAAATCGAGAACGGAGAAATTCTCGCGGAGGACGACCTGCTTGCAGGGCGCGTCTTTCGCGGAGATGGTTTTGGGGAAGAATTTGCCCACTTCCGCAAGCATCGGAAGCATCTTCAGCTTTTCCAGGAAGCCATCGGGGGATTTCACTTCGAGCAGGGCGCGGATGCGACCGGCGATCTCGTCCAGAGAATCGACGCCGAGGGCCAGCTTCATGCGGCGCTCGCTGCCGAACTGATTCATCAACACGCGGGTGCCTGGATAGCCGGTCACGTTCTCAAAGAGCAGCGCCGGACCGCCGGCTTTCGCGGCACCGCGCCCGGACTTCGATGCGCGGTCGGCGATCTCGGCCATTTCCAGGATGGGCGAGACTTCTTCGCGGATGCGGCGCAGCTCGCCGGATTTGTCGAGGAGCTGGATCCAGTCTCTGAGGTCGTCGCAGGCCAGGGCGGGTCTCCGTGGTGGTGTCGTTCTTCACTATAGAACGGGAACGCGGCCGGTGGGCTGTGGCCGGTAGCGGCTCCGCTACCCCCGCGCCAGGAAGTAGTACACCGCGGGCGTGACGATGAGCGACAACGCCATGGAAATCAGCAGGCCGCCGATGACGGCGATGGCCAGCGGCTGCAGCATCTGCGAGCCGGAACCGAGGGCCAGCGCCAGCGGCAGCATGCCGGTGATGGCGGCCAGCGCGGTCATCACGATGGGGCGCAGGCGCCGCCGCGCAGCCTGCAGCATGGCGTCGCGAGCGGTCATGCCCGCGGCGCGAAAACGCTGATCGGCGTCGAGCAGCAGGATGCCGTTTTTGGCCACGATGCCAATGACCATAATCAGACCCATGAACGATGCCACGTTGAAGGTGGTTCCGGTAATGAGCAGAGCGAAGATCACGCCGGCCGTGGAGAGCACCGAGGAAACCAGCACTGAGGTTGGCGCTGAGAGGGTGCGGAATTCCGCGAGCAGCACGCCGAAGACGAGCACCAGCGCCAGCAGCAGCACCTGGAGCAGTTCGTGGAAGGACTGCTGCTGCTCCTGATACGTGCCGCCGTATTCGATGCGCACGCTCGAGGGAATGTGCAGGTCGCGGACCGCCTGCTGCACGCGGCGGATGGCGGTGCCCAGGTCGGAGCCTTCGAGCCGTCCGGTAACGGTGATCAGGCGCTGCAGGTTCTCGCGCAGGATTTCGTTCTGCGGCGGCAGCTGCTCGATGTGCGCGAGCGATCCGAGCGTGGCGAGCTTGCCGGTGGGGCTGACGAAGACCGTGTTTTCGATGGCATCGAGGCTGGTGCGGTGCGAGTCGTCGAGGCGGACGCGAACCGTGTAGGGCCGGCCGTTGTCAATCAGCGGCTGGGTGGTGGGGATGCCGTCCAGAGCGGCTGTGGCGTCGTCGGCGACTTCGGAGGTGGTGAAGCCGAGGCGCGCAGCGATGCCGGGATCGACCTGGAAAGTAGTGGCGGGGCCACTGAGGGTATCCTCGACGCCGTCTTCCACGTCGACCACCCCCGGCACTTTGGAGATGGCGTCGGCGACGCGCGGGCCGAGCTGGTTCAGCAGGTCGGCGTTGGGCGAGAACAGCTTGATCTGGATGGGGTCGGGTGCGTTGGAGAGGTCGCCGATCATGTCCTGCAGCGTCTGCGTGAAGTCGACGTCCAGTTCCGGCTCGGCGGCGTGGATGCGCTCGCGCGCGTCCTCCATCACCTCCTCGATGCCGCGGCTGCGATGGTCGGTGAGCTTCACGGTGAAGTCGCCGGTGTTGGCTTCGGTGACGGCCTCCACGCCCAGCTGCAGGCCGGTTCGCCGTGACGTGGTGGTGACTTCGGGGATCGCATGCAGGATGCGGTTCACGTGCTCCAGCACGCGGTTCGTCTCCTCGAGCGAGCTGCCCGGCGGCATGATGTAGTCGAGGGTGAAGGCGCCCTCATCCATCTCCGGCAGCAGATCGGAGCCGAGGCCCCGGTAGGCGAAGAACGTGCCGACGACCAGCACGGCGCAGGCCACAGCCAGCCACAGCGGTTTGGCCAGGGCGCCGCGCAACAGCCGCTCGTGAACGCGCAGCACCGGCGCCATCAGGCCGCTGTGATGCACGGATTCGCCCTCGGCCTCCTTATGCGCGCGGGAGAAATCGCCGCGCAGCAGCGCGAGGCTGAGCGCGGGCGTCCAGGTCAGCGCCAGCGCCAGCGAGGTGAGCAGCGCGACGGTCATGGTGAGCGCCAGTGCGCGGAAAAACGTCCCCGTGACGCCGGTGACGGAGATGAGCGGCAGAAAAACCACGATAGGCGTGATCGTGGAGCCGATCAGCGGCGGGGTGATCTCATGCAGGGCCTTGCGCACGGCTTCCACGCGCGGCTCGCCGCTCTCGCGATGCAGAACGATGTTCTCGACGACCACGATGGCGTCGTCGATGATCAGGCCTACGGCGGCGGCCAGGCCTCCCAGGGTCATGAGGTTGAAACTCTGGCCCATGGCCCACAGCGCGATGAAGGTGACGAGAATGGTGACCGGGATAACCAGGCCGGCGATGAGCGACGAGGTCCAGTCACGCAGGAAGAGGACGAGAATGATGGACGCGAGGATGAGCCCGATCAGAATGGCGTCGCGAACGCTGGCGATGCTCTCGCGCACCAGGTGCGACTGGTCGTAGAAGGGCTCGATGGTGACGCCTTTGGGCAGGTTCGTCCTCAGTTGCGCCATCTCCGTTTCCACTTCGTTGACCACGGCGACCGTATTCGAGTCAGGCTGGCGCGTGATGTTCAACAGCACCGCGGGCTGTCCGTTCGAGGTCACGATGGTGTAGTTGGGTGCGGTGCCGGGAACCACCTGGGCGACGTCGGAGATGCGGATGGGCACGCCGGCGGCGGTGGTCTTCACCGCGATCTGCGCCAGTTGCTGCAGGTTCGAAGCCTGATCGCCGGTGAGGGCGAGAATCAGCTCATGATGGTCGGTGTAGAGGCCGGGCGAGGTGACCAGGTTTGACTGCTGAATGGCGCTGACCAGGTCGCCGATCGTGAGCTGCGCCGCGATCAGCTTCGCGGTGTTGGGGATGACGTGGTACTCGGGCACCTGTCCGCCCTGCACCACCACACCGCTCACACCGGGCAGGCGGTTGAGCGGCGGCTTCAGCTGGTACGTGGCCAGCTCCCACAGCCGCGTTTGCGAGACGTTTTTGGAGGTGAGCGCGTAGCCGAAGACCGGAAAGGTGGCGAAATTGAGCTTGGTCGTGGTGATCTGCGCGGTCGGCGGCAGTGTCTGCTGCACGCGCGCGATGGCCGCGTTCACCATTTGCAGGGTCTGGAACATGTCCACGTTCCAGCTGAAGAAGAGATCGATATCGGCCGAGCCGCGGCTGGTGGTGGAGCGTACGTCGGTGAGCCCCGGCACGCTGTTCACCGCGTCCTCGATGGGTTTGGTGACAGTGACCTCCATCTGCTCGATGGGGGTCACGCCGTTGTCGACGCCGATGGCGACGCGCGGAAAATTTGTCTGCGGGAAAACGGCGATGGGAATGCGGAAGGCCAGATACACGCCCGCAACCGCCAACACTACGGCGAAGAAGAAAATGCTTCTCGACCAGCGCGGCAGCCAGAACGAGGATTCCGGATTCGGTGGGGTGGGTTCCGTCACTTGCCCTCCCCGGAACCCTGGCCGCCGGACTGATCCGCATCTCCGAGCGAGGTGACGACCTTGACGTGCGTGCCGTCGTCCAGCGCGTAGGCCCCCACCGTGACCACCTGCTGCCCAGGCGAAACGCCGCTGAGTATCTGCGTCTCGCCGCCGCCGGAGATGCCGGTGGTGACCGCGACCTGGTGGGCCACGCCGTCGCTGCCGATCACCATGACCGTGGGTTGGCTGGTACTGGAGAGGACAATGGCCTGCGAGGGCACCGCGACGGCCTTCGTCACCGTGCGCCCGGCTACGGTCACGTGCACCGCTGTTCCGGGGCGCAGCCGGCCCTTGGGATTTTCAAGCCGCACCCAGACTTCCACCGTGGTGCTGCCGGGATCGAGGGCGGGACTAATCAGCGTGATTTTTCCCGGCACCGGATCGGCCAGGCCGGGAATCTCGACCGAGGCCGGATCGCCTTTCGACAGCATTTGTGCCTGCGGCTGCGACAAATGAATCTTCGCGATCAGCGCGGAGGTGTCCATCACCGTAATCAGCGGCGTCCCCGGCGAGGCCATCTCGCCCAGGTAGAGCGGGCGATCCGTCACTACCCCGCTGATCGGGCTGCGAATCTCCGAATACGACAAAGCCGCGGCGGCGCCTTCGTACTTGCCGCGCGCGGACTCGAGCGTGCCTTTGGCCGCCTGCAGCTCGGCGGCGCGGCCAAACTGCTTCATGGCGGCGAGATGCTTTCGGGCCGTGTCAAAAACGGCCTGGGCCTGAACCAGGGCGGCCTTCGAGGTGTCCAGATCGCGTCCGGCAATCGCGCCTTCTTCGAAGAGTTTCTGGCGGCTGGCGACGATGCTGCGATTCAGGTCGAGGTTCGCCTTCGCCTGCTCCAGATCCAGCTCGGCCTTCTGATAATCCTCCGGGACCTGGCCCTTCACCGCGGTCTGATAGGCCGCTTTCGCAGCGTCGTACGAGCCTTTGCTGTCGGTCACGGCCGCTTCCAGATCGCGGTTGTCGAGCACTGCGAGCAACTCACCGGCTCTCACCTTCGATCCGCGCTGCACGGAGTACCGCTTCACCGGCGCGGTGATTTTGGGCGTGATGGCCGCCTCGGCCACCGGCGAAAGAACCGCGTCGGCGACGACATGTTCGGTGATGGACGCCACCCGCACGGGCGCCGCTTCCACGGCGACCGCGGTCTGCGGCGCCGGCTCCTGCTTCGAGCACCCGGCCATCGCGACCAGCAGAAGCGCGGGGGCGAGCATCCTGAACGCGGGCCGGCGGCGCAGCAAGACAAGGTTCGTCATTCAGAGAGCTCCAGTGAGGGTTTCAAGATTAGCGCGGGCCACGCGGCTGCGCAGCAGGCCGTCGGCGAGTGCGTCCTCGGCCTGAGCCAGGGAATTTTCAGCGTCGACGACTTCCAGCGCCAGCGCCTCGCCGGCCTGATAGCGGAGCCGGGTCAGATGCAGGCTTTCCTGCGCCGTTGCCACGCTGGTGCGCAGCGACTGGACCTGCTCGTCGGCCACCTGCGTTTCGTCGTAATACTCCTGGAGCTGGGCAATCAACTGGCGCTGCGTGTTGGTGAGCGTGGCCTGCGCAGCCTGCTCGCGAAGTTTGCTCTGCCGGACCTTGTCCTGGGTGGCGAACCAGTCCCACAGCGGCATGTTGATCGTGACCGAGGCCGAATAGCCCAGGTTGCGCACGCCCTGGTCGCCGTTCACCGCGAATTGCGGAGCGTTGATGCCCCACGTGTAGTTGAACCCCATGGTGGGCAGGTACGCGGCGCGCGCGGCGGATACATCGTCTTTCGCAGCGCGCAGGGCCTCGAGCGCGCTGCGCAGATCCGGATTGTTGCGCGAGGCGGCGGCTTGCACGGCCGATTCATCCGGCAAGGGCGCGGGCGGCTGGCCCTCGTCGGCCAGCGTGTACGGCGTACGCGGATCGGGGAAGAGCAGCACACCCAGATCGAGGCGTGCCTTATCCGCCGCCAGTTGCGCGTCGCTCCATTCGCGCTGGCGCTGCTGGTATTCGAGGTCCGCTTTCACCACGTCGGCGCGGGCTACTTCGCGGCCGGCTTCCAGCTTATTCGTCAGGTCCACAAAGCTCTGCGATTCGTCCATGGCCCGCTTCGCTACTTCGGCCCGGGCGGCGGCGTCGACTACTCCGAAATAAGCGGCCACCACGCGAGCTACCAGGTCGCGGCGCGCACTTTCCAGATCGGCGCCCGCCTGTGCGGCCAGGGCGCGGTTGCGGCGGTAGGTGGCGATGCTGGCCAGGCTGATGTTCTGGTTCACCAGGATCTGCGCCCAGTATTCGTGGATCGAGTCGTTGGCGACAAAGGCCGGCAGGACGCGCAGCCCTTGCGGGGCGTCCTTATTGACATAGCCGCTGGGCGTCGTGTAGGTGTACACGTCGTTCGTAGTGGCGTTGGGCAACAGCGCGCTGCGGGAGATGGAGGCATCGAGCCGGGCCGAGCCGCTGTGCGCCCGGGCCGCTGCGAACAGAGGATCGTTGGCCATGGCCGCCGCGATGGCCTGATCCAATGTGATGCCCGCTGCCGCCGGCGCAACCGGCGAAGGGGGCGGAGCCTGGGGCAGGCTCTGAGCCACCGCGGAAAATCCGGTACAGCACGCTGCACAGCAGGCGAGCGAGACGGCCAATCTCCCTGGACAACCAAACAGGAACATTGCCAATGAGGATAACAAGTGACACTGAAGGAATGCTGAAAGACAACGGCCCGGGGGCGAAAGAGAGAGCCGCCGCGATTAATGCAGCTTCGGCGGCTGTTTCTGTTCCTGCATCAGCTCCGTGAATTGCGGGGTCATTCGCAGGGTGGCGAGGGTCTGGTCCGCGAGCAGCTCCTTGCGGTTGTCGAAGCCTTCATCCAGCGCTCGGCGGAGAAAGGTAATCGCCTCTTTGTAATCGTGCGCCTGCGCGAAGAGCCGGGCCAGGCAGAAATCCTGCTCGGCGCGGTCGTGCGCGGGCAAGGCTTCGGTCACCAGCTGCGGCGCGTTCGCGTCAAAAACATGCGGATCGAGAGCAAAGGCCGCGCGGAAGGCAGCCACCCCCTTCTGCACGTGGTCCTGCGCGAAGTAGGCCACGCCGAGATTGCTGTAGACCGAGGCCTCAGGGTCGAGACGCAGGGAGCGATGGTAGTACTTCTCCGCCTTGCGGTAGTCCTTCTTCGCGTAATAGATGGTGCCCAGATTGTTCAGCGCCTGAGGATAGTTGGGGCGCAGATGCAGCGCGTGCTGATAGTCCTTGCGGGCCTCTTCGAGTGCGAACAGGTGGTGGTAGGCGACGCCGAGCTTGTTCCACACCTCGGCGGAATTCTGCGGCGCCTCGCGGTACGCCTCGATGGCCGCGATGTACTCCTGATGGGCCAGGGCCAGATCGCCGCGCTCCTCAGGGGTCAGGTTTGCCAGACCGACGGGCTGAGCCGGAGGATTGATCTGCGGAAACGGATAGTGTGCGGTGACGGTAGCGGGCACAATCAATCCCGCCATCAGGCCGATGCGCGCTGTGTAGGCGATACAGCCAATCATGAGTGCCTCCCGGTGCTGGAGGGCCGGAATCCAACCATGATGACGCCAAAAATCGGAAAAGGGAAGCTTTCTTTCGCGAATCTTCCCTCGGAACCGGGGAACCTACCAGATGGGCGGAGGCTGCGGGACAGGCGGCGCCATCGGAGGGGCGGGCGCGGACGGTTCCGGCCTGGGAGCCGGCGCCAGCGGCCCTGGCTCCAGGCGATCGCCCAGTTCCGGATAGTGCGATCCGAAGAAGTACGCCGCAAACGACTGCAGAAAGAGCATGATCAGCCCGTACAGAACCATCACGGTCAGCAGATACAGGGCGATGAGAGCGAGGCCTGCGATCACGCAATAGAGGATGAACACGGCTGCCGCGCCGCCGCCCAGATGCCACAGCGAGCGGTAGAGGACAAATCCACCGGCTACGCCACCGCCGCCTGCGACGACCAGGACGATCATGATGGCCAGGCCGCCGGCCCAGCTCAGCCCAAGCTGGAGCAGGAAGCGCAGCAGCAGGTAGAGGGCGACGGTCCAGAAGCGCGATCCGAGGAGATGGAAGAATCGCCCGAAAGCCGACTCCAGCGGCGCATCTTCGAGCGCCATCGACGGCAGCAGAAAATCCGTCATCACCGCGCCCGCCAGCCCCGCCAGAATGGCGATGGCGAAGATCATGCCGTACATCGGGAAGATGTTGCTCATCACCAGGAAGGGGTCGCTGTTGATCTCCCGCGGGGTCATGCCGCGCAGCGCCACGATCAGGTGCAGGACCATGGGGCCGATGGTGACCGAGGCCAGCAGCAGAAATGCCAGCGACACCAGAATGACGAGGCCCAGGAATCGCCATGCCGGCCGCCCGTATGGCGACCACGCGAGACCCACCCGGCCGCGCCTGTAGACGACCAGGTCGAAGAGGGTGAAGCGCAGACGGCACCACAACCACGTGAGCACCAGCCACACGGCAATCCCAACGATGGCCGCGCCTGCGAGGAACACGACCATGATGCCGGCAAAATTCGGCGCGGCCAGCCCGATGTGCTGCCGGTGGAGACCTCTCAGGCCGCCGCTCAGCCCCGCCATCAGGAAGGCCACGCCCTCCAGGCCGGCAATCGAGAAACCGAAGATAAAGGAAGGATTGGTGAGCGCGGCGACCACGACGATCTTGAGGGAAAACCAGAAGCGGAACTGCCCCGGCTGACCAGGCACCGCGCCGGCAGGGATCAGAATGCTGCGCATCCGGCTGAAGGCCGGACCGATGGCGTCCACCGGCGACAGCGGTTTCATCGTGGCATTGCCTTTCTGGGGGAACTCGCGATGAGATTAGCCGATCCGTTGCGGGCGGGCAACGGATTTCGGTGCGAATCGAGCAAAGTGGCGCTGTACATCGGAGCGAGAGTGGCTCTCGATAGCCTCTGCGCGCTCCCTATAATGGAGCGAATGACGACGATTCGCCGCGCCCGCGCCGCCGACGCCCCGCTGATCCTCCAGTTTGTTCGCGAGCTGGCCGAATACGAGCGTGAGCCTCAGTCCGCGCGGCTCACCGAAGCTGAGCTGTTGCGAGACGGCTTTCCGCAGAAGGACGAGACTCCCTTCTTCGAGTGCCTGATCGCCGAAGAGGACGGCGAGCCCGCCGGATTCGCCCTCTTTTTCCCCGTCTATTCCACCTGGCGGGGGCGCGCCATGCACCTCGAGGATCTCTTCGTGCGCCCGCGCTTTCGGGGCCGCGGCATCGGCAAGTCGCTGCTGACCCATGTGGCCGCCCGCAGCGTGGAGCGCGGCTGCGTGCTGCTCTTCTGGCACGTTCTGGACTGGAACCAGCCGGCCATTGAGTTTTACCGCTCGCTCGGCGCCGACACCCTGACGGAGTGGAGGCGCATGCGTGTCGGCGATGAGGCCCTGACCGCGCTCGCCGGCGACGCGCAAACCCCGGCTGCAGCACAGGCTCCGCAATCGCCGGCCCAGGGACGCGCATGAAGATTCGCGTTATCGGCGGCGGCCTCGCCGGGCCGGAAGCGGCGCTGGTCGCGGCGCGCATGGGCGTCGAGGTGGACCTCTGCGAGATGCGCCCGCTGCAGACGACCCCGGCGCATCAGACGGCGGACTTTGGGGAGCTGGTCTGCTCCAACTCGCTCAAGTCCGAGAGCGAGAACACCGCTCCCTGGCTCCTGAAGCAGGAGATGCGGCGCGCGTTGTCGCCCCTGCTGGCCTGCGCCGATGCCTGTGCCGTTCCCGCCGGCCATGCCCTGGCCGTCGACCGCGTCGAGTTCTCGCGTCTCATCGGCGAGAGGATTGCCGCCGAGCCGAACATCCGCGTCCATCGCGAGGAAGTGACGACGCTGGACCCCGGGGAAGGCCTCACGATTGTCGCCTCCGGACCGCTGACCTCCTCGGCGCTCTCCCAGGAGATTGCGCGGCTCACCGGCGCCGAGCATCTGGCCTTCTACGACTCCATCAGCCCCATTGTCGACGCGGATTCCATCGACCGCGAGCGCGTCTACATGGCCGCGCGCTACGACAAGGGCAGCGCCGACTACATCAATTGCCCCATGTCGCAGCCCGAATACGACGCCTTTATCGATGCGCTGCTGGCCGCCGAGAGCGTGGAGGCCAAAGAGTGGGAAAAGCTCGAGTATTTTGAGGGCTGCCTGCCCATCGAGGAGCTGGCGCGGCGCGGCCGGGACACCCTCCGCTTCGGCCCCATGAAGCCGGTTGGCCTGCGGGACCCGCGCACCGGCAAGATGCCGTGGGCGGTGGTGCAGCTGCGCTGCGAAAATCTGCGCGCCGACTCGTATAACCTGGTGGGATTTCAGAATCACATGAAGTTTGGCGAGCAGGCGCGGATTTTTCGCATGATTCCCGGCCTCGAGCAGGCCAGATTCCTGCGCTACGGGCAGATCCATCGCAATACCTACATCAACGCGCCGCGAGTGCTGACCCCGACGCTGCAAATGCGCGAGCATCCCGGGATCTTCTTTGCCGGGCAGATTTCCGGCGTCGAGGGCTACACGGAGTCGATCGCCACTGGCCTCCTCGCCGGCCTTTTCGCCGCCTCCATCGTCCACGGCCGTACGCCGCAACCAGCGCCGCGCGCCACCGCGCTGGGCTCGCTGGTCCACTACATTACCCAGGCCGATGCAAAGCGTTTCCAGCCGGCGAACATCACCTTCGATCTCATCGAGCCGCTCGATGAGCCCACGCGGCGGCGTATCCGGGACAAGCGGGAGCGGCACCGGCTGCAGTGCGAGCGCGCGCTGGAGGCGGCCGAGGCATGGCTCGCGGCGCAGGGCTGCATCCCCGTACCCGCATAGATTCGCGAGGGCCAGATTTTCTGCCCGACCTGCTAACCTTGAAACAGATAGCCATGAAATTCGGTGTCCTCGTCTTTCCCGGATCGAACTGCGACCACGACACCTGGCACGTCCTCGCTGAAGTGGCCGGCCAGCCTGCGGTCTTTTTGTGGCACGACTCGCCGGATCTCGAAAACTGCGACGCGATTCTGGTTCCCGGCGGCTTTGCCTACGGCGATTACCTGCGCACCGGCGCCATCGCCCGGTTCTCGCCGGTCATGCAGTCGGTGCAAAAGTTTGCCGCGGGCGGCGGCCTGGTGCTCGGCATCTGCAACGGCTTCCAGATTCTCTGCGAGGCGGGGCTGCTGCCGGGCGCGCTGATGCGCAACGCCGGCCTGCGCTACATCTGCAAGCAGGTTTATCTGCGCGCCGAGACGGCCGACTCACCCTTCAGCCACACCCTGACGCGCGGGCAGGTGCTGAAGATGCCCATCGGCCATATGGAAGGGAATTACTTCTGCGACGCGGAGACTCTGGCGGAACTGCGCCGCGAAGACCGCATTGCCTTCCGCTACGTGACGCCGGAGGGCGAAGCGAGCGCGGAGGCCAACCCCAATGGCTCGCTGGACAATATTGCGGGCATCCTGAACGAAGGCCGCAACGTGCTGGGCATGATGCCGCACCCGGACCGCTCCAGCGAAGCGCTGCTGGGTTCGGCCGATGGATTTAAGATTTTCGAATCGCTGGTGGGAGCGCTGGCACAACGGGCATGATCGACATCCATCACCACCTCCTCTTCGCTACCGATGACGGCCCCAAAGACCTGGACAGTTCCGTCGCTCAGGCGGAGGCGTCGCTCGCCGACGGTATCACGCACCTCGTATGCACCCCGCACGCCAACGATGTCTACGACTTTGACCCGGAGCGCAACCGCGAGCGCCTGGAAATGATCCGCGAACGGGTGGGCGACCGGCTGAAACTGGGGCTGGGCTGCGATTTCCATCTTTCCTTCGAAAATATCGAAGATGCGCTGCAGCATCCGACGAAGTTCAGCATCAACCAGGGGTCGTATCTGCTGGTGGAGTTCGCGGAGTTCATGATCCCGCAGAACATCGGAGACACCTTCTACGAGTTCACGGTGCGCGGCACGCGTCCCATCGTCACCCACCCCGAACGCAATCCGATCCTGCAGCGCGACCACGCGCGCATGGCGGAGTGGATGCGCACCGGCTGCCTCGTGCAGATCACCGCGGCGTCGCTCAACGGCCGCTTCGGCAAACGCGCGCAGGCGCTGGCGTGGGAGATGCTGGAAAAGAACTGGGTCCACTTTATTGCCACCGACGCCCATAACCTCGAGGGGCGCCCGCCGCGCATGACGGAGGCGTACGAGGCGATTGCGAAGCGGATCAACGAGGAGACCGCGCAGCGGCTGTGCGTCGAGAATCCCCGCGCCGTCTTTGAAAACCGGAAACTGGGCCCGCAGCCTGAGCCCGAAGGCGTCTACGTCTACGAGGATCAGCAGCCGAAAACCGGTTTGTTCTCCCGCCTCTTCGGCAGATAGAAGTCGAGCTTAGCGCACGCCGTGCGCATTCAGGTGGTCGGAGTACGCCCGATCCGATTTCCGGATGTGATTCACGAGCCACTCGCGCAGAAAATCGAGCACCACCACCGTGTTCGGCTGGCGCCCCTCATCCAGGTCCTTCTTGAATTTCTCCACTTCCGCCATCAGCGCCTGGTGCTCCGCCCGATGTGCGGCCATGGCCGGGTATCCGGTACGCCGCATGGCCACTTCTTCCTGCAGAAAATGCGTGCGCGTATACACTGCCAGCCTGTGAACCACGTCGCGCATCACCTCGTCCCCGCGGCCCGCGCGCATCGCCTCATCCAGACTGTTGACGACCTCGAACAGCTTGCGGTGCTGCGTGTCAAAATGCTCCACATGGACGCTGCAGGAGTCGTTCCACACGAACGCCGGCATGGCCTGCCCTCCGCTGGAGTTATCGGCGCGACCCGTCACAACTTCAACGCCCTATAACCCCAGCCCGCCGTCCACGCTCAGAATCTGTCCGGTGATGAAGTGCGGCCCGGTCGCGAAAAACAGCACCGCGGCCGCCACGTCTTCGATGGTTCCGTTCCGCTTCATCGGGGTGCGCCGCGCATAAGGCTCGTACTCCTCGGTCACTTCGCCGCTCACGATCATTCCCGGAGCGACGCAGTTGGCGCTGATTTCGGGTGCCCACGCCTTTGACATGGTCCTGGTGAGCATGTGCAGCGCGGCCTTCGAGGTGCAGTAGTGCGCGTGCGTGGGCCACGGATGTATGCCGCCCAGCGAGCCGATGTTGATGATGCGTCCCCGCGCCGCCTTCAGGTGCGGATACGCCGCCTGCGCCGCGAGAAACGGTCCGCGCGTGTTGGTCTCGAACATCGCGTCCCACTGCTCGAGGCTGATGTCTTCCAGCGCCGCCGTCTCGAAGCGGCCGGCATTGTTGACGAGGATATCCAGGCGTCCGAACTTCGCCGCCGCTGCCGCAACCGCGCTGCGAATATGAGCGGGGTTGCGCAGATCGGCGCGAAACGCGGCTGCCTCCACACCCAGCCCCTCCAGGTCGGTGAGCGTTTGCCGCGCCTGCGTCTCGGAGTCGCGCCAGGTGATGGCGACACGCGCGCCCGCCTCGCCCAGCGCCAGCGCCAGCC
>JBATVK010000060.1:0-16385 GCA_049671725.1 Acidobacteriaceae bacterium
GGCCCACAGCCATCGCGGAGAAGCCGCCGCCGCCGCGTACCTCGCCCTCGGCCACGCGTATCTGCTCGACCACAAGTTCCCCGACGCGGTCGCCGCGCTGCGTTCCGCGCGACTCGCCGGAGCAACCCCCGCGCAGCCTGACGGCGTGCTGGCCGACTACGCCGACTACCTCACCGCCCAGGCGTACCTCCAGAGCAACCAGCTCCCCCAGGCCGAGGACGTGCTCGACGACTTCGACCAGAAGTATCCCGACAGCATCTTTGTCACCAGCGTTCCCGTCCTCCAGGCCAACCTCTTCGTGCAGGAAGGCGATCCGCAGCGCGCCCTCGCCATCCTCGCCCGCCATCAGGACGACCCCATCGCGGGCCACGCCGATTTCCAGCTCGCCCTCGCCAAGGCCAATCTTCTCGCCAGCCGCACCGCACAGGCGCAGCAGCTCTACGAGCACGTCTATCTCAACTACCCGCTCAGCATCGAAGCTGGCTACGCCCGCACCCAGCTCCAGTCCTCCGGGGTTCTCAGTACGCTGCCGCCCGACGAGCGCCGCCGCCACGCCGACGCCCTCTACGAAGCCGGCCATTACTCCGACGCCGGAGACGAATACCGCGCTCTTGCCGCCGAAGCTGACACCGACGGCGTCACCCGCAACTGGCTCCTCGTCGCCGCCGCCGAGTGCGACTGGAAACTCCACCGCCTCACCCAGCGCGAGCTCGACGCCATCCCCGACTCCAGCGACGACGCCGGCGCCCGCCGCCTCTATCTCGAAATGGAGCTGGCCCGGGACCGCAACGACACCGCGGCGCAGCAATCCATCGTCACCCAGATGGAGTCGCGTTTTCCCGATAGCCCCTGGCTCGCCGAAGCCCTCTATTCCAGCGGCAACATGTATCTGCTGGCGAAGGATTATCCGCACGCCATCCAGTACTACTCCGATCTCGCCCACCGTTTCCCCGAGTCGAAGTACGCGCCGCTCTCCCACTGGCACGCCGCCTGGCTCAACTACCGCCTCGGCAATTACGCCGATGCCGCAAGGCTTTTTGACGAGCAGCTGCAGCTCTTTCCCCACACCGCTCAGATCCCCGCCGCGCTCTACTGGCGCGCCCGCGTCTACGAGGACCAGGAGCACAACGCCGCAACTGCCGCCGAATACTACAAGACCGTCCTGCGCCTCTATCCGCACTACTACTACGCGGAGCTCTCTCAGCAGCGTCTCGCCGAGCTCGGCTCCGTCGCGCCCCAGCGCATTGCCGCGCTCGACGCCATGCAGCCCGAGCCCATTCCTGAACTGACCGACGATGTTCCCGAGGATGATCCCCACGTCGTCAAGGCAAAGCTGCTCGCCAATGCCGGCCTCAACGAATACATCGCTCCCGAAATCCGCGCCGCCGACGGCAGCGACGAGTGGGGCGCCTTTGCGGAGGCGGAAATCTACGCTTCCTACGGCGAATCCTGGCGCGCCATGCGTCTCCTCAAGCGCGCCATCCCGTTCTATACCTCCGCCCCCATTGAGGCCATCCCCGTCGCCTACTGGCGCATCCTCTTCCCGGAAACGTACTGGCCCGACATCAAAGCCGACGCCGAGAAGAACGGTCTCGATCCTTACATGGTGGCCGCGCTCATCCGCCAGGAAACCGAATTCAATCCCGGCGCCGTCTCCAACAAGGACGCCTACGGTCTCATGCAGCTCCTGCCCTCCGTCGGCCGCGCCATGGCCCGCGACGAGGGCGTCCGCCATTTCCGCACCGACGATCTCCTCAACCCCTCCACCAACATCCTGCTCGGCACCCACTACCTCCGCCTCATGCTCGACAAGTTCAACAACCAGCCTGAGTACGCCTTCGCCGCCTACAATGCCGGCGACGATCGCGTGACCGACTGGCAATCCATCGGCAACTATCACGGCATCGACGAGTTCGTGGAGTCCATCCCCTTCACCGAAACCCGTGAATACGTCCAGGCCATCCTCCGCAACGAGGAAATCTACCGCGAGCTCGACCGCGTCTCCTCCGAGCACGCCGAACGCTGATCCAGTCAGATTTCATTCACGCACGCTCCTGTTCTTGCGCGGCAGCCGAATGGTCCCGGCAGGGAAGCCGTCACGGTGGCCCGCACACTTTGTTCAACCGCACGCCGAACCACGCTCCGGTCATCCGCGCCAAGAATATACTGAGTGCGACTGCTGCCGTCTGTGCTCTCCCAGGCGCCGGCATCGAGACCAGCAAGCCAGCATCGTCGATCAATCGGACCGTTCCCGGACCTGTGCCAACCCCCAGTTCGTCCGGCGCATTCGCGGACGGACGGTGTCAATTCTCAAAACCCAGGGAGGGTTTTATGGATCGCAGAAGCTTTCTTACCTCCGGCGCCATCGCCGCAGGATTGGCGGCCGCGCCCGGACTATCCGCAGCCACTTCCTGGCCCTCGCCCTCCGACAAAGGCTTCAGGCCCATCCCGAAACGGCCGCTGGGCAGGACCGGCGAGGATCTCTCCATCATCGGCCTGGGCGGAATCGTCATCATGAACGCGGATCAGGCTGTCGCTAACAACACCGTGGCTCAGGCGCACGCGGCGGGCATCAACTATGTGGACGTCGCACCCAGCTACGGCGACGCGCAGCAACTCCTCGGTCCCGCCCTCAAGCCGTACCGCGACCGATTCTTCCTGGCCTGCAAGACCAGCGAGCGCGACAACGCGGGAGCGGCCTCTGCGCTGGATAATTCACTCAGGCTGCTCGACACCGATCACCTTGACCTCTATCAGCATCACGCCGTCACCACGATGGACGACGTAAATCGCATCATGGGCCCGGGCGGCGCGCAGGAAGCCTTTGAGGCCGGGCGCAAGGCCGGCAAGATCCGCTACCTGGGTTTTTCGGCACACTCTGAGGAGGCCGCGCTCGCTCTCCTCGACCATTTCGATTTCGACACCGTGCTGTTCCCAATTAACTTCGTGCTCGCCTCGCGGGAAAACTTCGGACCGCGCGTGATCGCCCGCGTGCACGAAAAAGGCGCAGGCATGCTGGCCATCAAAGCCATGGCCCGGTCGAAATGGCCCGCCGCGATGAATGCGGGCCAGAAGCCCAACCCCAAGGAGTGGTACGAGCCCTGCTCTGTGCCCGAGCAGGCCGCGCTCGCCCTGCGCTGGACCCTTTCCCAGCGCATCACCGCCGCGCTGCCGCCAGGCGACGAGCGCTACTTCCCGCTCGCCATGTACGTGGCCCAGAATTTCCAGCCCGTCACCAGCCAGGAGGAGCAATACCTCATCGCCAGCGCCGCCGACGCCACTCCCATCTTCTCTCAGGCGTAAACAGCGGCAGCGGCGAAGGATTCATGATGCGGGGCCGCAGCCGCCGGCCCGCTAATACTCCGGCTCCGCGTCGGACTCATCCTTCGCCAGTTGCGTGTCCGTCTCTTCAATCGCCCGCGCGCCGTCGACAATGCGTGCCATCTTGCCGTGATCCACCCAGTTCAGGCCGCACGTCTCGCACGATCCCATCACCACATTGGTGGCCGCCGGGTACAGATCCACAAGCATCGCCTTGTGGCAATGCGGACAGGTGAGTTTCCGCTTCATCTCCGCCGGATCGAGCGGCGGAATATCCACCCGCGCCGGATTCTTTTCCCGCAGCGCGTCGATCAGCTCCGGAAACGACTGCATCGGAATCAGCATCCCGCGGCACCGCGTGCAATAGCGAATCTCCGTATGCTCCAGTTCCGCCTGCATCAGCGCAATCGCGCACACCGGGCAGGGCTCGTCCTTCGACTCCCCCGCCACCACCACGCCATCGTCGTTCTTCTCCGGAAAGTAAATGCTGTGGCAATACTCGCAGACCAGCGAATCGTTGGTGGGGTTCGGCCGCAGCGGCCCTCCGCACGCTGTACAGTTCATTGCGCCTTCCCGCATTCCGGGCAGAATTTCGCCGCCCTGCTGATAGCCTTCCCGCAGTTGATGCAGAACTTCGTCCCCGTCTCAGCCGCACTCGCGTCTGCCGCCGGGACCGCCACGGTGCCCGCCTTCGCGCCCGCCATCATGGTCTGCGCCATCGCCACGCCGGCGCCCAGGCCCACCCCTGCATCCGCTCCGCCGCCCGGATTCGCTGCTGCCGTCTGCATTGCCTCCGCTGTCTCAAATTGCGTAAACCGCCCCAGATCGCCGGCCATGCTTACGCCGATCCGCTGATCCATCACCTTCTGCAGTTCTTCCGGCAGAGACAGGCTCTCCACCGCAAACTGATCCAGCTCCAGTCCCAGTCCGGCGAAGGTCGGCTTCAGCGCTGCGGCCACTTTCGCTGCCAGCGCTGCCTGGTTGGCCGCCAGATCCAGAAACGACACGTCGCTCGAGGCCAGAACGTCCGCCATCCGCGCCACAATCGTCTCGCGCAGCTGCCCTTCCAGATCCGAGGTAAGGTAGGTGTCGCGCGTCCCGCTGATCTGCTTGAAAAACGTCTTCGGATCGCCGATCCGATACGAGTAAATCCCGTATCCCCGCACGCTGACCGCCCCAAACTCCTTCTCGCGGAACGTAATCGGTGTTGCCGTTCCCCACCTCTGGTCGATTTGTAACCGTGTCGAGAAGAAATACACATCCGACTTGAACGGCGACTTAAAATCCTTGCTCCAGTTCCTCAGATCCGTCAGCACCGGCAGATTCCGCGTATTCAGCGTGTGCAGCCCCGGCCCAAACACATCCGCAATCGTGCCCTCGTTCACGAACGCCGCCATTTGCGACTCGCGCACCGTGAGCTGGCCGCCATTCTCGATCTCCATATCCTGCATCGGATACTGCCACGCAAGAATCCCATCTTCCGGCTCGTTCCACTGGATGACCGCAATAAACTGCTTTCCCAGAAATTCCCGCAGAGTCACGTTTGTCTCCTGGCCTGCCACTATAGCATCGCGATTCCGCTCTTCCGGTAACAAAATGCAGCGTTTTACGCCCGTCAGTCGATATATCTTTATTGACATGAAATTTCCCATGCTCGCCCGCATCTCCAGGCGCCTGGCCTCCGCCTGTGCGCTGCTCTGTTTCGCCACGCTCGTCTGCCTTCCCGCCTTCGCGCAGGAAGAGCATCATCACGACCAGGCTTCTGCCGCCGCCGCTGCCAAACCCGCCTCCGACAACACCGACTACAACAAGCTGCCTCCGCTCCCCGCTGACGCGCACACCGAGCAGTCGATGGTCCTCGACGGCAAGACCATCCACTACACCGTCACCGTCGGCACGCTGCCCGTCCGCGATGAGCAGGGCAAGACCGCCGGCGAGCTCGTCTACACCGCCTACACCGTCGACCAGCCCGATCGCCCCGTCACCTTCGCCGTCAATGGCGGACCCGGCGCATCCTCCGTCTTCCTCAACTTCGGCGCCATAGGCCCCAAGCACCTCAACGGCGTCGGCAACGCCGACGACAGCGCCTCCGATCCCACCGTGCTCAGCGACAACCAGGGCACCTGGCTCGGCTTCACCGACCTCGTCTTCCTCGATCCCATCGGCACCGGATTCTCCCGTTCTCTCGTCGATCCCGCCGAGGCGAAGAAGCTCTTCTTCGGCCCCACATCCGACGTCGACTACCTCTCGCACGCCATCTACGACTGGCTCGTGAAGAACGGCCGCATCACCTCGCGCAAGTACATGGTGGGCGAAAGCTACGGCGGCTACCGCGTTCCGCGCATCGTCTATGAGCTCCAGTCGCAGCTCGGCGTGGCCCTCAACGGCGAAGTGCTCGTCTCGCCGTACATGAACCCGGCCATCGACTCCCACCCTGACCTCTCGCCGCTGCCCTGGCTGCTCACCCTGCCGTCCATCACCGCGGCTCATCTGGAGCGCGAGCATCAGCTCACCGCGGAAGCCATGCAGCCGGTCATCGCCTACACGCTCGGCGATTACGCGACCGCGCTCATCAAGGGCAACTCCGATCCCGCGCTCCAGCAGGCCATGATCCAGAAGGTCACCGAGATGACCGGCCTCGATCCCACCTTCGTCAAGGAATCCGGCGGCCGTCTCGACACCGAAGCCTATCTCCGCGAAGTCTGGCGCGAGGAGGGCAAGGTCGGCTCTGTCTACGACTCCAACGTGACCATGTTCGATCCCTTCCCGTGGTCGCCGTGGCCGCAGGCCAATGATCCGCTGCTCGCCAGCATGATCGGCCCCACCACCACCGCCATGGTCAATTTCGTCACCCAGGTTGTCGGATGGAAGACCGACGCCCAGTACAACGCGCTCTCCTACGCGGTCAATGAGGCTTGGGATCGCAACAACCCCGCCATGCGCGAAGGCTCCGTTACCCAGCTCCGCGACACCATCGCTGCGGACCCCAAATTCCGCGTCGTCATCGCCCACGGATGGGACGATCTCTCCTGCCCCTTCATGGGCTCTGTCCTCACCATCAACCAGATGCCGGTCATGGGCGATCCCGCCCGCGTCTCGGTGCACGAGTTCCCCGGCGGCCACATGTTCTACACCCGCGAACCCAGCCGCATCGCATTCAGCAAACTCGTGGAGGAGATGTACAGCAAGCACTGATTCAGTGATCAGGAGTCAGTCATCGGTGATCAGAAACAAAAAAGCGCCGGACGATATCCTCGCCCGGCGCCCGATTGTCCTGTGTTCTGCGTTCTGATCCCTGCCCCTTACGCCGTCTTCTGCAGCACTTCTTCCCGCACTTCCTCGTCGTGCTGCTCTTCCGCGCTGGACCGCGGCAGCGCCACGGCCAGCACGTCCTCGATGCGGCTTGCGTAGTGGATCGCCACGCCCTCAATCTGATCCGGCGTCAGATCTTCATCCACGTTCAGCCGATTCTCCGCCGGCAGGATCACCTGCTTCACCCCCGCCCGTTTCGCGGCCAGGAATTTCTCCTTGATTCCGCCCACCGGCAGCACGTTGCCGCTCAGCGTGATCTCCCCCGTCATCGCGGTCAGCGGATGCACCGGCCGATCCGTCAGCAGGCTCACCAGCGCGGTCGCCATGGTCACGCCCGCGGATGGTCCATCCTTCGGAATCGCTCCCGCCGGCACGTGGATGTGCAGGTCCGTGTCCTTCATCACGTCTTCATCCAGGCCCAGCTTCTTCGCGTTCGACCGCACCCAGGTCAGCGCCGCCTGCATGGACTCCTGCATCACCTCGCCGATCTGCCCCGTCATCGTGAACCCGCCTTTGCCCTTCATGCGGTTCGCTTCGATAAACAGCACATCGCCGCCCGCCGGCGTCCACGCCAGGCCCACGGCCACGCCTGCGCGTTTGGTGCGCTCGGCAATCTCCGTGTCCACACGCACCTTGATCCCGCCCAGGAACTCGTGAATCACTTCCTGCGTCACCACCAGCTTCTCCGTCTTGCCCTCGGCAATCCGCCGCGCCTGCTTGCGGCACATTGTTCCGATCTGCTGCTCCAGCTTGCGCACTCCCGCCTCGCGCGTGTAATGCCGCACGATGTACCCCACGCTCTCGTCGGGAAATTCGATGTCCTCCGGCTTGATCCCGTTCTCTTTGATTTGCCGCGGGATCAGATACCGGAAGGCGATGTGCTTCTTCTCCTCTTCCGTGTAGCCCTGCAGCTCGATAATCTCCATGCGGTCGCGCAGCGGCTCCGGCACCGTGTCCAGCATGTTCGCCGTGCAGATAAACAGCACCTTCGACAGATCGAACGGCTGATCCAGGTAGTTATCCCGGAACGTGTTGTTCTGCTCCGGATCCAGAATCTCCAGCAGCGCCGACGACGGATCGCCGCGGAAATCCCGCCCCAGCTTGTCCACCTCGTCCAGCATGAACACCGGGTCGTTCGCGCCCGCCCGCCGCAGGTTCTGGATAATCTGCCCCGGCAGCGCACCGATATAGGTCCGCCGGTGTCCGCGCAGCTCCGCTTCGTCGTGCATCCCGCCCAGCGAAATCCGACGAAACTCGCGGCTCAGCGCCCGCGCGATGCTCCGCCCCAGTGAGGTCTTGCCCACTCCCGGAGGTCCCACGAAGCAAAGGATCGGCCCCTTCATGTCAGCCTTCAGCCGCCGCACGGAGAGGTAATCCAGGATGCGGTCCTTCACCTTCTTCAGGTCGTAGTGGTCCTCGTCCAGAATCTCCCGCGCCTTGGTGATATCCACCGCCGAGCCCGACGACCTAGCCCACGGCAGCACCGCCAGCCACTCGATGTAGTTCCGCGTGAGCGAGTAATCCGCAGCCATCGGCGACATCCGTGAGAGCCGGTTCAGCTCCTTCAGAGCCTCTTTCTTCGTCTCCTCCGGCATGCCCGCCGCTTCAATCTTCTCGCGCAGTTCCTCGATATCCTTCTGGCCCTCGTCCATCTCCCCGAGTTCCTTCTGGATTGCCTTCAGTTGCTCGCGCAGGTAGTAGTCCCGCTGCGACTGCTGCACCTGGTCCTGCACTTCCGATTGGATCTTGTTGCGCAGTTGCTGGACTTCCAGCTCCTTCGCCAGATGCTTGTTGATCCGCTCCAGCCGCGCCCCCACATTCGGCGTTTCCAGCAGCTCCTGCTTGTCCGTCGTGGCCAGAAAGGGCAGGGAAGACGCGATAAAGTCCACCAGCCGTCCCGGCTCGTCGATGTTCATCGCGATCGTCTGCAGCTCGTCGCTCAGCGTCGGCGATGCCGACACAATCTGCTGGAACTGCGTCACCACATTCCGCTGCAGCGCCTCGATCCCCGGATTATTCTCCGGCGGCACCTCCGGCACCGTGTCCACCGTCGCGATCATGAACGGCTCAATGCGCGAAAACTCGCCCAGCTTTACCCGCTCCGTGCCCTCGGTAAACACAAACAGGCTCTGGTTCGGCATCTTCACGACCTTATGCACGGTCGCCAGCGTCCCGAACTGGTACAGATCCTGCGGCTGTGGTGCGTCCACCCGCGCATCCCGCTGCGCTATCACCACAACGCTCTTTTCCTCGCCGAGAGAGTTGATCAGCTGGATCGAGCTCTCCCGCCCCACCGTCAGCGGCAGCACCGCGTGGGGAAATAAAACCGTGTCCCGAACCGGCAGTATCGGCAACGTCCGCCCGTCGCCGCTTTCCCGCCTTTGCGGGTCGCCCGGTTCAATCGTGCTAATGAAATCGCTAGCCATGAGTGTCCTTATATCAAATAATTACTCATTGGATTCAGCAGATTCGGAAAAGTCTCATCCTGCCTACCCTCCATCAGCGGTACGCGCCCCACCCCCAACCGGTTCATTCGCGCCCCGCACCGGCCTGAACGCCCGCAAAGCCATGCCTTTCTGGAAGTTGGATGCCGGAACGCCCCTGCACCCTTTATCGACAAACCACGGTAGCCGTTGAGATGCCTCCCCCACAGCCCGGTTGTGTGCAATCCCTTAGACAGGGAACTCCTCCTGGGAGTGCCGGACAGGGAAGCCCCCCTCAGGCCGCCGGCCCCTGCGCCGCCCGATACCGCCCCAGCTCCCGCACCATCGAGCAGTGCCGCGGCAGCATCTCCAGTGCCCAGTCCGCCGCCCTCGCGTCGGCCAGTTGATAATCCGCGTAGAACACGTACTCCCACGGCCGCCCCGGCACCGGACGCGACTCGATCCGCGTCAGGTTCGTCCCCAGCCCCGCGAACACCTGCAGCGCCTCCACCAGGCTGCCTGGCCGGTTCTCCACCGTAAATGCCAGGCTTACTTTGTCCGGCTGAGCGTCCTGCTTCACCGCGGCCCGCTTCCGAATCAGAAAAAACCGCGTGTAATTCTCCGCATTGTCCTCGATACCGGCCAGCAGAATCTCCGCGCCGTATTGTTTCGCCGCCTGCGCGCTGGCAATTCCCCCCACCCCCGGATCGCGCAGCTCCATCAGTTGCTTCACGCTGCCCGCCGTATCGTAAAACGGCGCCGCCTCGATCTCCGCATGGTCCGCGAAGAATTTCCGGCACTGCGCCAGCGCCACCGGATGCGAGTACGCATGCCGCACCCGCTCCAGCTTCGTTCCCGGCAGCCCGATCAGGTTGTGCCGGATCCTCAGCAGCCACTCGCTCTCCACGCCCACATCGTGCGCCAGCAGCAGGTCGTAGTGCTCCACCACCGACCCGGCCAGCGAGTTCTCAATGGGAATCATCGCCGCATCCGCCGTGCCATCCGCGATCGCCGCAAATACCTCCGGCGACAGAGCGCACGGTAAAAGGGTTGCCTCGGCATCGGCCTTCAACGCCGCTTCATGGCTGAACGATCCCGGCTCTCCCTGTATCGCAATGCGCACAATCTCAAAGCCTCCCAGTCCTTTGTACCGCAACCGGCAACCTGGCGCGCGCTTCCTGCACCCTATCATTCGGCTTGCAAGCAAGCTCGCGGGGAAAGGAGACTCGCCGGATGCTTTGGACATTGTTTGTCATCCTGCTGATCGCCTGGCTGGTTGGTCTGATTGGGTTCCACATTGTTGCCTGGTACATTCACATCCTGCTCGTACTGGCGCTTGTGGTCCTCATCATCCAGCTCATCAGCGGTCGCAGGCCCGTGGTGTGAAGCGCCGAGAAAGCAGCATGAAATCGTCAACGGAAAAGCTTAGCCTTTCCGCCAGCTCGCCCATCAGCACGTTCTCACCGTTTGTATATCCCAGGGGGTAAACCATGAATTCGGATCAGGTCAAAGGCAAGGCCAACGAAGTTGCTGGAAAGATCAAACAGGGCGCCGGCGAAGCTACCGGCAACGAGCGGCTCGCCAACAAGGGCGTGGCCGATCAGGCAAAGGGCGCTGCCCAGCAGACGTGGGGCAACATCAAGGATGCGGCCAACGAGGCCGCAAAAACCCGCGAACACGAACAGCATGAGCGCAATGCCGAAACCCGTGAGCGTGTCTCCCAGCACATCGACAACGCCAAAGACCGCGTCAACGAGAAGATCGACGCCGTCAAAGAACAGGAACGCGAACAACGCGAACGCCGTTCCGCCTGATTGCAGTTCCTCCAGTAACAGAACTCAGGCCCGCGGAGTTACCCTCCGTGGGCCTTTTTCTTTCCCTGAACCAGGACCCACCCGCCGAGCCCGGTCGTTTGTTGAGAGCGACCGGGCAGGCGGCAGGGAGCATTACTCCACCGTGATCGTCTTCTGCGCCGTGTAAACATCTCCATTCGCGTCCCACAGCTTGAACAACAAGGTGTAACTGCCGCTGGCCAGGTTCTGCGTGGTCTGCACCGAGCTCGTGCCTCCGGCGCAGTTGCCGTTCTGGTAGCAGTAACCTTCGTTGTCCACCACCAGGCTTCCATTGATGTACAGCTGCGCCGCTGTAGGCACCACGCTTCCGCTGTCGCCATTGGCCACGATCTCCACCGGCGAACTCGTTCCCGAAGGCACGCAGATGCTGGCTGACTCTGGCGCCGCCGCGCAAACCGCGCCCGGCGTGCCGCTGTACACGGTCACCGTGCGGTCGGCCATAAAGCTGCGTCCGCTCGAGTCCCATCCCTTGGTGACAAACGAATGCGGCCCCGGGCTTTCAGCGAAGGTTGTATTGAAGCTGGTTACCGGCTCCGAGTACTCCAGTTGGTTATCCACATACTCCTGCATCGCCGTCACCTGCGTCGTGTCGTACGACGTGGCCTGGACCGTCACCGGACTCGGCGAGTAAGTATCGTCCACCGGCTGGCACACGGTCACCGAAGGACTGATGGTGTAGGTCCCGCACGCTGCCCGGTTGGTCGCGTTCAGATAGATCTCGGCATCTTCGTCCGATCCCTGGTCCACCACGAAGTCCATCATCCCGTCGCGGTTAAAGTCCGCCGCCGCTACCGGCCCGGCCGAGTCGGTGTTGGAGATAAACTGCTGCGCTGTCTGCTGGAACGATCCGTCGGCATTGCCCTGCCACACGAACAGGCCGAACTGGCACCAGCAGCTGCTCCCCGTCGAGGCCACGATATCTCCGTAGCCGTCGCCGTTCACATCCGTGCCCCATTCCTCCAGACCCTCGTAAGTCCCCGGTCCGTAAACGTCCGGATCCGTAACCACCGTCCGCTTATACAGCGAGTTACCCCCCTGGCCGTAATACACATCGAAGCCGGCGCACGGGTTATACTCTGACCCTTTGCCGCCCCCGCCATTCATCGTCGGATCGCACGTATACCCGACCAGAACGTCCATCAGGTTATCCCCGTTGAGCCGTGTCATCTTCACCATAGGCTGCGTATACGTGCCCAGCTCATCCTGCGTGAAGGTGCCTGTGCCGTTGTTCCACAGCACATACACCGGAGCGGCGCTCGCGCCGTACGCCATGGCCGCCGCGATATCCGAGACCCCCGTGCCGTTCAGATCGCCCGCATCCAGTTGCACTTCAGTGCCACTGACCGCGCCCAGATTGATCGACTCGTCGAAAACAAACGTGCTGCCCTGGTTCTTAAACAGATCGATATTGCCGTTGCTCTCGCCGACCGCAATGTCCTCGCGCCCGTCGCCGAAAAAATTGCCTGCCGCCAGTGAGAACGGTGCATCTGTGGTTGCATACTCAACCGGCGCCTGAAAGGTGCCATCGCCGTTGCCGTACCAGATATAGAGGCCCGATACTCCCGGCCCCGGAACCCCTGCCACGTCGAGGTTGCCGTCGCCGTTGAAATCGGCGGCGATCAGAGCGAAGGGGCCGAATTGCGGGCCGGAATCGGAGGCCACCACCGGCGCCTGAAAGGTCCCATCGCCATTGCCCGCCCTGAACTCCAGCGTGTCCGCGTTGGTTCCGTTTCTGCCGCCGCCGCAGCACTGCACGATGTCCGGCTTGCCGTCGTTGTTGAAGTCCCCGGTGACGACCGGGCCGCCGCCAGTGGCGTAGGCATCGGCGTTCAGTTCAAAGCTCACATTCGACTGCGCAACAAGCGTTGCCGTCGTTCCCAGAACGAATAAGGAAGCAAACAGAAATCGACACAACATGGATGGGAGGGCTCCTGGTCTCCTGAGTCGTGCAGGGCTCGGTCGTTCGTGGGGGTGAAGCCGGGACACCGCGAACGTCCGGGCAGACCTGCACTGGCGGCGAAGGATGGGCGTCGCCGGCCAGCCGTACTGCATGAAATATTCAGGAATCCCGATTCAGTTCGTGGCGGGATGGGGCGGAAGAGGTGAAAACAGCACTCGCGACCGGGAGGCCGGGAACCATCGGTGGAGCACTCCTGGAGCTCCTGTGCATTCTTGGAGGAGACCAGCACCGTTCCTGGTTGCTCAGAGATGCACCCCCTTGTACAACACCGGCTCTACAATGTCCTTATGCTCCTCGAAGGGATCTTCCCGGCCATCACCACACCCTTCTATCCCGATGGCCGCCTCTATCTGCGCAAGCTTGAGCACAACGTCGAGCGTTACTCCCGGACCGCCGCCTCCGGCATCGTCGTCCTCGGATCCACCGGGGAAGCCGTGATGCTCGGCGACGACGAAACCCGCGAGGTGCTCCGCACGGCCGCCCACGCCGCCGCTCCCGACAAGGTGCTCCTCGCCGGCATCGCCCGCGAGAGCCTCCTGCAGACCCTCCACCTCGCCGAGTTCGCCGCCAATCTTCAGTACGACGCCGTCCTCGTGCGCACGCCGCATTATTACGGCCCCCAGATGCAGCCCCTCGAGCTGCTCACGTACTACCGCGCGCTTGCTGACCGCTCCCCGCTGCCCGTCGTCCTTTACAGCATCCCCAAATTCACCCACCTCGAGCTTCCCGTCGATGTCGTTGCCGAGCTCGCCCAGCACCCCAACATCATCGCCATCAAGGATTCAAGCGGCGTCCTCGATCGCCTCGCTGCCCTAGTCGCCGCCACCCGCTCCGCGCCGAAACGCAGCGTTCTCGTCACGCCCATCTTCCAGGCCGTCACCAGCCGCATGATACTCGCCGAGGCCGAAGCCGAATCCGCGCTCGCCGCCAGCCTCGTTTCCATCGATGCGCTCAGCCCCAGCGCCACTGTGGCCATCGCTCCGCCGGCGCCGCGTGTCAAAGCCATGCGCAAAAAGGAAGTCGGCTTCCAGGTCCTTACCGGAGCCGCCGACAATCTTCTCCCCGCGCTTGAAGCCGGCGTTTCCGGTGCGGTTCTTGCCTTCGCCTCGCCCGCGCCCCAGGCCTGCCAGGAGATCTACACCGCCTGGAAAGAGAACGACTCGCGCGTCGCCCAGGAAAAACAGCAGCGCATCGTTGCCTCCTCGCGCCTGGTCGCCGGCAAATACGGCATCTCCGGCCTCAAATATGCCTGCGACCTCAACGGCTACTACGGCGGAGTCCCGCGCATCCCGCTCCTGCCCCTCACCGCCGCGCAGCAAGCCGATATCGCCGCCGCCATGTCCGACATTCGCAATTAAATGTTTCTCAAACAGTACTACCTCGGCTGCCTCGCCCACGCTTCGTACCTCCTCGCCGACGAGGCGACCGCCACCGCCATCGTCGTCGATCCCCAGCGCGACATTCAGCAGTACCTCGCCGATGCCGACGCGCACGGCTTCGTCATCCGTCACGTCTTCCTCACCCACTTCCACGCCGATTTTGTCGCCGGTCACCTGGAGCTGCGCGACCGCTGCGGCGCCGCCATTCACCTTGGCGCGCGCGCCGAGGCCGAGTACCCCTTCACCCCTATGCGCGATGGCGACGTGCTCCAGTTTCCCAACCTGCGCCTCCAGATCCTCGAAACTCCCGGCCACACCATCGAGTCCATCTGCATCCTCGTCTTCGATCCCGCGCGCGACCCCAACCACCCTCACGCCATCCTCACCGGCGATACTCTTTTCATCGGCGACGTCGGCCGCCCCGACCTCCGCGCCTCGCTGGGCTGGAGCGCCGCCGACCTCGGCGCGCATCTCTACCACTCCATCCACAACAAGCTGCTCTCGCTGCCCGACGCGACCCTCATCTATCCGGCCCACGGTGCCGGCTCGCTCTGCGGCAAAAGCCTTTCCTCGGAAACCGTCTCCACGCTCGGCGAGCAGCGCCGTTTCAACTACGCCCTTCGCCCCATGACCGAGCGGCAGTTCGTCGCCCTTGTCACCGCCGACCAGCCCGACGCCCCGCCTTATTTCACCTACGACGCCATCCTCAACACCCGCGAACGCCCCACCCTGGATCACACCCTCGAGCAGGTCCTCCACCCGCTCCCCCTCGACGAAGTGCTCCGCCTCGCAGGCCTGTCCACGTCGCCCTCAAAGCAACTCGCCCAGGGTGAGCGCCCGCTCAACGCGCAACTGCTGGACGTCCGCGAGCCCGATCCTTACGCCCGCGCCCACCTCGCCGGCTCTCTCAACATCGGGCTCAACGGCCAGTTCGCCACCTGGGCCGGAACCCTCCTCGATCACGACCTCCCCATCGTCCTCATCGCCGCGCCCGGCCGCGAGCAGGAAGCCGCGCTGCGCCTTGGCCGCATCGGATTCGACCGCATCCTGGGCTATCTTCGCGGCGGCATGGAAGCCCTTGCTGGGCGCCCCGATCTGCTCGCTTCCACCCATCGCGCCGCCGCCCCCGACCTGGCCCGCGAACTCGCCGCGCCCAACCCGCCCTTCATCCTCGACGTCCGCTCCCCGCGCGAGTGGGAATCCCGTCACATCGCCGGCAGCGTCAATCTCCCCCTCAGCCGCCTCCGCGACCGCCTCGCCGAAATCCCCCGTGACCGCCGCATCCTCGTCCACTGCGCCGGCGGATACCGCTCCTCCATCGCCGCCAGCCTCCTGCTCCGCGCCGGCATCGCCGATCTCGTCGAAATGTCCGGCGGCTTGGCTGCCTGGGACGCTGCCCAGCTTCCCGTCCTCGCCCCCGCCTTGCCCGCCTGAGCAGGGAAGCGTCATCCCGCATCTCACTTTCTGTGAGACTTCGCACGCATCGCCGCCTGCTCCCCGCGCCTCTCGCCGCTGCCGTTGTTCTCGCCGTCGTTCTTCCGCTCGCCGCGCAAACCCGCACGCCCGGCCAGAAGTGGCCTCTCGCGCGCCACACCCTCGCCATCGAAATCACGAGCAAAATCACCTCTGCCGACCGCATCGCGCTCACCAAAGCCTGGCTTCCCGGCGTCCACGCGCAGTTGGTCACCAACTGGCGGCCGCTGCTCCCCGGCACCACCAGCCCGCCGCCCATCCACCCCGGCGGCATCGTCGTCCTTCGCGTTCGCATCTCGCCTCGCGGACTCGTCCGTCACCTCGCCGTCCTCCGTGCCGCCCACGATCCCGCCCTCACCCAGTCCGTCGAAGGCGCCGTCAAAACCTCCAGCCCGTTTCCACCTTTCCCACCCCGAATCACCGCGCGCAGCATCTCCCTCCGCCTCACCTTCGAAGCGGTCTAGCAAGGGAGCAGAGCGAGCCGAGTAGTGCCGGCGCTCCCGTCGTTCGTATCCCCACAAATCTCAAGAAAATAAAAAACACTGTCATCCTTCTATGAAAAGAGCCGCACCTGTCCAGAGGAATCTGCGTAGCGTTGCGGACAGACTTCTATTCGTGCTCGTGGCACACAAGGAGGTTCGAGTCCCGGGCGGCTCCATCTGAG
>JBATVK010000061.1:0-17934 GCA_049671725.1 Acidobacteriaceae bacterium
GCGCCACCCCCCGGAAACACGCAGAGCCCGCAGGCGCATCCGCCGCAGCCGGCCCGGACGGTTCCGCCGTTTGACAAGGCTCTGTTTCAGGATCCGATCCCGGCTTCCTATCTGGGCTTTCTCGGGCAGTATGACGGAGCTCCGGCGGGCGCGCTGTATCACGACAAGCAATTCCGGACGATTCTGAAGTACAACGTTCCCGACTGCATGTTCCACTACGGGCGGGATATGCCGCTGCGCGACGCGCTGGACATGGTCTTCCCCGGGTCGAACGCGCCGGTGCAGATTCGCGACAACCGCTATGTGTTTGTGGCCAGCCATCGCGGGCCGTATCTGGCGGGCACGGCGTTCCTGTGGATCGACATGCAGAGCGGGATTTTCCTGGGCGCCTTCTACTTCCATCCCACCAACGGCGAGCCGACGCCAACCGTGGCGGTGTTCTCGCGTCAGGTGCGGATCAGGGACAAATCGCTGGACATCAGCCAACTGCCGCCGGAGTTTGTGGAGGACCTGGCGGCGTGGTCGTCGTCTTCCTATATCCCTCCTCTGACCACGCGGTACTTTCTGACCGGACTGAACAAGCGCATTCTGCTCGAACACAATGAGGACTTCTGCGCCGTGGACACCGCTCCCAACGGAGCGCCGCCTCCACCTCCGGACGCGTGTGAGCAGATGAACGCCGACGCGGCAGACCTGGATCTGAACACCGCGTACTACCTGGAGCAGGTGAACTACGCCACGAATGCGACGGCGTGGATGATCAACGGCCCGGACCAGGTGGCGTGGGTGGAACTGCGGAACAACACCTGCCGCCTGGGGCCCGATCCGCTGGGCTGCCGGATCCGCATGACGCGACAGCGGACGCACATTATCGTCCGACGCTGAGCGCGGGCGAGTCGCCAGTCTTCAGTCCCCAGTTGCCAGTCTTCAGTCCCCGGATTCGTTCCGACTTGCCTTCACCCGCTGCTTGAGCTTCTTCGGGCTGGTTGAAAATGCGCCAGAAGACGCAGCATGCTACGCGGTGTCGCGCAGCATTGAGCGGGCCGACAACGAACGGCCCGAAGGGGACGCGTCTGCGTCACGGCGCCAAGTGGTCGTGGTTTGAATCGGTTGCTCGAAACAATGGCTTTGGCATGTGAAATGCACAAGCTGAGGTGTCGGCCATGAAGATCAGCCGGTGGAGGTTGGGAGATGCAGAGCACGATCACAGTTCAGCCGCAACGTTTGCCGCTGCCGTATGTGCCGGAGCTGCCGGAGGATTTCGTACGCATGCTTCAGTCCTGCAACGGCCAGACCGCGAGGCAAGCAGAGTCCACCCCTGAACCCATTCGGAATTGAGCGAGGTCGGTTATGTACAGCATGATGGCAGTTGCGAATCCGTTGACCATCCCAGAAATCCAGCCGGCGCTGGCGCATGCCGAAGCAGTTGCCCGATTGGCGATCGTCGTGGCGGAAATGACGAATCTGGATGGTCAGATCGAACACTGCACCGATCCGCGGACAGAAAGCTGTCTGCTGACGCTGCGCGTGGAGCGCGAGGTCGAGTATCTGGAGACTCTGTATGCCTGGGCGTATGACGGCGGCGGTGCTGCTGTGCCTGCGGAGACCAGACATCGGTAGGGCCACGGGCCACTGGCGAGGCGCTTCTACAGCCGGCAGATGAGCAGTTCGCGCTCGTAGATCATCTCCGGGGGCAGGCGATCGTGGAGGCGGATGAAGAGCTCTTCGTGGCTGATCAGTTCGCGGCGCCACGCAGCGCGATCGACCTCCTGCAGCGCCTGGAACTTCTCGCGCGGGAAATCGAGGCCGTCCCAGTCCATGTCGTCGTAGTAGGGCGTCCAGCCGATGGGCGTCTCTTTTCCCTGGGCGCGGCCGTTCACGCGATCCACGATCCACTTGAGCACGCGCATATTTTCGCTGAATCCCGGCCACAGAAACTTGCCATGCTCGTCTTTGCGGAACCAGTTGACATGGAAGATGCGCGGGGTGGAGCTGAGCTCGCGCTGGATGTTGAGCCAGTGACGGAAATAATCGCCCATGTGATATCCGCAGAAAGGCAGCATGGCCATGGGATCGCGGCGCACCTGGCCGACCGCGCCAGCCGCAGCGGCCGTAGTTTCAGAGCCCATGGTGGCGCCGATGTAGACGCCTGAACTCCAGTTAAAGGCCTGATAGACGAGCGGCACGATGCTGCTGCGGCGGCCTCCGAAAATGAAGGCGCTGATGGGAACGCCGTCGGGGTCCTCCCACGCCGGATCGATGACCGGACACTGCGAGGCAGGCGCGGTAAAGCGTCCGTTGGGATGCGCCGCGGGCTTGCCGGTTTCCCTGCCGATCTCGGGCGTCCAGCGCTCGCCGCGCCAGTCCAGGCACTCCGCGGGCGGCTCGGGGGTCATGCCTTCCCACCACACGCCGCCCTCGGGAGTGAGCGCGACGTTGGTGAAGATGGTGTTTTTGCGCAGCGTGGCAATCGCATTTGGATTGGTGCGCGGGCTGGTTCCGGGAGCGACGCCGAAAAATCCGGCCTCGGGATTGATGCCGCGCAGGCGGCCGTTGGCATCGGGGCGCACCCACGCGATATCGTCGCCGACAGTCCAGACCTTCCAGCCTTCCATGCCCTTCGGCGGCATCATCATGGCGAAGTTGGTCTTGCCGCAGGCCGAGGGGAAGGCCGCCGCCACATAGGTCTTCTCGCCTTCGGGCGACTCCAGACCGAGGATCAGCATGTGCTCGGCCATCCAGCCTTCGTCACGGGCGATGTTGGAAGCGATGCGGAGCGCGAAGCACTTCTTGCCCAGCAGAGCGTTGCCGCCGTAGCCGGAGCCGTAACTCCAGATTTCGCGCGTCTCAGGAAAATGCACGATGTACTTCTCGTCGTTGCACGGCCAGGGCACATCGCGCTGCCCGCGGGCCAGCGGCGCTCCCACCGAGTGCATGCAGGGAACGACGCGCTTGATGTCCTTGTCGATCTCGGCCAGAACCGGCAGCCCAATGCGCGCCATGATGCGCATGTTCACGACGACGTAAGGCGAATCGGTCAGCTGGACGCCGATCTGCGACATGGGCGAGTCGACCGGCCCCATGCTGAAGGCGAGCACATACATGGTGCGCCCGCGCATGCAGCCGCGAAACAGGTTCTTGAGCTTTCTCCGCATCAGGTGCGGATCTTCCCAGTTGTTGGTGGGCCCGGCACTGGCTTTGGAATACGAGCAGATGAAAGTCCGCTCCTCCACGCGCGCCACATCGCGGGGATCGGAGCGCGCGTAGAAGCATCCGGGCCACTGCTCCTGGTTCAGGCGAGTGAAGGTGCCGGCAGCAATCAGTTCCTCGCAGAGGGCGTCGTACTCCTCCTGGCTGCCGTCGACCCAGTGGATCGCCGAGGGCTGGGTGAGATCGGCCATCTTCTCCACCCAGCGAACCAGGTGTCTGTTCGTGGTCAGGGGGCCGGCGGCAACGGATGCGGTCTGCTTCATTCCTTCAACCTCTTCTCCAGGTCGCAACTGGCGACTGTATCATCGGCGGTGCAGGTCGCGCAGCAGGAGCCAATGTCGAAACAACACCGCGGGGCTGAATCGCCCGGGCTCGAAGTACTTTAAGGATAAAAGATCGTGGCGGCAGGATCGCAGGCGCGGCGCATCCTTCACTTCCCTGCACCGCACACGCAGCCGGCAAATCCTTTCGCCGTGAGGTGGTCGAGCGAGCAGACGTACTGCGGCCAAAAGGGTGACAGCTCGCGCGCCAAATCACCGACGTAGTAATCGCGGATGTATTCCTGGCTTGCGGCAGAGCGCGCATGGGGATCGCTGCGGAAATCAGACATCAGATTTTCGAGGGATGCGGGAGAGAAATTCGGCTCATGGTACGCCTCGGCAAAGTCGTACTCCTTCGTCCAGGTTGTACCGATGCCGGTTTGGTTCGACGCTGCAATCACCTCGTAATCCTGCAGGATTGCGGTCGTGGGATCAACGCGCGCCACGGTGAATGCCGGATTGTTGCCATTCACCGGAGAGATCGACGGGACCAGCTTCACGGCGATCGCGTGCGCCGGATCGCTGCCGTCGTCGCCCGCTCGCAGCAGTCGAAACTCATCCATATGAGTGTGCGCGAACAACACCAGGCGCACCTCGCCGGCATCTCTTGCCAGCAGATCGCCGAGCTGGTCCGTCTGGAGGAACATGTCCACATCGCCGGCGCCGCAAACGTCGTCGATCTTGCTCAGGGTTGCGTAGGCGTTCACTCCGGGAGGGATGTGGCCCATCACCCAAACCCGCTCCTTCATGGCCCGCGCCTGCTGCAGTTGCCGGCCGAGCCATGCCAGCTGCGCCGCAGCCGGAGCCGGATCGGGCGCGCCGCCGCAGGTGCGATACTTCGGCGAGTAATAAACATCGTTCAGCACAATCAGCCGCGTGCGCTGCATCGGCGCCGTCATGCTCACGCTGTAGGAGCCGTCATTGTCGTCGTCGGCTCGGAATGTTCCGCGCGCACCGGCCGGCAAGCTCTCGCGAACGACGCGCATGAACGCTTCTTCGAAACTGCTTCCTGGATCGAAGCGGTAGTCGCCGCAGGCGGAGTCGTTGTTGCCCGTTGAAATATAGATGGGCACGCCGGGATACGCGGCGCGTAGCTGACCCGCAACAAACTCAATCGTCTTTTCGACGAAAGCCTCGTAGTCCTTCGCGTCCAAACCGGCGGCGGCATAGCGGCAGCTAAAGCCGTGAGCGATCAGATCACCGGTCATCGTTACGAATCGCGGGTGCGGCTCCGCAGAGAGCATCGCTGCGATGGCTGACTGCAGCAGCGGGTACGGCGTATCCACGCCGCGCGCATGGCAGGTCTTCTGCAGGCGCGCAAACTCCTCTGCCTCGTCCGGGGAATCCGGACCGGCCAGCACCGCAGGCCATGCGCTCGCTGGTTTGTCTGCGAGCAGGCGGGCCTTCGCGGGATCGTGAAACGGGTCGAAATGAATGTCGCTGACCATGAGCGCGGGCACGGCGACCGGGGTCGCCTCGCGCCGCTGCGCGTGCAACGGCAGGGCAGGCCACGCCGCACACACCACCAAAGCCAGACCCGCAGGCAGCAGAATCCCCCGCCGAACATGCATCGATCCCAAATCCTCCCTGCCGGAACGCACAGGTGCGCCCATCCCACCGCAGGATATCGCGACGGCTGGTCTGGCTCATTATTTCCACATTTCGTGCGCGATTTTGCACACAAAAATTTCTGGCACGGGCGTGGATCCTGTGCGATTCTCATCTGCAGCGGAAGAGCAATCTTCCCAGGAAGAGACGCCAGCCAGCCCCAGAGATTCGGCGACGAAACTCAGAACCGACCGGGAAACCGGGAGGCTCCGCAAAGGCAGCAGGAGGTTCTCGCAGCAGAAGCGTAACCGACAAGGTCAGGGAAACGCGAGCTCCGCTCGTACGTCCCGGACACTCTTGGTTCACTGAGCAGCGATCCGGAAGCCGAGTCCGGGGCTTCGCAAAATCGGAAGAGAGGGCGATCTCCCGCGAGGGAAATCGCCCTTTCGCTTTTGCCGATGCGGCTTACGCGCACAGAGCCGGCATTCATCGGTACTCTCCGTTTCCATTCTCTTGTCTTTACAAAAGGGGACCGCTCTGCGAGTCTGGTAAACGCTGTCTCCGGAGTCACCCTTGCGAACGCAATCGATTTGTCTTGCTGCTTCCCTGCTTGCCTGCGCCCTTGGCGCCGGCCCGATTTTCGCCCAGAATCCGATACCCGACAGTCCCGCTGTGGAGCAGCGCGTCAATGACATGCTCGCGAAGCTCACCCTGCAGCAGAAGCTCGAAATCATCGGCGGCGTCGACAGCATGTTCATCCGCGCCGAGCCCTCGGCGGGATTTCCCGAGCTGAAGATGAGCGACGGCCCCGAAGGTGTGCGCACCTGGGGCCCGGATACCGCCTACGCCGGGGGCATTGCCCTGGCCGCCTCGTGGGATCCTGCGCTGGCCAACGCGATGGGCAAATCCATCGGGCTCGATGCGCGCGCCCGCAACGTCAACTTCCTCCTCGGCCCCGGCGTCAACATCTACCGCGCCCCCATGGCCGGCCGCAACTTCGAATACTTCGGGGAAGATCCGTACCTCGCCGGTCAGATCGCAGTCGGCTACATCCGGGGCGTGCAGAGCGAAGGCGTGATCGCGACGGTCAAGCATTTCGACGCCAACAATCAGGAATACGACCGCCATAACGTCAGCTCCGACATGGACGAGCGCACGCTGCGCGAAATCTATCTGCCCGCCTTCGAAGCCGCCGTGAGAGAAGGCCACGTCGGGGCCATTATGGACTCCTACAACCTGGTCAACGGCGTCCACTCCACGCAGAACAAGCACCTCAACATCGATATCCTGCGCAAGGACTGGCACTTCGACGGCATCGTCATGTCCGACTGGGACGCAACCTACTCCGCGGTCGGCGCAGCCAACGGCGGGCTCGACCTCGAAATGCCCAGCGGCGAGTTCATGAATCCGCAGAACCTGCTGCCCGCGATTCAGAACGGCCAGGTGTCGGAAGCGACGATCGATGATAAGGTGCGGGACATCTTCCGCGACGCGATCCGCTTCGGCTTCCTCGACCACGAGCAGTTCGATCCGAACGTGCCGAAGTACAGCCAGCAGGCTCGCGCCGTCGCACTGCGCGAAGCGCTCGAGTCGATCACGCTGCTCAGGAACCAGGGGAATCTGCTTCCGCTCGACGCCAATACCATGCACACCATCGCCATCGTCGGACCCGATGCGTGGCCGGCCGAGCCAGGCGGCGGCGGCAGCTCACACGTGGATGCGTACGCTCCGGTCAGCTTCATGACCGGGTTGTCTGACGCGCTCGCCGGCAGGGTGAAGGTGCTCTACGCGCGCGGACTTCCCACGGCGGATGAGTTGATCAGCGAGACTCGCTTCTCGCCGCCCTCCGGCGATTCGCCTGGCGCGGTGAAGGTTGAAACCTTCGACAATCCCGATTTCCGGGGGACGCCGCAGGTTTCCTGGGCCTCGGAAATCGCTGCGTTCACCTCGAACGAGTGGGCGCCGCGTTCATCCCAGCGCCGCAGCATCCGCTACACCGCTCAATATCAGCCCACCACGACCGGCGATACGCTGTTCCTCGCCGCCGCCGACGGCAGCGATGCCTACAAGCTGATCGTCAACGGAAAGACCGTCATCGACCAAACCCCGCACGAAGGCCAGGAGCCGCGTTCTGTCGAGCTTCCCCTCACGGCGGGGCAGAGTGCTTCGATCGAGCTCGATTACTGGCCTGACAGCGGCGCCCCGCACATCGGTCTGGGCATCCGAGCCGCCGCCGATCTGGTATCGCCTGAGGCAAAGAAGATCGCCTCGCTCGCCGATGCCGTCGTGGTCGCGGTCGGCTTCAATCCTTCAGAAGAGAGCGAAGGCCAGGACCGCTCCTTTGCGCTGCCCTTCGGCCAGGACGAGCTCATCGAGGCTGTCGCTCACGCCAATCCGCACACGATTGTCACCATCACCGCGGGCGGCAACGTCGACATGCACCGCTGGCTGGGAGACGTTCCGGCTCTCCTGCACAACTGGTATCCCGGCCAGGAAGGCGGCCGGGCGCTGGCGCAGATTCTCTTCGGCGAGCACGATCCCGAAGGCCACCTCCCGGTCAGCTTCGAGCGCTCATGGGAACAGAACCCCGTCCATGACAGCTATTACCCGGCCCCCACCGCCCACGGACAGACGCCGCACGTGTTCTATAAAGAAGGCGTGTTTCTCGGCTACCGTTACTACACCACCTACGACGTGCAGCCGTTGTTCCCGTTTGGTTTCGGGCTCTCTTACACTACCTTCTCGTTTTCGCACCTCAGCGTCTCGCCGGCCGCCAACAACGGCGACAATGAGCTCGCCGGCGGCTACACGGTGTCCTTCGACGTGACCAATACCGGCCATCGCCAGGGTGCGACAGTTGCGCAGGTCTACGTCGGCGATCCCTCGGCGAAAGTGAAGCGCCCGGAAAAGGAGTTGAAGGGCTTCGAGAAGGTCCGTCTCGCGCCCGGTGAAAGTACGCATGTGACGGTCACACTAAATCGCCGCGCCTTCTCTTACTGGAGCGACGAGAAGAACGGCTGGGAGGTGGATCCCGGCAAATTTGTGGTGTATGTCGGCGATTCCTCCGAGCGTACGCCGCTCACGCAGGATTTTCAGGTTCAATAGCCGGGTTGACAAGCCACCCTCCGCGGCAATCGCGGGCAGTCCTGGTCCTGGACTTGCGAAGCCAATCGGCGCGCGAACGGGTCAGTTCTGCAGATCGTTGAACAGGCTCTGTCCGCCGATGGCCGTAATCACCTGGCTCAGCGCGGTCTGCTGTGTCTCCGCAGTGCTTAGCTGCGTCGCCACCTGTCCCAAATCCGCCTGAAGCAGGTTGGTCTGCACGGAAGTGAGCTGCGTCTGCTCGCTCTGGGTGTAATTCTCGGCGGCGGTCAGCCGCGTCAGGGAGTTGTCGATAACGACCCGCTGCTGCGAGACATAGCCCAGCGAGGTGCTCAACGCCTGGGTATCGGCCTGGGCGGTCGAGGATGCTGTGCCTGAAGCAAAATCCGCCACCAGCGCGTTGAGGGTTCCCAGCACATTGCTGCCTGCAGCCGAGAAGATCTGACTGCCCGGCACGTTCAGCTGGATCGACTGCCCGTTGGGCGTCTCCAGCCAGGTTACGTCGGAGTCCCCCTGGTAGGTCGCCACTGCCGGAGAGACGCTCGTGTCCAGGGTGTACGGCTCGGTGCCTCCCTGCCCCCCGGAAAAAATGTACTGTCCCAGATACGTGGTATTGGCCAGCGACACCACCTCATCGCGAATGCCCGCGATTTGCCCGGAAATCGATTGCAGATTGCTCGCGTTCATCGTTCCGGTATTCGCCTCCGTAGCCAGCGAGATGGCCGTGGTCAGCTGGCTGGTCACTTCGCTCAGGGCGGAGTCGCTGACCTGCAACATGCTTTGCGCGGAAGCCGCGGTCTGCGAGAAGCTGTCGTCGCCGGCCAGTTGCGCGCTCAAAATGACGTTCTCACCGGCAGCCACCGGATTGTCGCTCAGCGCGTTCACCTGAGATCCGCTGGCCAGTTCTTCGGTCAGCGTTTCTTCGGCCGACGAGCTCGCATCCAGCGAGCTCACCAGGTTCGACATGTAATTCGGATTGACCCGCATCGTTCGTCCTCTCAGCGGCATGGGCAAACGTCAGTTCGCGGCCGCATCCCTGTTCCCCGTCCGCGCGGCACCGCTCAACCGCTGTAGCTGGTGGTCACGCCGAGGTTGAGCGCCGAAACCATCACCAGATCCAGGGTTGTGAACAGCTTCGATGCCGCCTCGTAGGACTGCTCCAGCGTCTCCAGCTGCGCGGCCTCATCGTTGAGGCTGACCCCGGAGAGCGATCCAACCTGATTCTGCAACTGCGTCAGCGCCGCCTGCTGTGCGGTGTTCTCGCTGGAAACCTCCGACACCTGGCTTCCAAGAGTGGTTACAAAATCGGAATAAAATTCGGTGGCGGTGGTGCCGCCCGCAATCGCCTGGTTCTGAAGATTCGCCATGGCAACGATGTTGGTGTTATCGGATGAACCCTCTCCGGCAGCTGCGGCGGCAATGCCAGCAGGGTCCGTCATGATCACCGAGATTCCCGTTGCGGAACCCGCCGGGTCTGCCTCGGTTGCGTCCGCCGGCAAGCTGAAGATGGCCGTGCCCGGATCGCCGTTGAGATCCGAACCCGCTTCGTTCTGCGTATTCATCTGCGAGGCCACGGAATACGCCAGCGTATCCAGCGAACTCAGAGCCTGTGGGATGTCCTGATCGCGCGCCGTCAGAATCCCGCCCAGTTGTCCGCCCCCGACGGTCAGATCGGAGGTAATGTCGCTCCCCAGCGAGTCGTAGAAATGCGTGACCCCGTCGCTTTCTCCGCTGGTCATCGCATACGCCTGGCCTTCCGACACCAGCAGCGCCCCCCCGTCGGTCGTCACCGTCAGCCCATTGTTCTCGGTGGTGACGGAATGAATCCCGATCAGCTGCGAGAGCTGGGTCAGGTCTTCCTGCCGCTGATCTTCCAGCGTCCCGGCGTCCGCGTTGGGGCTGGTCGTCTCAATCTGCAGGTTGAGTTGCGCCACGTCGCTCAGGAGGGTATTCGCCTGGCTGACCACGCTGCCGGCCTGCTCGTTCAGCGATTGCTGCTGGCTCTCCAGCTGCGCCGCCGCGCCGTTGAAATCCGAGGCCAGCGTTCCCGCCGCGCTCAGCACCTGCTCGCGCAGCGCATCGTCCGACGGGCTGCCCTCCAGCGACGAGAGCGAATCGAAGAAGCTGGAGAGATCGCTCCCGATCCCGCTCGACGCGCTGGTGTCTGTCCCCGCGCTGGTTGCCCCGCTGAACAGAGCCTGCATCTGATCCAGCGCCGTGAGCTGCGCGCTCGATGCGCTCTCCGCCTGGGTCTGCTGCCGCACCGCCTGATCGAGCACCAGGCTGCGCTGCGACTGCGCCGCGGTCATTTGCACTCCCATTCCGTAGTTCACGCCGTTCAGGGTCACCGAATCGTTCTGCTCCCAGACCGGCATCTCCAGCGTGTAGCCGGGCGTATTCACGTTGGCCGTGTTGTTCGCCACAACATCCAGCGCTGCCTGGTCGGCGTCGAGCGCGCCGGTTGCGATGTTGAATGCCGTATTGATGGTAGCCATCGGCGATTCTCCAGGCCGTCAGCCGCGCGGCGCGCCGTAGCCGCCCGCGTACTCGCCCCGCAGCAGACGCAGGTTGCGGCGGGTCAGCGTCAGCAACTGCCCGAGGGCGCGATGCTGCGCCAGCGCCACCCTGCGCTCGTGCTCACCGGAGGGTACTTCCGCTGACAGCGCGGCCTGCGCCAGCTGCTCCAGCGCCGCGGCATCGGAACGCGCCAGCGCCGCAATACTCCGCGCGAGGAGTTCCGCCGCTCCCATGGTTATTTCTCCAGCATCTGGTCGATCATCTTGTCCGCCACAGCCGAAGCCGGCACGTTGTAGGTTCCCGCCGCCAGCGCCTGCTGCACGGCGGTGACCTTGTCCATGCGCACGTCGGAATCGGGCGCCGACTGCGCCGCCACGCTGCCCGCCGAGGTCAGCGTCGCCACATCCACCGAGTTCTCCGGCTGCCCCGCCGCTGCACCCGACTTGTCACTGCTCCGGGCCGGCGTCACCTCCTGGCTCGAAAAGATTTGCTGCAGACCCTGCAGGTCGTTGGTCACATTCATGCGCCTTCCTCCTCCTTCATATCATCGGCGGCACAAAACCACACTTTAGTCATACTTTCCGGCCCGTTCTGAGAGAATTCTTACCTGTCCCCTCGTCCTGCTCCGAGGCAGGCTTCTCCGCGCTGAAGTGCGCGAGAATCTTCGAGGCGATTCCGAAGCCGCCGCGCTCCGATATCGCCTTCGCCAGGCCTTCCGTTCCGAAACTCATCAGCGCATTCTCGCTGCCGTCGGGGCTGTCCGGGTCCTTTGCGTCGTCGAACAGAGCGTCGTGCTGCAACGGTTCCAGGAACTCCTTCATCAGGCAGGCCTCGAACTCATGAGCCGCGGGCTTGAGCCGCGGATCGAGCGCCGCGCTTCCCGCGCCCGCCGCAGGAGCCGCTCCGTTCACAGAAACGGGCTGCATCACATCACCTCCAGCTCGGCTTCCAGCGCCCCCGCCTCTTTCATCGCCTGCAAAATCGAGATGATGTCCCGCGCCGTCGCTCCGATCTGCTGCAGATTCTCCACCAGGTCGTCGACCGTCGCTCCCTCTTTCAGCTCGATGCGGTTGGCCGGCTTGTCCTGCGCCTGCACGGTGGTCTGCTGCACCACCTGGGTCGTGCCCTGGGCCATGGCGCTGGGCTGCGAAACTTCGACCCTGCTGACGATGTTCACCACCAGCCCGCCATGCAGAATGGTTACCGGTTGCAGGCGCACGTCGCCCCCCAATGACCACCGTCCCGGTGCGCTCGTTCACCACCACCTTAGCGCGCGGGAAAACCTCGACCTCAACCTCCTCCACGCGCGCCAGCAGCGCGGGAATATCTTCGTTCGGCACAGGCTGCAGCTCAATCCGGCGGCTGTCGACGGCGTGCGCCAGTCTCCGCCCCAGCACCCCGTTGATGGCCGCCTCCACGGCTTCAGCGGTGCGAAAATCCGCCTGGTCCAGCAACAGCGCCAGCGGGCGCAGCCCATTCAGATCGAGCGGCACGCCCCGCTCCACGATCGCCCCGGACGGAATCCGCGCCGTGGTCGGATAGTTGACCGACTTGCTGCTGCCGTTGGCCGCGACCGAGTATCCGCCCAGCACCAGCGGCCCCTGCGCCTGGGCATAAATCTGCCCGTCCGGCCCGTACATCGGCGCCAGCAGCAGCAGGCCGCCTTCGAGGCTCCTTGCGTCGCCGGCCGAAGAGACCGTCACATCGATCTTGTTGCCGGGTTCCGCGAACGGCGGCAGGGTCCCCGCCAGAAAGACCGCGGCCATGTTCCGCGTCTGCATCATCGAGGCCATCGCGTTCCCCTGCAGACTCACCCCCATTCGTTCCAGAGCGGATTCGAGCGTCTGCAGGGGGAACACTGTCTGCGAGCTGTCGCCGGTCCCGTGCAGTCCCACCACAATCCCGTAGCCCACCAGCTGGTTGTCGCGCACTCCTTCCACGGAAGCGACATCCTTCACCCGCGCCAGCTTCGTTACCGGCGTGTCGTCGGCGTGCGCGGCCGTCAGAGTGAGCCATCCCATCAGCGCTCCCGTCATCCACCCTCGCAACCCGCGCATCCGCATCCTCCATGCCCCAAGTCAGAAAACCAGCAGCCTCTCGATGAAGCGCACCACCGGATTCTGCCGATAGGTGGCGTCGTTCACGATGCCCTTGCCGACCACTTCCAGCTCCATGTCGGTAATCGCCGTCGACATCACCTGATTCTGCGAGTTCACGTCTTCAGGCCGCACCAGTCCGCGCAGCCGGATCAGCTGCGTCTGCTGGTTGAAGGTCAGTTGCCGCACCACCTGAATGACCAGCATCCCATTCGGCAGAACGTCGACCACTTCGCCGCCCAGAGTGGTCGTGATGCTCGAATCGGTCACGCTCTGCCCCTGCGCGTTCAGTCCCGAGGATGAGCTCTGGTTGAGCAGATTGTTCAGCGCATTGCCTGCGCCCAGCTTGCCCAGCAGCGCCGAGATCTGGGAGGTCGCCGTCGAGGCCCGCGCATTCTTCACCGTCCCGTCCGTCGACGCGGTCAGGCTCTCGGAAACCACCACTGCAATCGGATCGTGGGCCCGCGTCGCCTTCACGTCGCTCACCAGGCTGGTCAGCCGCCCGGTCGGCGTCCAGATCGATCCCGGCGAGCGCTGCTCCGCCGCATGTTCCGCGCGCACCCGCACGATGTATTGGTTCAGCGCCACATCCGGCGGAGTCCCCGCTGGCGGCTGCGCCGCTTTGGTTTTGCCGGCATCCGCTGACAGAGCACACAACGCCAGCCCCAGAACCACGACACCCACGATTCTTCGCTTCCGGCCGCTCATCGGTTTCCTCCGCTCCCTGGCAGCAGCTCCACCAGCGCCGGCCCGCGAACCACCCCGTGCAGTGTGGCCCCGTGCAGCCCGGCCCTCACCAGCACGCGGTCCCCGATCCGCCCCGCTTCAAGAGCCGTCCCGCTCAGCTGGACGGCCGCATCGTTCTCCCGCCGCCACATCGTCACCCGCATCCCGGGCCGAACAGGCTGTGCCAGCCGCGGATGCGCGCCGGAAATTCCCGGCTGCGACGCGGCGCCTTCGGAAGTCCTCGCTGTGCTCCGTGCCTCCTGGTCGCTCCAGGGCACTTCCACCAGCCTCGCCGGCCTGGCCGGATGGGCGCAGTCTCGCAGGACCGCCCACTGCCGGTGCAGACCCCAGTCCGTTACCCTCGCCGGCGCGCCGCCGCATGCAGCATGCGCCGGAGCTGAAGACGCCCCGGCTCTCACCGGCGCCAGCGCCATGCCCGCCACGGCCAGCGTCATCCCCGCCACCACTCTCAGGACTCCCGCCACGGATCGCATCACTTCGCCATGTTGTTTGTTTCGCTGTACATCTCGTTGGCCGCGGTAATCACTTTCGAGTTGCTCTCGTAGGCCCGCTGCGCCAGCACCATCTGCACAAAGGCTCCCACCACGTCCACATTCGAGTTCTCGAGATACCCCTGCTGCAGCGTCCCCAGGCCTTCCGTACCGCCCGGATTGCCGAGAACCGGGTCGCCGGAACTGAGCGTGGCCGTGAACAGATTCGAGCCCACGCTTTCAAGGCCCCCCGGGGTCACGAAGGTGGCCAGCTGAATCTGCCCCAGCTGCGCCGGGTTCTGCTGCCCGGGCAGCGTCGCATTGACCACTCCGTACTGCGTAATCGTGATCGCCGTTGCATTGGCCGGAATGGTGATGTTCGGCACCACCGGATCGCCCTGCGCGTCGACCAGCGTCCCCTGGTTGTTCAGATAGAAATTTCCCGCCCGCGTGTACGCCATGGTGCCATCCGGCCGCGTGACCTGGAAGAACCCCGTTCCCTGAATGGCCAGATCCAGCGGATTATTCGTCTGGTTCATGTCCCCCTGGGTCATGATGATCTCGCTCGCCGCAGACTTCGTTCCCAGGCCGATCTGCAGGCCCGCCGAAACCGTCTCCTGACTCTGCGCCGCGCCCGGGGTCACGAGGTTCTGGTAGATCATGTCCTGAAACTGCAGCTGCCGCTGGCGGAAGCCCACCGTCGACGAGTTCGCCAGGTTGTTGGCGATGGTGTCCAGATTCAGCTGCTGCGCGCTCATGCCGCTGGCTGCCGTATACAAAGCTCGAATCACGCTACCCTCCCCCGGTCCCGCACGCCTAAGTCACACGCGGCAGATCTTCGCTGGCCGTCTTGTCGAAATCGTTGCTGAACATGGAGACCGCCTTCTGCATCATCTCCGCCTGGCGCTGCATCAGCACCAGCTGCAGGCTGCCTTCGATGACATCCTCGTTCGAAGCCTCGAGCGATCCCTGATGGATTGTTGCTGCGGCGGCCACCGGCTCGGCGCCGGGAACCGCGGCATACCGGTTCGCGCCTTCCGCGGTCAGCGCATCACCGGACGCGAAGGCAAAGATTCCCAGCTTCCCCGCTACCGCCCCGTTGACCGACACCGCGCCGTCGGAGCCCACGGCAATCTCTCCCGCGGGAACGCGAATCGGCTGATCTTTCCCGTCGAGCACCGGTTCCCCGGCCTGGGTCGTCAGAGTCCCGTCCTGGGCGCGCTCGAACTGCCCGTCGCGCGTGTAGCGAACCCCCTGCTTCGTCGCGATGGCGAAAAAGCCCTGGCCCTCGATGCCCAGATCGAGCGGATTGCCGGTCGGAGTCAGCGCGCCCTGCCCCAGGTCGAGACGGCTGCCGCCCAGCACCCCAAAGTTGTTCACGGTCTCATCGAGCTGCGAGGTCAGCGCTTCGGGCCCCAGCAGCGCCGCCCGGAAATAATCCCGCTCGGCGCGGTACCCGGCAGTGGCCGCGTTGGCGAGGTTGCCGGCCGCCACGTCCAGCGCCTGGCTGCGCGCCAGCAGTCCCGCATACGCCGCATAATACCCGCTCTCCACAGGTGGCCTCCGCAGACCATCCAGCAGAAAGCGGACCAGAAGCGGAGGAAAGAGATTAGAGGAGTCTCAGCATCGCATTTCGCAGAAGATGGTAATCGTCAGGGTCAGGTCCTCAAAGCAGTAGCTGCGCTCGATGCGGACGGGCGCACGCTGGCTGAAAAGCTCGTAGCTGGTTCCCGCCACCACCGTCGGCGTGGAGAGCAGGCAGCCTGAAGCCAGCGCCGGGTCAAAGCCCTTCCATGCCCCGGCCACCATGTTGCACATTTCCCCCACTGCGTCCCGGACCGTGGCATCCAGCGACTCCGGAGCCACGCCCGTCAGACGTTCCGTCATGCGCAGGGCCGCGCGACGGCCGCTGTGCAGCACCAGCGATCCGCTCATCGTCCCCGCCAGGCCAATCACCGCGGAAATCGTCTCCCCTTCGGGCACAGCCTCGAGCTCCGCCGGCAGGCAGCGCACTCCCGCCATAGTGGAAAACACCTCGTCCGCCGCCCGGTCCAGATCCCTCGCAAACCGCGCGATCTCCGCGGCCCTGCCGGACAATGCCGCCATCCCTGCCTCCCTCGTTCGCGCTTTCGCCGCCCACCCTCCAGCCGCGCCCCCCGGCTGGTCTGTGCGGTGCGTTCCCTGCTCCCGCTCGCCTGCCGGATCAGGCCGGCATCAGCAGCGGCAGTACCCGGTCGCGAACCTGGTCGGGCGTAAACGGCTTGCGAATGTATCCCTGCGCTCCGGCCAGGAGCGCCTCCCGCACGTGCTCCTCGCCGCTCTCCGTGGTGATCATGACCACCGGAACGCCCGGGGCCAGCGAACGGCTCTGCCGCTGATGCAGAAATTCGAGGCCGTCCATGTTGGGCATGTTGATATCGGAGACAATGAGGTCCACCTGCTCGCGCTCGAGCACCGCCAGCCCTTCGCGGCCGCTGCCTGCCTCCAGCACCTTGTTCAGATCCAGCCCCGCCTGGCGCAGAGCGCGCTCGACAATCTTCCGCATCACCGAGGAGTCGTCCACGATCAGTACTCTGGTAGCTGACATGCGCCGCTCTTCCCCCTGCGCTTCTTATCGGCGGCGCTCGCCTGCTCATTACCCGGAACGTCAGTGCCTCGCCCCCACCGTCCCAATCATGTCTTCCACGTCCTCCAGGGCGGGGATTGCGGGCGGCTCTGCCCGGCGGCGCCACAGGCGCAGCCAGAAAAAATCATGCACCCGCACCAGCCGCGCCTCGGCAGGCTTCTGTTCTTCGATCCGCCGCGCCAGCTCCCGGGCCAGCAGCCAGGAGCTCCCTGCCTCGATATACCTTGCCGCCGGCGCAGGCGTCTCCCGATAGCGCGCCCGGGCATCGAGCAGCTCCGACTCCGGCGCGATCCCGGCCGCCACCCGCATCCCGGTCATGCGCTCGAGGGCGTAGGCGAGGCTGCGGTCGATGCGGCTGGAAAATGCCAGGTAGAGAAGCTTGCCGCCCCGCACGCGGACCGGCAACGCCTCCATCGCCTCCACCAGAATCCGCGGCGCCACCCATGCGACCTCATTGGGGTTCCACCCCTCCAGCCCGAAAACCGGGCAATTCCACTGCGCGCTCAGGCCCCGGGTCAGCGCCGACTCGCTCAGCACCCCGCTCCCCATCAGCCACTCCCCGAGCCGCGCGGACTCTCCCTCCGTCCCCGCGGTCCGGCGCTGCGCTTCCAGAGCTTCGCGTAACTGTGCCTGGGTAATCCGGCCCTGCTCCAGCAGCACCAATCCCACCGGCAGCCGGTGCACCAGCTCGGCCGGCCCCTCGCCATCCATCTCCCGGCGCACCGCCGCCGCCACCAGTTCCTGCATGCAGGCCGCGGAACACGCCCATCGCCCTTCGAATCCCGGCCCCCTGCGGCTTCTCCACAGGCGCATCCAGCCGGTCGCGCAGCGGGGATTGGCGCAGCGGGAAAACAGGGCGCCGGCGCGATCTTCCGCAGGCTCATCGCGCCGGGCAACGCCCGATCCCCCGGCTAGAAAACGCATCGGATGCTCTCCAGGCGGCGCACCGGCTCGGCCACTTCGGTCACGCGCAAGCCGAAATTGCCATTCACCAGCACCACCTCGCCCCGGGCCACGATCTTGTCGCCCACGATCAGGTCGACGGAGTCGCTCACCTGCTGGTCCAGCTCCACCACGTCGCCGGGACCGAGCTCCAGCAGCTCCTGCAGTTCCATCTCCCGCGAGCCAAAGCGCAGCTGGGCATCCAGTTCCACTTCGAGCAGCAGATCGTAGTTCCCAGAATCCCGCGCGGCGCGGCGATCGGCGGCCTCAGAGGGCTTCGCGGCGCTTCGGACCGGCTCCACCAGCAACCCCATCCGCATGACGGCGTCGCCCAGACGGAGCGTGCACGGCTCCGC
>JBATVK010000062.1:0-21495 GCA_049671725.1 Acidobacteriaceae bacterium
CGCCACAGCCTTCGGGCTCGGCTTCCCACCCCATCGACCAGGTGCGGTCGATGGGGACCCCGGCTTCGTCTGGCCCGATTTTCCCTCGCAACGCCGGCCGCGCGAAAGTTAATAACAGCCTCTAGACCGTGCGCATCCTCCATCTCATCAGCAGTCTTTCTCCCGCGGACGGCGGACCGCCGGAAGCGGTGCGCCAGTTGGCGCGCGCCTATGGGCAAATCGGAGTGGATGTGGAGCTGGCCTCGGTCGATGAGCCGAACCAGCCGTCTCTCGCCAATATCCGGGTTCCGGTGCACGCGCTGGGGCGCGGCCGGAGGGGCCGATTCAGCTATTCGCGGGCGCTTGCGCCGTGGCTCCGGGAGAATGCCGGCCGATTCGACGCCATCGTTGTCCACGGCATCTGGAGCTACCCGAACCTGGCCGTCCGCCGCGCCGCGCGGCAGGCGGCCAAACCCTACGGCGTCTTCGTGCACGGCGCGCTCGACCCCTGGTTCAATCGCAAATATCCGCTCAAGCACTTGAAAAAGCGGCTCTACTGGCCGCTCCAGTATCCGGTGCTGCGCGATGCGCGGGCGGTCTTCTTTACCACGGCGACGGAGCGCGATCTGGCTGCGACCAGCTTTTCGCCGAACCGCTGGAACGCGCTCGTGGTTCCCTACGGCATCAGCGAGCCGGACGGCGATCCGCGGGCGCAGGTGGAGGCGTTCTATGCCCGATGGCCGCAACTGCGCGAGCGCCGGTATCTCCTTTCTATGGGGAGAATCCACGAGAAGAAGGGCTGCGATCTGCTGCTCCAGGCCTTCGCGCGCGTGGCGGCCGAGGCGCCGGACGTGGACCTGGTGATGGCCGGTCCGGATCAGGTGGGCTGGCAGGCGACGCTCCGGAAAATGGCCGCGGATCTCGGCCTCGGATCGCGGGTTCACTGGCCGGGCATGCTCACCGGCGATCTGAAGTTGGGGGCGCTGCGGGCAGCCGAGGTATTTGTGCTGCCGTCGCACCAGGAGAACTTCGGGATCGCAGTCGTGGAGGCGCTGGCGGCGGGTCGACCGGTGCTTATCTCCAATCAGGTCAACATTTGGCCGCAGATTGAGGCGGAAGGCGTGGGCCTTGTGGACGACGACACCCTGGATGGAACGGAGCGGCTGCTGCGGCGGTGGCTGGCGATGCCGGCTGCGGAACGTGAAGCCATGGCGGCGCGGGCGCACCCCTGCTTCGTGAAGAACTACTCGATGAAGGAGACGGCGCTGGTGATCCGCAATCTGTTCGGCGGCGAATCGGCGCAGGCAAAGTAACTTATTGCATCAAAATGAGTTACTGTTTCCCTTGCAGCATCTCCAGCAGATGATCGAACTCCTCGAGGCGGGCGTATTCGATGATCACGCGACCGCGGCCCTTGTGATCCTCGACGTGGACTTTCATGCCCAGCGCCCGCTGCAGCAGGACCTGGACCTCCCGAACATTCGGATCGAGCGGCTTTTCTTTTGCCTCCGCAGGCTGCTTCTTCTCTGGATTCAACAAGTTCTGGACATGCGTCTCGGTCTGCCGAACGGAAAGCGAAAGAGCGGCGACCTTCTGCGCGGTGCGCAGGATGGTTTCCGGGTCTTCGAGCGCCAGCAGGGCGCGGGCATGGCCAAACGTGAGCGCGCCGGACTCTACCTGACCCTGTACCTCAGCCGGTAAACGCAAGAGCCGCAAGAAGTTAGAGACAGAAGCGCGATCTTTTCCGGTGCGCTTCGCCATCTGCTCCTGGGTGAGCTGAAATTCCCGCGAGAGCCGCTCGTAGGCGCGGGCCTGCTCCATCGGGTTCAGGTCGGTGCGCTGCAGGTTCTCGACGATGGTCATTTCCATCGCCTGCTCGTCGGAGGCGTGGCGGACGATGGCCGGAATGGTCTCCTTGCCGATGCGCTGGCTGGCGAGCCAGCGGCGCTCGCCGGCGATGAGCTGGAAACGGCCGCCGGGAATGGGGCGAACGACAATCGGCTGGACCACCCCCGTGGAGCTGATCGAGGCGCCCAGCTCGTCGAGCTGCGTTTCGTCGAAGTGGGTGCGGGTCTGGTAGGGGCTGCGGTCGATGTCGGTGACCGGGATCTCCCGCGGCTTGCCGGATTCGGCGGGCGCGGGAGGAGCGGCTTCGGCGACGGCCTGCACGCGGGGCAGCAGGGATTCGAGCCCTTTGCCCAGGGCCTTGCGTTTCGGAGCTTCGGTAGCGGTTGGCATGGTCTTGAAAAACAGCGTTCAGCGGTTAGGGGTTAGGGTCTCGGGCTGCGGTTGAGCGAGTGCGATGGAGAGCCGGAACGGATCAGTGTTGGGCGATTGGAATCAGTGGAGGGCTCCAGCAAGCCTAAACGCTAACCCCTAAACGCCAGCCCCTGGCCCCTATCCGTATGGCCAGAAGCGCACGTTGACCTCCGGCCGGGTGGCGCGCGCGGTTTTGCGATCTTTGGCGGCGGGCGACTCGACGCCGTTGCGGGAGAGCAGCTCGGTGGCCAGCTCGCGGTAGCTTTCAGCCCCCCTGGATTTGGGATCGTAGAGCAGCACCGGCTTGCCGTAGCTGGGCGCCTCGGCGAGGCGCACGTTGCGGGGAATGGTGGTCGTGAGCAGCTTGTCTTTGAAGAAGTCCTTTAGATTCTGCGCGACCTGCTGGGCCAGGTTGGTCCGGTCGTCGAACATGGTCAGCAGGACCCCCTCGATTTCGAGGTTGGGATTGAAGGCCTCGCGGACGCGCTGGAGGGTCTGAACCAGCTCGCTGATGCCCTCAAGGGCGAAATATTCGGCCTGCATGGGGACGAGCAGGCGGTCGGCGGCCACCAGGGCGTTCAGGGTGAGCAGGTCGAGAGCCGGCGGGCAGTCGAGAACGATGTAGCTGTACTGTTCTTTAACCTTCTCCAGCGCTTCGCGGAGGCGGAAGGTGCGGCGCTCCATCTGGATCAGCTCGACGTTGGCGCCAGTGAGGTTTTTGTGCGAGGGGACGAGCTTGAGGGTTCCGATCTCGGTGGGCATGGCGACTTCTTCGACGGTGGCTTCGCCCATCAGGATTTCGTAGGAGGAGCGGCGATCGCCGTCGCGGGTGACGCCGTAGCCGCCGGTGGAGTTGGCCTGAGGGTCGCAGTCGACGAGGAGAACGCTGAGGCCCTCCATGGCGAGGGCTGCGGAGAGGTTGATGGCGGTGGTGGTTTTGCCGACTCCACCTTTCTGATTCACAACCGCCAGTACTCGTCCCATGAGAAGCAAGACTACCGGGAGCGGAGGCGGATCGCAATGCGGAACGCCTGTGCGAAAGAGGGACGGATTTGTGGAAGGCCGTGTTGGGGGCTGGGGATGGGGTTGGCTAAGCTGCGCACAGCGTTGGAGATGCACGCGCGGCACCAATGCTACGGGAAGGTTGCAAAAAAATGAGGCACGTGGAAAACAGGTGCCTGAAGTCACCGGTTTGGGGGCTGAAGGGGGCGGCGATGAGGGGGATGGATTGGCTGGGAAGGGGGTCTGGCGAGATGGCGGGACATTGTTCCACGTGGAACAATGGGGCCCCCCGCGGTTTCCCGCGCTCGAACGGGAGTTGGAGTCTGGGTTTGTTCGTAAACCCACCTCATCGCGGTTTTCTCTGTCGGCGAGTTGTTTCCAAAGGTCGGTGTTCCACGTGGAACACTGGTCCCCTTCCCCCTGTGGTGCAGTCTGGCTGCGAGATCGACGCGGGGTTTCGCGGCTTGCGCTTGGATCGCTGTTTGGAGGCTGAAATCTTGTCGGCTATAACTCGTTTATTTTCAATGCGAAAGTGTAAGAGCTGTAAATTCTTATACTTAGTGGCTTGGGCCACGATCTTTCATGGAAATCAAACACTTACGCAGGAATCGAGGTTGATTCCACTGATTCATGGGGTGGGGGGTGTCCGAACGAACCACGCCAACCGAAGGTGGATGTTCCACGTGGAACAGTGCAGCGCGACTCGTCTTAACCGACGAACGCGCTTAGGCTCGCGAATCGCTGTTGCCGGAAGCGGCGGGCAGACCCAGCTTCAGGATCTCCTGATGCGTGCCGGGGATCGGGTATTCCTCGGTCCAGCGGATGCCGGGGAGCTTTTCGAGGGCCGTTTCGGTGGTGCGCGTCGCGAAGACGGCGAGGCAGCCGGAGGGGGTAAGGCGCTGGACGGCGGCGGCGCAGGCCTTCGGCATCTTCTCGACGGCGCGGAGGGTGACGGCGTCGAAGACACGGGCCGCGGGCATCGACTCGACGCGGCCGGGCCAGATCTCGGTGCGCAACCCGAGGGTGCGGACGGCCTCGCGCAGGAATGCCGCCTTCTTGTTCTGCGATTCGGCGAGGGTAACGGCGATCTCGGGGCGCGCGATCGCGATGGGGATGCCGGGGAATCCGGCGCCGGAGCCGAAGTCGAGCAGCGTGGCCACGCCGGGGGGGATGTGTTCGGCGGCGAAGAGGCTCTCAGCGAAGTGGCGGCGGAGGATCGACTCGGGATCGCGGACCGCGGTGAGGTTCATGCGCGCATTCCAGCGCAGCAGCAGGGCGAGATAGGCGTCGAGCTGGATGGCGAGGGGGGTGGTCACGAGGGCGGTCCGTTCAGAGGATATTGTGCGCCGGATTTTGCGAGGCGGCGCGGAAATGCGGCGGCGCGAGCGATATCTTAGTGAATAAGTCTTATTGCGATTAAGAATTCTTCAGTCGGCGACCGATTCGCGAATGATGCGAGGCTCCCAGGCGGCGGCAGCGTCGACGAAGGACTGGAAGAGACGCCGCGAGGCGTGGCAGGTTTCGAGGGTGCGCTCGGGGTGCCACTGAACGCCCAGCAGGAACTGGTCGACGCGGCCCTCGGCGGCTTCGACAACGCCGTCGGCGGGAGACCAGGCGGCGAGAATGAGCCCATCGCCGAGCTGCGCCACGGCCTGATGGTGGCTGCTGTTGACGTCGAGGGTGAGTTTGCCGGCCAGTCCCAGCACGCGGCGCAGGCGGGATTTGGGGTCGACTTCGAGCGGGTGAGCTTCGAGGACGGTGCGATCGGCGTGGTGGTTGACGGGCGTGCGCAGGTGCTGGACCAGGGTGCCGCCGCGCCAGACGTTGAGCGCCTGAAAGCCGTAGCAGATGCCGAGCAGCGGCTTGTAGAGATTGGAGGCGTCCTGGAGCAGCAGCTCGTCGACGGCTTCGCGGGCAGGGTCGGGATCGGCGCACTCGGCGATGCGGTCCTCGCCGTATTTTTGCGGATTCACGTCGGCGGGGCTGCCAGGCAGCAGCACGGCTTCGCAGGAAGCGACAAGGCGCGCCACGCCGGCGGGGGATTCGGAGAGCGGGACGCGGACGGGAACGCCTCCGGCAAACTCGATGGCGGCGGCATACTGGGGCCAGGCGCGCTCGCTGTACTCGCGGTTGGCGAGGTTTGGCTCGGGGATGGCGACGCGCGGCGCTTTCATGAGGGATCCCGTTGCTGCGATGCTTCCCTGGAGACTGGAACTGCCACTGACTCCAACTGTACGCCGTCCGGCGACGTGGTTGGCGGGGGATTGCCAGGCGGCGCGGACATCGATGCTTCCGGCGCAGCGGCGGATACGGGTCGCGGCAGCCAGGAGTGCTCATAATACAACGCCGCAATGCGGTCGCGGAGAGTTTGGGTGAGCTCGTCGACCTGGCGCATGGTCAGACCACGAGTCGGAATGGGTTCGCCCACGGCGAGGGTAACGGGCACAGGGTGAACGCAGTTGGAGTGCATGGGCAGCAGCTCCCATGTGCCGGTAAGCGCCATGGGGACGATGGGGAGCTGGGCGCGAATGGCCAGAAAGGCAGGGCCGTTGAGGAAGGGCCCGAGATGGCCGTCTTCGGCGCGGCCGCCCTCGGGGAAAACGAAGAGGGGCATGCCGGACTTGAGGGTGCGCGCGGCGGTGAGCAGGCTGGAGACCGAGGCTCGGCCCTCGCCAACGCGGATGGGGACCTGTCCCGAGCGGTTGAGATACCAGCCGATGAAGGGCAGGGTCCAGAGATCGTCGCGCGCGAGGATGCGGAACTGGAAGGGCAGCGCGCTGAAGAGGACCGGGGTATCCATATAGGAGAGGTGGTTGCAGGCGTAGACGGCGGGCTGGCCGGTGAGACGTTCGCCGTGAAGGATGGTGAGGCGTGTCCCGCTGACGATGACCGAGGCGCGCGCCCAGGCCTGGGCGATGCGGTGCTGCAGGCCGCCGTGGCTGTCAAAAAGGGAAGCCAGAAGGGCGAGCGATCCGAAAAAGGCGGTAACGAGGAAGAAGAGCGGCGCGCGGATGCCGTAGTTGACGATGCGTTCGCCGAGCGGGAGCGGACTGGGCCGGGGGCCGGTGGGTGCAGCGGGGGTCATAGAGCAGGACTCTGCGGGGAGAGAAGCAGCGGGCGGACTTCGCCAACGAGATAGACGGAGCCGGCGACGACGATGAGGCCGCCGGTGGGTGCAGCGGACCAGGCCTGCTCGAGGGCGCTGGCGCCGTAGGGAGCGGCTGTGGCGGGCGTGCCGGTGCGGGCAGCCGCGGCGAGCAGATCGTCGACGCTGGCGGAGCGCGGCGAGGGAACAGGCACGACGAAGATGCGATTGAAGAGCGGAAAGAGGATGCGGGCCATCTCGTCGAAGGCTTTGTCTTTCATGCAGCCGAAGACCAGGACAGGGTGCAGCGTGGATTGGTCCGATGTGAGGGCCGAGACGGCGGCGCGGAGGGCCCAGGCTCCGGCGGGATTGTGGGCGACGTCAAGGAGGACGTCGGCTTTGCCTGGAAACGAGAAGCGCTCGAGGCGGCCGGGCCAGCGGGTGCCGCGGATGCCTTCGGCAATGTGGGCGGGCGTGATCTTGTAACCGTGATGGGTGCTTAATTCAACGGCGGTGGCGATGGCGAGGGCGAGATTGCGCTGCTGATGGATTCCGCCAAGGGGGGAATCGACGAGGATTTGTTCGCCAAGGACGGTGAGGGGATATTGATTGCGCAGGGGTGAGGATTGCCCCACGGGGGCTAAAGCCTCTGTAGTTTCGGGCGATTTTTCGGCACGGCTGAAGCCGTGCCCCTTCAAAACGGAGTCTTCAGCGGGATCCGCCTCGTCCTTTCGCGGAATCTGCATGGGGACGTAGTCGGCGGCGCTGACGGCGCGGACGTTGAGCTCAGTCGCGACTTCGCCGATGACCTGATTGGCCTGCGGGTGCTGGGGGAGGGTGACGAGGACGCCGCCGGGGCGCAGGATGCCGGCTTTTTCGCGGGCGATGAGGGGGATGGTGTCGCCGAGCCACTCCATGTGGTCGAGAGAGATGTCGGTGATGACGGAGACGAGGGGGTCGACGATGTTGGTGGCGTCGAGGCGGCCGCCCATGCCGACTTCGAGGACGGCGAGATCGACCTGAGCCTCGGCGAAGGCTTCGAAGGCGAGGGCGGTGAGGCTCTCGAAGAAGCTGGGATGCGCGGGGAGGGCGCCGCTGGCGGCGAGGCGCGCGGCGCAATCGTCGACACGGAAGTAGTGGCGGGCGAAATCGTCGTCGGAGAGCGGCTGGCCGGCGATGCGGATGCGCTCGTTGACGCGGGTGAGGTGCGGCGAGGTGTAGAGGCCGGTCTTGTAGCCGGCGGCGTTGAGGATGGCGGAGAGGGTCGCGGCCGTGGAACCTTTGCCGTTGGTCCCGGCAATGAGGACGGAACGGAAGCGCCGCTCGGGATGGCCGAGGGCGGCGGCGAGGGCGCGCATTTCCTCAAGGCGAAACTTGCGGCGCTGCTCGCCGGGCGGCGTGTGAAGCTCGCTCGCGCGGGCGTGCAGGCTCTCGAGCGCCGCCGTGTAGGACATGAGGATATTTTAGGGCACCGGGGACAGCCGGTTAGCGAGTTAGCAAGTCAGCGAGTCAGCGAAACGGCAAAACTGCGATTTGGCGAAACTACGCTTTAGAAGGGCGGCCACTCGAGGAGGGTGCCCTCGAGCAGGTACGCGCACTTCTCCACGCGGTAGCCGTTGGCGTCGTTGACGGTGAAGACGCGGGGATGGCCGGTGGCGCCGGTGCTCCACAGAGAGACGCCGGCGTAGGCGCCGTCTTTGCGGACGATGTAGAACTCCATATCGAGCAGGCGGACCTTGGTCATGTCGCCGTTGTAGTTGTGGACGATGCGGCGCAGGGCTTCGAGGCCGGCGTCGCGGGGGCTCATGCCATGGCGCATGAGCTCGACAACGGTGTGCGCGCCGACGATGCGGATGTTCTCCTCGCCGGAGCCGGTAGCGCCGGCGGAGCCCACGTCCTGGTCGGTGTAGCAGCCGGCGCCGATGATGGGCGAGTCGCCGATGCGGCCGGGGAGCTTCCACGCGAGGCCTGAGGTAGTGGTGGCGCCGGACATTTCTCCCTTGGCGTTGACGCAGGAGACGTGGATGGTGCCGGTGGTGGGCCAGAGGATTTGCTGGGCGGCGTAGAGACGGTTTTCAGGGGCGATGCCGAGGTCGGCAGCCATCTGCACCAGCTTTTGGGTGCGGACGCGGATGGTCTCGGCCCACTCGGGGGTGGGATGGCGGGGCACGGGTCCGGGGCGAAGAGCGGCGGTTTGCGTGGGCGAGTCCTGGCGGAGGGAAGAGAGGCCGTGGAGGTCCATGGTGGGCTTGGGTGCGGGACGGCCGGCGTAGGGATCCTTCCACTCAGGCTGGGTCATGCTGGGGCCCCACCAGTCCATCTGGGAATTGTTCTCCTTCCAGAGCATCCAGATTTTGCGGGCGTCGTCGGTAAGGAGATTTTCGCGGGGGAAACCCATATCGACGGCGAAATCTTCAGCGCCCTTGGCGCAGAGCATGACGTGGCCGGTGTTCTCGTAGACTTTGCGGGCGACAAGGCAGACGTTCTTGATGTTCTGCACGCCGCCGACGGAGCCGGCTGCGCGATTCGGGCCGTGCATGCAACAGGAGTCCAGCTCGACGACGCCCTCTTCGTTGGGCAGGCCGCCGAGGCCGACGGAGTGATCCTTCGGATCGTTTTCGCGGCCGAGACAGATGTGGTGCACGGCGTCGAGAGTGTCGGAGCCATCGAGGAGCATCTGATACGCCTCCTGAATGGTCTGGTCGCCGGTGACGCGGGTGACGATGACGGGCTTGGCAGGAGGCTGGAGGCGCTTGACCGAGTCGTCGGTTTGAGCGAAGGCGTCGGGGATGGTGGTCGAGGCAAGGCCCACGCCGGTGATGGCACTGAGAGAGAGAAAATCGCGCCGTGTCGTCATGGCGGGAATGGTATCAAACGGTTGCGGCAGCGGGAGCAGTTGGGAGGTCAGCGCGAAGATTTGTCGTTGAGGCAGTGATGAGAGGGATTAGTCGGGGAGAACCATCTTTTTCCCGGCGAGATCGCAGGCGCGCCAGAGATACCAACTGGCGACGGAGCGCCAGGGACGCCACTTCTCAGCGCGGCGCAGCATCTGGTCCGGCTTGGCGAGCATGGAGGCGTCGAAGGGCTTGCTCTTCGGCAGGCGATGAAAGCTAAGGGCGAAGCCTTTACGCACGCCGTAGTCGGTGACGGGGAAGACGTCAGGGCGGCCGAGGCGGAAGATGAGGAGCATTTCTACGGTCCACTGGCCGATGCCGCGGACTGCAGTGAGACGTTCGACGATTTCGGCGTCGGGCATGCGGCGAATCGCGGCCAGGGTGGGGACGGTGCCGTCGATGGTTTTGGCGGCGAGGTCGCGGAGGGCTTTGGTTTTTCCGGCGGAGAGGCCGCAGGCGCGGAGCCGGTCGTCGGAGGCCTGGAGGAGAAGCTCGGGCGCGGGATGCAGTTCGCCGAATGCGGTGAGCAGACGTTTGAGAATCGCAGCGGCGGCCTTGCCGTGGAGCTGCTGGTAGATGATGGACTCGAGCAGCGCCTCAAAAGGCGAGTGCTGGCTCTTGAGTTTGAGCGTGAAGGGGCCGGCGCGCTCGATGAGCTGGCCGAGTTTGGGGTCAGCAGCAGCGAGCTCGCGGCAGGCGAGGTCGGCATCGTAGCGAACGGAGCGGCGGCCATCCATAAGGGAACAGGGTACAGGTGACAGGTTGCGGGTTACGGGCGCGAGTTAGTCTTCGTCGCCCTCCTGGGGCATGTTGGTTGGGGCCTGAGAGATGTTGACGGCGGGCTTGCCGGCTTTGCGCAGAAGATCGTTCAGCGCGGGGAGCCGGTGCTCGACGAAATCCTGCCAGGCGGGAACGACTTCCTTTGCGTCGTTCTCGACGTGGGCGGAGTCGGCGAGGACGGCTGCGGTGGCGGGCTCGTCGGAGCCGGTGAGGACGGCGTAGAGCTGGCCCGTCTCTCCGCTGACTTCGTCGATGCCGGGCAGATGACGATGCTGGCCGGGCGCGGCGTGTTCTTCTTCACGCTCGGTTGGATGGCCGGCGCCCTCATGCTCATGACCCTCAAGCAGCGAGGTGAGCTGGGCCTGCCAGGGCGCGAGCTGCGCGGCGAGATCGGCATCGCCGGATGCTGCCGCGGTCACTTGTTCCTGAACGGCATGCGCGGCGAGATCAGCTTTGGAGACCGAGTCGAGCGCGGCGGCCATGGCGACCTGCGCGTCGTGCAGGGTGGTCAGGTCTGCGAGCGAGGTGTGGACGCGAGGATCCATCTTGATGGTGAGCGGCTCGGTGGTGCTCTGGCCGTCGACGGTGAGACGGACGGTGTACGTGCCGGGAAGAACGACGGGGCCCTGCGGCTCGAGCGGGGTGCGATGCGGGACCGCGGAGATGGGATATTCGTAGCGGGGCGAGGTGGGGGTGGTGGCGTGCAGGTCCCAGACCCAGCGATGCATGCCGGCGGTAGTGGGCAACGGACCGTTCCTCTTCGGCCAGTAGGGCGGGATAAGCTCGGTGCGCAGCTCTTCAGGGGTGGGCGTGACGGGATCGGTGCTCGAGTAGGTGCGGATGACATTGCCCTCGGCGTCGAGGATTGCGAGCGTCACGCTTGAGGCGGCGCTGGGCAGGTTGTAGTCGAGGATGGCGCCGTCGGGGGGATTTTTGCCCATGGGCTCGTCGGGAGGCATCGGGGTGTCAGTGTAATTGTCGCGGCGGATACGCCAGGCGTCGGCGGGTTTGAAGAGCGTGGGTGGCTGCCGGCCGGCATCGGCGGCGAGCTGGCGCAGAGGCTCCACGTCGTCGAGGACCCAGAAGCTGCGGCCATGAGTGGCGACGACGAGGTCATCTTCGTGGACGAGGAGATCGCGCATGGAAGTGTGCGGGAGGTTGTACTGGAGCGGCTGCCACGCGTCGCCGTCGTTGAAGGAGACGTAGACGCCAAGCTCGGTGGCGGCGTAGAGCAGGCCTTTCTGCACGGGATCGGCGCGTACGGCGTTGACGGGCGCGTTGCCGGGCAGACCGGAGACGATGGAGGTCCAGGTCTTGCCGCCGTCGTGCGTGCGGAAGGCGTAGGGCTTGAGATCGTCAATGCGCTCGCGATTGACGGCGACGTAAGCGGTGTCGTCGTCGAAGCGGCTGGCGTCAATCTGGGCGATCTTGCTCCACGGGGTGACGCCGGGAGGAGTGATATTGGACCAGTTGGCGCCGCCATCGCGGGTGATCCAGACGAGGCCGTCGTCGGTACCGGCCCAGATAGTCTGCGTGGTCTTGTACGAAGCGGCGACAGCGTAGATAGCGCCGCGGCGCTGATCCTGCTGCTGCTGCGTGAGTGGCGGGAGCGAGGCGGGCTGGCCGGTCTTCGGCTGGGTGAGATCGGGGCTGATGATCTGCCAGGTGTGACCGTAGTCGGTGCTTTTGAAGAGGCGGTTGGCGGCGTAGTAGAGGATGTGCGGATCGACGGGCGAGAAGAGGATGGGCTCGGTGCGGTCGGCGCGGATGGCGCGATTGCGCATGGGCACCGGAGTCACGTCCTGCACCTCGCCGGTGACGGCGTCGTAGCGGGAAACCTCAGTGCGGCCGGCTCCGTAGACGATGTTGGGGTGGAGCGGGTCGGGGGCGGCGTAGCCGTACTCGATGATGCCGGCGGGATGCCAGTCACGGAAGGTGATTTCGCCGTCGTTGCCGCGGGTGGAGATGCAGACGGAGCCGCTTTCCTGCTGGCCGCCGCAGACCTGATACGGGAAGGTGTTGGTGGCGGCGACGTGGTAGATCTGCGCGGTGGGCTGGTTATACCAGGAGCCCCACGAATGGCCGCCGTTGACGCTGATGACCGCGCCCTGGTCGCTGACCAGCAGGATGATGTCGGGGTTGCGCGGATTGATCCACATGTTCTGGTAGTCGTCGCCGCCGGGGGCGCCGCGCAGGCTGATCCAGGTTTTGCCGCCGTCTTCTGAGCGAACGGTAACAATGCTGGTTACATATACGATGTCGGGATTCCGGGGGGCGACGACGGGGATGGAGAGATCGCCGCCGCCGATTTTCATGGCCGGCCGGGGATCGTCGGTGATTTTGCGCCAGGAGGCTCCGGCATCATCGGACCGGTAAACAAACAGGCCTGTGGGGTTCGTGTAGCCACTCTGATTCGACGTGGCGAGGGTGGCGTAGAGGCGGTTGGGATCGCTGGGCGCGACGGCGACGTTGATCTGGACGAGGTTGGCGGGCAGGCCGTTGGTGAGCTGCTTCCAGGTGTTGCCGCCGTCGGTGGATTTGAAGAGGCCGCCATTGGTGCCGTCGTAGGTGTTGGCGTCTTCCCAGGGGCCGAGGGTCTCCTGCCAGAGCGAGGCGTAGACGACTTGCGGATCTTTGGGATCGATGACGACGTCGGAGCCGCCGGTGCGGTCGTCCTTATAGAGAACTTTCTCCCAGGTCTGGCCGCCGTCGGTGGAGCGGAAGATGCCGCGCTCGGTGCTGGGGCCGTAAGGATGGCCGAGAACCGCGGCGAAGAGGCGGTTGGGATTGGTGGGATCGATGGCAATGGCCGGAATCTGCTGGCCGTCGTGGAGACCGAGATGGGTCCAGGTCCTGCCGGCGTCATCGGAGCGGTAGATGCCGTCGCCGACGGAGAGGTCGGGGCGATGCAGGCCTTCGCCGCTGGCGACATAGACGATGTTGTCGTCGGAAGGGGCGACGGCGATGGCGCCGATGGACTGCGTGTCCTCGTGATCGAAGATGGGATGCCAGGTGCGGCCGTAGTCGTTGGACTTCCAGACGCCGCCATCGACCTGGCCGATGTAGAAGACGTTGGGCTGGTCGGCAACGCCGGCGCAGGCGCGGGTGCGTCCGCCGCGGAAGGGACCGATCATGCGCCAGTGCATGTCGGGCATGGTGCTGGTGCTCTGAGCGACGAGAGCGGGCGCGAAGACGAGGGCGGCAACGGCGGCGGAGAGCAGCAGGCGGGAAACGAAGCGTCTTTCCATAAAAGCGTGCTTGTCCTTTCACGCCGCGGCGGAGGCGGCGTTTGGCTCAGCGGACATTGTAATGGGGAGAGTTGGGAAAAGGGGTTTTGAGGCGGGGGACGCGGTGGATGGTGGGGATTGGCGCGGGCGATTGGAGGTTGCGGGATGACGGTCATCCCGCAACCGGCGGCCGATTAACATCTGAATATGGCTCAGGAGCTACCCCTGCACGAAATCGCGGTCGTTCGGGCGTTCATCCAGAAAGCGAGGCAGGAGCGATGCTTGCTGCTGCTCTCGAATCCGCGGCGGCGGCGTGAATTCACTGCAGAACTGGCCCATTTCCATTGGCTCGACGAGCGATTCGCCAGACCGATTCCTGCGACTCTCGCACACACCCAGTCCGAAATCGTGGCCCTTTTGCGTCGAAAAGGGGCAGGGGAAACTTCATGGGTGATATCCGAAGACCGTGCCATTGATGCACGAGAACTTCCGCTTGAGGAAGCGTTGGCCCATGTTTGGGGTCAATTCAATGGAACAATCGTCTCGTGCGTCCCGGGAAAACTCGCACTCTTCAGAGGCGAGGAGATGTGCAGCGAGCGCCTACTTGAGCGTCCCTGAAGCCATCGTTGCCGAATGGTCGGAAATCCGGAAGATTCGGTGGTGTCCGCCAACTGGCGCGGGCTTCTGTTGCTGGTGTTTCCTGCGAAGGCTATAGTTCCTCCATCCCATCCACGGAGGAGCCTCGCCATGCGCATGCGCAATGCCGGCCCGCCATCCACATCGGGGTTCTGGGTGGTGCTGGCCATGCTGGCGATGGTTTCCGTTCCGGCGGCGCTTACCCTGCACACGGTCCGATCCTCCGCTTTCCGGCCGGTGAATGAGGTTGTGGCGGGCAATCCCTCGCCGTATGGATACTCGGCGAGTCTGCTCATCTTTCTTGCGCCCATCGTCGTGATCGCTTTCTGGTTCCTTCCCCAGGAACACATCCGAATCTCGCGGCGGGCCTTCGGATGGACGGTTGGAATCCTGTTTCCGCTGGGCGCGGCGCTGGATTTCTTCCTGGCGCAATTCTTCTTTCGCTACCCAAACCCCGGCGCGACGCTGGGCCTGCTGGCGCCCGCGCTGGGCCACCCGGTTCCGGTGGAGGAATATCTCTTCTATCTCACCGGCTTTCTGGCGGTGCTGTCGATCTACGTGTGGCTCGACGGCTATTGGCTGCGGGCCTTCGCTGTGCCGGATGACGATGCGCAGCGGACCGGGTTCGATCGCCTCCTTGGATTCCACGCGACTTCTTTCCTGCTTGCGATCGCGCTGATCGGCGGCGCCATCGTAACCCGCAGACTGGCGCTGCCAGGAACCCCGGGATTTCCGGGCTATCTCACCTTCCTGGTGCTTACCGCGCTGCTGCCGTCGATGGCCCTCTACAAGGCGGTGAATCGTGTGGTCAACTGGCGCGCGCTGAGCCTCACGCTGTTCATGATCCTGCTGATCAGCCTGCTGTGGGAGGCGACGCTGGCCATCCCCTACGGCTGGTGGGCGTATCAACCCACGGCGATGGTGGGCGTGTCCATTCGCGCCTGGGACAACCTGCCCATCGAGGCCGTATTTGTGTGGATCGCGGTTACGTATATGACGGTTTTGGTGTACGAAACGATTCGCTGCTGGCACGCCTCCGGCCGGCGAGCGGGCGACGCGCTCTTTCGGCATAAGGCTGCGCGGGAAGTTCGACCGGCGGATCAGTGATGTTTTGGCGGAGTCGGGCGGAGATTATTTCGCGCCGAGAACTGTGACGGCAAAGGGCGCGAGGGTGAGCGCGGTTCCGCTGAGGGTGCCGGTGCGTGGAGGATCGTCGCCGGTGGCGGCGTCGACGGTGGCAAAATCTGCGCCGGCTAAGTCAGAGGGCAGAGTTAGCTGGATGGTCGCGTTTGCCTTGTTGACGAGCAGAAGGGTGCGGCCATGGGCGGTGGCAAATCCCTGGGCCAGGAGACGGCCTGAGTCATTGCCCTGGGCGGAGGTAGCGACGAGGCGGTCGCCGGGATGGAAGTTATCGACGATGAGCTTCAGAACCCAGTAACGCGCATTCGGCTCGCCGTTGGTGTAATCGATCATGGAGACGCTGGGGTACTGCGAGGGGTAACCCACGAGCTGGGATTCGCCGATAACATCGATGCCTAACTGCGATAACTCGACATAGAGATACGCGTAGAGCGCGCCGGACGCGTTCCAGTAAATCGGCGGAATGGTCTGGCCGGGGGGTGGTCCGGCGGGATCGAAGGGAAGGATCGTCCCCAGCTCGTCGGTATCGATTTTCGTTTCGGGCGAGAGGCGATCGCGGATGGCGAGGATGTAACGCGTGGTTGCGAGAAAACCGCCGGCCTGATCGAAGAAGGTGTGCTGCCAGGTGTCCGGTGTCTCGTCCGGCGCGGGCGTGGCATAAAAGTGAAACGAGATGAAGTCGAGCGGGATGCCGGATCGGTGATTGTTGTGGTTGAGGAAGTATTCGAAGAAGCGCGGGTTGCCGCCGGGAGCGGCCAGGGCGAGGCCGACGAATTTCGTATCCGGGCTGACGCGATGAATGGCGGAGACGATGGCGTCGTAGCGCCGCGTGTATTGCTCGGGCGTGGTGTTGTGCTCGAAGTCGACTTCGTTCAGGACTTCCCAGTACGGAAAGCTGTAGTGGTAGCCGGACTGATGCCAGCGGCCCCGCTCGTCGCGAAAGCCGCCGCGGGTGTACCAGCTGACGAGGCGCGCATAGTAATCGCCGAGTTGCTTGCCGGTGGGATCGCGCAGCTCGGTGCCCTGGGTGTAACTCCAGTCGACCTGGTCGGGGTTGGCGGGGTAAGTGACGGGTTTGTCCGTCTTAAAGAGCCAGGCGGGGATAGTGCTGAAATTCATGATGGTCGAATGGCCCGCGGTGGCGGCAAGGAAGTCTTTGGCGGTGGGATCGATGTCGGTGAAGTCCCAGAAAGTGCGATCCGCGGTGGGCGGCTGTAACTCGGCCACCGCCCTCTTGGGATAAGGGAACCAGGGAACATAGCGGACATAGTCGGCGCCGAGGGCTTTGAGAGCAGAGAAAGCGCCATCGTGAATGGGCGAACCGGGATCGAGCATGGGGTTGACGACCACCTGCAGGGTCGGGGTGGAGCGGGAGACGCGCTGGGTCTGATCCCAGCGGACGGTGACGGTCTCCTGTGCGCGTGAGGCTGCGCTTTGGGCGAGCGCGAGCGCGGCTGCGCAGACCAGGGCAGATATTTTGAGGCGCACGCGGAACCTCCACTGTGCCGGTTGGCCGGAAGGACCATGGTAATGCGAAAGCGCGGTTCGGTTTGCGGGCTTTCGGGCGAGGCCGAAGAGCCTACGGAGGGGCGAGAGAAGCAGGGATTTTCCCGAAATGGTGCAGGGTAGTACCTTCGCGAGAGGCGCGGGGACAAATTGCATGGAATTTTGGGCGGCGGGGGAGTTTGCTTCTTGCTATGGGGTGAACCTGGCTGCTGCCGCGCCGCGGGGGGTAGTTTTCCAGTCGATGCCGGGTAGAACTGGTCTCGCCAACCCTCTACGCGCGGTGAGGCCCCGTATGAGACCCGCCACCGAAGCGGGGCTCAGGCCGCCGACCGGAGCCACTGAACCATTTACGAGACCAGTTTTAGAACGTGGCGCGAACGCCGAGCTGTGCAGCGAAGGGAATGCCGACCGTGGTGCCGGGGCCGAAGAAATCGCCCAGAGCGCCTTCGGGGATCTCAAGCTGCTTCAGGCTGGTGATGGGTGCAGTTTGGGAACAGTCGGCATTGGTGCAGGTGTCGGTGACATTTGTGATGCCGGCGGCATTGGGCTGCATCTGCGACGCCGGGACGGGGAGCTGGACGACGTTGACGGCGTAGTTGGCGCCGGGATTGTTGCGGTTGAAGAGGTTGAAGAACTCCACAAAGGGGCTGATCTGCCAGCGGTCGCCAGCCTGGAAGGGGCGTGCGACACGCAGATCGGTCTGCATGTACGGGGTGCCACGAAATTCGTCGAGGCTGGTGTAGACGCCATTCACCCAGATGCGGCCGGTGTTGTCGGCATTGGTGATGGTGATGGGGCGGGCGCTCTCCAGCTGGGCGAGACCGCTCAATTCGAAACCCGCAGGGACGTGGAGCGTGCCTGCGAGCACAAAGCGATGACGAACGTCTTCGCCGGAAGGGCCGTAATCGCCGGGGCCGAAGGCATCGAGCTGCCCTGCCAGCGGACCGCTCTGCAGGGTGCAGACGCCGTCGACATAATCGAAGAGCTCGCCGAGCAAACAGCCCCAGGTCTGAGCCTTGGAGAGCTGGTAGTTGGCGACCAGGCTGAAGCGGCGCATGTTGCCCTGCACATGCAGCATCAGGGCGTTGTAGCTGGAGCGATTGTCGGACTGGAAGACGTTAACGTTGGGTACCACGCTGGTCTGATCGGAGGCATAGTTCGGATCGGTCGCGGGGATGGCGGGAGTGAGGAGATTCATGCCGCTGGTATACGGAAAGGCGCGATAACCGTGATTGCCCTGTACGTGCACGTAGTCCGCGCTGGCCAGCCACTTTTCATTGAAGGCGTGCTGCGCTCCGCCGGTGATGTGAATAGCGTAAGGAGTCTTGTAATCGGAACCGATGAGATTGCCGGTGGCGCCGGCGCCTCCCTGCAGGCAACCGGCCCCGGTGAGCGCATAAGCGCCTGGGGCGCCGGTGAGCGCGCAGGTACCGGTGGTGGCGTTGGCGCCATTGATTCCCTGAAAGGCAGTGGCCCATCCGTTCTGAGCAAGATCCTCGAAGAAGAGGCCGAATCCGGCGCGAATGACGGTCTTCTGGTGGCTGCCGAGAGCGTAGACGAACCCCAGGCGGGGCGCGATTTGCCGGTGGTCGTCGTGGGGCACGCCGGTGATGATCGGGATCTGCAGTGCCCGCAAGGTGACGTAGGCGGAATTCTCGGTCTGGCTGCGGCCCGAAGCCTCGAATAAGCCGAAGGTGGTCTGATAGCGGAGGCCGTAGTTGGCGGTGAAGCGACGCGAAACGCGCCAGGAATCCTCAGCATAAAGGGCGAGCCGCTGGACATTCTGCGAGAAGCTGCCGTCGCCGGCGGGGGCATAGGTGCAGGTGATGCCGGAAGCGGCGCTGGGCTCAGGAGTGCACTGGGAGGCGGGGGGAACGAAATAAAAGGGCAAAGCGCTGGAGAGGCCGCCACAGTCGGCTCCGGCGGGGTTGACGTAACAGTCGGGGTTGGAGGGATATTGGACGATCTCTTCGGCGGTGGAAGCAAAGGCCCCGCTGAGCACCGGTTCATGGATGAAGTCGATGCCGAACTGAAGGTCGTGATTGCCGGCAACGTGGCTCAGGTCGTAGCGCGCCTGATACTTGTCCTGATTGCGCAGGTCGGGGAAAAGGGTGATGGGCGTGGCGAACTGGTTGTCGCCGAAGGTTTCGAAGCCGGAGATGGTGAGCGCGGTGGAACTGAAGGGAAAGGCGAGAGCGACGCCGAGATTCGAGTTCCGCGTCTGGGTGAGGTGCAGCAAGCCGGCGTCAAGTACCAGATTGCCAAGCCAGGTTGGGGAGAAAGTGTAAGAGTTGCCGATGACGGCGTTCCAGTAGTTATTGTGGGTGAGCAAGCCGGTGGAAGGGAGGGTTCCCTGTTCCACCAGCGCGTTGTGCGTGGTGTAGGAGTCCTGGGAGGTGCGCAGGAACCAGCGCGATCGTGAGGACTGAGCCCAGTCAAAACGCGCGGAGCCGAGGTAGTCGCGGAAGGGGATGGGGACGTTGGGGGGCACGGCGATGGAGGGCACACCGGGGATCAGGCCCTGAGCAGCGAGGGCGCTGAGCGCATCGAACTGCTGAATACTGGCGGGGCTGTAGGCGATGCTGGCGTTCTCATGGACGTTCTCAAACGAGGTGAAGAACCAGACCTTGTTCTTTGCGATGGGGCCGCCCAGAGTGCCGACGTAATTCTGGCGGGAAAAGGGTTGTTTGGGGTTGTGCACGCAAGTTCCGTCGGTGCAGGTTTCGGCGGGATTCTCAATGGGGAAGCGGGCGTTGAGCGCGGCAGCGCGCTCGTAGAAGGCGGCGTCCCCGTGAAACCGGTTGGTTCCGTGTTTGGTGGTAATGACGACGGAACCGCCGGTGGTCCAGCCGGTGTCAGCGTTTTCATTGGAGGTGCGGACGGCGAATTCCTGAATACCGTCGGGAGAGAAGTTCTGCAGGAAGCCGCCGATCCAGTCGTCGGAGTTGTCGGCGCCGTCGACGGAGAGCTCGTTGTTGAGGCCTGAACTTCCGCCGGTGGAGACGGCGGTGATGCGCGCCTTGGTGGGGTCGGAGGGCTCAACCGGCTCCGTTCCGGGTACGAGATAGGCGATGTTGGCGAAGCTGCGCGCGGGGAGCGGAAAGGTTTCGAGGTCCTGGCTGCTGACGACGCCACCGCGGACTGCGCTCGAGGTATCAAGCATTGCGGCCGTGATCGAAGAGGAGTTTCCCTGTACCTTGACGGTCACGTTGGCGCCGGCCGGTTGCAGCGTGACGCGGAGATCGCGCATCAGGCTGACGGCGACATCCACATCGGTCGCAGCCTCGGCGAATCCCGGAGCGGCCACAGTGACGCGATAGGAGCCGGGGAGTAATCCCTCAAGGGAAAACTCTCCCTGCCGGTCGGTGGTTGCCACGCGGACGATGGAAGTCCCTGCGGTTTGCGCCACGACGCGCGCCCCGGACACGCGCGCCCCGGTGGAATCCTGGACCTCTCCGCGGAGGGCGCCGTTCAGATTCTGGGCGCGCAGGAAAGGCGGCCCAAAGCCGAACAGCGCTATGAGGAGGGCGAGAAGCAGTGCGCGGAAAAGAATGCGAATGCCGGATGGAATCCTCAAACTGGCTCTCCAAAGAAGGGACGGGGTGGCGGCGCCCTTGAAACTACGGGACCTGTATGTCAAGAAGTACGGCAAAGGGCGGACTACTACCAGAGCTAGTAGGAGGGAGTGGATCGTCGCGGCGGACGGCGCTGGTGGGCTATGATCGGTAGCATCCCTTTTTCCGGCGTTCCGTATGGCTGATCTGGTGCCGCTACCGCATTCCGAAAACTCGCGCGAGAGGATGGACTCGCTGCCGGTGAGCCGGCTGGGGCGGCGGGAGCGCGAGGTGATGCAGGCGGTATGGGAGCTGGGGCGCGCGAGCGTGCAGCAGGTGTCGGAGCGGCTGAGCGCAGCTTTGGCGTATACGACGGTGATGACCACGCTGGACCGGCTCTTCCGCAAGGGATTGCTGCGGCGGGAGAAGCAGCAGCGGGCGTTTATTTATTCGGCGGCGCTGACGGCGGAAGATGTGGCGGGGCAGCAGGCGGCGGACCTGGTGCGGCGGTTTTTTGCGGAGAGCGATGCGCAGCCGGAGGTGCTGCTGTCGTGCCTGGTGGATGCGGTGCATGGGTATGACACTGAGCTGCTGGATCAGCTGGAGTCGCGGATTCGGCGAGCCAGGGCGCAAGCGCGTACGGAGAAAGAGCGAGGACGATGACGCTGCCCTATACGCTTCGGCTGATCTGCCTGCTGGTGGTGGTGACGGGGGTGGTGCACGCAGCTCTGCAGGGTGCGCTGACGGCGAACGCGCGGCGCGTGATGCGGATGCTGCGGGGCTGGCCGGCGCGGCAGCAGGAACGGATTCTGTTGTGCCTGCAGACGGGGCCGCCGGCAGCGGCGCTGCTGTTTGCGGGAGCGTTGTGCGCGCCGCAGTATCTGCGGCACGAGGCGAACCATGCGGCGGAGGGCGTGAGCTGGGCCTGCGTGGCGCTGGCGTGCGCGGCGCTGATTTGGTTTACAGCAACGGCAGCGAGCGGATTGCGGGTGTGGTTGCGGACGGTGCGGTTCACGCGCGCGTGCCGGCGAAGCGCAACGGTGGTGGGGCGCCATGCGGGGATTCCGGTGCTGGCGGTGAGCGAGAGCGAAGCGGTGGTGGCGCTGGCGGGGTTCCGGCGGCCGGCGATTCTGGTATCGCGCAAGCTGCTGGAACGCGATGGGCTGGGCGAGGAAGCGCTGCAGGTGGCGTTCGAGCACGAGCGCGCGCACGCGCAGCACAGAGATAACTGGAAGCTGCTGGCGCTGAGTTTTGTGCCGCAGCTGCCGGGTTCGGGCTGGATGCAGCACTGGCAGATCGCGGCGGACTGCGTGGCGGATGACGATGCGGCTCAGGGCGACGTGGAGCGAGGCCTGCTGCTGGCGGAGACGCTGGTGCGGGTGGCGCGCTGCGCCGGGCGGCGCGGGCGTCCAGTGCTGTGCACGGCGCTGAGC
>JBATVK010000063.1:0-3146 GCA_049671725.1 Acidobacteriaceae bacterium
CGTCTTAGATGTCGCCCTGGATCTAGTGCGTTGAGCGTTACGGCCACAGCTGTGTCGCCAGATAGGCCCGAACTAAGGAACGGTCCATTTCGGTACCCGCGCCAGCTCTCCGGCGGACAGCAGCAGCGCGTTGGACTCGCGCGCGCCATTGTCTATCGCCCGCGTATCCTGCTGCTCGACGAGCCGCTTTCCAACCTCGATGCGAGCCTGCGCGAGGAGCTGCGCTTCGAGATCGGGGAGGTCACGCACCGGCTCGAGATCACGGCCGTCTACGTGACTCACGACCAGCGCGAGGCGCTGGCGCTTTCGGACCGGATCGCCGTGATGCAGAGCGGGCGGATCGTCCAGTTCGGCACGCCGGAGATAATTCATCGCCAGCCCGCTAGCAGCTTCGTCGCGGGATTCGTCGGGTACGCGAATGCCATCCCGGTCGACATCGAAGCCGGCTCCGCGCGCCTGCGCACGGGCGAGGCAGTCCTGCGCCCGGCCGACCCACGCGGCATCTCCGGCCCGGCGATCGCCTTCATCCACGCCGGTGATGTGGCACTGAGACCGGTCGCGGAGCCGGGAGAGAACCGGCTTCTCTGTCGCGTCGCTGCCCTCGCCTTCATGGGCGACCACATCGAGTATGTGCTCGAACACCTGCCGGGCCTGCGCCTCAAGGCGCAGGTGCGGAGCGATTCGGGAATATTCGCGCCGGGCGATCCGGTGGCCGCGCTCTTGCCGGCCGGGAAGCTGGTGGCGGTTCCGGGGGAAGGGCCAGGACGCGATGGTCCGGCGGGCTGACCCAGATTGGATGGGCTCGCCATGATTAGTGGACAGATGTTCATTTGGAATCAGGGAGACGAGCGCCATGTAGCCGCGCTTGGCGGTAATCGTTCTGTAGCACTTTTGTCACCGAACGAGCAGGCCGCCAGGTCGGGCGCAGGGAGCTACAACCTGGTCACAGCCAGCTCCGCATTGTTGCCGGGTACGAAACCGCAAGGAGCAGGCTGATGAATTTTCCCCTCACCCTGGCGGACCTTGCCGGATTCGTGGCGCTCCTTCTCTGGGGCGTCCGTATGGTGCAGACAGGCGTGCAGCGTGCTTTCGGAGCGAAGCTCCGCAGCTTTCTAACGGGTGCACTCCGCAATCGCTTCAGGGCGTTCCTCGCCGGGATAAGTGTGACCGCCGTCCTGCAAAGCAGCACGGCCACCGGTCTGATGGTCACGGGCTTTGCGGCCGGCGGCCTGGTTGATCTGGTTCCTGCTCTGGCCGTCATGCTGGGCGCCAATGTGGGCACGACGCTGATCGTGCAGGTGCTGTCGTTCAACGTTGCGGCAGTGGCGCCCGTATTGATTCTGGCCGGTGTCCTGATGTTCCGCAAGGCGTCCGCCGGTCCGCGCGATTTCGGGCGCGTGCTGATCGGCCTCGGGCTGATCATGATTGCGCTGCACCAGTTCGTCGCGCTGCTCGCACCCTACGAGGAGGCCCCGGGCCTCAAGCTGTTCCTACGCGCGGTTGCGACGCAGCCCCTGCTCGACGTGGTCCTGGTGGCCGGACTGACCTGGGCGGCTCATTCCAGCGTCGCGATCGTGCTGCTGGTCATGTCCTTCGCGGCCGAGGGTGCGGTACCGCCCGAAGCGGCTTTCGCGCTGGTGCTCGGCGCCAATCTCGGCACCGCCATTAATCCGCTGCTCGAGGGTACGACGGACGGTGATCCCGCCTCCAAGCGGCTGCCGCTCGGCAATCTGCTGAACCGCGTCGTGGGCGTGGGGCTCGCCCTGGCGGCGCTGCCGTATATTGGTCCGCGGCTGATCGCCGTCGAACCAAACAGCGCGCGAGCGGTCGCCGATTTCCACACCGCCTTCAATCTCGTTCTGGCAGCCGCTTTCTTCCCGCTGCTGAAGCTGTACGCAGGCCTGGTGCGGCGGTGGCTACCGGGACGGGCCGATCAGGGCGATCCCTGACGGCCGAAGTATCTTGAGCCTGCCGCCCGCGAAGCGCCCGTGATCGCGGTTGCAGCCGCCGCACGCGAGGCGCTCCGTCTTGCGGACGTCCTGGATGCTATGCTTCGCGGACTGCGCGTCGTCCTCGAGACAGGCGACCGCCGCCAGGTCGGCGAGGTCAAGCGGATGGACGACGTGCTCGACAAGCTCAACGCCGCGATCAAGGTGTATCTGACATCGCTCGAACCTGATTCGCTGAACGACTCCGATCGCCGCCGGATCACGGAGATTCTGACGTTCGCGACGAACCTCGAGCAGGCCGGCGACATCGTGGACCGTGGCCTGCTGACGCTCGTGAGCAAGAAGATCAAGCGAGGGCTTGCGTTCTCCAAGGAGGGGGAGGTTGAACTGCTCGGGATGATCGATCGGCTGATTGCGAACGCACCGGCGGCCGCGTCGGTGTTCATGACCGGGGACGAGCGGGCTGCCCGCCTCCTGGCCTCCGAGAAGGAGGCATTCCGCAACCTGGAGTCCGAAGCGACGGCTTCGCACTTCGCGCGACTCCGGTCCGGGCGGCCGGAGACAGCGGAGACCAGCGCCCTGCACCTCGACGCATTGCGGGACCTCAAGGCGATCAACTCGCACCTCGTGGCGGCGGCCGCATATCCCGCGCTCGAGGAGAAGGGCGAACTGCTATCCAGCCGGCTGCGCCAGGACGCCTGATCGCGACCATTCTACGACCCTGAATGAGCGATTCGTCATGCCGGTCGCGGAGATATCTGATGACAAAATCGCCGAAGAAGAAAAGCGCACTCCCCAAGGCGCCGGGAAAGAAGCTGCGGGTGCGAACGAAGACCGAGAGAAAACGGAGGCCCGCGAGCGGCATCGACCCTGGCTGTGCTGCTCTGCCGGACCGGACAGGACCTGCCGGCCCTTTGCCACTTCCGCCGTCCGTCACACTCCATGGAAGCCCGGAGGTACTCAACCGGTTATGGTGCCTCATCGAGAGCCGCAAGGGGGCCGATGCCGAACTGAGCCACTCCGCGCGACTGCTGGCGAGGGGAACACCGCGGGTCGCCCAGAAGCTCGGGGAAGAGGCCATCGAGTGCCTCATCGAAGCCCTCGCGGGCAACCGGGCGGGTGTGATCGGAGAGAGCGCAGACTTGCTCTACCATGTTCTCGTGACATGGGTGGACGCAGGCATCCGGCCAGAAGAAG
>JBATVK010000064.1:0-9545 GCA_049671725.1 Acidobacteriaceae bacterium
GTCCCCCAGCCGCATCGCGCCAAACGCATGCACCAGGCCGCTGACGCCGTGCAGCAGCAGCGCCAGCGCCATGGCAGGCGCCAGCGCGATCTTCGGCGCCAGCAGCACCAGCGCCAGCGTAGCCAGAGCCAGCGGCAGCAGGATGCCGAGCAGCGGAACGATCAGGATATTCACTGGCAGCGCCACGGCGGTGATGCGATGGAAATACACCGCCATCGGCAGGGTCATCATCAATTCAATGGCCAGCGACGTCGTCAGCAGCTCCAGAATGAGGAGCGAGAACCGGATCGCGCGCGGAAACACTCCGTACGCGATCCGCGTCCCCGTCAACGGGCGCAGCAACTCCACCCACGCGCGCAGGTACACCCGAAACTGCGCGGCCCCGGGCGGCAGTGTGGGATCCATCGGCACCAACCATAGATTCCGCGTGGCCCGCAGATACGGCCCGAAGGTCCGCTCCGCAACCGGCACGGCAATCCCGGCAACCGCAAACACCGAGAGCAGCGTCATCTGCAGTCCAGCCTCGAACAGTGCCGCTGGATTCACCGCCAGCATCACCAGCGCCGCAAAGCCGATCGCATTCATCGGCCGCCGCTCGCGCCACAGCATCCGCCCCACCAGATACAGCGTCACCATCCAGAACGCGCGCTGCACCGGCTGTCCGAAACCGGTGAACAGCGCATAGGCGAGGGACAGCAGGATGGTAGCCAGCGACGCGCCGGCACGCGGCAGCCGCAATCGCCGCGCGATCCAGAACACCACGCCGGAAAAGATTGCCAGGTGCATCCCGGATACCACCAGCAGGTGAAACGAGCCGGTGCGCTCAAAGCCCGCACGCAGCCGCCGCCCCAGCAGGGTGCGGTCGCCGGTCAGCATGGCGGTCAGCATCGCCGCATCGTCGTGCGTCAGCCGCAGCGCTGTGGGAATCCATGACGGCGCCGGCCCGTCGGCGAACTCCATCACGCGTTCGCTCGCGGCTTGTTGCAGGCTGTGCAGCCGGCACCAGAAGCCGGGCTGCTGATTTGTCGCAGTTGCTGTCACATTTTCGAGATGAGCGCTGCCCAGCGCGCTGATCCCCTGCTGCCGCAGCCACGCTCCCGCATCCCACACGCCTGGATCGAGAAACCTTTCCTCCGTGTGCATCTCCGCGTCGCCGCGCAGCGCTTCACCGCAGCGCAGACCAGGGAAAGCCGTTCCCGCGCCCGCATACAACGTCAGCCGCAGACCCTCCGCCGCGGGCAGCCGCTGCCCATCCACCGAGACCACGCGCACATCGAGCTGCTGGCTCTGCTCTTCGCGCACCTTGTCGGAATACGGCGCGAGCGTTTCCATCCCACGCACCGGGGAAACGCGCACGATCGTGCCCTCGATCGCGTGGGTTGTCGCGATTCCCTCACGGCGGGTCGCCGGAGTCGGCGTCGGTGTCGCCCATGCGATGCGCGACAGCGGAGTATTCGGGGGCGGATGCGGCTGTGTCTCGGCACAAAATCCTCCCAGCAGCGCACAGAGCACCGCCGCTGCGCCGAGGGCCACGCGTTCTGCGCGAAACATGGCAACCAAAGTTGTCGCGAAGAGCAGGAGGATCGCGATCAACAATTGCCCCGGCTGCGCCCAGACGAATTTCGCTGCCAGCACACCCGCCGCAAAGCAGATCGCCGCGAACAGCGCGGGAGCGCGCACGATCAAAGCCGCACGCGACGAAGCTTTCACCGGCGCTTGCGCCGGAAGTCCGGATGTTTGCGGGATGGTTGCAGCGGCCATGGCCCTTGTCGCCCGGCGCGCTCAGGAGTCGCTATCCCAGCGTCAGATGCGCGACGCTTTCCAGATGAAAAGTCTGTGGAAACAGGTCCACCAGTTGCAGGGCGGCGAGACGATAGCCGGATTCTAGCAACGCAGCGAGGTCGCGGCTCAACGTTGCGGGGTCGCACGAAACGTAAGTAATGCGCGGGGGCCGCAACTTTCCCAAAAACGACGTAACCGCCGCTCCCAGCCCGTCGCGAGGCGGGTCAACGACCACCAGATCGGGCGCGGTCTCCCGCCGCTCCACCGCCTGGCGCAGAAATGTCGCTGTCTCCGCAGCCACGACGCGATGCCGGCGCTCCCGTCCCGCGCCACGCAGATTCTCGCGCAAATCGCGCACCGAGCTCGCCGCCACTTCGACCGCGGTCACCTCGTCGAACGTCTCAGCCAGTGGCACAGAAAAGAGCCCCACGCCAGCATACAAATCCCATGCGCGCCTGCCGCTCTCGCCTCCCACCGCAAGCCGGACCAGCGCCTCCAGCGCAAACCGGCTTGCCTGGAAAAATGAGCCCAAACTCACGCGATACTCATGCCCTCCAACCCGATACCGCAGCGACTCTTCGCCCGCATGCCCCACCAGCCGGCTGGCCCGCTGTCCCCGCTCCACCAGGAAGACGCCAGCGCCTACAGCTTCCGGCAGCAGGCCAAGCAGCTTCGGCCAAATCTTCGCCAGCGCGCGTTTCGCGTCATCAGCATCGCGCTCCGTCCAAAACGCAACCAGCAGCGCCGACTCATCCTCGTTGGTGAACAGCTCGATGGACCGCGTCCACTCCGCCAGCGCCAGCGCATCGCCCTCCCGATGGAGCGCAGCCATCGCGCGCCCGAGCGCCGGCGCCGCAATGGGACACTCCGCCACCGGCAGGTTCACATTCGAGTTGCGCCGTTTGTAGCACAGCGCGAACGGATCCCGTTGCACATGCAGCCGCACCCGGTTCCGATAGCCGAACGGCTCGCTCGTCACCGCCGCAATCTCCGGAATCTCGCGAATCCGCGCCCGCTCCACCGTCTCGCGCAGGATCGCTTTCTTTATCTCCACCTGCGCGGCATAATTCGCGTGTTGGTATTGGCAGCCGCCGCACGCGCCGAAATACGGACATGGAGGGGCAACGCGCGCCGCGCTCGGCTCAGTCACGATCTCGATCTCAGCCGTGGCATAGCCGCGCTTCTCCTCGGCCACGCGAGCCTCCACCGTTTCGCCCGGCAGCGCGAAGGGCACAAAGACGGCTTTCCCATCGACGCGCGCCAGTCCCGCGCCGCCATAAATCATCTTTTCGACGCGCAGCTTCACTCCTGCCTCATATAGAACAGGCTCAGGCGCGGCAGATCGTGCTGCTCCAGCAGCCGCTTGTGCAGAAATTGCTGCTCGATCTGCCGAATCTGCAGAGCCTGCATGCGTCTCCGGTAGGGCGCAAGCTCCCTCTCGCTCTGTTCGCGCAGCGCTGCCAGTTCCGCCTCAGGAGCCGTCGCCACCAGCGCGGTCAGCAGCTTTTCTTCGAGCACCGTCAGCGTGCGCTCCAGTTCTTCCAGATTTGGTGCCTGTTCGCGCGCTTGTTGCGCCAGCGTCTCCAGCCGCTCCGCAATCTCTGCCGCCGTCTGCGCGGGCAGCCCCGTCAGCTTTGCCCCCCTCAGCTTTGCCGCGGCCTCGTTCAGATGGGCGGCGACGCGTTCCTGCTCCAGGCCCGCGCGCGCCGCATCGGCCTGCGGTTTGGCCGCGCCCACCATCGCTTCGGCCAGCTCTTCGGCCGCCGTCATCACTTCCTGCGCACACCACGCCAGGCCGTTGATGCGCTTCACGCGCGACTTCGCCTTGCGCGCGTCGTAGCGATCGAACGCCGCGTCGATCCCGCGCAGCACCGCCTCCAGCGGAATGCCCGCTTCGCGCCACGTCTCGATCAGCGCCCAGTCCAGCGTGGACAGCAGCAGAATCGAGCCCCGCCGCTGCTGGAAGCGCTCCTCGATCTCCGTAAAGTAGTTAAAGTAGTTTTCCACGAGCGTTACGCGCGTGTCTTCGCGGTTTCCGCCTGGCTGCGCACGGCGCGATTGCGGTCATAGATCAGCCGCAGCCCCTCGAGCGTCAGCATCTCGTTCACTTCCGTGATGTATTTCGACTCGCGCGCGATCAGGTGCGCCAGGCCGCCCGTCGCCACACACTTCGTGTCCGTGCCCAGCTCGGCAATCATCCGCTCCAGAATCGAATCCACCAGCCCGATATGCCCCCAGAACAGCCCGATCTGCAGGTTGTCCACCGTGTTCGTCCCGATAATCTTCTCCGGCTTGCGAATCTCCACGCGCGGCAGCCGCGCCGCCCGCGCAAACAGCGCTTCCGCGGATATATTCAGTCCCGGCGCAATCGCTCCGCCCAGAAATTCTCCCTTACGCGACACCACGTCGAAGTTGGTCGCCGTTCCCAGGTCCACCACGATGGTCGGGCCGCCGTACAGATGAAACGCGCCCACGCAATTCGCCACGCGATCCGCGCCCACTTCGCCGGGATTATCGGTCAGAATCGGCAGTCCCGTCTTGACTCCCGGTGAGAGGAAGAGGGGCTTGTGGTTGAAATACCGCTCGCAGAACTGCCGCAGGATCCAGTCAATCGGCGGCACCACCGACGCGATGACGATGCCCCGAATTGCGCCGCTCTCCACACCCTCGCTCTGGAGCAGGCTGCGGACCAGGATGCCGTACTCGTCCGCCGTCTGCCCCTGCCGCGTGCTGATGCGCCAGGTCGCGCGCAGCCCGTCGGTCGTGCCCTCCGGCGTCACCGCGTACAGCGCGATCACCGTATTGGTGTTGTTCACGTTCAGCACCAGCAGCATGGCATCTCCATTCGTTCAGGCTTCCCGCACGCCGCCGGAGAGCACCGTGCGCAGACCGTCGGCCGTGCGCACGCGCAGAAATCCGCGCGCATCCAGGCCCTCCGTTACGCCGGAAAATCCATCGTTTTCGTCCACGCGCACGCGCTTGCCGCGGATCCACGAGGACCCCGCTTCCAGCCGCTCGCGGATACTCTGCGCCGCGCGTTCCGGCGAGCGAACCAGCGCAGCGGCTTCGTCATCCAGCGATTGTAGCAAGGCCACCAGCAGCTCCTGCCGCGGCCACTCACGCCCCGTTTCGATCAGCAGCGAGGTGGCAATTGCGCGCAGCTCCTCAGGAAACTGCGGCTGATGCACATTGATGCCGATGCCCACCACGGCGTGCCGCACCCGCGTCACCTCCGCATTCAGTTCCGTCAGTATGCCGCAGAATTTCTTACGCCCCAGCAGCAAATCGTTCGGCCAGCGCAGGTCGGCTTCGAGCGTGGTTCCTTTGCGAACCGCCTGCTGCACCGCCAGCCCCGCGGCCAGCGAGAGCCACAAAATATCCGCCGGAGCAATCTGCGGCCGCAGCAGAACGCTCCCGTACAGCCCCGACCCCGCCGGAGACTCCCACGTGTGCGCGCTGCGTCCGCGCCCCGCCGTCTGCGCATCCGTCAGGTAGACGCTGCCGTCCGGAGCGCCGCGCTCCGCCTGCTGCATCGCGTGCGTGTTCGTCGACTCGATGGATGGGAAGTAATGCAGCTTGCCCGCGAAGCGCGTTCCCTGGAGCGCCGCCTCCAGCGAGTCGAGGTCGTAGGGATCGCTGATCGCCGATTGCCGATCTCTGATCTCTGTCTTCAATACAGCTCCGCGGTGATCCGCATGGAGAGGTCCACGGCCGGCGCGGAGTGCGTGAGCGCACCCACCGAAATGTAATCCGGCCCAGCCAGCGCGTACTTACGCACATTCTCCAGCGTGATCCCGCCCGAAGCTTCCACCGGAATATCGAATCCCCGCTCCTGCACCAGCGCCACTGCTTTCTTCACCTCGGCGGGCGTCATGTTGTCCAGCAGCAGCGACTCGGCGCCGTGGTCCAGCGCCAGGTTCAGCTCGTCCATCGTCCGCACTTCAATGTCGATGGTCTGCCCCGGCTTGCGCCGCTCCCGCGCGCGCTCCAGCACGTGCACGATGCCGCCGCCCAGCGAGATGTGGTTGTTCTTGATCAGAATCCCGTCCGACAGATCCAGGCGGTGATTCTCGCCGCCGCCGCAGCGCACCGCGTACTTGTCGAGGAGGCGCAGCCCCGGGACCGTCTTCCGCGTGTCCAGAATCTTCGCGCCCGTCTCTTCCACCTCGTCGACGTAGCGCCGCGTCACGGTCGCGATGCCGCTCATCCGCTGCAGCAGGTTCAGGATCACCCGCTCGCACGCCAGAATCACCCGCGCATTGTGGCGGATGACCGCAATGGCCTGGCCCTTGCGCAGCCGCACACCGTCGAAAATCTCCGGATGGCTCACCACTTCGAACCGTCCGCTGCTGCGGGTATCCAGCCGCGCGAAAATCTCCAGGAAGCGCGGGATGCAGCCCACTCCCGAGAGCACGCACTCCTCTTTGGCGATGATGGTTGCCGCCGCGCGCAACGCGGGATCGACCGTCAGCGCCGTGGTTACGTCGCTGGTGGCGCGGTCTTCCACCAGCGCCTGCTCCAGAATGGCCTCAATCCGCCGGCTCTTCCATTCCATGGCGATCTATCCCAGCTCCTCGAGAGCTCGGCGCGTCTTTTCCAGCAGCCCGCGCGCCTCGGCCTCCTGTTTCCTCAAACCTTCCACAATATGCGCAGGAGCCTTCCCAAGAAAAGCAGGATTATTCAGCTGCTTTTCGGCCGACGCCAGAATCTTCTCCTGCCTGGCCAGCTCTTTCGTCAGGCGCTCCCGCTCCGCAGCCACATCGACCTGCTTCTCGTACACCACCTGCACGTCGAAGTTGGGCGTGGAACGGATCCCGGCTCCCGTAAGCGTCCCACTCGTCTGTTCCATTGTCGAGACGCGCGCGAGCCGCTGGATCATCTCGAGGTTTTCGCCGAATGGAAGCCCGTCCTTCGTCGCCCGCACCCGGATCGGCACGCTCAGCTTCTCTTCCACGCCGACGTCCTTGCGCAGCGCGCGTACTGCGACGATCAGTTCCTGCAGCAACGCGAAATCTATTTCCGCCACATCATCGACGTGCTTTTCTCCCCGCGGATACCGCGTCAGCGCAATCGACTTCGCCGGCGCCTCACCCTCGTACAGCGCGTGCCACAGCTCCTCGGTGATGAACGGCATAAACGGCGAGAGCAGACGCAATGCCGTTTCAAACGTCTGCAGCAGCGTGGTCAGCGCGGCCTGCGCCGCACGCCGATCCCCGCTCTCGCTGAAATCCAGCCGCAGCTTGACGATCTCCAGATACCAGTCGCAGAAATCGCCCCAGAAAAACTGGTAAACCGCATTCGCCGCATCGTCGAAGCGGTAGGCAGCCAGCGCCTCGTCGACTTCCTGCGCCGCATGGCTCAGCTCGGCGACGATCCATCGCGACTCAATCGGATCGCTGTCTCCGGCGACAGGCATCTGCCCAAGCGCGCCGCGATCCACCGCAATCCCCGCCTCGCGCGCTTTCTCCACATTCATCAGGATGAACCGCGCCGCGTTCCAGATCTTGTTCGCGAACGCGCGATACCCCTCCGTCCGCGCCTCGCTAAACGCGATGTCCGTTCCCGGCGACGCCATCGACGCCAGTGTGAACCGCACCGCGTCTGTCCCATACTGCTCCACAATATGGATCGGATCGATCACGTTGCCCTTGGTCTTCGACATCTTCTGCCGCTCGGCATCGCGCACCAGCGCGTGGATGTACACCTCGCGGAACGGTACCGTGTCCTGGGCAGAACGCTTCGATCCGTCGGCCAGCGGGACATCCTTGCTGAACCAGCAGCCCAGCATAATCATCCGTGAAACCCAGAGAAACAGGATGTCGAATCCCGTCACCAGTAGCTGCGTCGGGTAGAACACGTCGAAATCCCACTCGTGCCGCGGCCATCCGAAGACGCTCACCGGCAGCAGCCCTGACGAGAACCACGTGTCCAGCACGTCGACATCCTGCGCGATCTCCGCCCTGCCGCAGTGAGCGCACCGATCGGGATCCTGGCGCGCTACGGTGATCTGCCGGCACGACGCGCAGTGCCACGCCGGAATCCGGTGCCCCCACCACAACTGCCGCGAGATGCACCAGTCGTAGAGGTTATCCATCCAGTTCAGGTACACCTTCGAATACTGCTCCGGAGCAATCCGCAGATTGCCCTTGCGCACCGCCTGACGCGCCAGCTCCGCCATCGAGTCGCCGCCTTGCTTCGGCGACTGATTGACGGCCACGAACCACTGGGTCGAGAGCCGAGGCTCCACGATAGTCTTGCATCGGTCGCACTTGCCGATGGTGTTCACGTGCTCGCGCATCGCGCCCAGCAGCCCCTGCGCTTCCAGATCCTCCAGCACGCGTTTGCGAGCCGCATAACGATCCAGCCCCGCGTACGCTCCGGCTTCGGCGTTCATGTGCGCCGTCTCGTCCATCACGGTGATTTGCGGCAGCCCGTGCCGCTGTCCAATCGCGAAGTCGTTCGCGTCGTGCGCCGGCGTCACCTTCACCGCACCGGTTCCGAAATCCGACTTCACCCACTCGTCCGCGATCACCGGGATCGTCCGGCCGGTCAGCGGCAGTTGCAGTGTTTTGCCGATCAGGTGGTGGTAACGCTCGTCCAGCGGATTCACGGCCACCGCAACGTCGCCCAGCATCGTCTCCGGCCGCGTTGTCGCCACGGTGAGAAATTCTCCCGGCGAACCGACGATGGGATACCGGATCTCCCACAGTTTGCCGTGCTGCTCCTCGTGCGCCACTTCCAGGTCGCTGATCGCGGTCTGGCAGCGCGGGCACCAGTTCACGATGTAGGCCCCGCGATAGATCAGCCCCTGCTCGTACAGCCGCACAAAGGCCTCACGCACGGCGACCGACAAATGCTCGTCCATGGTGAAGTACTCGCGCGACCAGTCCACGCTGGCGCCCAGCCGCTTCATCTGCTCCAGGATGGCGCCGCCGTAGTGGCGTTTCCACTCCCACGCCCGCTCTACGAACGCTTCGCGGCCCATGTCCTGGCGCTTCTTGCCTTCTTCCGCCAGTTGCCGCTCCACCATCATCTGCGTCGCGATGCTCGCGTGGTCCGTGCCGGGCAGCCACAGAGCCAGGTCGCCGCGCATGCGCCGCCAGCGCATCAGGATGTCCATCTCTGTCTGGTTCAGCATGTGGCCCATGTGCAGGCGGCCGGTTACATTGGGCGGCGGCAGCAGGATGGTAAAGACGTCGTGGCCTGCCGCGCGCAGCTTCTCGATCGCGGCGGCGTCCGGCGTCTCCACGTGGAACAGGCGCTCGCGCACCCACGCCGCGGCCCAGCGATCCTCAATAGCCGTGGGATCGTAGGCTTTGGGCAGTTCGCGGTGTTGATCCGGGGCGTCCATGGCTGGATTCCGAGTCGGCGCGGCTTCCGTAGTGTCTTTCCGGTGCGGGGACATGTAACTCTTCACGATATAACGTTTCCGTTCGGCGACGAAGCGCCGTCCACAGCAGAAAGGCCGCCCTGGATGGGCAGCCCTTCTGTTCGTAAGCCACTGGTTTTTGCGGTCGCCGGGAGTGGCCACACTTTAGCTGACCGCCCCTTACCGGACCGCCTCTTCGCTAACCGCTTCTTAGCTGCTCTTAGAACGGGTTCAGCTTGTCGACGCCCTTCTTCTTTTTGTGCTTGCTCGACGACTCGTCCTTCTTGTCGAACGGCACTTTCTTCCTGGGCTTTCCGCTGGCATTGGCGCCGGTCTGCACCTGCGCCCCCGCCGCGCCGCTGGGCACCTGGTTGATCTGCTCGCGCTCGGGCGC